>JAWKSI010000015.1:0-3796 GCA_041389225.1 Candidatus Doudnaibacteriota bacterium | reverse complement strand
CGGCTTGATTGGCGGGGATGAGCTGGTCAAAAGTTAGATTGTATGAAAATAAAGTTTGTGGGTTAGGGACTGGTCTTCGCTGGCCTTGTTCGAGATACCAGACTCTACCTTCTTGGTCGATCACAAAAATTCCATTGCTGTGTGCTTGATCGCTGTTGTCAATGAGTTTAGCAAATGGGACATCAACCAAATTAGCTGAGAAGACATTTTCAAATTTATAACCGAGACCCAAAAATACTTCTGCACTGGCAAATCCTTTCTTTTGTTGGTTTTCGATTTGGTAGATTGTGCTATTTTCTTCAAGCAAAATCCCATCACCCCAGCCCAGAGTAGAATTGGTTGGTAAGGCTTGATCAGCGGTATTGCTGGCGACAGCTTGGCCAAAAGAATAATGGTGAGAAAATAGTTTGGCCGGGGAGTCGACTGCAACTTTTGCTGTACGTTGATTTGTGATAATAAAAATAGCACCGTTGTCTACGATGAGCGTGCCGTCAGGATGAGGGATTGAGGCCGCTTGGGCTTTTTGACTCGAAAGGACAAAAGCAGTGCTTAAACCAAAGAGAATAAAAATAAAAGTAATAAATTTTTGCATAACCTAATTTTACTACGAAGACAGCGATTAAGCTAGAACTAGATTTTACAAAGATACTTTGCTAACGAGTTATTGATAAATTTAAAAACCTTAAACAAAAAGCCCTGTCGCTACAGGGCTTTTTTCTTCGGGAAAAATCGTGTTAAGTGGTTTGCGAAAGAATCAACCAGATAATAATTGTAAAAATAGCGAAGCTGCTGACCGTCTTCATAAAGAAGGTAACAGCTTGGTTTTTTTGTCCTTCGAGGTAGAGTTGCAGCGCTGGGGCGATAAATAGAAATCCCATAACGGCAGCGGACAGGACAAACAACGAAAGCGCAGCGATTGGAGTGAAGAAATTATCCGGGGTGTCGGGTTTGCCAACATGTTGGATAGTTATGGCAACTAAGATAATGTAAACTTCTGCAAAAACACTGTTTAAGTATGGATTTTTGTTACAAATATAATAATAAAGTTTATTTAGATTTATTATAACAAAGCATATATTTCTGGTAAATCTATTTGACTTGGTTTGTCAAAAAGAGTTTGTATTATCAGAGTTTTTTCTAGGTTTCTAAAAAATACTCTAAAGCATCTTAGACAAAAGATTGTGATAAAAACATCGCGCATGCTTTGGTCGCTTTTTTGATAAAAGTTTTCTGCTCTTTGAACTTATTTTGTGGAGAACGAGCTGTTAACTTTGGGGGCATAAGAATTTAAGGTAAATTGACACGATATAAGTGAGATATTAAGATGTAATATGTTATAAAAACACTTCTGGAGGACTGAATGTTATGTTAGATGAGCTTAAAAGAAGATTTTTGTTGTGACTACTATAACTGATGGTTTAGATCACGCACTAGCACAAGCTGAGCTAGCTAAGAAAAAGCTGGGGCTGACGGAGTATTTTTGATATTTTCAGATTATGCCAAAGGTAAAAAACAGCTTCTACAGATGACCAGTTTTTTTATCTAGAAAAATTGAAACAGGAAATGCCAAACTTCTGTATAGGGGTTAATTTTTTAACCGACCGACAAAGCTTGTTCCTAGGATATATGCTATCAAACCTGACTTATATCAGACTGATAGCTATTCAATCGCAGGAATTGACAAATCCAAGTTAACAAGCGTCAGAGTTTTTTCTCAGTTTGCCTTTTAAGTATTCCAAAAATGTTCATCTTACTGAGATGCATTAAAAGAGCATTATGAAAAAGTTTCTAAACTTGCGGATGTTCCAACGACTAGTGGTGATGCGACTGGTAGAAGCTGACTTGAATAAGATTAAGGAGATTCGTTTGTACTTGCCTCCGGATAAGCGGCTAGGGATAGCCAGCGGAGTGACAGAACAAAATGTGCCAATCTTATCTTCAAGCAGGTGTGACTGACTTTTGGTGGCCACTTCACTTATCGAGGAGGTAAACTCTATAGACGGATCTGATAGGCTCAGCTTCGATAAAGTGTCTAAAATGGCAGAGATGATATGCACGCATTTTGAGGTTAAGTGTACCTCACAGCCACCTCTATGATAACCACCTTTAATAGGGTGGTTTTTTAATAATAAAATATGAAGTTTTTGCACTTCGAACTTATTTGTGGAGGACAGGGTGGTTTTGTTAATATAAAAAAAGGAGCCCATTTGTGAGCTCGCAGGACTTGTTAGGATAGATTTTTTGCTGACATTTTGTCAGGCATATTATTCTCTTTATGTCAGTACCATCTCCAATATTTGGATTCTTCCTTAGCTTTTTCGATAGCGTTTGTGTTCTTCTCGCACTTGAGCTTGATTGCAGTCATGATTGTTAACTCCGTGTATAGAGGAAGAAACAATCCTTTTTTGCGCCGTACCATTCTTGGTCAAGGAATTGGCCTGGAGACTCGTTCGATGATCGGGGTGAGTTATGATTACATCTCGATCCCAACCAAACTCTCGTGTCATCACATCACCTGGTTGGAGCAGAGCCATACATATCCATCAATGTGTATAATGTTTTCATGTCTTAAGACTAGCCAAGCTTTTGGATGACTCCAGTCATTCTTGGTCTCGAGAGTTTTACAATATTGATCTCCTCAGCTCTGAGAATCTTCTTGTATCTCCAAACAGGTTTCTGTTTGCTTTCCGTCGGCAAGTTTTGTCTAATTGAAGAAAATACTTCTATTTCTTGTGCGTTTATTTCAATTGGCGCCTGCTTTTCTAATATAGATTCATGGTCGCTAATTCTGTAGTCGAAGTTTCTTTTATCCATGCAATTGGTTTATCATAAAATCATTTTACCACATTTTAGTCCCGAAGTCTTACTTGGGTTAAATAAAAATATCGCACTATTATGCGATACTTTATTGGCTCGGGAGGTGTCTGCCTGTCGTCAGGCAGGGTCGTTCGCTTCGCTTAGACATTTTCGCTATGTATTCCGTCTCTTGTTGCCGGCGGATAAAGTTGGTCAGGATTCTCACCTAAAGCTTCAAATTCCTTTCTCAAACCAAAAGTAAAAGCCCAAACAAGTTGGACTTTTACTTTTGGCTCCTTCTAGTGGATGCTTTCAGAAATGTGAATTGGTAGGCAGTAGAAGAAAAAATGAAAAAGTTTGTTTGGCTATTTATTTAGCACCTAAAATTTCAATTTTGCTGATTTGATGGCCATAATGATATTTGTCTATATTTTTTACTATAAGGAGTTGGTCGTTACTCCATTTTTCTATCGGTGAAGTAAAGTCGCCTGAAGTTTTAGCTAAAAAGTCATCAGACAGATATTCATATACTCTAAAACCAATTTTTGGTTCGAGGGAAATGTACTCTAATTTAAAAGCTTCTTGGTGTTCTTGTTTCCCCCCAGCGTCTTTTTCTGCTTCAAGTTCAATGTCTCTATCAACACGAGGGTCAATATAGATTGATAATTCACATGGTGGCTGTAGGACTTTAGATATGCCATCGGTTAAAAGGTAGTCCCGTTTTAATCGAAGGGAGACTCCACTGTGGCTAAAAAAGTATATGCTGTCTCGAGGTTGTCCTGCAAAAGATGAGTATTCGTCAACTTTCTCACTATCTTTATCAAATTTATTTTCTTGAACATTAAATTCAGAGTTTCTGGCGGTGGAGAATTTATATTTCCAAACACCTAGACTCTCTATGAAGGTTAGTAGCTTCTGAAATTGTTCATTTTTATAATCAACTACTTCTTTGTAGGCTTCATACTCCGCTTCGCGATGTAACTTAAATTTAAGAGAGATT
>JAWKSI010000014.1:0-6143 GCA_041389225.1 Candidatus Doudnaibacteriota bacterium | reverse complement strand
AGCAAGAGACAGGGTGGAGGAGCTTGTTATTAAAAAAGCTTTGGTAGATAAAAAGCCAATTCTGGGTATTTGCCGTGGGATGCAAATCGTAAATGTGATTATGGGAGGCTCACTTATTCAAGAATTAACAGATGTAGAGACGACCGAAAAGCATATGGTTGACCCTGGTTCTAGCTATGATGACGTAGCAACTTTTAGAGGTCAAACTATGGATGTACTCCAAGGCACTAGACTTGCGAAGATTATTGGATCAGGGTCTAGAGATGTTCATTGTGCTCACCATCAAGCTATCGATAGAGTTGCCGAAGGTCTTGTGGTAAATGCAAAAAGCCCTGCGGGTATTATAGAAGGGTTAGAATCTAAAGATAAGAATCATTATCTATTGTTACTAGAAAACCATATTGAAACTCAAAAAGAAAAATCGCATGAGATATGGGAGAGTTTTGTGAAGGTTTTGTAGATTTTTACTCACTGTCACTTTTGTCAATTTTTGTTAGGCTCGAGATGGGTTAATTTAAATAGATTGATATTAAAATAAAAGCCTTTGGGTGTTGTTATTCCACAGTTCTATCTCGAGATGGTCTGCCACAAAAAACACCGCGAGAGCGGTGTTTTTTGTTTAGGGTTATGTAATGTTTAAAGTTGTTCATTTTAAGGGTGGGGGAGGATTGTAAACTTATTTTGCTGAATCATGGGTGGATAAATAAAAGAGCATCGGAAGTAAAACTTCCGATGCTCGAACTTGCTTCCCTGGATACACTACTAGTTGTCAGTAGTATAAACATCGATCATTCCGAAGTACTGATCATCAGCACCGGAATGCAATTCAACGATCCAGGGATCGTTTCCTATGACTCTGAGGTTGTTCTCCTCGAGGATCTCGTCTCTCTGCTTGATCAGATGATCAAGTTTCGAGCCAAACCTACGCTCTATTTCAGTACGTACTGAGCGGTCATCCTTTTTGAAAAATAGAAGAGACCTCTTGATCTCAACCATCCTGACAAATTCCACGCGGACTTCTTTTATCAAATAAAGTCCTACGAGGTTTTTGTAAAAGTGTGTCCCAAAGAAACCAACAAATACTAGTGCAAGAATTGCAACAAGCACTAAGTGGATTTTTCTTTGGCTGGTTATACCTATTAAGACACTGCCGACAAAAATGGTGATCAATCCAGATATCACCACGCTTGTTAAAACAACAATTGTATATTGTATAGCATCTAGTAGGCCAAACCCTAATACTTTTGTCATTAGGGTTACGTCAATGGCCAAACTGATACCTACTATACCGCTAGTAAACTTGGTTACTTTATCCATCATTCCCCTCCAAAATTTTTGGGCACCACACTACCAGTTAGTAGTGTAAACATCAAACATCCCGATATAACGCTCACTGTCAGTAGATTCTTTTTGGCGAACCCACTGATCTTGACCGACGACCCTCAGGTTGTTTTCCTTGAGGATCCGATCTTTCTTTTCGATCAAGCGCTCCAGTTTTGGATAGAACTCCATGGCCACCTCAACCTTCCGATCTGAAGGCCAAAGGTCACCTGGGAGCCTGGACCTTTTTAGCTCGACTTCTCTGACAAATTCCCTGCGAACTTCCTTTAACAAGTAATGCCCGCGGAAATTTTGGTAGAAGAAGCCGACTACCAGGAGTTGATGTCACTGCAACAACCAAAAAGATGGCTAGTCTGGCTTTTCTTTGCTGGTGACTAAGCGAGACTAAGTACCTAAAAAGAAAAATGAAACCATTGATCAAGAATATTATTGTCAAAAATGCGTAAAAAAACGCATCAAGGACAACAAATTCAAAGACTTTCATCATAATTACGAAGATTATGATAAATAGTCCAACTATGCCGATTGAGCCAAAAATCGCTAATTTATCTTCCCCAATTTGTCTTCATGGTCAAAGATCCCCCTCAAAATTTTTTGTTTTATTATACTACAATATATTAGTTTTGTCAATTATTGCGGGATAAAAAAGTCAAATAATCTTTATTTCCTAACTTTTTGTGGTTAATTTGCTATTATAAAGTTATATTCTTCCTAGCCAAATCAAAATAAAAAATAAATGAAAAAACTTAAAACGACACTGCTTGTAATTGCATTAGTATATTCAATTTATTATGCTAGCCAGCTTGGTGATTGGCATTTTATTGATAATATTAATCTCATTATTCACGAAGCTGGTCATGTTGTGTTTATGCCTTTTGGTGAACTTTTGACGTTGCTTGGCGGTTCGATGTTACAAATAATTATTCCACTAATCTTTGCTGGATATTTTCTGTGGACCAAAAAATTTATTTCGTTTGGCTTAATGTGTTTTTGGGCGAGTTTTAATTTTTTTAATGTCTCGGTCTACGCTGGAGATGCCTTGACTATGCAACTCCCGTTACTAACTGGTGATAAGGATTCGCATGATTGGAATCAAATCTTATTTATCTTGGGATGGTTAAAGCACACTTCCGCGATTAGCATGGTTTTTTATGTGTTTGGTTGGGTGGTAATGTTAACAGGTTTTTTATCTTCTTTGCTGTTGTACTGGTTATGGGATCACGAGGACTATCGAGTTATCGAATAGCAATTGGACACTCGACAAAATTTGCAAATTGTGCCATACTGTAGCTGATTTTTGAAATCAGTTTTTATTATTTTTGTAAATTTATGAAAAAAGCGAAGTCGCTAAAAGTCTATTTGATTGTTGGTAGAAATAATCCAAAGCTCTATTCAACTAAGCGATTTAAAGAAGAAGCTAAGGCTATGGGGATCAAATTTAGAGTCTTAGAAGTTTATAAATTTGATTTGGTTATTGGTGATAATGGTAAAGAGGTTATCTACTATAACGAAAAACCTTTGCCATTACCTGACGTAGTTATTCCGCGCTACAATACTAGTAATTATGCTCACATGGTGACTAAGTTTTATGAAGATAGTCCCGTGTTTGTAGTTAATGACTCGCGTGCTCGTCAGATCGCTAAAGATAAATTGTCTTCGCTCCAGTTATTAAATGCTCAAAATATTCCTGTGCCTAACAGTATTTTGGCCAAAACTCCTCTAAAACTCGATTTTGTTGAGAAGCATTTGGATTATCCTATTATTGTCAAAAAAGGTGAAGGTTCTGTTGGTAAAGGAATTATGCTCACCAATAACCGCGCAGAATTAGAAGATTTGATCGAAATCTTAGAAGCCTCTGTTGATTATCAAAAGCATAACTTTATTCTGCAAGAGTTTATTTCGACTAAGAGAGGGCAAGACATTAGAGTTATTGTTGTCGGAGGAACTCCGATTGGTGCGATGTTGCGCTCAGGTAAAGAAGGTGATTACAAAGCTAACTACAGTGGTGGTGGAACAGTCAAACCGATTGAACTCACTCCTGAAATTGAATGGTTAGCAATTGAGTCGGCCAAAATTATTGGTTTGGAAGTTGCCGGAGTTGATTTATTATTTGACAAAGACGGATATCGGGTTTGCGAAGTTAATGCGAGTGCTGGGTTTGAAGGTTTTGAAAAAGCGACTAATATCAATGTTCCGCAGGAAATATTTAAATATTTGCAAGTGCGTGTTCGTCCTACAAATGTAGAGGATTCACCTTTAGAAGCTTAGAGTTTTTATGGAAGATTTATTTGCTTGGGCGACAACACATCAACTAGAACATAAATGTGGCGCAGCGCCATATCAGTCAGGCCAAGTTTTATTAAATTTGCTTAACCATTACCAACCAAAACAAGTGTTGGAGATTGGCGCTGGTGTTGGATATACAACAATTTTAATCGCACAGCAATTAGCAAAGCAGAAGCAAAGCCATTTAGTTTCGTTAGAAAAGGATCTTTCGCATTTTGAATTAGCGACAGAACTTATTAGAGAACATCGGCTCCAAGATTATATTAGTCTTCTTAATGTAGAAGCCGAAGACTATTTGGAAGATCAGAGCGTTTTGAGTCAAAGCTTTGATTTAATATTTTTCGATGGTTTTCAAATTCATTATCAGTTTTTGCAACCCTACCAAAGACTCCTTAAGCCACAAGGAGTTTTGATTTTGGGCAATAATCATCTTACAAGTAGAACATCTAATCAATTCTTTGAAGAAATTTTGAACAATGGACTTTGGAAACAAATTTCGAGTTTTGAGGA
The DNA here is from genome assembly GCA_041389225.1 of Candidatus Doudnaibacteriota bacterium. Taxonomy (GTDB): domain Bacteria; phylum Patescibacteriota; class Doudnabacteria; order UBA920; family UBA920; genus UBA920. The sequence continues at coordinate 2,006 of JAWKSI010000014.1, read as the reverse complement.
CACAACTGTTTACCAAAAAATCAAATAGAGTTTGATATAATAAAACAAATAGTAAAAATAATTTAATGGCGAAGTTTTTAATAGACGTAGACCGACAATCAATCGACCGAGCAATTATTTCGTTAATCGAACATAGCGCTCCAAGGTTTGACTTTTTTGTTTTGGTGGGCTTGTCGGTGCTAATGGCGACACTCGGAATTTTGGCAGATAGTGTAACTGTAATAATTGGAAGTATGTTGATCGCACCTTTGCTATACCCAGTTTTGAGTTTGTCTATGGGGATTATTATGGCTGATGGTAAGTTAATTGTTAGATCTTTAATTACAATTAGCAAAAGCTTACTCTTAGGAATTGGTTTAGCTGCTTTGGTTACAGTTTTTTTGGGCAGTACAGGTGATCCTTATAATCGAGTTTTTCTTAATTCGATCGAGCCATCTATTTTGTATCTAATGGTTGCCGTGGTTTCTGGGATCGCTGGATCGATTTCATTTTTGAAACCTCAATTTAATGAGCATCTTACTGGTGTAGCAATTTCGGTTGCTTTAATCCCTCCGGTAGCGGCGATCGGGGTAGGAATTGCTGAGTTTAATTTTGCCGTGGCGCGGGCGGCAAGCTTGCAGTTTATCATTAACATCATCGGGATAATTTTTGCAAGTATGGTAATTTTTTCGATGCTTAATTTTTATCAAGAGAAAACTGTGGCCAAAGCCGCAGTCAAAAAAGAAGAAAAAGAAGTAGAGAAGAGTAAAAATGCCAAATAACGCCGAACAACTTTTAACAGAAGGTCAAACTTTGCGTGAGCAAGGTTCTACTTTTGAGGCCGTAGATACGCTTAATCGAGCTATGGATTTATTTTTAACAGGAGTGAGTGGATTATAAATAATTTTATGAACGAGCAAGATTTAGAAAAACAAATTGGTCAATACGCAGAATTGGCTAAAGATAAAAATATTGATGCTGCAATTTTGGTGATTAATAGTTTGCAACAAACTTCGGATCAAATTTCTGGCCGACAAAAACGCTGGGCTTATTTGAGTTCTTTGGGCTTTCCACCAGTGGGGTTTTTGTGGGCCGGATGGTTTATGCTTGGAGATAAGTCTGACAAAAAAAGCACCGCTATAATTTGCTTGGTCCTGACTATAATTTCGGGTATAATCTTTTTATTGTTTACTCAGGCATTATTTACTTCTTCCGGCGTTTCGCCTGAGCAAATTCAAACTATCAATCCGCAAGATATTAAACAATTAATAAATTAAATTATGTTTACAAGTCAATACTTGATCCCTTTTTTGGAAAAAGAATATAAATTAACACAAAAAGCTCTTAGGGCTTTCCCTGCCGAGCAAATGGATTATCAACCACATCCAAAGTCGATGAGTATCAAACAGCTTATGCGCGCTTTTGGCGCAGATTTGTCCATTGCTAATTTGATTCTCAAAGGGGAAGAAATCACCGATCCTTATGCTGGGGTTCCAGAAATCACCGATCCAGAACAAGCGGCGCAGACAATCGACGACTTGCTCGGTCAATTAGTCGAAACTCTTAAACAGACAAATGCAGAAGACCTAAATAAAGACTTGGAGTTATGGGGTCAGACTCATACGGTTGCACAATGGGTTTTGGCTATGTTGTCTGATACGATTCATCACCGTGGTCAGTTAACTGTTTATATTAGATTAGCTGGTGGTTTGGTGCCATCAATCTATGGACCAAGCGCAGACGAACAATAAAATATTTTTTATGAAAAAGGTACCGAAACATTTAGCAATAATTCCAGATGGAAATAGACGATGGGCCAAGGCTCATCGTTTTTTACCTTGGCAAGGCCACGAAGTGGGGGTTGAGAGAATTTTTGAATGCATCGAAGCTGCTTTTAGAGAAGGGGTTGAGCATGTGACAGTTTGGACAGGATCTTATAGTAATTTGGAAAGTAGAACTGCAAAAGAAGTTGCTGTTTTATTTATGCTCATGCAAAAATCTTTGAGTAATCCAAAATTATTAAAAAA
>JAWKSI010000013.1:0-25674 GCA_041389225.1 Candidatus Doudnaibacteriota bacterium | reverse complement strand
TATTTAGCAATGCCAGATTTAACTCGATCCGATTCTGGCCCTATCCGAGAACTAATCGATCGTATCACTGGTTTACCAATTTTTGATGGATTTGATGTAGCAGAAGTTCCTGAGATTGTTCCAACTTCTGTGGCCTTTGATTTATTTAATTTTGCCAATGATCATGTGGCACGGAGCAAATCTGATACTTATTATGTTAGTGACGACCACATTTTGCGGCCACACACTACAGTAATGTGGTATTACTACCTCAAACATCCCCAAATTGTGGCCAAATATCAAGCTGGAGAACCAATCAAAGTTTTGAGTTATGGAAAAGTATACCGCAAAGACGAACTAGACAAACACCACATGAATGTTTTTCATCAACTTGATGGCTTATATCTTCACAAAAAAGATGAACAAGAGCTAACTATTGATGACCTCAAAAATACCTTGGTTGATATTGCCAAAGCGATGTATGGCGAGGATATTAAGTATCGTTTTAACAAAGACACTTTCCCGTATACTGACCCTAGTATCGAAATGGAAGTCGACAAAGATGGCGAATGGATCGAAATTCTTGGTGCTGGTATGGCTCAAGGAAGCGTGCTTAAAGAATTAGGAATTGACCCAGAAGTTTATGGTGGTTGGGCATTTGGCACAGGTCTTGAAAGACATGCAATTATTAGTATGGAGTTGCCAGACATTAGACTTTTGTGGAGCGAAGACGAACGTGTTAGCAAGCAACTCAAGCTTGGGCAAAAGTATCAAGAAGTAAGCAAGTATCCACCAGTCATCAGAGATGTTTCGTTTATTGTCAGCAAAACTTTTGTTCCCAATGACTACTTTGATTTGATTCGCGAACTTGGCGGAGATTTGATCGAAGAAGTAGAGCTTACAGACGAGTACGAAAATGATCAAAAATTTGGCTCTGACCGCAAAAGTTACACTTACAGAATCCATTATCGTAGCCTTGATCACACTCTCGAAGCTACCGAAATTGACCCAATCCAGGAGCAAATTTATCAACAAACAGCCGAGCAATTTGATGCCGAAATGCGTTAATTACTAAATCGACCAAAACCCCGTTATTTTTAGCTTAAATAACGGGGTTTTTATACAATTTTGAGTAGTAAATCAGCCGTTTTTATGATAAGATATTAATATCGAGATTATTCAAATCTCTTTTATTTATAAGGATTTTATAATTTATAAATTGATAAATGGCAGTAAAAAAACAGGCTAAAACTAGCAAACCAGAAAAAGAAATCAAAACTTCAGAATATTCAGCCAAAAATATTACAGTTCTAGAAGGATTAGATCCGGTCCGCAAACGCCCTGGGATGTACATTGGTTCTACTTCTAGCACCGGTCTTCATCACTTAATTTGGGAGGTTGTAGATAACGCGGTAGATGAAGCAATGGCTGGTCACGCTGATAAAATCGAAGTCGTTGTACAAAAAGATGGCGGGTTAACAGTTCACGATAACGGTCGCGGGATTCCAGTTGATATCCACAAAACTACAAAAAAATCTGCACTAGAAACTGTACTTACAGTGCTTCACGCTGGTGGTAAATTTGGAGGTGACGCTTCTGGATACAAAGTTTCGGGTGGACTTCACGGTGTGGGTGTATCTGTGGTTAACGCGCTTTCGACCAATCTTACCGCGCAAGTACGAAAAGATGGCCAAATCTACGAACAAAGCTACAAAATCGGTAAACCTACCGGCAAAGTTAAAGCTGTTGGCAAAATCAACAAGAACGACCAAAGACAAAGCGGAACTTCGATTACTTTTTACCCAGATGATAGTATTTTTGAAACTGTAGAATTTAAATTCAAAACTATTCGCGAACATTTACGCAGCCAAGCTTACCTAACCAAAGGTTTGCATTTTGTGATTTCGGATGAACGCATTGGCTTAACCTATCAATACTATTTTGAAGGTGGGGTTATTAGTTATATCAAACAGCTCAACCGTAACAAAAAAGTTAAGCACGACCCAATCTACATCAACAAGATGTATGAAGAAGATATTATGGTCGAGCTCGCAATTCAATACACCGACGACTACGACGAAGTAGTTCTAGCTTATGCTAACAATGAATTTAACCCAGAAGGCGGTATGCACGTCACCGGTTTTAGAACAGCTTTGACTAGATCGATTAACTCTTATGCAACCAAACATAATATTATCAAAGATAAAGATAAGCTCACCGGTGAAGACTTGCGAGAAGGACTAACTGCGGTTATTTCGGTTAAACTTCCTAATCCTCAATTCGAAGGACAAACCAAAGCAAAGCTAGGTAATCCAGAGGTTAGAACTGCTGTTGATTCGGTTTTGTCTTCTGAATTAGAAAACTATCTCGAAGAAAACCCAACAGCTGCCGGACAAATTATTCAGAAAGCTTTGCTTGCTAGCAAAGCTAGATTAGCGGCACGTGCGGCACGCGACAGTGTCATTCGCAAAGGAGTTCTCGAAGGGTTGGCTTTGCCAGGAAAACTTGCCGATTGCACCCAAAAGGACCCAAGCAAAAGCGAATTATACATTGTTGAGGGAGATTCCGCTGGTGGTAGTGCTAAACAAGGACGCGATCGAAGTTTTCAAGCAATTTTACCGCTCAAAGGAAAAATCCTTAACGTCGAAAGAGCTCGTCTAGACAAAATGCTTTCGAGCCAAGAAATCAAAAACCTGGTAATTGCTTTTGGAACAGGGGTAGGGGATTTGTACGACATCGAAAAACTTCGTTATCACCGTATTATCATAATGACCGATGCTGACGTTGATGGTGCTCATATTCGAACTTTATTGTTAACCTTGTTCTATCGATATTTCCCAGAGATTATCAAAAACGGCCACTTATATATTGCTCAACCACCTCTATACAGAGTCCAAGTTGGCAAAACTTTTCAATATGCTTTCAACGAAGAAGAGCGAGACGAACTTATCGAAGACTTAACCAAAGAAGCTGCAAGTAAAAAAACTGCAAACAAAACAAAGGCCAAAAAGACAATCAAGCAAACCACAGCAGAAGAGCCTACCGAAGAAACAGAGGGCGAAGACCTCGAACAAGCAACTCAACCAGGCGACAAAGGTAGCCGCAATGGTATCAAGTATCATATTCAACGATACAAGGGTTTGGGAGAAATGAACGCAGAACAACTCTGGGATACAACTATGGATCCAGAAAATAGAGTTATGCTACAAGTCAAAGTCGAAGACGCCGAAAGGATCAGCGAAGTCTTTGAAACTTTGATGGGTAGTGAAGTAGCGCCGCGCAAACGCTTTATCAATGCCCACGCCAAAAAAGTCAAAAACTTGGATATCTAGCCAGACTCACCATATAACTAATTTACACATAAACCGCTAGAAATAGCGGTTTTAACTTATACATTGGCTTGACTAACATAAGTATATGTGGTATCTTCATAAGTCTATTAGGATAAGGCCCTAAGTGGCTAAAGCTAATCGACAATTTAATTTTCAAACATCACACAATTACGGAGGAAAAATTATGAGCGAAACCACACAAGCTCAGGAAAAAATCGAAGATGTAAAGTTTTTTCCTGAAAACGAAGAAGAATTCACCATCGAGAACATTTCACATTTGTTGAGTGAAATCACCGAGGATGTAATGGCCGAATGGGACAGGACGACCCTCAAAGAACTAAAGGATGATTATACGGAACTTGGCAAAATACCAGAGGAAAGCAAAAAAATCTTCGTTCTGGCTTTGAGATGCCTTGAAGAGGCCAAAACAACAGCCGACCAGGCTAGAATCTTGGCCGTACATCAGCATTCTCAAGCTATCGACGACGAAGGATGCAGCGAAGAAGAAAGCTTGGAGGAGATCGCCGCCAACGAATTGATTCACTTGAAGGTTCACCGATCAGATTACTACAATCTACTTGCAAAAACTCTCCAGAGCATGGCTTACCTCGGAACACTCTCGGCAATCGGTTGTGGTTGCTATCCTGATAATAGCGCAATGATTGTTTGCCGGGGTTGGAAACTGATGTTAGCCTCACACCGGTAACGATACTCGATGACAACTCACCTCGACAAAGGTAGTTAAGGTTTGAGTATCGTATTCAAAAAAATCTCCCGCTAAGTATTTCTTACTTAGCGGGTTTTTTGATATAAAGATAAAAGTTCCGTGTCGATGGAGAAGCGACTCCTCAGACTTTATCTCCAATAAAATCCTTTCGAAAACTGCCATCATGGCCATTTTATTTCATCGCGATATGCTTGAGATAATAAATCTATAGCCAGCTTGGGATCAAATACACCTCGATCATCAGGTATTAACTTTGACTCATGGAGCTCATCCATTGCCTCATAAAGAGCATTGCTGGATTCTTCTAGCAAAAATTAAGGAATAATTCGCTCAATTGACCAACCAATGTTTTTTGGAATAAAGAATCAATGACTCGATCCATTTCGTAGATCAACAATCCAATTAACAAAAAGGTTCAACGATACCATTGGTTCGAATATGTAAAACCAAAAGTATAAGCGCATATACTTCTGCGCATCTAAAAACGTCGGGCTATCTTCTAGGAAATTCCTCATAAGTTTAAATTTTGCAATCGATTTTACAGCCCGCCTGATAAGTTCGACTAACTCCATTTCAAACAACCTCTCTATCCATCAAAAAATAATAACTGTCAAGATTTGACTTTTGGCAAAGGTCTGATAATCTAAAAAATCTAAAAACCAAAGGGAACAAAAACCAGATGATACTTTCCGTAAAATATCTAAAAATTGCAACGATTGTGCTCATTACAATTGCTGCGATTATAGTTTTAACGCTTCCAGCCAAACCACAAACACCAATGGACAACCCATTTAGTCCACTACCACAGAGACCGAGAGTGTGACCGAACATCGAAATACCCAAAAGTCTTTCGATTATCGGATGTCTTTGCGAGTATAAGATTCTTTCTCATGTCTCACCAGACAAAGTTGTTTCGACCAGTCTGGTGACAACTTGGGTTGATCCAAATGGGGAATCCCAAGTTTTAGAGACTTACTACAAAGACTCCAAACAAAGCAAAAACCCAAGCTACTTGATGATCAAAACATCAAGGAATCATGTGTTTGCAATCGCAAAAGGCAACGAGTTTCTCAAAGACGAGGCACAGCTTGCCGATACCCTTGGTTTGCCAATAGCCAAGCATCAAGGGCACGCGCTAGAAAACAGCCAGCTCGTAGTCTTACGTCGCACAGACACTGACCGGAGAACGGTGTTTGAATGCTTAACCGCGTCAAAAAAAGAAAAGAAAAACATTCAAAAGTTTTTTAAACTCATGGATGATTTTATCAAGGTTGTAAACTCCGAAAATGAAGTTCATTTTTCGGAGAATGATCTGTTTTCAACCAAGCAGATTATAAACTACGAGGTGCCAGAAAAATGGTTTTGGATTTACCTCGTCGGCATGAATAACGTCGCCTGAAAACCCTCACAGCCCGTTGTGCAAACCTGCACAACGGGCTGCTTTTTTATTTGACCAAAACTCAAAAAGTATAGTATAATTAGGCCAAAGCCCCCAAGGGGTTTTAAAAAACTTTTATTTTTTATTAACTTTTGGCTTAATTAAAGGCAAAAATGAAAAATCCAATCAAAATTATCAATAATGTAATTAGCGAAATCAAGCAAGTTGTCTGGCCAACCAGATATGATGTTATTCGCTATACCGTCACAATCGTGGTATTCTCTTTGGTTCTAGCAACTGTACTCGGTGCTGCTGACTATGGTTTGCTCAAAGGCTTTGAAGCATTAATCAAGTAATAAATGTCAAAACAACAAGTCACAGGTGAAAAACACTGGTACGTGCTTCATACTTATAGCGGCTACGAAGACAGTGTTGCACTCAACCTCAAACAACGTATCGAAAATCTTAATATGCAAGACAAAATCTTCGACGCAATTGTGCCAAAAGAAAAGAAGATCAAGATCCGCGATGGGAAAAGAACAACTGTTGAAGAAAAAATCTTTCCAGGATATGTCTTGGTTCATATGATTGTAACTGACGACTCTTGGTATGTAGTCAGAAACACACCTAACGTTACAGGTTTTGTAGGTAGTGGAACAATTCCAACTCCAGTTTCCCCAGAAGAATGGGGACTTCTCCAAAAACGAATGGGTGAAGAAGAGCCAAAGTTCAAAGTAGACTTTCAAGTTGGTGAACTAGTCAACATAACCGATGGGCCATTCAAAGATTACGAAGGAAAGATTGGCGAGATCGACCAAGCCAAAGGTAAAGTTAAAGTGATGGTCACCATCTTTGGTCGCGAAACTCCTGTCGAATTAGACTTTTTGCAAGTCAAAAAAGTATAAACATTTTTTGCGCGAAATATTAGAGCCAGAACTCTTAGCTCTAATATTTCGCGCAAAACCTATTAATTAAATAAGAATTAGTTGGCTCAAACTCAAGAGTTTAGTCTCGTCTTAATACCGCCAAGTATTACGATACCAATTCTTATAAGGAATATTATGGCAAAGAAGAAAAAAATTAGTGCTGTAGTAAAGCTACAGATTCCAGCTGGAAAAGCAACTCCTGCTCCACCAGTCGGTACAGCGCTTGGACCACACGGAATTAACATTAGTGACTTCACCAATCAATTTAACGAAAAAACCAAGCAAATGGGGGATATGATTATCCCTGCGGAACTTACTATTTACGAAGATCGCACTTTTGAGTTTATTCTCAAAAGCCCGCCTGCGGCAAACTTAATTCTCAAAGCAGCAAATTTGAGCAAGGGCTCGAGTAACCCACTCACTACTAAAGTTGGTAAAATTACCGCCGCTCAAGCTAGAGAAATTGCCGAGACCAAAATGGCAGATTTAAATGCTGTTGATATGGCGGGAGCTGAACAAATCATCCGTGGGACTGCTCGTTCTATGGGTATAGAAGTAACCGAATAATATTATGAATCTAACTTGGATCAAAAAAGTATATCTATACTTAGTCTCGTTAATCTCATTGATTATCCTAATTATCGCTGGAATTATCCTGCTAAACACTGCGTTTTCTACTTGGATTTTTACCAAAGCAGACGAAAATTACTACGGATACATCGAACCACCATATTGTGGTGACTCAAATCCTCTTCCAGTAGAACCTGCGGTTAAACCAGAAATGCAAGCGGAACCAGCTATGGATCTCAATGCAAGTTCAGAAGAACAAGCAGATATAGCGATCTATCGCGATCCAAGATGCGACGACTCAGACTGGGAAGCAAAGCAAAAACAACAAGAACAAGACCGCAAGACAGCCAGAAATCAAAGCCAAGCTTCTAGTGCTTTGGCAATGATCTTAGTTACTTCACCGGTATTTTATTACCACTGGAAATTAGCAAGAAAAGAAGCCTAAACTCCATGAATAGCAAATAAAGTCACAACCCTTTTGACCTTGAATCAAGAATCAAAAAAGCTGATAGCACTATCACAGAATATCTAGACAAAACTTTTACAACGATTTTATTGCGATATAATAACGCACCAAAAAATGACCGTATAAAAGCAGAAAAATCAGTAGCGCTAATCAAGGCGAACGTTGCCAATCAGCTACATAACAATGAGATTTTCTTTGCCCAAGAAGATTACGAAAATATTCATGACGAGCTATATACTCTAGCAACTCGTTATAATCTAGAAGAAGATATGGTCGGTCAGGAACAGCAGTTATTCAGCGAGATTCTAAAAATTATCGGACTACCAGTAAATACAGAATTTATAACCCAATTTGATCCTGAGACAGGGACATTAAAAACTTCTTCTCTCGAAGACAAGCTTTGGGAAAAATAATTTAATCAATTAATTTGTGGGAGCTAAGAATCGATTAACTAATCAAACTTAGTGTTCGCACCACGAAAGGAAAAGTATGAAAATTAGTAAACGCCACCAGGCAAACAAAGAGCAAGTTGATAAAGATAAAGTTTATTCTTTAGCAGAAGCTATCGAATTAGCTAAGAAAACTTCGACAACCAAATTCCCAGGATCTGTTGAGTTACATATCAAAACAGCTATCGAAGTTCGTAAAACCGATCAAGCAATCCGTGGATCTATTACACTCCCTCACGGGACAGGAAAAACCAAGCGCATCGCCGCTTTTGTAACCGAAGCCAAAGAAGCCGAGGCCAAAACTGCTGGCGCAGAAATTATTGGCGGTGAATCTCTGATCGAAAAGATCAAAACCACCGAAAAAACTGACTTTGATGTTGCAGTAGCAGAGCCTGCTATTATGCCAAAATTGGCTCAAATTGCTCGATTATTGGGAACCCGAGGGATGATGCCAAATCCAAAAACTGGAACAGTAACCGAAGATATCGCAGGCGCAATCAAAGAAATTGCAGCAGGTAAGCTTAACTTCAAAAATGACAACTCTGGTAACATTCATCAAATTGTCGGCAAAGTTGATTTTGATTCTAACAAGCTAGAAGAAAACATCAAGACTTTCATAGAAGCTTTGCACGCGCAAAAGCCTGCAGCAGTTAAGCGCAACTTTGTGCAAAATATGTCCCTCAACTCAACTATGGGACCAGGGATAAAATTTTCAATTTAGTTTAGAAAAATTAAAAAGCATCGATGAATGCTTTTTAATTAACACTAAAACCACAATGTCTTAATGAGGATATATGAGAAAAGACAAGAACTCGGATCGTCAAATTACAGAACTTATAAAACAAACTTGTGATACAAGATATCGCAATATATATGACAGCTTAAACAAAAGGCAGAAGCAATTAGCAATCAGAGCAATTAAAAGGCATGTTCAAGCTTGTCAAAATATTTTGCAAAAATCTAGGTTTACACTGTCTCCAGACAAACAGGCTCTGCACGAAATTATAATGGACGCACAGCTCGACCTTGTCGTCAGTGATATCCCGGATGATGCTGATTTGCAAATTCCCAGTCGAAGAGACTAAAAACCGCTAAAATAACTCTACAATTTAGCGGTTTTAGATTTGGCCATATCTCAAAAAACCGCTACAATTCTAGTAGCATTAAACAAAAAAATAATGATTTTATCAGACAAAGACATCAAAAAATCCCTTGAAGAAAAGCAAATTACGGTTGATCCTTTATTTCCAAATTCAATCCAACCAGCCAGTGTCGATGTGCATTTGGGAGCTGATTTTTTGATCTTTGACTCTTCGTCTCATACTGCAATAGATGTCAAAAAACCAATTGACGATATGATGAAATCTATCACGATTAATAACGACAAACAGTTTGTGCTTCACCCTGGAGAATTTGCACTTGGGATGACATACGAAACAATTGGTCTACCAGATAACGTTGTTGGGCATTTGGACGGCAAATCCAGCCTTGGAAGAATTGGATTAATTGTCCATGCCACAGCGGGCTATATTGATCCAGGTAATAAACTCAAAATCACTCTCGAACTTCATAATATTGCTAACTTGCCAATTGTGTTGTATTACAAAATGCCAATCGGCCAAATGACATTTGTCAAACTTTCTTCAGAAGCCGAGGTACCTTATGGAAAAGGGGATCTTGGTAGTAAATACTACGGTGCAATGAAACCTCAAGCTTCGCAGTATTACAAAAACTTTGAAAAAAATAACGAGTGGCTCGACTTTTAATAATTTTTGGATATACTATGATCAGATCAAATCAAAAATACGGAGGAAATAGATATGTTTAATCGATCTCAAAAAATCCAAAAAACTAACAACTATGGTAAATTCATAGTTATCGAAGGTTCTGACGGAAGCGGAAAGCACACTCAGGCAGAAAAACTCGCCCAAACCCTAAGAGATAATGGTTACGAAGTATTCGAATGTGGCTTCCCTCAATATAAGGAAGTCACGGGTCAATTAGTATCAAAGTATCTCAACGGAGAATACAGAAACGCAAATGCTAAAGCGGTTTCTATTCTTTATGCTGTTGACCGATTTAACGGATCAACACAAATCCAAGAAGCTCTAGATCAAGGCAAAATTGTGGTTTGTGACAGATACTATCTATCAAACGCGGGTCACCAAGGCAGCAAAATCGAAAACAAAGACGCAAGAATTTCTTTCTATAAATGGCTTCAAGAATTAGAATTTGAAGTCTTTGAAATTCCAAAACCCCACCTTAATATAATTTTGAGTGTTCCAGCAGAAGTTAGCTTACAACTTTTGAAAAAGCGAAATCTTGACCAAAATCGTTCAACAGATATCCATGAGTCTGATATAAATCACTTGAATCGAGCTGTCGAGGTTTACAACGAACTATCAGAACTAATACCAAACACAAAGCAAATTAACTGCTACAAAGATGGCCAACTTCTAAGCATAGAAGCAATCCACGCTCAAGTCTGGGAATTGGTTCGTAGACTAGTTCTCAACAAATAATAAACTGTTACTTGATTTGGTTTTTTATTTTACACACATCTGTTGAAGTAAAGGAAATTCAAATCAAAGGAGTGAAAAATTATGCAAAACTACTTAGACTCGTTGCGGGATATTATGGACAATGGTCATGATGTCAAAAACGATAGAACTGGAGTCGGTCGAAGAAAAAGGTTCGCTACTCAATTACGCTGGAAACTTGAAGATGGATTCCCACTTATGACAACAAAAAAAGTCAACTACGACTGGGTTTGGAAAGAATTATTTTGGTTTCTAAGCGGGTCAACCAATATCAAAAACTTGGTTGAGCAGGGAGTTCCAATTTGGAATGAATGGGTTTTTGTTCCTTGGTTAGAAAGCCTTGGAATAAAAGATCAAGTTCCACAATTCGAACCAGGTACAAACAAGAAGACCAAGATTTGGAAAGAAAAAATGGCCGAATTTGAGGACAGGATCCTTAACGAAGACGGGTTTGCCGAAAAGTATGGCGATCTCGGAGACACTTATGGAAAACAGTGGCGACACTCTGGCCAATATGGTGATTTTGATCAAATCGCTAACATCGTCCACCTCCTAAGAACCAAACCAGATGATACACGAATCATCATGAGTTCTTGGGTTCCAGAACTTGCACCAAAATTGTATTTGCCACCGTGTCACCCTTGGACTCATTTCAATACCTTCCCAACCGAAGACGGAATGAATTTGGTTTGCATTATGAACATGAGAAGTGCCGATGCATTCTTAGGGGTACCTTTCAATATTGCTTCTTACGCAACCTTAACTCACATGATTGCGCAGGTAGTTAATATGAAAGCGTACGAGCTGGTTATTAACTTTGAAGATTACCACATCTACCTCAATCATTTTGAGGCAGTTAACAAACAGCTCGCCCGAACACCAAAAAAATTACCTAAGTTGGTGCTAAATCCAGGGGTAAAAGAAATCGATGATTTTGCTCTACAAGACCTGAGTCTTGAGGGGTACGATCCCGAGTCTTATATCCCAGCACCAATTGCTGTTTAGAGAAGGAGAATAACGATGGTTAGTTTAATCGCTGCGATGGCAGCTAATGGAGTTATTGGGGACAGCAAGAGCAATCAAATGCTTTGGCATATTCCTGCAGACTTCAAATACTTCAAGGAAGTAACGAGCGGTCACCCGATCATTATGGGGAGAAAGACCTTCGAAAGCTTGCCAGGAGTCCTACCTGATCGATTTCACTTTGTAGTCTCAAGAAACAAGGACTACAAGGTAGCAAGTGATCAGGTTAAAGTTGTCAAAAGCCTTGCCACAGCCGTCCAAGAAGCCGAAAATCTCGACAATGAGGTATTCGTTATTGGCGGCGGTCAGATCTATAGCAATGCTATCAAAGATGCTGACAAGCTCTACATCACCAAACTCGATCGCGAGTTTGACGGTGATGTCTTTTCCCAAAATTAGACGAAGACGAATGGGATAAAAAGTTGGTTAGTCATGCTACGCATAAAAAACATGGCGGTTATCAATTCTGGGTTTACACCAGAAAACGATAGCCCAATCTTTGCTCGGAAACCAAAAGGTGACCGAGCTCTTTTTTTTGGTTATACTTCTACTATGAACGAACTTATCAATCAACTTTCTGCTTTGCGCGAAGAGTCGCAAAGTCTCATCTCGCACCTTGGCTTAGAGCAAAAAAATCAGCAAATCTTAGAACTCGAAGACAAAATTAAAGCCCCAGACTTTTGGGACGATAGCCAAACCGCAGGACAAATTAGTCAAAAGCACGCCGACCTCAAAGAATTTGTCGACTTTTGGCAAAACCTCGAAGAGCAAATCGACGAAGTCTTAGGCTTGCTAGAACAAAACACAGACGACTCCAAAGAAACAACCGACTTTTTAGAATCTCAAGTTAAGGAATTAACCGAGAAATACAAAAAAAATAGACTACTCGCGCTATTTTCAAAAAAATACGACGACCACAATGCTATTATTGCAATCCACGCTGGAGCAGGCGGGACCGACGCGCAAGATTGGACGCAAATGCTCCTTCGCATGTATCTTAGATTTTGTGAGAAAAAAAATCTCAAAACCCAAATTTTAGACCAAAGCAATGGAACCGAAGCAGGTATAAAGTCTGTCACGGTTCATATTACTGGACCGTTTGCTTACGGTTTACTCAAAAGCGAAGCAGGTGTTCATCGCCTAGTAAGACAAAGTCCGTTTAACTCAAGCGGAACCAGAGAAACTTCTTTCGCTCTATTAGAACTTCTGCCAGAACTCGAAGAAAAAGAAGTTCATAAAATCGATCCTAAAGATATCAAAATAGAAGCCAACACAGCAACTGGTCACGGCGGCCAAAGCGTCAACACAACATATAGTGCTATTCGTATGACTCACATTCCAACTGGAATTACAGTTAATATTCAAAACGAACGAAGCCAACATCAAAACCGAGAAGTCGCAATGAAAATTTTACTTGGTCGACTCCAAGCATTAGAGGACGCCAAACTAGCCGAAGAAAAAAAAGAACTCCGCGGTGAGTTCAAATCTGCAGAGTGGGGTAATCAAATTCGTTCTTATGTACTTCATCCATACAAACTCGTCAAAGATCATCGCACTGATTACGAAGAGTCTGATCCTGATAAAGTCCTCGACGGCGACATCGAAGAATTTGTCGAAAAGTATTTGGAGCAAAGCGTAAAATAATATTTAAGAATAAAATAAAAGTGCTGCGCGTAAACCTAACGCGCAGCACAAAAACTTTTCCTCTTAGTCCGCTAGAACTAAGAATGCTCCTCTTCGACTTTCAGGCAATTCACCCAGAATACTGATGTATTCTTGAGCTTGCTTTTTAGTCTGAGGAGTAGAAATTCCGCCGGATTCTGAATCGATGCCGTATAACAGCAAAGAGTCATAAATCTCTTTGGAATCCTCACCCCACAAATCCACAGCCTCGAGATCCTGAGCGAAAACAATTTTAGTGTTTTTTATACTACCTTCCCACTCTTCAAGCAGAAAGTAGTTTACAAAAACCACTTTATCGTCTTTGGTAAGACGATCAACTTGGTTAAAGAACCAAATTGGGTTAGTGACAAAAGTCACATTGTCACAACCATACACGCTAGCTATAGCTAAGTGCAGTTGATTCCCAATACCCATTCCAGAGTTGGCCTCTGGGTCAAAAATAAAAATCATACTCATCCTCCAACAAAAAAATTTCGCTCGGGAAGCGATAAAACTTTTATACCACAATTCTTATAATAAATCAAGTTAGCAAAAATATAAATGTGGTATAATTAATACACGATTTAAATACCTCAATGATCGAATTCAAAAACGTTACCAAATATTACAACAACCACAAAGCCCTCAACAATATCAATCTCAAAATTGACCAAGGTGAGTTTATATCTCTAGTCGGAATGTCCGGAGCAGGGAAGAGCACCTTGATGAAGTTAATTGTCGGTGAAGAAGAATTAGACGATGGCAGTATTCTCATCGATGATATCGATATGGGAAAAATCAAAAAGAATGATTTACCTTATCTGCGAAGAAAAATCGGCGTAGTTTTTCAAGATATCAAATTGCTTCCAAAACGTACGGCATTCGAAAATGTCGCTTTTGCGATGGAAGTTTCGGGACATACCAAAGAACAAATCAACAAAGACGTCCCAAAGATTTTGGAGCTTGTTGGCCTCGCTCATAAAGAACAAGACTTTCCACATCAAATGTCTGGTGGAGAAAAACAACGCGTCGCGATCGCTCGCAGTCTAGCTCACAAACCTGTTTTACTTCTCGCTGACGAACCAACTGGCAACCTAGACGAAATCAACGCCAAAGAAGTTATCGAACTACTTCTCAAAATCAATAAGCTTGGGACTACTGTTTTGCTTGCAACTCATGCCGCAGATATCGTTAACAAAATCAAAAAGCGCGTTATCACGATCGAAGGCGGGCAAATTACCTTAGAGCAAGCAAAAGGTAAATATAAGCTATAGAACACTATGAGCAAGATTTTAATTACTTTTTTTAGAATTATCAAAAACGGAGTTATAAACCTTAAGCGCAATCTTTGGTTAGCTGGAGCTTCAACACTTATCATGACGATTACCTTAGTCATTTTATCGGTTTTGTCTCTGCTTTTTGTAATTACAAATTACTCAGTCAAATCGATTCAACAAAGAGTTGATATTAGCGCCTACTTTAAAGATGAAATCAGTGAATCACAAATTTTGGTTGTCAGAGATGAACTCCTCAAGGACACTCGTATTACCGCAATTGATTATGTTTCTAGTGAAGAAGCTCAACGTGAATTTAGACAACGTCACCAGGACGACCAACTTATTACAGATTCCTTAGACGAACTTACCGAAAACCCATTTCCAGCAACCCTGCAAATCAAAGCTGATAATCTCGAAGATTTTTCGGCGATTGATCAATTACTCAAATCCGATCAATTTTCTGACAAAATCAAAGAAGTTAATTTTGAAGACAACCGCGTAATAATCGACCGACTTAATACCTTACTAACTTTTATTATCACCTTTGGAATTATCCTGATTACTGTATTTTGTTTAATCGCTGTCTTGGTGATGTTTAACACTTTGGCACTTACTATTTATAACCGCCGCGAAGAAGTTGAAATTATGCGCTTAGTCGGAGCAACCAACTGGTATATCAGAGGACCTTTTATTGTCGAAGCTTTCTTGTACAGTATTTTCGCAGCTGCTATCACAGGGATTTTGTTAACCCCAATTTACTTCTCTATGTTGCCAAAAATCAGCCAATATCTCACCCCGGGAGAAAGTATTTTTGACGGAAACCTCATGACATTTGGTGTTGTCATTATTGTTCAATTACTCATCGCATTTACTTTGAGCACGATTTCTAGCCTTTTGGCTATGAGAAAATACTTAAGAATTTAGTTGTACACAAGTCATATTGCCAGACGAAAAAAAGCTGATATACTAAAAAAGAGCCAAAACTCTCAATATGAGGGTTTTTTATTTTTTAAAAATATGAAAGTAATTTTACTCAAATCAGTTCCCAAAATTGGTCAAAAAGGCGAAGTCAAAGAAGTCTCAGACGGTTACGCCAAAAACTTTTTGATTAACAAAGGGCTTGCCCAACTGGCCAGCAAAGCCACCCAAACCAAAGTCAAGCAAGAAGTTGCTAACAAACAAAAAAAGCAAGCCAAAGATCACGACAAATTTGTTAAATGGAAGCAAAAACTAGAAAGCAATACCATAAAACTTAGTCTTCAAACTAACGAACAAGGACAAGCTTATTCTGGATTAACCCAGCAAGACTTAATTACAGCAATCACCAAACAACTCAAAATTGATCTCGACAAAACCCAAATCCCCAACATCCACGGTATCAAAAAACACGGAGAACATATCATACAAATCAAACTCGGCCAAGGAATCAACGCCAAACTCAAAATTAATCTTTCAACATAATGTCGTACCACATCAAAACAAGAAAAACCAAAAACCTCAAAACTAAATTTATTTTTGTTAGCGGTGGCGTGATCTCCGGGGTAGGGAAGGGTATTACAACCGCGACGATTTCGGCGCTTCTGCAGTCTCGGGGTTACACGGTTGCACCAGTTAAATGCGACGCTTATCTTAATGTCGATGCCGGCACAATAAGACCACAAGAACATGGCGAAGTTTTTGTGACAGAAGACGGAGTAGAAACCGATCAAGACTTAGGAAATTACGAAAGATTTTTGGGTATAGAACTTTCTAGCGCAAACTATGTGACCAATGGTCAACTATTTTTGAATGTCATTCAAAGAGAGCGGAACTTTGGTTACAAGGGAGAAGATGTCGAAGTTGCTTTGCATATTCCCGAAGAAATTATCAATCGATTAGAAATTGCTGCTCAATCGCTCAAAGCTGATTTTGTAATTTGTGAAATTGGTGGAACAGTTGGAGAATATCAAAACATCTTGTTTATCGAAGCCAACCGCATTATGAAATATCGCGACGGTCGAGATGTGGCGCATATTCACGTCGGTTATTTGCCAACGCCACCAAGTATCGGTGAAATGAAATCCAAGCCTGTACAAAATTCGGTTAAACAATTAATTGCTTCTGGTATTCAGCCGGACTTTTTAGTAGCACGCGCGCAAGGTCCAATCGATGACAGGCGCCGCAAAACACTTGCCTGGACTACAAACATCAAAGAAGAAAATATTATCTCAGCGCCAAACGTTGATAGTATCTATCACGTTCCAGCTAACTTTAACAAAGAAAAGGTTGCCGAAAAATTACTCAAACACTTTAACTTACCTAGCAAAAAACGAGACTTTAGAAACTGGCAAAATCTTTCGAGTAAAATTTCTCGAATTGCTCGATCTGATCAACAACTACAAATTGCAGTAGTCGGAAAATACTTTGAAACAGGGGATTATGAATTATCTGATGTTTATGTTTCGGTGATCGAAGCGCTCAAACATGCTGGCTGGGCAAATAACACACAACTCAACCTTAACTGGATCTCAAGCGCGACGATTGAGAAAGAAGGTGTAAACAAAACACTCAAAGGATATGACGGAATTGTTGTCCCAGGAGGATTTGGAAGCCGCGGTGTCGAAGGTATCATCGAAGCAATTTCTTATGCTCGAACCAAAAAAATCCCATATCTTGGACTATGCTATGGTATGCAGTTGGCTACTATAGAATTCTTGCGTAACGTTTGTCGATTGCGCACCGCTCATACAACCGAGGTTAATCCCGACGCTCGACATCCAGCGATTCATATTATGCCAGAACAAGAAAAGCTTTTGCTAAATCAAGAATACGGCGCCACAATGCGACTCGGTGGTTGGGATTGTATCTTAGAACGAGACAGCAAAACTGGTCGCGCTTATCAAAAAGCAGGCTGGATCAACAAATCTGGCCAGGCAAAAATTTCGGAACGACATCGCCATCGTTATGAATTTAACAATGATTATCGGTTTAGACTCGAAAGTAAAGGTATGATGATTACCGGAACAACACCTGACGGCCAACTCGTGGAAATCGTCGAACTCAAAGACCATCCCTTCTTTATTGGAACACAATTCCATCCAGAGTTTAAATCTAGCCCACATAATCCACATCCATTATTCGCGGAATTTGCTCGAATAGTCAAAGCAGAACATTCCCGCAAGCAAAAAGAATTAGCCAAGCTAGAAAAGCAAAAATTATCTTCTTATCCCAAACCAGCAGCTACAAAAAAGAAAACCTCAAAACCAAAAGCTTCTTCAGCTAAGCCAAAGAAAGTTAAGCAACCCAAAAAGGTAGTCAAAACAACCAAGAAACGTGCGGTAGCCAAAAAGAAAACCGCCAAAAAAGCGGTTAAAAAGTAAGAAGGCTCGATTTAAATTTAGTCAAACTGGTTTAAATAGAACCTAGCGGTTAATAAAAATAGATCGTTTGTCATTTTATAGATATTATAATTATCATAAATTCCTCGATCTAAGTACCATTGTGTATTGTCCACAATAGTATTCACAGCATCCAAAGCTCCGTCTATCATCTCTTCATTAAATTCAAAAGATAGTAATACGGGACTGTTTTCTATGTAAGAAGGCCCATTGATTGTCGATTTGACAGCTAATCTTCTGTTAAATTGAAAATTAACCGACAAAAACCCAAACAATTGATCCTTACCAGGACATGTGGAGTCGATCTCCTCAAATAGCAAACTAATTTCACTTTCTTGAGCAAAATATTTTACATTTTTAAGCAGACCCGGTAAGGCAAAATCATTAATCGGATCAATTTCGAAAGGATCTATACCATCATGTACTAAGTCTTCTATCGGGATCCACATACATAAACCCTCCTTAAGCGTGTAATCTAACTCACTATTTTAATCAATTTTTAATTGCTAGTCAATCGATCTTCTGTTATAAAATCAATAGAGTTGATGTATAACAGCCAAAAACCATAGGGAGGTATAAAAATGAGAATAAGGCTAGTTATCAAAATCGCTAAGGTCGAACATTTAGATGGTTCCAACTACTTGAGGTGGAAATCAAAATCTCCTCATAAGGAACTATGCTGGCAAGAAAATTCCTTGCCCTTTTTGACACCAGAAGAAAATGCGCAACAGATATTCAATTCTGTTCGTCAAAAGTTTGACACCACTCAAAATCAAGTGTTAGATGACGACCAACTAATTGTAATCTTCACAACGATTTCTGCAGTCAAGGTCAGAAAAAATAACCAATTAATCCACAACCATGCTTGGTTGTTACGTCCGCTCGAAAAAGAAGTGGAACTGATTCTACCACTCTACCATGAATACATCACAGGGGAAAAAGTTCCTGTGAAAGTTCCAGTGCCTGTGAAAGTTCCAGTGATAGAGTGTCCGGATTCTGATCACCACACAGATCAGCCTCACATTAATCCGAGTTAAATCCAATCGTAAACATCAAAAAACCACCCTGTGCTACAGGGTGGTTTTTCAAATTTATTTTTTTCGCTGAGTAGGTTCTACACTGACAAAGCGTGTTTTGCGTAATCCGCCGTGAAATTTTTGCTTCATTAAAGTTTTAAACTTTACAACACCGTCAACTAAAGAATAAAGCGTGTCATCACCACCAGATTTTACATTAACACCTGCGTGCCATTTGCTTCCGCGTTGACGAATTATGATTTCACCTTTGTTGACCCATTGGTCACCAAAAATTTTAACACCAAGTCTTTTCGAAATCGAATCTCGACCGAGTTTGGACGAACCTGCAGCTTTCTTATGAGCCATCGTCTTTTGTAATCTTTATCGAAACGTTCCTAAACTTAATTAGCAACAATTTCTCAAAAGTTAATTCTTTTGAAAAATGATTATTTCCCTGGCGACGATTTGGTCTTTTCGGTCATAAACCGCCGTTCCTCGATCCGTTAATTTAAGAAACGGTATATTTAAAGCCAAATCACGAGAAATTAAATCTTTTATACTATAACCAATTTTGGTTAATTCGTCAATATGGGGGAAATAGGTGTAATTATCACGTTTTTTATAAGCTGGTAGACACATCACAATTGAAGCACCTTCTGGTAAAAACTTGAGGAAATCTTGAAATGCCTTTGTATATAATGTTTTTAGCTCAGCAAAGTTCTGAGTGATTTCTTCCTGAGTAGGGAAGTCTGAGTACATGGGACCCAAATAGCCTTCGGTAACAACGGCGTTAATCTGGTCAAAAGCCTTGATATTTTTGAGGTTTTCGACAATCTTAGAGACTTCCTTGACGTCAGAAGTTTCAAGATGATACTTGCCCTTTGGTACTTTGTAACGATTTCTAAACCATTCAAGGTTTTTGTCGCTACCAGAAATTGCTAAATGGTTTATATCAGTTCCAAGAGCTCGGTAACCAAGTAATACAGATTCTTGCACAACTGTACCAATTCCACACATAGGATCGAGGATAGTCGCTCCACGTTTTTGTGATGCAAAATTAATCATCATTTGCGCAACCTTTGGCGGAATCATACCTTGCTTCTCATCTCTGATTGGGCGTTGATAATCACGACGACCGTAATCTTCAAAGTCTTGAATCGAGATAGTTTTTGCAACATAGAGTTTGGTTTGTCCAACCAAAACGCAAATCTCCGCCCCTTTTTGTAGCAAATTATTTTTGTTAACAACCACTGAAGCAAGTGTCAAAGAATTAAATTTAGGCAAGACTAATCTAATACTTGCACCAGCATCTTGCAAACCACGCTTGATCATCATCCCCAAACGCTTTGGTTCACCAAAAGCTTGCACTTCAGAATCCAAAAGATAGACACTAACCCCAAATTGAATCTTTCCTTTAGATTTTGTTAAGTAATCCTTTTTGAGCCGACCAGGTTTAAAGTAGTGGCGCAAAACAAAATTAACTGAGTCTTGTTCTCGTTTTTTAAATTCGTCTATAACCTTAAGGATCTTTACAGTTCCGCCCAAATCTTTTTGGATCTGTTCGATATCCAAAAACTTTTCAGTCTGGATAATCAAAACTTCAAAGGACAAATCAACGACATTGACTTCGATTTGCTTTCTTTGGAAATAAAAAAATAACTCGGCAAGCGAGAGGGTATAAACTCGACCCAAAATAAATGCGTATTGCTTCATAATTATTAACCTCCAATTAATTGTATGTTAGAAAAAATTGATAATAAAATTAAAATTTTAGCTTTGTTTGTGTTTCTGCAAATTAGTAGTTTTGGTTTAGGTTTATACAGCGGACGTCAATTGACACCATCACAAGCTGTTAACCTTGATAAACTTCAATCTAATTATACCACAAAAGACCTCGAATTACAGGCTAATCAAAACCAGCCAAACCCCACTAATACAAATATCAGCTCCAAGGCAAACAACTCAAGCACAACCCAACCCAATTCTACTAAGAACGGAGATAATTGTACCAAAATTAAGGGAAACATTTCTTCTAAGAGCAAGATCTACCATATGCCAGGCGGCGCCTTCTATAACCGCACACAAGCCGAAATGTGCTTTGATACAGAGCAACAGGCTCTAGCAGCAGGTTTTGTAAAATCTAGCAAATAAAGCCAAAGTAGCTTGTCTCATGCTTATCGGAGACATTCTTTACATTAAGCAATATATCTAGTATAATGTCAAGGTATGAAATCTATCGATAAAACCTACCTGGACAATGCAGCTAGTACTCAACTAAACCCAAAAGTCATGCAGAGCATGAAGCCTTTTTTGTCTTCTATATATGGCAATCCTTCCAGTCAACATGATTTTGGGATTACTGCTAAAATCGCTTTAGAAAAGAGTAGGGAAGTCGTGAGTAAAGTTTTGGAAGTTAACCCAAAAGAAATTATTTTCACTAGTGGTGGAACCGAAAGCACGAATCTGGCAATTTTTGGTGTCTGTAATCGATATGTGCAAAATAACTCCAAACCAGGTCATATCATTACGACTCCAATTGAACACGAAGCAGTACTCGAGCCAATCAAAACTTTAGAAAAACAAGGCTGGTCAATCTCTTACCTCAACATCAACAAACAAGGTGAGATTACAGACCTCGATCAAGTAAGTCAATTGATTCAAAAAAATACTGTTTTGATCTCTGTCATGTACGCCAATAACGAAACAGGAACAATCCTGCCAATTAACGAGATTGGCGGAATTCTAAACGGTATTAATCGCCAACGAAAAAACTCTGGTCTAAATAAAATAATTTTTCACAGTGATGCCTGCCAAGCTGGCAATACTTTGGAACTAAGACCAAGCAAACTAAATGTAGATTTACTAACTCTTAATGGAAGCAAAATTAACGGCCCAAAAGGTAGTGGAATTCTATTCAAATCTGCGACTTGTAAAATCACACCTTTGATCTTTGGAGGTGGACAAGAATTTGGTTTGAGAAGTGGTACTGAAAATTTACCAAGCATAGTTGGATTTGCTACCGCTCTTAAGTTAGCTCAAGATCACAAAGTACAAACAATTTTAAATCAATGTAAACTTCAAGAATATTTGGAGCAAGAATTGCAAAAGCTCAACCATAAAATAATAATCAACGGTCCTTGTAATTCAAACATTAACTCAACTGCTCATAACTTTAATCTCAAAAAGCTTCCCGGGACAATCAACTTTAGTGTGCCAACGATCGAAAGCGAAGCCTTAATGCACTATCTAGACGCCAAAGGATTTATTGTTTCAACTGGTAGCGCTTGCACAAGTCAGAGTATTGATCCATCCCATGTTTTGCTTGCTATGGGCTGTAACCCAAAAACTGCTAAATCTAGTATTAGAGTAAGTTTGAATTCCAGTATCACCAAACAAAATCTCAAAAACTTTATCAAAGCTCTTGATAAATCCATAGCTCAAATCAAGCAAACTACTCAGGAAATATAAAGTATAACTTAATAGGTTATACTTTTTATAATTGCGGTCGTGATAATAAAAAGTAATCTAGTAAATAAAGCGCGCGGTTGAGAGTAGGTTGTTACAGAGTAAATAAATTTAAACTAAATATCTAAACATAAAAGCCAAACAAGAATTAACTTATAGATATATTTCTATAGAGAATAGGGTGCATTTGCGGATAATGTTCGGAGGCGATCACCATTGATTGATTTACAGTGCGTCGCACAATGTATCTTGTACGACATATATAATATAAAGCTTGTAGATTGCTAAGCCGGAATAAAATTTAATAACTTATATACAAATATTAATAAATTATATTATTCTACTCTATCTCTTGTTTTATTTTAAAATTTCATTGGGTTTCAACCACCTATTAAAAAACACTGTTATAGCAGTGTTTTACTTTTTATTATTAACGGTCGTAAAAGTACTAATTTCTATAATTTACATGAATATGAGCACCAGTTGTTGTAGAATAAGTACCGTACTTTGGACAACCTGAGGCTGCACTATCGGCTTCATTAATCGGTTGCAAACTACCTATTGCCAAAACTGCAACACATACCTTGCTCCAATTAGCAGCACTTCGGTCTTGAGGTTCTAAACCGATATCTGCACAAGTCCCAGAATAAGCATTTCCAGATTTATGACAAGAACTCAGGTGTCCAGAACCAATTGTATCTGTGATTCTCCAAGATAAGCCTGATAAAGAAGTTTTAAGTGCTAAGAGTTTTTGCCCAAATTCTTTACAAATCAATTCATCTGAATTTTTTGTAGGTAAACCTAAATCCTGTTTTGCTTTTACTAAACCACTTGTACAAGCAATTCTTTCACCAAATTGACTCGAGCCTCCAGAAGCTTGCACAACACTTCCTTGGTCATCAACACAGTTAGTATCAAATCCGACTTCTTCACAAGTCGGCAAATCTGGCGCATCAAAAATTGGTGGTTGAATTGGTCTAAAAGTAACGAGCGTAGGATTTATAAAGTACAACAAAACATAGCTCCCTAATAAGACACTCATACCCACAAAAGATTTATTCAAAACATCTTTGGCAGATTTTTTTCCATTTTCCCCTTGGGTAATATACAAATACCCAGCATAAACCATAAAGAAGACCAAAGCAATAGCACCAAAACTAACACCAAATCTATAACCCTTATTAACACATCTTTCTAAATCTCTTCCATCAGGTGGTTCACTGGGAGTACATAAATAATCAGTGATGCTTTTTTCGACACCAGAGCTACCATACTGCGGCAAACCTGAGTTGATCTGCTGAGCAAAACTAGACTGTACAAAAAACATTTGAACAAAAACAACCAGGCCCATTACGCCCGTCAACACAAAAAGTTTTTTTTTCCAGTATTTCATCAAAATATTTTAAGAATCCAAATGAGAATCAATTACTTGTTTAAAGTTTTCGTACGGCATCGAACCTTCATATTTAGTTCCGTTGATAATAAATGTAGGAGTCGAACTTATCCCATACCTCTCCCCTGCTTGAGTAGTCTGATTTATAACTTGATCTCGATACTTTTGACTAGTGAGACAAGATTCAAATGCTGAAGAATTCATACTAAGCTGCTTACTCAAATTAATAAACAACTCATTTGTAAAGTTACCTTGATTCTCCCCTGCTTGATTCTCAAAAATCAAATTATGAAATTCCCAAAATTTATTTTGTTCATTAGCGCAGGCAGTAGCTTGAGAGGCCAAATAAGACTCTTCGCCAAGAAATGGAAAATCAACAAAGACAAATTTAACTTTATTAGTATCAATGTAATTTTGTTTTAGCTGTTCAAAAACAGCTTGATGAAACTGTCCGCAAAAAGGACATTGATAATCAGCAAACTCAGCTATTGTCACAGGAGCTTGATCGGATCCCAAAACATACATCTCTGAAGTAATTTCGAAATCTATATTTTGTTCCAGAGGCAAATCAACGACTTGACCGCTTTGATCAACACCGACTCCAACAACTTGGTTAGAACTTAATTTTTGAGCGATCAAATAGCCTGCACCTAAAATACCCATAGCAATCAACCAAGCCGAAAAGATAATCGACACAACCCATGGTGCATAACTTGGTTTTGTCTGACTAGGAATATCTAGACTAACCTTTTCTAAATTTAAATCTTCTTTTTCCATTTATAAATCTTAAAAATTAATTGCATCTTCACAGCCACTAAATCCGTAATTAACTCCAGATAAACCAGGAGACGATGAGAACGGAATAGAGACTTGTATATTTAATTTGCAAACTTCGGTCGCGGAGATATTAAGCTGTTCTAACAATCTATTTTCTGCTTGTGATCTTAGGGTTATAGCTTGTTCAAGGTCTTGAGCAAAAAGTGTTAAATAAAAAGTATCAGTACTATCTTCAAAGTAAATGGAATAATCTGATTCGGTATCCAAATAAGTATTATTTTCAAACTTTTCAGAGTAAGTATTAAAGTCATTTACTTTAACTACACCTTGATCGGTATTTAACTGTAATTGATTTGTTGATTGATTTTGAGAAGAACCAGAAAAACTCAAAACAACTGCCACTATAACCAATAACAGTAATATGCCAGATGAAACATATATCAAAATTTTTAAATTTTTATTCATAAACTACTATCCACCTAATAATGGGTTTTTATAAGGAACAATTTGTTTGATGCCAAATCGACTTGCACAATTACTTCCGTTTGACTGCAAGCCGCATTTCCACGCAGAGCAAGTCCAATCACGATAAGAATTTCGACCAGCTAACTGACAAGCATATTGCAAATGACTCTGAACTGTCGTTGCGGCAATGATACATTTTTCATATAAATCCTGTTTGACAACATTGCATGATTTATTACTCCCAGTAAAGGTCCCTTGAAATGCCGACGGACAATCATTACCCCCAACTTTATGAAAAGTTAAATTAAACTGAAACAAACCCCAAGAAGCTGACATTGGTATAGTTTTCCCTCGGACATTTGGAGGCAAAGCGGGATTATTAGATAAAGTTATACTTCTCTTCCCCCCTGGACCTTCGCAAATATCCGACCTACTATAGATCGATGGGTCATTTGAACTTTCTACACTACATAAAATTGACATACCTCGTGCTAGTTCGGGTGAACAACCCGCAGCTTGCAAATTTTGTGGAGAACAATTACCAGTCATCAAACTACAGGCCTTGCCTTTTGGACCAGCTCCCGCGCTATAAACCTGACCAGCGTTAGCTCCTTGACTGATAACACAATTTCCTGAAAAACCAATATCTTCACATTTAGGCAAATTTACATCCTTAAAAATTGGCGCTTGAATCGGTTTGATTTCTACTAAATCTGGGTTAATAAAACGCAAAATCACAAAGCTGAACAACAAAATTCCCATACCAGTAAGCGCGCTAAATAACGTTCCTTTAGCCGCGGTTTTGCCCTGTTCTCCTTGGGTGATATATTGATACCCGGCATAAACCATAAA
>JAWKSI010000012.1:0-29558 GCA_041389225.1 Candidatus Doudnaibacteriota bacterium | reverse complement strand
GTATATTGGGGGGTCCGGGACTCTTGGATTAGGATTTTGGGAAAGGTAGTTTTTATAGGGAAGTTGAAATACACTTCCCACCTTTTTCCAGCGCACAAGAACGAGACTTGTGTTCTGGAAATTGGTCATCATTATGGACTTCAGGATAGTTGTTGTCGCAAGAAACAACTTCGTTAAGCTGGGATAAGACCCAGTAATCCTGGCGCTTTAGGTTGTAAATTTAACTTAAAGCGAGAGCCGGACGGTGATAAGGGGATACTTTTTATGAGTAGTTCTCATGATGGATATTTAGACTTTATGTCTAAATTTTCGAGAGAGATTGATCATGATTCCGGACCACAAATTGTGGTTGTCCAGGAATATGAGTTGGTCCATTTCGCCATCCAAGACGCCTCTGCTCTTGGTGAATTGAGCCGTGAGTTAGAGAATCGTCTGGGAGCAAAATCACTGGAACATTTTTATCATCACTCCATTAAAATAGTGGGGTTTGAAGAAATGAGAGGAGTGATTAAAAAGCTTAGGTGAAAAATCTCTCTCCCCAGCGCACAGTCTGACTGGGGTAAGATAAGATAAGTAACTTGCTGATAAGAGACTAAACCAGTAAGGATTCTAGAACACGACTAGAGATAGCTTTATCTTTCCACGTTCGGACAGTAATGCCGGCGTGAAAACAATGTGCTGTCCCATTGCCGCTCGGGACAAAAATAATAGGGTGCCGTAGAGTAAAGGTGAACTGCGATAACAAGCTCACCTGGGTTAATTAGAGTCCCACCAAAAATTCTATCAAGGTCCGAGAGTACCTTGCATACCCAAACTCTCTTTCTATTCAGGGTATAACCTATTCTGATAGGTACAATTAGAGAAAGTATCTTGTTTTCTCTCAGGCTTGCGGTGAGGTGGTTATCTATTTTCATTGCCAGCCTGGGGGACGACAGGATTCGACAGGGTTTGTAGCTGGGCGCAAAGCAGGGATAAACAACCAAGTAAGGACCTGCGCTGGCTAATTTATTAGCCTGAATGCGTTTACAGATTTGCAAACCTTGGATCCGGGTTCGATACCCGGCGTCTCCACCAAATTTTCTTCCCAGGAATACTCGACTTTGGCAATGCCGGTTGGCGCCACTGCGAGCAACAAAGGAAGATGGAGGGATTATGAGCCTTAAAAAAGTTGTTAAGGCAACGGAAACCTATCAAGATCTGTTGCCTGAAGACAAAGGAAATCTTTTTGAGCATGCACTTTTTCAGTTAGTGTACAATCGGGAAGAGATCCAGGGAGGTGAGTCAGGAAAGTTACTTGGTGCTCCTGACTCTGAATACTTGATCGCCGTTTTGTTTGCGGTTGAGAGTATTCATGACAACCGAAGACTGAATTTTGATTCAAGCAAGTTCGTGGCGGAATTGCTTGGAGAGCTTTCGGTCTCCAGCAGACTTAATGGATGTTTTGAGGAGTTTCCTCTAATCGTCCAGGATTTGTTTGCGAAGTTGTCAGGGCGGGTGTAAAAACCCGCCACTATTCACTAGTGTGTGCTAGTGCTGAAGAGCTCAAAAGAGCGAAATAGTAATATAATTAATAGTGTATTTTGTGGTGCACTAGATTATCCTGTAAAAATGTGATTTTATAATTAAGATAACAGCGATTCTTAGCTTTTAATTTTTCTCGTCATTCTGCCTGTACCCGAATGGGCTAGGCAGACGAAGCTGGAGTCGAAGGGTTTTTTCTAACCTGATATTTAGAAAGTAAAAAACAATTCAGAAGCAAGATTTACAGTGAATTCAAAATCTTACTTGCGGTCGATTACCCAAAAAAGTTAAAATATAGTTAAAGTTTGTGTTTGGCTGTCCGCAAACTGTCAGAGTTTGTTCTAATTTCTCCTAAATTCTCATTTTGTATTTAGGAGAGCTTCTCTCTCCTTTTAGGACAACTTTAGCAGTTTGTGGACAAGTGAATATAAACTTTTGAGCACGCCATGAGGCGTGTTTTTGTTTTGCCTTACTTTGAAAAAAATTTATCAAACTTTTATATTTTATTTTTTATATCTTGAAACTAATTTGGCTAAAGTAAAATTACATCAAAATACGGAGGACAAAAAATGCAAAAGCAAAAGTTATGTTTTGATTGGTGGATTAATACGGACGTATTAAGGTGGTGTTTGTTGTTTGTGACTTATACTATCTTTGCGTTGGTTGGTTTGGTTGATGGCCAAAGTAGTAGTATTAAGCCATTGCAAGCCGCGCCAGATTTTAATGGAACTTATGAAGGAAGTCCAAAAACTGGCGGGGCAAGATATACTACACTTTATCGTGACAACCAGGATAATGGTTATATAAGTGGTTGTCGCGGGGAAGGGTGCGGTAAGCATCCTGGAGTAGATATTGCAGTCTCTGCAGGAACTGCGGTATACAATCCGCTTCCTGGAACTGTAATGATTTCGCGATGCGATGGTTCGTGGGGAGGTTTGGTAGTGATTCGTTCGGTTCATCCTTCTCGTTCGTGGGAATATATTTATCAAGTTTTTGGGCATTTGCGGGAACGGCGGTACAGTGATGGTCGTGAAGTTTTGCCAGGCGATTATGTTGGTAAAGCGCGGTTAATAGGTCGCAGTGGTGGTCGCCGCAGTGTCGATCCTTGCAGTGGAAATTCGACTGGCGCTCATCTTCATTATCAAATTGATCGTGAAGATGGAAGTCCAGAACCATGGTATCCGCGAGGCGGCGTAAATACTAAAGATGCGAATTATGAAGTAATGAGCCGAACTTACAATCCAATGGTATTGTTACAGCACGGTTACAAGTGGTCGTTTGACGGAAATGGTAACCGAGAGTTGTGGGACATACTTAATTGGCAATCATGGGGTGTGGCAAACAGTGCGCTGTGGTTTGATGGGCGTTTTGATCCAGGTATTCGCCGCGGGGGCTTGGTTAACGGTGGTTATACTCGACCAATGAGTGCGAATTTGAGCGCCGAAGCATCGGACTTCCAAAATATCATTTTGGATATTTATAGTTCTTGTTATGGTTATCAAGGTAAAATTTATTTTATCACTAATCAAGATTCGCGCTGGGATGAAACCAAGGTTGTTAGCTTTTATCCTGGATTTCCTGGCGCGTTTCGGGGTAGGGTTTATGTTGGTTGGCATTACAAGTGGCGCGGGGTGATTACTGGGCTAAGAATTGATCCAGCAGAAAACTGCAGCGCAAGCTATTGGGACCCTACTTACATTGGCGAAGTTTTTTTGACTCGTTGATGGTTTGACCTTGTTTGATTCAAGCTTAGCTACTTGGGCAGATTGCGTTTAGATAAGACTAATCTTTGCGTAAAAAATTGCTTGCTTTAACTTAGTTAATTTATTTTTTAAAGTAAGTTAAAGTAATTTTTGGAGGTGGGTTTTCTACCTCTTTTTTATTTTGGTGGAGTTTTATATGTTCGGAGTATTTGATATTGTGGATATTTACAAAATAAAGATGGTTATTATGGTATAATAAATACAGATAATTTAGTTATAACTATGTTTAACGAAGTTGCTCCAAAAAAAAGCCGTTGGTTGATCTGGGCAATTGTAGCTATCGTGGTTGTTGGTTTGGGCCTTGTAGGTTATATCATGGTCGATAACAGCAATCAAGATGCGCAAATTAGCGAAGATCTTTCAATTTAGCTTTTCAAAAGCCGTGCTCAAAAGAAGCACGGTTTTTTGATTGCTGGTTTTAGTTTTTGCTTTCAGGAAAGCATCTTTGGTTTTTAGCCTTATAACAGCTTGATTTTTGATTAAATTTATGCTAAAATTAAATCAAAGCAGTTAAGAAACTATTTACTGCCCACATAGACTTAGGTCTTGAAACAAAAATAAAAATACAATTTAATATATGACATCTTTTTTGAGTGCGACTTCTGCGCTTTCTGATGATGGTTTGGGTGTAGCTTCTATGGAACTTAGTTTCCCGACTTTTAAGAAGCTGGCGCTTTCGGTTCACGATCACCTAATTCCTCATCATCGTAATAATTATCATCCTCATATTTTGAGCCACCGCATGATTGCGTTGGTTTCTATTTTGGCAATTAGTATTAAGATTGCGAGTCTGGGAGCGGTGGCAATTGGGGCTTCTACTAATACCACTCAAGCGGCGGAGATTACAACGCAAACAGTTATTAGTTTGGCAAATCAAGCTCGCAGTCAAAATGGTCTAAATACTTTACAGCAAAACGGCTTATTAGATAGAGCGGCTCAAAATAAAGCCAATGACATGTTAGCTAAGCAATATTTTGCGCATAATACTCCTGATGGAAATACCCCTTGGACTTTTATCAAAGCCACTGGGTATAGCTATACGACTGCCGGCGAAAACTTAGCAATTGATTTTACTTCTGCCGAAAATGTTCAAGCTGCATGGATGAATAGTCCTGGGCATAGAGCAAATATTTTGAATAGTAAGTTTTCGGAAATTGGAATTGGAATTGCGCGGGGAATTTTTGATAATCATCAGACTACAATTGTTGTACAAATGTTTGGTCATCCAGTAGCTCAACAAGTTGAGGTTAGTCCGGAACCAACTCCTGTTGCTCAAGCACCTGCTTCGGCACCTGTATCGCCGCCTGAAGTTCAACCAACGACTAATAATGTACAAGTTTCTCCAGAATCAAATACTAAGGATGTACCACTGGGTGTTGTAAATAAACAAACTTCTTTGCAAGGCAATGATTTGTACCTTGAGATAGAAACTTCTGGTCAGGTTACAAAGGCGATTGCATTTTATGGCGCGAAAAGTATTTTGCTCCAGCCTGTCAGCGAAAATATTTGGTCAGCCAAAATTCCGACTAGCAGTATTGGTGCGAATGATAATTTATTGGTACAACTCGAAGATTTGCAAGGTCATTTGCACCAAGAACCTATGGCTCAGTTTGGTCAGGATCTCCATGAAAACTTTGCTTTTGGCGAAGTCAACGGTGATTCGATTACTGTCTTTGGCACCGAAACTAATCCACGAGTTTGGGAAGAAAAATTGTTGTTAATAATTTTGGCAGCCTTGCTTACGAGTTTGGTGATCGCAATTGGAATCAAACGCCATATTCAACATTTGAGTTTGATCGCTAATACTTCTTTTGCCGCAATCTTAATTGCAATGTTAATGATCTTGTAATGAGAATAGAAAAGGTCTCGCCAATTTACCAAATCGATTCTCGATTACCAAAAAAACAACCAGAGTTGATCGATCAAAACACGGATTTAGAGGAGACTTCTTTGGGATTACAGTTACCGACTGATGAGATTACTTTAAAAAGCTTGGAGAGTTCTCTTAAGAAACTAGAAATTGAATCAAAATTATCTCAATAGAAATATATAGCCCACCACATAAAAACAACCGCATATGCGGTTGTTTTTATGTGGTGGGCGTGCCAGGAATTGAACCTTGGGACCTCGTCATTATCAGTGACGCGCTCTAACCAACTGAGCTACACGCCCTAACCATTCGGGTAAATACTGGATAATCTTAGCAAGAATTATAAATATTTCAACTCTTAGCTTGGTGCGACGAGTTCTGATCCGCCAAAGCCGACAAACCACCCATCCAGAGTAATGCAAAAATAATTAGCAGAAGTCCGATAAGTCTCCAATTACAGGTGTAGGTACCTGCAATGGAATTTGAGATATTTTTCTGCGAGATCGATTTTACCAACTTGGTTGAAGGTAATCCAAACTGTGTATTTCATCATCAGAATAGATAGCACAATAATAATCGGGCCTAAAAACAAATTTCATTTTGGTTTCATGGTTACAATTTAATAAATTAATTATACAAAAAAAAAGTCAGGTTTTTTTAGAATGATTTTAAGTGGGAGGATTGAGATTGACAAAAGACAATAAATATGGTATGTTATGGCATAAATCCTTGGTTTTTGCACTAAGGAGAAATTTTGAGGAAATATGAAAAAATTAATTGTTGCTATCATCGTAGTATTCCTCTTTTGTACTTCGATGCAGATGGCTGATTTGGTCTATCGGAGTGAAGATCAAATCAAAAAATCACAACGACCAAAAAAGCTTGCGTCGTACGCAAAGTTTTGGTCAGTCAAGCCGAGCCTTGATCGAAGAGTATTCTTTTGCCACACAGCCATTGTGTGGTGCCGGTGAAAGACTTTGAAACTCAGGGCTTGGGCGAGCTCTCAGCACTTGAAAGGAATAGCACGTTTGCTGAGTCTACCCAAAGCTTGGTGGCAGAAAAAAATGCGATTTGTAGCGACGCCAGAGCGGTCGCTAGCCGTATTTTGAGAGGAGGATTGCCGTGCCCGCTCGAGCACAACTCAAAAAAAGAGTTTGCTCGCCTGGATCGGTCATTCCTCTATTAGAAAGATCAGATTTATTTCCGCTTTGTCGCGTATAGCAATCAAAGCGGGGTTTAAATTTGCAAATAAAAAACACTCAACTTTTAAGTGAATGTTTTTTATGGTGGACCCTAGGAGATTCGAACTCCTCACCTCCTCGGTGCAAACGAGGCGCTCTACCAAATGAGCTAAGGGCCCGTGTGGGATTGTAGTTTAATGTCGTACCTCGCGGCCAAGCCGCTCGGTCTAACTTTGCACTTTGAACGTTGGTCTATTCTTTGTCTATATTACTGTAGATAAACCAACTTTTTCAAACAATATTTTTTATTAACTATGGTATCTTAACAAAGTTTTTCGATTTTGACAATACTCCTATTGTTTAGTACTCTTAAAAGTGAAATTAGTGCATTTTTGAAACCAAAATAACTTCAAAATTTAATGTGGTTTAGTAGACAAAAATCAGTTCTTGGTGTGGACATAGGAACTTCTGATATCAAAATTGTTCAAATCAACCAAGACTCCAAAACCTTAGAAACTTATGGCATTGTAAATCTTCCTGTACCGATTACAACCAAGATTACAACTGATGAGTTGGCTTCGATTATCGAACTATTGAGAAATTTAGTCGAAAAAGCTCGGGTTACAACCAAATCTTGTGTAGTAAGTCTGCCAAATTCGGCAGTCTTTACCTCTATTATAGATTTGCCGCAAATGTCTGATAAAGAGTTAGATTCAGCGGTAAGGTTTGAAGCCAAAAAATATGTTCCTTTGCCACCGTCTGATATTTATCTATCATGGACGATGATTTCTCAAAATCAAGCCAACAAAACTCTTAAGATTTTGATCATTGCTGTGCCAAAACAGATTAGAGATTTATATGTCAAAATTTTTGAACAAGCTGGTTTGGAATTACAAGCGATTGAGATCGAAGCGTTGTCTTTGATTCGAACTTTGGTCAGCGATCTTAGCAAAAATGATGTTATAATTGATATAGGTGGTAAAGTAACTGGAATTAATTTTGTTAAAGAAGGTTTGCTTCATCTCACCCGCAATCTAAACATTGGCGGCGACACAATTACCGAAAAAATTGCTCAAGCGCTTAACTTAGATGTTCATCGTGCTCAGCAATTTAAGCATGACTTTGGTCTCACTGGAACAGAGTTTTTGCCAGAAGCGGTTAAGCCAGTACTTTCTTCTATAAAAGAAGAAATCAAACAGTTGGCAAACTTGTATAAATCGCACAATGTTAATATCGACAGGTTGGTCTTTACAGGCGGCGGTTCTCAAATGCCTGGACTTGTTGAATATTTTAATGATTTAGAAATCGCAACAGCGATGGGAGACACCTTAGTCAATATTAGTTATCCGCAGGAAGCGACAGAAGTTCTTAAACGCTTTGGTCCTCAATTATCAGTTGCGGTTGGATTGGCTCTAAGAGAAGTTTAATTTGATATATGGCAGATATTAATTTATTAAATTCGGAACATAGTAAAGTAGAGTTTATCGCTTCGTCGGGAAGTCGAATTGTTTTTCGATTGGCAATTTTGCTTGCAATTGCTGTTTTTGCTTACTATGGATATTTATTTCTTTCGAGTATTGCTACAAGAAACAATTTGGTAAAAGCACAAACTAAGGTTGATGACTACACAGAACAAATTAACCAAAATACTTCTCGACAAGAATTACTTACACGCCAGGGACAACTTAATAGCGTTAATTTGGTTTTGAGTAAACATTTATTATGGTCAGAACTTTTACCAGAATTAGCCCGAGTTACAGTACGGTCTGCAAAGTATACAAATATTTCTGTAGATCAACCTGGAACTGTTCAATTGAGTATTGAATTTCCAAATTACGCCGAAGCCGACAAGTATTTACAAGTTTTTAATTTACCTCAATACAATAAATATTTTTCTAATGTTAGGGTGGCTTCGATGGTCAAAAGTCAAAGTGAAAGCGGTTCGTATATAGCCATGTTGCTTGATTTAACTTATGACGAGTCTTTACTAAAGCCAAAATCAAATGAATAATCAAAATAATTTTATCGCCGAAAATAGCCGAAGATTGCGCAACCCAATTATGTATGCAGTTTTGATTTTGGTGTTTATTGCAATTTTTGTATGGTTTGTGGTTTTGCCAAAGAAAAATAGTTTACAGTTGCAAAAATTGCAACTAAATTATGCTCAAGAGCAAGAGCAATCACTTAAGTTTGATGAAGAAACTCTTAATAAATTAGTTGCCGAATTAGAATCTTCGGACAAAGAAATCAAAACTTTGGACGAAGCGATTCCTTTGGATGCGCGACCGACAAGCACTGCTTTGTTGATTGAGTCTTACGCAAATTCTGCAGGAATGACAGTGGGTCAATTATCTTTGGCAGATATCGATCTCAAGTTTTCTGCTGGTGATAAGGAATTGATCTCTGATCCGTATAATGCTCAGCGAGAATTAGTTGAACAAGAAATTTTATTAGTTGTAACTGGATCAATCGATCAGTTTTCTGGGTTATTACAATTACTAGAAAACTCTGGAAGGTTAATTGATGTCAAAAGTATGGATGTCAGCGTGGTTGAGGCTTTGACTTTTAGATTATCTTTAAAGGTATACGAATACGCGCCAGAAAATTCTGCGATTACTAGTGATACCCAAGGAAGTTAAGAATAGTATGAAAGCAAAAGATATCATTTCTATAGTAATAATTGCAATGTCGCTTAGTGGGGCGTTGGTTTTGGGTGTTTTGACTTTTGCAAAGACTGGTATTGGTCGCACACCTACTCCAACAATCGATCAATCGGCCCAGCCAACAGTTTTGCCTGAAGGCAGAACTCTGGATTTCTCTGAACTCAAAGAACACAATCCAAGTAATCGCACATACCCATATCCAAAAGTAGAAAGTTTTGAGACTGGAACATCACCAAGCCAGCTCATGAAAAATAATCAAGTCAACTAATATGTCTGCAGCAGACTCAACAACAAAAAGCAATGTTGCATTTGACTCTTTTTTGTTAGATAACGGATTTTTGAGCCCGACACAACATGACAAACTAACTAGCTTGGTTAATTCAAAGTTTAGTAAAGAACCTAGTCAGATAGATTATGATGAACTTGGTTCGCTGTTGATGACCGAACAATTATTGGGAGAAGAGGATGTCGCCAAAGCAAAAGCGGCTTTTTTAAATTTGCCATATGTTGACTTGAGTGAATTGACTATTAAAGATGAGGTTTTGGACTTGGTTCCGGCTGAGTCTCGTGGATTTTACCAAATGGCGCCGTTTGAAGTTTCGGGAAAAGATCTTAAGGTTGCCATGGTTAATCCGACTAATATCCAAGCTTTAGAAGCTTTGGAATTTTTGGGTCAAAAATCAGGCAACCAGATTCAGATTTACTTAACTTCTTTGACTAGCATTAGTCCATTTTTGGAAACTCGTGATATCAAATCTGTGGTTGGCGAAGCTTTGGAAGATATTGCTGATAAAGAATTGGTTGATCAACAAAAGTTAGCAAAAAAAACTCCAGTTCAAGAAACTTCACAAACCGATACGATAACAGCACCAACACAAGAACAAGAACCAATTATCAAAATTGTTGATGTGATTTTGGCGAATGCAATCGAAGCAGGAGCTTCTGATATTCATATCGAACCATCGGAGAATGACGTTAGAGTCAGGTATCGTATTGATGGTATTTTGCATACTTCGTTGCGTTTGCCTCGCAATGTCCTTTCGGCGATAGTTTCGAGAATTAAGATTTTATCAAATCTTAAAATTGATGAAACTCGTTTACCTCAAGATGGCCGCTTTCATGTTGATATGAAGAATCGCTCGATCGACTTGCGTGTTTCGACTTTACCTTTGATGCATGGCGAAAAAGTTGTGATGCGTATTTTGGATAAAAGCAACGAAGTTCCAACTTTGGAGCAGTTAGGTTTGCGCGGTGTGGCCTTGGATATGGTCATGGAAAATATCAGAAAAACTCACGGTGTCTTTTTGATTACTGGTCCAACTGGTAGTGGTAAATCTACAACTTTGTATTCGATTTTGACAATCCGAAATACTAACGAAGTTAATATTGTAACTTTGGAAGATCCGGTTGAATACTTTATCGAAGGGGTTAACCAAAGCCAGATCAAACCAGAAATTGGTTTAACTTTTGCCTCAGGACTTAGAAGTATTTTGCGTCAGGATCCAAACATTGTTATGGTTGGGGAAATTCGTGATGAAGAAACTGCAGAGCTTGCGGTTCACGCGGCTTTAACTGGTCACTTGGTGTTCTCGACTTTGCACACTAACAATGCGGTTGGAGCGATCCCACGTTTGATGAACATGGGAATCGAACAGTTTTTGCTTTCGGCGTCTGTCACAATGATTATGGCGCAACGCTTGGTGCGAAAATTATGCGATGATTGCAAAGAAACCACCGAACTTACAGCAGCTGTTAAAAAAGAAATTGATCAAGTTATTTCTAGTATTCCAGATGAATACTTTAAGAAGATCAAAAAAGATAATTACAGTTTGTACAAAGCGGTCGGGTGTGAAAAGTGTGGCAACATCGGCTATAAAGGCCGTTTGGGAATTTTCGAAGTTATGCCAATGATCGAAGAGTTACAAGATATTATGTTTGCCAAAGTTCCAGCTCACAAAGTTTATGAAGAAGCTATTAAACATAAAATTATTTCGATGAAGCAAGATGGTATTATCAAAGTTCTAAACGGCGAGACAACAATGGAAGAAATTATGAGAGTAACAACGGAATAAGATGAATTACTTAATTAAAAAAACTTATTCTTTGAGCAATCAACCTTTTGCAAAATTGTATGGAACTTCGATGGCGTTAGTTGAACCAGATGCCGAAAGTCGGGCGTTATACAGCCAAAAACTCAAAGAAGTTAATGTTAATGTGGAAGCCTATTCTTTGTTAGAAGATCTGTTGGCAGCGATGCAAGAAAACCAATTTCATGTGGTTATCCTAAGCCCGAAAAACAAAGACTTGCCAATTTTGGAACGAATGCGTGAGCAATGGCCACATATTCCTTTGGTGACGATTAGTAAAATGATGTCAGAAGAAGATTTAGATGGTATTATGAAGATAGGTGTTGCGATGCATGTTAATCGCGACTTAACACGACCTCGGGATTTACTTGTTGCTTTGGAACAAGTTTTATCTTTAAACAATTAGAAATAAAATATCAAACAAAAATATGTATAAAGCTAGTGAATTAGAACTTAACAAATTGCTTGAGATTACTCTTGAGCGAAATGCTTCTGACTTGCACTTGCAAGTTGGAGAACCACCGATTTTGCGTATTGATAGTGCGCTTCAAAGAATGGAAGACTATCAAGTGTTGAGCAAAGATGCTGTGGCAGATTTAGTTGAGGTTATGCTTAATAAAACTCAAAAGGAAACTTTGGAACAACAACAGCACGTTGATTATTCTTATAGTTACAAAGATAATGCGCGTTTTCGTGTCAATGCTTACTATGCTCAAGGTGTGTTGAGTGTGGCGTTTCGTCTGATTCCAACCCAAATTAAGACTTTTGATGAACTCAATTTACCACCAACATTGCATCAATTTTTGAATCGGAGACAGGGACTGGTTTTGGTTGTTGGGCCAACTGGGCATGGTAAATCAACGGCATTGGCGGCGATGATTGAGGAGATTAACAAAACTCGAACTGAGCATATTTTGACTATCGAAGACCCAGTAGAATTTTTGTTTACTCACAAGCAGTCATTTTTGTCACAACGAGAAGTTGGACAAGATACTCCAAGTTTTGCCCACGCTCTCAAAGCCGCGCTTCGTGAAGATATTAATGTAGTTTTGGTGGGTGAGATGCGCGATTTGGAATCGATTTCGGCGACTTTGACTTTGGCAGAAACAGGTCACTTAATTTTTGCAACCATGCACACTAATGATGCGTCGCAAAGCATCGATCGTATTGTGGATGTTTTTCCTGGAGATCAGCAGTCACAAATTAGAGCCCAGCTGGCTAACACCTTGATCGGCGTTACTTCGCTCAGACTTTTGCCAAAAATTGGTGGCGGTCGAATCCCGGCTTGTGAAATTATGATGATGAATCACGCCATCAGAAATGTGATTAGAGAAAATAAGATTTTTGAAATTCCAAATGTTATTCACACTAGCTCGGATGAAGGAATGATTCCTTTGGATAAAAGCTTAGCTCAATTAGTTCAGCAAGGTTTTGTGGAGCTAGAAGAGGCGCGAAATTATGTTATTGATCAAGATTACTTTACTTCGATTATGGGGTAGAATTTAGTTATGAGATTTGTTTATCAAGCAAGAAATTTACAAGGTGAACTCAAACGTGGTTATGTAGTTGCGAGTAATCCCGAAAAAGCCGAGCAGTTATTGTCCGATAATGGCTTGGTTATTATTTCGATTAGGGAACAAGGCGAAAGTTTGACTGTGCAGCTTGAGCGATTAGT
Source organism: Candidatus Doudnaibacteriota bacterium (assembly GCA_041389225.1). Lineage (GTDB taxonomy): Bacteria > Patescibacteriota > Doudnabacteria > UBA920 > UBA920 > UBA920. Next base: position 16,798 of record JAWKSI010000012.1, on the reverse strand, counting down.
TAATCGTGTTAGTTATAAAGATTTAGTCATTTTTTCGCGACAACTATCGACAATGGCCGCTGCTCGGGTGCCTATTTTGCAAGCTTTGAGAATTCTGGAAAGCCAAACTATCAATCAATCTTTGGTAGCAATTATTCGTGATCTTATTGCCGCTGTAGAAGGTGGTCAAAGTTTGTCATTAGCTTTGTCCAAACATCCTAATGTTTTTGGTAATGTGTATGTCAGCTTGGTTAAATCAGGTGAAGCCGCCGGGACTGTCGCAGATTCGTTGTCGTATTTGGCCGACCAGTTAGAAAAAGATTATGATTTGCGAGCGCGAGTCAAATCAGCTTTAACTTACCCAGTGTTTGTACTCGGTGCGCTTGTTATAGTTGGGGTGTTGATGTTCAAATTTGTTTTGCCAAGTTTAATCGGTGTGCTCAAAGAACAGCAGGCAGAACTTCCAGCTTTGTCAAAAGGTTTGATCGTGTTTACAGATTTCTTTCAGGTTTATTGGTGGGTCATAATTTTGATTTTTATTGGAACAATAATTGCTGCGCGGGGTTATGCGTTAACAGTTGCAGGAAAGTATCAATGGGATATTATCAAAATTAAATTTCCTTTGATCGGGCAATTGATGCAAAAAATTTATATGGCCAGATTTTCTCGCAACTTATCCACATTGGTCTCTGGTGGTATTCCGATTATTCAAGCGATTAAGATTGTTGCCGAAGTAGTTAACAATCAAGTTTATCGAGATATTTTGTTAGCCACTGCCGAAGACGTGACAAATGGTAAAAGTATCAGTGAATCACTTTCGCCTTATCCAGAGTTTCCAGCGATGGTTACCCAAATGGTTAGAGTAGGAGAACAGACTGCAGAATTGGACACAATCTTGCTTAAACTGGCGATTTTTTATGAAAAAGAAGTTGATTCGCAAATTAGCACTATTTCGAGTTTGCTAGAGCCGATCATTATGATAGTACTTGGTGTCGGGGTTGGACTTTTGGTCGCTGGAGTGTTGATGCCGATCTATAATTTGGCCAATGCTGTATAAACTTTACCTGTTGATAAAACCAGCTTAATTTGCTGGTTTTATGATATAATAAATTTGTAAAAACACGATAAATTTGTGCATTGTTCTGTGGGTTCTGGAGGTGTGATCAACCCTTTAGGACTCCTCGCGCAATGTCGTAATGACATCGTGGAATTAATTAATGAGATGATCAGTGCGAGGGAACTGAAAATCTTTTCCTTAAGGAGATAAGGTGAGAACACGAAACCAAAATCAAAAAGGTTTTACCTTAATCGAACTTTTGGTGGTTATTGCCATCATTGGTTTGCTAGCTTCTGTTGTATTGCTAGCTCTTAACTCTGCTCGATCAAAGTCTCGTGACGCAAAACGTGTCGCTGACATTCGTCAAGTAGTTAGTGGTTTAGAGCTTTTCTATAATGAATACAATGGTTACCCAACCTTCAGTTCTGGTATTGTGAGTTCTGGATTCTTGGGTTCATTCCCAACAGCTCCAACTCCAATTGATGGTAGTTGTGCAACAGATACTACAGCATCTAACGCATATGCTTATGCAACAGCTGGTACCGCGACAAGTGGTTTGTGGTCTAGCTACACTCTAGGCTTCTGTCTAGGTGCGGCAACTGGTAGTTTGTCTGCTGGTGGTCACATTGCTTCCCCAGCTGGTATTAACTAGTCTTGGTTAGTTCAAAAAACTAGTGCGAAAGCACTAGTTTTTTGTTACAATAAAACAATGCAAATACTAAGAAAAACTTTTCCATTTTTAAATTCAAATATCGAAGGTCTATTGATAATTATCACAGCGGTAATTCCTTTGATTTCGACCTACTATTTTCAAGATAATATTGATTTATTTAAATTAATATTTTGGGCTTTTGGACTCGGTATAGTAGTGTGGTTAGTGGCTAAGAAAAAAATACTGTACTTTCCAGATAACAAATTTTTAAAATATGTTTGGATTACTTTAATAGTTTCTGCAATTTTGTCGACTGTGTTTTCTTGGGACTGGCGCAATTCGTTATTTGGGGTTCACCCTAGAGCTCATACTTCTTTGTATTTTGTTTTGGCTTGGTGTACTTTTGTCTGGGTTTATTACCAACAAAGCAAAAGTTTTGTGATGACAACGATGCAGTGGTTGGTTTATGCTGAGATTATTGTTGCGGTGGTTGGGATCTTTCAATTTTTTGGCTTTGCTTACTATTCTGGTTCGATCGAAGATGTTAGAGTGCTTGCTCCAAGTTTGATTGGTAATCCAAACTTTGCTGGAATGTATGTAGCGACACTACTACCAATGCATTTTTATTTGGCTGGGGGAGCTCAAAAAACTTATGCAAAAATTTTCTACTATGCGAGTTTGTTTGTTTCGCTATTTTCTTTGGTGGTCTTTAATAGTAGAGCGGTTTATTTGTCATTTGTAATTGGGGCGATAGTTTATTTTGCTTTAACATGGAAACATTATTCTAAGAAGTTTTGGCTACTGTTAACTTTATTTTCTGCACTCGGATATTATTTTGTAAATTTGTTTGTCCAGATTACGAGGTATAATGCTGAAACTCAGGACTTATTAAATGCCCAAGTCGCAGTTTTGAGTAGAATTGTCGTTGGACAGAAACGATTAACTTTTTCTATTGAAAACTGGTTATTTGGCAATGGGTTTGCTAATTTCTTTTTGTATCTAGGTTTGCTAATAATGCTTATTTAAATTCTGAAGGGTGGTTTGACGATGCTCATAATATATTTTTGCAAAACTTTGTGAGTGGTGGAGTGTTTTACGGGGCGAGCTTTGCCTTACTATTCGCCGTTACTATGTGGTTCTTGCTAAAGAAGTTTTACCAAACTACCGAAAACCGATCTATGATAGTAGTATTGTTGACGGCTTTGTTAATTTGGGCTATTGCATCGATGTTTAATCCCGTAACTGTGCCATTGTGGATTATTTTGGGAGTTATATTTGCGGCTAGTTGGCAGATTATTTTTAATAGAGAGACTATTAAGGTTTTATATTTCAATCATTTTGTAAAGGCTGTCGGACTGCTTTTGATAGTGGCAACTATAATGTTAGGATTGGGTAATTTTACGTTAAGACAAGCTTTGCTTGCTGAGCAGGATAGAAATTATGATAAATCACTTTCGTATGCAAAGATTTCAAATTTAGTATTTCCGTTTTTGCCTCGAGCTACAAACTTTGAAATCAGTGGCTATTTGAGACAGCATGATTATCAAACTGCAGATCGTTTGATTCAAGAGCAATTACACCGTCATCCATTATCTGCTGGTTTGTATAGTGATGCGGGGATATTTTATGTTCAAATGTATGCTCAAACTAAAGATGAGTTTTACCGGCAAAGAGTTTTGGATTCTGTAGCTAAGATGATAGAACTTAATCCGTATCGGGCAGAGAATTATAAAATCGCGGCGTTTTATCTATTTTACTTAGATGAAAAAGAACAGGCTTTAGAGTATGTTAATCGTAGTTTAGCACTCTCTCCTAAAGAATTTAATTCGTGGGTTTTGCTGAGTAAATTGTATTTGGATTTGGGTGACCGCGATAGCTTTGTTCTTGCTATCAAAAAAGCAAATAGCTTGCAGCCAAGTTCTCAGGTTAGGCGTCTGATTCACAGTCTCAACGAAGGTGCTCAGTTGGATGAAATTATCTTCCCTTATCAATTCTAAAAAACATGATGATCAAAAATACTCCCCATGATTGCATGGGTGCTCAACCTATTTGGAGAAAGTTTTTTATTGCTTTAACTTTGTTAGCAAACCCTTGGGTGTTGTTGATGGATAAAATCGGGTTAATCAAAAGTCCATTGTACAAGACTTTTTCGGGCATTAAATTTTGGACTCGGGGCAAAACTACAGATATTAATGATGCGGTAGTGGTCTTGTCAGGTAACGAATATCCCGATGAGCTATTAGGGCTTTCTCAAGATCTGCAAAGTTCTCCAGTTGTACTAGATTTAGGAGGACATATTGGGACTTTTGCGATGCTAATTAAGTCTCGCTGGAAAAATGCCAAGATCTTTAGTATGGAACCAGTTAAGTCTAACCAAGACTTATTTGCCAAAAATATTCAAGCGAATAATTACCAAGATGTAGTTTTGATCCCCAAAGCTTTATTTGATCAAGCTGGACAATATTATATTGATTTTTCTGGTAAACAGTTTGATGCATTGACCGTGAGTCGAGTTAAACCTCATCATGGAGATTATATTGTGATTGATGCCATTTCTTTGGATCAATTACTTGGTCAGTATCAGATCGAACTAATTGATTTGGTCAAAATGGATATAGAGGGTAGCGAATATATAGTATTGCCAAAGTGTCTGGACCAGTTAAGCAAAGTTGCGAAGAGGTTAATTATGGAATATCATCCTGCTGGTGATCAAGCCAAGCGTAATCAATTGGTGCAATTGTTTGATGAGGCTGGTTGGGAATTATTTTACGAAACAAAAAATATTTTGGGATTTGATAACAACACTCTAAAACATGAAAAACAATAAAATTATTGTTTATAGTTTACTAGTCCTGCCATCAGTTTTATGGTTTTATATTGGATTATTCTTAACGATGGAATTGTGGTATCCTGGCGGATTAGATAGCGAAGCTTTTGCCGCTCATTTGGCCAACTTTTCGGTTATTTATGTTTTTTGGGTTATCACTTATTTTGTGTATACCTTATTTGACCTCAAGACTTTTCAAAATAGCTATGCAATTATCAGTCGTTTGTTAGCTGCCACTATGACAAATGGTTTGATCGCGATTAGTTATTTTTATTTTCAACCGGAATTAATTTTGACACCACGCCGATTTTTGTTGGTGCATTTGCTTTTGTCATTTGTTGGAGTGGCGATTTGGTTTGCTGGTGTGCAAAGGATTTTACCAAAGATTTGGCGACGACAATTATTTTTGCACCCTGGACTCTACGAACAGAATTTACATGGTGATGTAAATCTTTTGGTTACTCAAAATCATATGTTGGGTTGGGATTTTGCCGGGCCGTTACAAAAGATCGAAAGTCTAGGTCAGAGAGCGGCCGTGTTGGTGCCCGCGCTATCACAGTTAGAACAAACCGAAGTCGCTGATTTGTTGAACTACAAACAACAAGGTTTGGAAGTATTTGAATTTTCAAAGTTTTATGAATTAACCGAACGTACGATTCAATTAGAATTTTTATCCGAAATTTGGTTTTTGCGATCAATCAATTATCGCGACCATCGTTTAGGGGATATGATTAAACGTCTTATTGATCTGATCGCCGGTTTGTTAGGCTTGTTGATGTTTATGATTAGTTTCCCGGTGGTTGGGTTACTAATTAAATTTAATTCGACAGGGCCGGTATTATTTGTTCAACCTCGAGTTGGTCGTTATGGTAAAGTTTTTAGATTGTATAAATTTAGAACCATGTCTGGTGGGGCGACAAATACATGGACGCAGGACGGGGATGTGCGAATTACATCGATTGGACGCTGGTTACGAAAGACTCGGCTAGATGAATTGCCGCAGGCAATAAATTTGTTGGTTGGAAATATGAGCTTAGTTGGACCTCGTCCCGAGCAAGTTCATATTGTGGAGCGACTAGCAGTAGAAATTCCTTATTATAATCAAAGGCATTCGGTTAAGCCTGGTTTAACAGGTTGGGCTCAGCTTCATGTTTATGCTGCCACTGTAGAAGAGTCAAAACGTAAGTTGCAGTATGATTTGTATTACATTAAACACCGAGGAATTTGGTTTGATTTGGAAATTATCTTACGGACTGTTTTTTATTTTTTGTCGGTCAAAGGCAAGTAGTTAAGTGATATAATTAGAATATGTTAGGGAAAGTTTTGAAAATTAGTTTAATTATTGCAATTGCGATTTTGGCTGTGGTTGCAGTTTGGGGTGGCTGGGCTCAAGGTCGAGCAGTGGCTCAGAGTAAACAAATTTTGCGCGATACTAAAGCGATGCAAGAAGCTTTTGAATACTTTTACAAGGATCAAGGTCGGTATCCATCGACTGATGAATTTTTGGATCAGAATATCATGCGTACTTATTTGACCAACTTTCCGCCGCAAGAGTTTGCAACTAAGAATTGCGCACAAACATATCAATATCTTAATCCGTTTCCAGAAAATTATGAGTTAAGATTTTGTTTACCAACCGGTAGTCAAGGTTTTGTGTCAGGTTGGAATCGAATAGAGAAATAATCAATGAGCTTAGGTTTTTTAATTTTATGTTTTGTTTATGGAGCTGCGATTGGCAGTTTTTTGAATGTTGTTATTTTAAGGTTGCCGGTTGGCAAAAAAATTAATGGTCGTTCTGTTTGTGGAAATTGTAAGCATCAACTTGGTGTTGCAGATTTATTTCCGGTGCTTAGTTATTTTTGGCTTGGTGGAAAATGTCGATATTGCGGCAGCAAATTTTCGATTAGGTATGCTTTGGTAGAGATTATGACTGGTGTGCTCTTTGCTTTGAGTTATGCTTGGGTGCAACCAACAGAGCTTGTTGGGGTTTTGCATTTGCTGATGACTTGGTCTGTAATTGCAACATGTATTGTAGTTTTCTTGATTGATTGGGATCACTATCTAATTTTGGACAAAGTTTTGGTTTGGGCGACAGCAGGTTATGTAGTCTTGTTTTTTATTTTGCAGTTATTCGAATTTGGTGTCACGACTGCAGGTGTAGAAACCCTCAAACTTTTGCTCTGGGGATTGTTGTCCGCTTTACCGTTGTTGTTTTTGTGGGCAGTATCGAAAGGTCGCTGGATGGGTTTTGGCGACGTTAAATTAACTGCTTATATGGGTGTAGTTCTCGGCCTTAAAGCTTTTGTCGTCGGTTTGTTTGGGGCGTTTTTGTTAGGATCAATTGTTTCGCTTCCCCTTCTTTTAACTCAAAAGAAAAAGTTAACTAGTAAAATCCCTTTTGGAACTTTTTTGGGTATTTGTACTGTTTTGGCTTATTTTTACGGTCAAGCCAGCGCCGATTGGTACCTAAGTATTTTTAGGTGGTAACCGAGTTTGAGGTTTGATATACTTTAAGTATTAAATCAGCAAAATGAAACAAAATACAATTAAAACAAAACAAAAAGGGTTTACCGTGATTGAATTGTTGGTTGTATTTTTGATTATGATAGCGCTTGCGGGTTCTGGGTTGATTGCTTGGAATAGCCAACGGCCTGGTCGTAATTTGGTTTTAGCACAAAACGAAACTGTAACTAATATTCGTAAGGTCCAAAGCTATGCAGTTTCATCGAGACAAACTTCTGATGGCAGTAATGCCAAATTTTATCTGGCTAGATTTGAAGTAGATCAAAACTCCTATTCTGTTCATGCGATCAAATCTGATGGGACATATACCACAGAAGAAACAGTCAATCTGCCGTCAAATGTAACGATTAGCTCAATCAACGCATTTGCGACTGATGGCGGTGCTTCGGGGGGAAAGATTAATTGCGCTTTTGTTCTTTATAGCGTTCCTTTTGGTAAAGTTTATTTTTCTACCTCTGATCCTTGTGATTCCGGAGTTACCAATCTCACAGCTAATTTACCAGAGTTAGCAACGAGCACCAACCAAGTACTAATTTTGACTTTACAATATACAGGCGCGGCTTTGTCAGAAGACATTTCTATTTATGGGTTGACAGGCAAAGTTGAATCATCATCATAGATTGATATGAAAAATATTTTTTTAAAAACCAAAACTTCTCAATCTGGGCAAACTTTAATCGAAACACTAGTTGCGGCATTTGTTTTGGTTATGGGAATTTCGGCGTCGATTGGCTTGGCTAGTTATTCACTTCGTGCTACTACTTTGAGCACTAAACAGATTATCGCTATGGGACTCGCGCGGGAAGGGGTGGAAGCGGTCAAAAATATGCGTGACACTAATTGGCTTAGAAGCGCTATGACTACTAACTGCTTTAACTATTTTACTCAAGCGAGCAATGCTAGTTGTTATCAAAATTGGTTGTCTGGCGGCACCGCGCTATATAATATTGCCGGCGCGACGACGGGAACAAACTATCGTTTAGGGATTGATCAGGCACAAGCAACTGCTTATTGGAAGTTAACTTCGGCCACTAATAATTATGGGTTAAACTTAAATACAACTAATCCGACTTATGGTTTTTATATCCCTGGAACCATCCCTACTTTATCTGGAACTTCTGTGACTGCGAGCAATACTAAGTTTGGTCGCCGCATTACTATTTTGCAAGATGGGACTTTTGCGCCTTTCTCTTCGGCAACTTATTTACGTCGAGTCAAAGTATCGGTAGATGTTTGGTGGGCAGATGGGACTCGTTGTCCAGTGAGCGATACTCCGCCAACCGGATCAAAGTGCCATATCAAACTAGAAACTTACTTAACTAACTGGAAGAATTATGAACTCTAGAACATACAAGTCTCATAATTTTGGATTTACACTCATCGAAATCATAGTCGCTACGACAATTTTTGTGATTACAGTTTCGGCAATTTTGGTTTTATTTGGTTTTGTCTTAAGAACTAATCGAGAAGTGCAAATAAATCGAAAAGCTGCGCAAAGTATTCGTAACTTTACCGAAGTTTTGGCCCGCGAGATTCGCAACGGTAAAATTTATTATGGAACTGCAGGTACTGATTGCGCGACTGGAAATTATTCTCAAAGCACCAATCAAACTCTGGCAATTTTAACTGTTGATGGAGATTTGTTGTGTTTTTCCCTCCGTACGGTTTCTAGTCAAGGGCAAATGAATTTGCAAAAGATTACAACCACAGGAACTTTGGAAGAAGTAATCAACTCGAGTTCGATGTATATCAAGCCAGGAACTTTTAGATTTATCATTCAACCAGAAACTGATCCTTATACTCAATCTGGTGGGTTGTACCCAGGTATTCAACCGATGGTGACAATTGCAGCAGAATTTGTAGTCGAAGAAGGGAATTCTTCTGTGACTATTCCGTACCAAACTTCAATCTCTAGTGATGTTTATGATATACCAAACTTATAAAAATTTATTGGCCCAAAAAAGCCAGACTGGAATTTCTTTGTTGTTGGCGGTGCTTATTTTGACTGCGATTACTTCGATTAGCTTTAGTATGGCAGCGATTGTTTTTGTGGAAATCAAATCTTCAGGGGATTTGCTAAGAACAGAACCAGCCTTTTATGCAACTTTGGGTGTAACCGAAGAAGCGTTGTTTCAGTATAAACGGTATGTAAACGAGAGACAGGATGGAACAACTACTAACACTCTTGACGTTCCTAATTGCCAACCATCGTCAAACGCGATTTGTTCATTGGCGGGGGTAACTTTGACTCTACCTGGTTCGCAGCCGCTCGATTTTGATGTTAGTCCTTCTACGGTTACTGTTTATGCTGGGGAACTGGTCACTGTTCCTCTATACCAGCTCAATAATTTTGATTTGTTGTACAACGATATTGTTATTAAGTTAATACCGAATGGAATTTCTGCGACCGATGGTTTGGAAGTTTACCTTGATGTTACAGCGCAAGATGATAGTAATCCGTCTGATATTTCGATCGATCCTAACTTTACTTTGTCTGATGAGATTGACGTTGCCAACTTTATGGTCACAGGTAACCAATACGATTTGGTTTTTGACAATTCGTCTGGGACCAAAAACTTTTTTGTAAATATTGATTCGGTTGGTAATAGCAACAGCCCGCTCGGTAACAATAATCCTTTGGGCTTGCCTTATGTCAACAAAAAAGCGCTACGAGTAGTCGCTAATTATCTTGGTTTGACTAGAACTTATTTGGTAGAAATTCCAGTACCTTAATTTAGTTTTATTTGGTTGAATAAAAAACTCATCTTGATCTATAGATGAGTTTATTTTTTTGGAATTTTGAGATCTTGGTTGAGCTTGAGATTAAACGGCGGGTCGATTTTGTTGAGTGTGGCGATAACAGTCCAGTCGATATCAAACTTTTGGCTGATGGTAAATAAAGTATCTCCGGATTCAACTTGGTAGGTTTGATATGATTGTGTCGCTTGAGATTCTTGTGATGTTTCGGTGTCAACAGCTCCTAAAACTTGAGGGTTTGATGAGCTGTTATTTTTTTGAAACAACATATATCCAGCTCTAACTGTTAAGACAATACTTGCGATAATTAGGATCGAACCGCCAATATTATAGAAGCTATAGCGGCTTTTGTTTCGTCCTACACCCATGTTAAGTCTAGGGGATAATTTAATTTTTTTGGAAGAAAAATTCATATTTGTTACATAAATATTTTATCAATTCTTGAACCAAAAAACTATAAAAAATAGGGGATAAGTACAAAACTCTTTTGTTTTTTCGCTTTGTCATCCTGAGCGGAGGCGAAGCCGGAGTCGAAGGATCTCTTTCCCAAACCAAACCTTTTCTCCTTGGTCATCCTGAACGAAGTGAAGGATCTCTTTTTCAAACCAAAGTCCCATTTCCCTCGACCTCCGCACTGCCCTGAGGTCGGTCTCAGGAAATGGAACTTTGGTTTTTGTTTGTTTTGTCATCCTGAACTTTTTCTCCTTGGTCATCCTGAGCGTTTCCCCTTGGTCATCTGAACGAAGTGAAGGATCTTCTCAAACCAAACCTTTTTCCTTGCGTCATCCTGAACGAAGTGAAGGATCTCTTCCCAAACCAAACCTTTTTCTTCCCTCGACCTCCGCACTGCGCCTTGAGGTCGGTCTCAGAAATAGAACTTTGGTTTTGTTTTGTTTTGTCATCCTAAGCACTTTTTCTCCTTGTTCATCCTGAGCGTTTTTCCCTTGGTCATCCTGAACGAAGTGAAGGATCTCTTTTCCAAACCAAACCTTCTATCTTCCTCGAACTCCGAGCGCCTTCGCGAAGTCGTTCTCGAGAAGAAAAGCTTTGTTTTGTTTGTTGTGTCATCCTGAACTCTTTTTCTCTCTCATCCTGGAAGTGAAGGATTTCAAACAAGTCCCATTTCCCTGACCTCCGCACTGCCTAGGTCGGTCTCAGGAAATAGAACTGGTTTATTTGTTTTGCTTATCTAATACCGCGGACCGCCTGTTTTTAAAGAATAATTGATCAAATTACAAAATAATTCAAAATGGTATAATAAGACCATGAAAAAAGCAGAAGCTCAAAACCGAATTCAAAAGCTTAGACAAGAAATTGATGATCACAGACACCGCTATCATGTATTAGATGACCCAACTGTGAGTGATGAAGTTTATGACTCTTTGTCGCGCGAACTAAAAGCTTTGGAAGAACAGTTTCCAGAATTTTATGATCCTAACTCTCCTATTAACCGAGTTGGTGGCCAGCCTTTGGATAAGTTTGAAAAGGTAACTCATACAATCCCCATGTTGTCTTTGCATGATGTGTTTGGTTTGGAAGAACTGAGTCAATGGGAAGAGCGAGTTCTAAAGTTATTGCCCGCAAATACTAAGCCGCAGTATTTTGCAGAGCTCAAGCTTGATGGCTTGTCTATTTCTTTGCTGTATCAAAATGGCCAGTTGGTTAGAGGGGCAACTCGAGGTAATGGTAAAGTCGGTGAAGACGTGACACAGAATGTTAAAGCAATCAAAAGCATTCCTCTTAAATTGCGCGGGACTAATTTGCCAAAGTTGGTCGAAATTAGAGGAGAAGTTGTAATGAGCAAAAAAGTTTTGACAGAGTTAAACCAAAAATATGCTAAAGAAAACAAAAATCAGTTGGCTAACACTCGCAATGCGGCAGCGGGAAGTTTGCGACAGTTAGACCCAAAATTATCAGCCGAAAGAAATTTGGATTTTTTTGGTTTTCATATCGCTCAGATTGATTCAGAATATGATTCGCAACTTGACTTTCACCATCAAGAGCATGAGTTGATGAGGAAGTTTGGTTTTAAAGTTGATCGACATGAAAAAACTGCCAACAAATTGATTGATTTATTCCCCTATATCAAACAGATCGAAACTAAGCGAGCTAAATTGGATTACGGTACTGATGGTGTAGTAATCTCTCTCGACCAAAAAAAATGGCATTCGGTTTTGGGTGTCGTTGGAAAAGCGCCGCGCTTTATGGTGGCGTATAAGTATCCAGCCGAAAAAGCGACCACAAAAGTTTTGGACATTCAGGTTAATGTTGGACGGACCGGTGTATTGACGCCGATTGCGATTTTTGAGCCAACCAAAGTTGCTGGTTCTTCTATTAGTAAGGCGACTCTTCATAACCTGGATCAAATTAAGAGGCTGGGAATTAAGATTGGTGATACTGTGGTAATTCAAAAAGCAGGCGATGTAATTCCCGAAGTGGTTGAAGTTTTGCCAAAGTTAAGGGATGGAAAAGAAAAGGTTTTTAAGATGCCGACTAAGTGTCCAGTTTGTGAGTTGCCAGTAAAACAAGATAATAGCACAGGCAAAAATAGCGTGGCTTACTATTGCACTAACAAAAACTGTTCCGCACGCAATCAACGTACTATGGAACACTTTGTAACAGCATTCGAGATTTACGAGGTAGGACCAAAAGTTATCGGGCGGTTTAAGGACGAAGGTTTGATCTCTGATGCCGCCGATCTTTTTACTCTCGAAGAAGGCGACTTCAACACTTTAAGTCAGTTTGGCGAAAAGAGCGCTCAAAATATTATCACTGAGATTCAATCTAAAAAGAAGATTTCCCTGGCTAGATTTTTGTTTGCTTTGGGTATCAAGAATGTGGGCGAGCAAACTTCTGAGGATCTCGCTCAAGCTTACGGAAGTCTCAGTAAAATTCAAAAAGCTTTGGCAGAAGACTTGGCTAGCATCGAAGGTATTGGTGTGGTGGTTGGCAAAAGTATCGCTGATTTTTTTGCTAAAAAGAAAACCAGTTTATAGACAAACTTTTGGCTAATGGTAAAAAATTATAAATCCCAAAAAAGTTTCAGTTGGCAAATTAACTGGCAAAAGCTTTGTTCTTACTGGGACTCTAGAAGAGATGTCGCGCGATCAAGCCAAGAAAGCAATCAAGGCAGTGGGCGGTAAAGTCTCAAGTAGCGTTTCTACTAAAACTGATTATGTTGTTGCTGGTGATAACCCAGGGAGCAAGTACGACAAAGCTCAAAAGCTGGGCATTACAATTTTATCAGAAGCAGAACTGCTCAAATTATTAAGCTAATTCTGCACAAGTTTTAACTATCGAAATAAAATCGGAAACTTCGCAAATTTTCTTAGATTTTCCCCAAAAAAGTCTTGACAGAGGTTATTTAATAGTATAGTATTCCAATACGTGTAAAATATTGACACAAGGAACAAAAATATGTCGAAATTATTACTTTTATCAACTAATCGCGGTCTCAAGTAACTGGCAATTTTTTATACGCCTTTTACGCCGCTGATTGCGGTTTTTTTGTTCTCATTTGCACCTTCTCAAAATCGTCTGACTCGCTCAGATAAGCTAAATACTCAACACAAGTTTCTAACTACGTATTTACTGCTCTCAGGATTGTTGCCTTTCCAAATATTTCTAGGGAATCAGGCCAGTCGAATCGACTTCCTACTTTATAGTAGAGCAGTAGTTATGTGGCTAGAAAATATTTTGTCACTCTGCTTGTACTCCTTTGAGTAAATGAAGCAAAGCCTCTTGGTTTGAAACTAAGATCTTACTTCGCTAAGCATGACAACTGTTTTGTCACTTTGCACTTTGATAACTAAATAGTGGTAATTGCTCTCGTCTTCAACCAACGAGAGTAGTATTGTAAGTTCGAAATAAAATTTTGTTTAAGCTTTCCCTTAAACAAAAAATTATTTCTTTAAGTTGATTTGTATTCAATTAATTTTGAATACGAATGATCGAAGCAACTAATTTTAGTTGCAAGAACCAAGAACATTGAAACCTCAAGCATTTGCATTACTATATTTAATATAGACGATGTCATGTAATATTCATTCTTCTGATGATCGTTGCAAATTGCTTGTCAAAAACTCTGCAGTATAGAGCTTGCTCTATATAAAATAAAACAGAGAAGGGTATATGGTGGATGCCTTGGTACTATGAGCCGATGAAAGACGTGATAGCCGGCGATACGCTTCGGGGAGGTGGCAAATAACCTTAGATCCGGAGATTTCTGAATGGGGAAACCCATCCGCCAATGGGCGGATGCCTTTATACCGTGGGGTATATTGTGCGGGAACCGAGTGAAGTGAAACATCTCAGTAACTCGAGGAAAAGAAAGAAAGTCCAAAACACTTTCTATATATGCAAATGAATTTTGTTATATTTTAATTTATTTAAAATTACACGATCTATATTTGTTTGCATCATTGAAAGTGTTGGATTCGATTCCCTTAGTAGTGGCGAGCGAACAGGGAGAAACATAAATATTTATTGATTGCTTTTTAGTGGATACTTTTAGTGTCATCTTGAGGAGCCTACTTTTTGTAGACGACGAAGGATTATATGCAGGCAGTCAATAAATATTTATTAGCCCAAACCTCTATTGTGTTTTCAGTTGTATTCCTTTTGGAATATGTCTGAATTAAAGCTTACCGGCGTTGCAATAGTGGTGTAATAAGATGGAACGTGACGACGCGGTAAAGTCGTCGAGGAATTTACGTATATTATGTAGCAGAACACGCCTGGAAAGGCAGACCATAGAGGGTGACAGTCCCGTATAGCGAAACATTGTACAGTTCCTGTTTTTATTCTTGAGTAGGACCAGACACGAGAAATCTGGTTTGAATTAGCGTAGACTAATACGTAAGGCTAAATACTCATAGTGACCGATAGTGAACAAGTACCGTGAGGGAAAGGTGAAAAGCACCCCGGAAGGGGAATGAAATAGTCTCTGAAACCATATACTTACAAGAGGTGGAAGCTCTAAGTAACTTTTAGTTACGGAGTAACCGCGTGCCTATTGAAGAATGATCCTACGAGTTAGTTATATGCGGCTTAACTAAGTGTTATCAAACACGAAGTTGTAGTGAAAGCGAGGATTAACTGTCCGTATAAAATTATATTTAGTTTTTCGTCGGCAATTTGTCATTTTGGCAAAGTTGATGATGACTAAATATAATTTTAATGTCGCATGTGCTAAACCCGAAACCCGAGTGAGCTACCCATGGTCAGGGTGAATCTGCTGTAAAAGGCAGAGGAGGCCCGAACCCACTAATGTTGCAAAATTAGGGGATGAACTGTGGGTCGGAGAGAAATTCTAATCGAACCGGGTAATAGCTGGTTCTCCTCGAAATAGCTTTAGGGCTAGCGTCGCGTGTTCTTTCCAGAGGTAGAGCACTGAATCGGATTCTGGTGGGAAACTGTCAGGTTCGAACCAAACTCCGAATTCTGCGAAATCAAGAGCGCGGCAGTCAGACCATGGGCTCTAACGTTCATGTGTCGAATGGAAAACAATCCACATCACCGTCTAAGGTCCCCAAATCCTAGCTATAGTGTAAAGGATGTGGGATTGCTTATACAACCAGGAGGTTGGCTTAGAAGCAGCCATCCTTTAAAGAAAGCGTAATAGCTCACTGGTCAAGCGATCCTGCGCCGACAATATATAGGGGCTAAGCTAGGTACCGAAGACGTGGGTCACGTAGTAATTTATTATTGCGTGGCGGTAGAGGAGCGTTGTGTACTGGGTTGAAGCGGGATCTGTAAGGACCCGTGGACTGTACACAAGTGAGAATGTAGGAATAAGTAATTAAATATAGGGGTGAGAATCCCCTTCGCCGAAAATCCAAGGTTTCCTGGGCAATGATTGTCATCCCAGGGTTAGTCGGTCCTAAGAGCGTGCCCTAAGGGGTGCGTCCGATGGAAAACAGGGTTGATATTCCCTGACCAGTTATGCGTTATCCAAGGCGGGACGCATCATGGTAACCTGAGCGTGCTGTGAGTATGTACGTCGTTGTATCATTAGGGAGAAGACTATGGCAAATCCGAGTCTTCTAAGTTAAGTAAAACCTCCGGGTTTTGCCCGTACTGTAATCTCGAAGATATGAAGAAAGCTCGCAAGAGCAATTCGGGTGAACCAAGGTGCCAAGAAAAGCGTCGTGGTTACGCGTGTAGCTGTCCGTACCGCAAACCAACACAGGTGGATGAGGAGAGAATCCTAAGGTGACCGGATCAATGTTCGTTAAGGAACTCGGCAAAACAGCAGGTGTACCTTCGGTATATACCTCGCCTGTTTGCGTGCTGGGTAAATGGAAATCAAGTTTTTCTATTAATAAGTTAGTTGATTTAAGCAAAATTAACGTTTTGCTTGTATCAACTCGAGAACTAGTAGTTTTTGAGATGAAGCCCTTGAGGGTGTAAATCAAGAATCATCTAGTTCTCCCATTTACCCAGTACGTTAAACAGGCCGCAGCGAATGACCCCTCCCGACTGTTTACCAAAAACATAGGTCCGTGCCAAAGCGCAAGCTGATGTATACGGGCTGATGCCTGGCCAGTGTCAGAAGGTGAAACATCTTGTCGCAAGATCGGGTGCTAAGCCCTGATGAACGCCGGCGGTAACTATAACCGTCCTATGGTGAAACGGAATTTACTCTTATTTATAAGAGGTTTTGTTGCCATAGTAAAACTTGGCAAAATGCTGGAACATCTGAGTATCTAGTTGTACTATGGTGTAATATAACCATAGATTATTCTATAAATATATTATGCCAAGTAAAAATCAATCTAGTGCAGACAATCAGCAGGACGAGTTTAAATATTGGTTAGTGGGATTTGTTGATGGTGAAGGAACTTTTTCCGTCAGCTTCAACAAAAATAAAACCACATCTTCTGGTTGACAAATATTTCCAGAGTTTGTGATTACACAAAGCGCTAAAAGCATAGATGCTCTCGAAGAAGTTAAAAATTTCTTCGGTTGCGGAAAGCTTTATATAAATCGTCGCAAAGATAAT
>JAWKSI010000011.1:0-32456 GCA_041389225.1 Candidatus Doudnaibacteriota bacterium | reverse complement strand
GCTGATGGATCCTAAAGTCGTTGTGGGGATTGGTAATATTTATAGTGACGAAATTGTATATCATGCTGGAGTGAGGCCGCAGCGCACAGTCGAGAAGGTAACTCAGAAAGAACTCAAAGCAATTTTTGATCAGATTAAACCAGTTCTTACGTTAGCAGTTAAAGCCAAAGGATCGAGCGTGGGTGATTTTATCCGAACTGATGGCAAATGGGGTCAAATGGGCAAGCATCACTTTGTTTACGGGCGATCAGGCCTGCCCTGCAAGCGGTGTGGTACAATGATAAAAAGCCTTAAATTGGGCGGTAGAACAGCAAGTTTCTGTCCAAAGGAACAAAAATAACATGGATCAAAATCAACAAAATCAATCTACTCAAGAACAGATGCTTCAGGAGATTTTGGAAAATACTCGCAAGACCAGAAACTATATTAAGTGGTCGGTAATTATTACGATTGCTTTTGTGGTTTTGCCTTTAGTCGGAGCGGTAATCGCTTTGCCGATAATGTTAAATTCTTTAACCCAAGTTTATTCTGGATTAGGAGTCTAAAATGCAAGATGAACGATGGCAACAATTTGTCGAGTTGGCTAAGTCCCAGTTTGAAGAAGTCGAAGTTTGGACTGAGGATTTGGTTTATCAAACAGAAGATGGCCCGCAGATACAAGGCACAGTTGATATTTTGGAATTTGAGAAATCTAATGGTGACCGTTTTAGATTAGAAAGAGAGAATCGACCTGTCGTCTTAGATAAGAAGATGCATTTTGCAAAACGAGCAAGTGATACGGCGCAGACGGAATATGTTTTGTCTGATTCAGAATATTCGCATAAAATCAAAGTTTACCAAGAAGATATGTCGGGCGAGTGGGAAGAAGTAACTTTGTCAGATTTAGGTTTAGGATAAATGTTGGATCAGCAAATTTTGGATACAATTAAATTTTTTGATTTACAAGAATACCCGCTGACTTCTTTTGAAGTTTGGCGGTATTTGATTTCTGGTGATCAAACTTTGCTTGGTAGATTAGACCAGAACTATGATTTAATCACAATCAGTCAAGTGGCTAATATTGAAATGGTTGAGTTGAGCCAGATTGTCGAGGGATTAGATCGTTTAGTTGATCAAGGTCGAATTAGCAAGCTTCTTGGGTTTTTATACTTTACCTCAAAGCAAAAAATTTATTAGACAGCGATTGGTCAATTATCGTTTTGGGCTCAAGCGCGAACGCTTGATAAAAAAATTCTTGAAAGGGGCGCGGCACGTGCCTTTTATTAGGGGAGTTGCCTTGGCGGGCTCGCAAGCTTTAGGTTTACAACGAGCAACGAGCGATATTGATCTTTTGATTATTACTGATCAAAAATTTATGTGGCTGGGTCGGTTATTTTTGACCGTGTACTTTCAGGTTTTGGGGATTCGCCGACATGATCAAAAAATCGCCAATCGATTTTGTCTTAACCATTATTTGGCTAATCCTCGCGAAGTTGATGTCGAAAGAAATCTTTACAAAGCAATGGAATACACTAAACTTCGTTCGGTCGTTTATCCGCAAATAATAGCTAAGTTTCAGCTGGCCAATTTGTCATGGATAAAGAATTTCTATCCTAATGTCGAGTTTGATTCTATTTTGGAACAACCACAATCTGTTTTGCAAAAAATTTGGGAAGTCTTTTTGAATAATAGAGTAGGGAAGTATTTTGAAAAAGTTGTTGGTTCGCTACAGTTGCGCCGGATTAAACAAGAAAAATATATTTTTGTAAAAGACGATGAACTAAGTTTTCATCCTGGGAGCAAGCACGAACAGCTCCTCAAAGGGTTTTACAAATAAACAAGCCGAAGCTATTGCTTCGGCTTGTTTTAAATTGATTTACTGCTTCATATTATTTTGTGGTTTTTTAAACTCAAAATATAGCAGAGTGGGATAGCGGTACAGGCGGTAGTGCATGTTTCTTTTTGGACTGTCTGTGGTGCTTTCGAGATCTTTCATGTGTTCTAAGATAAAACCGGCAGCTCGAGCCCTGTTGAGATGCTCAGACATTTTTACAAAATAGGACTTTACAGTTTTATTAAAAGTGAACGATCTATCTCTCCGGGCAATTATGTTGTAAGGATGCAATCTTAAATTATAAGGGAGGTGTAATATCTTTTTTAAAAATGTTGCCTCAAAAGATCCAACTGGATGACCATAATATGGATTGACTATCGAGATCATCAGTTTGCCTTGTGGTTTGAGAATTCGATAAAGTTCTTTGAGAGTAAAAAGTTCGTCTTCGACATCGTGAGCTGCCATACTAAAAATAATCGTCTCAAAAGAATCGTTTTCGTAAGGCAGGCTATTATTTAAATCTGCGAGCGTGAATTTGATTGAAGGGTTTTTTGCTTTTGCGATTTTGAGAAATGGCTCAGAGCCGTCGAGACCCTCGGTATTTTTGTAGTCTTTGGAGAGTTTTGCGGTTAACCAACCTGGACCGCAAGCTGCGTCAAGAATTTTTTGTTCAGGATTTTTGCTAAGCCTTTCCGCGAAAGTTTGATATAAAAGATCTTGAAAAAATTGACCATCTTCGGACTCAAGCCACTTGAGATGGTTTTGAGCACTTTTTGGATCGTTGTAAGATTCTTGAGAAGTGTTAAATTTCATGCCATTAGTATAGCAAAAGCCTTGACAAATTACTTTATCACTCTTATTATAAGAGTGATAAAAAGCTTCATTCGAGGCTTTTAATAATCAAGTAATTTTGTTTAAAAAAAATATAGAAAGGACAAAATATGAAGGTTAAACCCTTAGGAAACAGAATTTTAGTTAAACAACTTGAGGCCGAAGAAGTGACAGCCTCTGGAATTATTTTGCCGGATACGACAGACAAAGAAAAAAAGACCCAAGGAGTTATTGTGGCCCTTGGCAATGGTTCTGATATTCATAAATTAGGGCTTAAGGAAGGCGACACAGTAGTTTTTGGTAAATATTCTGGTGACGAAATCGAAGTCGAAGAAGATAATAAAAAAGTCGAATACAAAGTACTTAACGTCGATGAAGAAAATAAAGGCAATGACGTTTTGGCGATAATCGAATAGTTTTATAAGTAAGTTTATTTAGACAAATGGCAAAAGATATAAAAACTGGCCTTGAGGCCAAAGAAGCAATTAAGCGTGGCGTGGATATTGCTGCAAATGCAATCAAACCAACTTTGGGTCCAACTGGAAAAGCTGCGATTATCGATCGTGGTTTTGGTAGCCCAACTATTAGTGATGATGGTGTTACAGTTGCCAAAGAAATTGAATTAGAAGATAAATTTGAAAACATCGGTGTTTCTTTGATCAAAGAAGTCGCAAATCAGACTAACGAAAGCGCTGGTGATGGAACCACTACTGCTACGGTCTTGGCGCATAAAATGATCGACGAAGCTTTTAGCGAGCTCGAACGCAATCCATATAAAGCGAGTGATCTTAAACGTGGTATGGACAAAGCTGTTAAATTTGTTGTCGAACAGTTGGCCAATTCTAAACAAGAAGTTAGCGGTCAAGATGGAGTGGAGCAAGTTGCAACTATTTCTTCTTTGGATCCAGAAGTTGGAAAATTGATCGCCGAAGCAATGCATGAGGTCGGTAACGATGGTGTTATTACTGTCGAAGAAGGACAAACTATTGGGATCGAAAAAGAAGTTGTACAAGGTATGCGTTTTGACAAAGGATTTGTCTCGCAGTATATGATTACAAACCCAGAACGCATGGAAGCAGTAATGGATGATCCACATATTTTGATCACTGACAAAAAAATTGGCAGTGTGCAAGAAATCTTACCTCTTTTGGAAGGCCTGGCTCAAACAGGAAAAAAAGAACTAGTCATTATCGCTGATGACGTAGAAGGCGAAGCTTTGGCAACTTTTGTTGTTAACAAATTACGAGGAACTTTTAGTGTTTTGGCAGTTAAAGCACCAGGGTTTGGCGATCGCCGAAAAGAAATGCTACAAGATATTGCGGTTTTGACTGGTGGTCAAGTTATCACCGAGGAGCTTGGTCTCAAGCTTGATACTGCAACTGTCGAACAGTTGGGTCGAGCGCGCAAGGTGATTGCTACCAAAGATTACACAACTGTTGTTGATGGTGCTGGAGATAAAGCAGCCATCGAAGCACGAGTTAGTGAAATCAAAAATGCCATCAATAACACTAAGTCTGATTTTGATAAAGATAAACTTCAAGAGCGCATGGCGCGTTTGGCAGGCGGGATTGGTGTGATCAAAGTTGGAGCTTTTACCGAAACCGAAATGAAAGCTAAGAAATTTAAAATTGAAGATGCACTTAACGCGACCCGAGCAGCGGTCGAAGAAGGAATTGTGTCTGGTGGTGGCGCTGCTTTAGTCAAAATTGCACCAACTCTTGATCAAGCGATTTCCCAAGGTCACTTTGCCGAAAATGAAAAGCGCGGTGCAATGATTGTGAGACGAGCTTTGGAAGCTCCGCTTAGACAGATTGCCGAAAACGCAGGAGCCGAACCTTCTGGAATTATCAGTTATATTCAAACTGCAACTGGTCATGCTGGTTACGACTTCTCTGATTATAATGATTTGGATTGGGAAGCAGGGAAGCGTGATGATATGATTTCTGCAGGAATTGTTGACCCAGTTAAAGTGACTCGTTTAGCACTCGAAAATGCTGTTTCGATTGCCTCTACTGTGGTAGCGACCGAAACAATAATTACAGATTTACCAAGCAAGGATGATGGAGCTGGAATGCCGTCGATGGGTGGTGGAATGCCTGGTATGGGTATGGGAATGTAGCCACCCGACACACAAAAAATTTACCAAAATCTAAAATTAGATTTAACAAAACCGCTTCTATGTTATAAGAAGCGGTTTTAGATTTCGATACCTATTTCTTGGAGAAAGGCTTCGAGTCTTTCTTCCAAGGTTTCTTCAAAAGCCTTCTCAATGAGGTCGAGAATCGGGTCTTCTTCAAAGCTTGGAGAGAACAAAATATTCTCTTCTGTCTTCGGCTGAGAAGCCTTTACAGCCAAAAACTTGATTTGAGATCCTAGCTTTTTGGATAAAAATTCGGCGAGGCTAAGATTCATACCCGTATTAAGATAAAAATTAACGATCACGACATCGATTACCCCAGTGTGGTAATTGATATCTCTAATTCGTTTTTTGATCTCTTGAGCAGCTCGACTGCGCTCAAAGTGAGCTATTTTTAGCGTGTGCTTGGTCAAATCCCAAGACTCTCTAATTTCCTCCCACTTTTTGACAGTAGCGGGAGTCGATAAATACAGGATATTCATATCTTCCCCCCTTTTTTTGATGTTTTGTCGACTTGACAAAACATTATATATCAAGTAAGATATTTAATCAAGTTTCTTAACGAAACTTATTACGCGCAAGCGTCACATGCTCCTGATTTCGGTTACTCGGATTGGGGGCGCTAACAAGGAAATCAAGAGGTTGTACTTTTGGTTTTTTTATTAGCGCTTTTGGCTTCATTTTGAGGCCAAAACAGCCCTGGCTCAAAAAATGAATGTTGAATAAGGGCCAGGGCTGGCTATCTATAACAAAGGAGGGAAGAATGAAAAAGCTTAGATTTATCTGCCTTTTTCTGATGACTTTCCTTTGGGGAGGTGGTCAGATTATGGCGCAAAAGATTATCCCATTGAGGGATCGGCCGAGAATTCCTATTAGCATTCGTTGCAATGAAGCGAATACTAATATTTTAGTGGAATATCGGATGGACTTATCGCTTGTATCTCAGCCAATCATGGTAGAGAAAAATAAGTGGTATATTCATCGAGTATTTTTGGATGAAAGTACTCGCGAGATCAAAGATGGGTGGGTTGAGAGATCTCCTGATAGTCAAGATTTGGAACAAAAAGCCAGATACTTGATTAAAGAGTTCTCTCCTCAGAAGCTGATTATTCATAATCAGCAAGTAGCTCTCGAGGGCATTGCATTAAATGCGCCGACTGGGTCTGTAGTGGTGACTAGCCCTGCAGATAAACTGTTGGCAATTTTACAGTCTTGGACAACAGAGTTTTATCTCTGGGAAGATGTTCCAAGACAGTGTACGCCGCTCGAACCCAAGAAACCAATCTTGGGATCTCAGGCTACTTCTGGTTAAATTTTTGTCTGCTGCCGAGAAAACATATCGCTATGTTTTCTCGGCAGCTTTTAATTTAGTCTAAGCAAAATTCATAAATATCTGACCAAAATTGGAGGTTTTCTTTAATATATTTGGACAATATCTTTGGTTTTGGACCAAAAACTAAGCATATATTTTGATATTTGGGTTTTGAGAAATTATTGACATTTTGCACGTCAAATGATATGATTAAAATCGATTTAATTGAATAATAAATACTTTTATGGGAGCTCCTAAAAAACGTCAAACTAATTCGGCCCAAAAACAACGTCGTAGTCATCATGCACTCAAAACAATTAGTGTTGCTAAGTGCGCTAACTGTGGAAACTCCACAATGCCTCATTTGGCATGCGCTAACTGTGGTTTCTACAAAGGACGTCGAGTATAGTTTTATTTATATAAGCAGGCTTAGGCCTGCTTTTGTCTTGGCTTTTTTTGATAAAAACTTTACAATATAATCATGGCTCACAGACATTTACAACGCACAATCGCACTTCAAGTTCTTTTTGAGTGGGATTTTCATAATCAACACGGCAATCCTGAAGAAATTTTCGATCGTGTCAGTCAAGAATTTGCTTCAGGCAACGATGAGTTACTTTTGGCTCGATCTTTAGTTTTTGGAGTTTTGGAAGATCTCCCAGAGCTCGATAAAACAATCGAACGATATGCTGTAGAATGGCCTCTTGAACAGATTACTATTATAGATAGAAACATTTTGCGCTTAGGGATTTATGAAATTTTGCATATTGAAGAAACTCCGACCAAAGTTGTTATCAACGAAGCAGTAGAAATGGCTAAGCATTTTGCAGGGGATACTTCAGGGAAATTTATCAATGGTGTTTTGGGTTCATTATTCAAAGATTTAACACCAGAGCAAATAAGGGTTGGTAATAATCCTCAAAAAGAATCAATAGATAAAAGTTAAATTAACTTTTTGGCTAAGATTTTAAACTCCAGTTTCTGGAGTTTTTGTTTATTCAACTTTTATTTTTTGTTTGTCTATTCTTGAACTACCGCTAGGCATACTAAGTACAAGATTATTAAATAAAAAGTATGAAGAAAACAATACTTTGGGCTGGTGTTGGAATAATGGCACTGGCCAACTGGTTCGGTTTTGGACCCGGACAAGCATATCAAACACATGCAGCAGAAAGTCCAACTATTTTAATTTCTGCTGTGCAAATTAATGGAGGTAGTGGGGGATCTAACCACGATTATATTGAGCTGTTTAATCCTGGCGATCAGGCGGTGAGTTTGGCCAGGGTTAGGCTTGTTAAGCGTAGCGAGACTGGTTCTTCGGATAGTTCGATCAAGTCTTGGAGCGCCGCGAGCACAGTCAGTATCCCTGCTCATAGTTATTTTTTGTGGGCAAATAGTGATTTTACCAACATAGCTAGAATTCCTGATGAAACTACTTCATCAACTTTGGCTAATAATAATGGTATAGCTTTGAGGTATGGTGATTTAGATAGTGGGTCATTGATTGATAGTTTGTCTTGGGGTGACGCTCAAAATAGTTTTTTGGATAGTGGGTTAGAAAACCCAACCGAAAATCAGGCTATTGTTAGAACAAATTTGTACAATAGTCCAGCCACTTTTGCTTTGGCTAGCCATACTCCTAATAATAGTAGTATTAAACTTTTACCTGGTGATAATCCGGTGGACTCTTCATGTGCCTCTACTGGTGGCACCCAAGCTTCTGATACTACTACAGAAAATACTAATAATAACGATTCTTCTCAAGCTGACACGCAAAGTTCAGCTAGTGATTTTTCGGGGATAAAGATTTCGGAAATCTACCCATATCCTAATGATGGAGAGGAAGAATTTTTGGAACTAGTTAATACTTCTAGTGCTTCTATAAACTTGGAAGGTTTGGTGGTCAAAGTTGGAACTCGCAAACAAACCTTGGCAAACCAAAGCTTAAGTGGTGGTCATATGGTTGGTTTTCGAGGTGATAGTTTGGTTGTTCCATTATCTAATAGTGGTCAAACAGTTGAATTGTTAGCGCCAAACGGGGGATTGGTTGATAGTGTGACTTATCCAAAACTTAAACAAGGGCAAAGCTATTCTTTGTTCGATGAAAGTTTTAAAGTAACTCAAGAAGTAACTTATACTGGAGCTAATGTTTATATAGCAGACCAAGATGCGACCACGTCTCAAGACGATACTGCACAAGACTCGACTTCTTCTGATACTACTTCGGATTCTTCTTCGGATCAGTCTGATTCCCAAGGTGGAACCACAGGCGACGTGTCTGATGGTTCGGGCAGTGGTACGACCAATACCAATGGCCAAACTGCGAGCCAGTCTACCAAAAATCCGATTTTACAATTCTTTGATGATTTATTTGGTGGAAGCCAAGATGAACAAAGTACTTCTGCAGAAGAAGGTGCCGAAAGTCAGACGCAAAACGACTCGAATCGAGCGCAGGGCGTTGCAGGAGCGATAACGTTTGGGTTGGCGATTATAGGACTGGGAACTTATGCGATGTATAAGTTTGGCATAGCTCAACATTGGCCATTCTAAAATTCTGAGAGAAGGGTTGCGATATCATTTCAATTTACTATAATGTAGGTAGATATGATAACAGCTATAAAAAAAATTTGGCACGGTGTCGAAATAGCAGTGGGTTTTTTACTTAACTCGCTTGGGGCTTGGTTAGTCGAGCTTTTTAAGAAATAGCGTTTATGTTATACTGTAGGCATATTAATTAATCAAACAAATGGCTATTAATAAATCAGAATTAGTTGAAGTTTTGGCAGCTCGTCTGTCTATAACTTATAGCGAAGCTGAGCGAATGCTTAATGCTTTGATTAATTTGATCTATGAACATTTGCGCAATGACGAAAAGGTTAATATTAGCGGTTTTGGACAATTTAGTGTTTCTCACCGTAAGCCTCGTATGGGTGTAAATCCCCGCAACCCTTCTCAAAAAATCCAAATTCCTGCGCTTAATACTCCAAAATTTAAAGCTGGAGAAGCGTTCAAAGAAGCTGTTAAGCTTCGCAAAAAGGATCACGGAAACGAGAGTTAATTTGATTCAAATTTAAAACCGCCACTTGGCGGTTTTTTTCTTTTATGTCTTTCCAATAATAAAACACCAGACAGGCTGATGTTTTATTATTGGAGCGGGTAAGGGGAATCGAACCCCTCTCATCAGTTTGGAAAACTGAGATAATAACCACTATACGATACCCGCGTGGTTTATTAGTTGTAATTTTTGAGGTCGGGTTAGTTGTTTGATTTCAAATTCCCTTTTGAGGGCTTGGCTTTTGTTGTCAAACTTTTCTGAATACACCAGTTTAACTGGTTTACGAGTAGTAGTGTATTTGGCACCAAGGCCAGAATTGTGTGCTTTAATTCGTTTATCCAAATCATTAGTATACCCACAGTAAAGGCTGTTGTCAGAGCATTTTACTAGATAAACATAAAACATGTGTTTAGAGTTTTTGGTGTGAATTTCTTCTTCTTTTGAAGAGAATTAGTGGTCGGGAACCCGGGACTCGAACCCGGAGTCTCTCGGTCCCAAACCGAGTGCCTTAACCAATTAGGCCAGTCCCCGTAAAAATCACAGAATTTAAATTGTCAGTTGTGCTTCGATCAAAGCTAGTCTCAAGAGATTGGTTAAGGCACTCAAGAGTGCACTATAATTTGTTCGCCAAGTGGCGAAACCCAATTAGGCCAGTCCCCGTAAAAATCACAGAATTTAAATTGTCATTGTGACCGAACACTATCAAGCTAACTTACTGAGTAATTTTACTGAATTTTGTTAAAATAATCAAGTTTACTAAGCTAAATAAGCAAAAACTCTCAAATACTTACTATTTGACTCAGATTATCATAAATGGTATAGTCTATTTATTCAATGAGCAAAGCGCTCATTTATTTTTTAAAAAATAAAAGGGGGGAATGTGATGAAGCGGAGAGTAATTTTCCTGTTTGCCCTGATGGTCGGTATCGGGTCAACTTTTTTGGCGATTGACTTTGAGTCAAATCGGCAAAATCCGATTAGCCCAGCTTCGGCTGATCAACCTGAGTTGCCAAACTTAGGTCAAGCCGAAATCGCTTGGATTATCGGGCAAATCGAAAAAAGACCAAGTCTGGTCAAATTTTCGGATTCGTCGAGGTTGATCTTCGAGGTGGAGAGCAGTACCCATGTTTATCGCGGTGTTGTCAACCGACTCGAGCGGAGCTTGCTTCTTTCCCGCGCGGAACGTGGAGAAAATTTAGAGGCTGGTGTTGTTTCAGAAAACTGGACCGACATTGGCGCCGATGGGCTTATTGAAGGGGCTAGCAGTATCGAGTGTAGCTCAAACAGTTGGCCCAGATGCTCAGGTCAAAAACTCAATGACCGTGAGCATTTGAAGTTGATTCATGAGTACCAGTCGGCACTTATGGATCTTGGAATATTACTAGAAGAATAAGGAGGTAAAATGAGCATTTATCGGGGGAGAATTTTCTTGCTGCTTGGGTTGATTTTTGCTGGGCTGGCATTGGGTTTGAAGACTCAGTGGTTTAGCCCTGGGTATGCAGTGCAATCTGCAGCTCAAGAAGCCGCCCAGGTTATGGATGACCTTGTGCAAAACAACTTGGCCATCGATGATGGGCAAGTCGTGCATTTCAAGCACGGTGTTGCACCGATCATCGAAGCAACCTTTGACAAATCCACTCGAGATTTGTCCGTTGGTTGTAGTGGCGAGGGAAAGCGGTTTATGTTTGTTGATCGATCGTCTGATGGCACGATCGACAAAAAAGATCTGGCTTACCTTCAACCCGGCACAAACTTCACAGCGTTGTTTGTAGCTCCTGATCAGTACGATCAAGGTCAGCTCGAACAATTGGCTATGGAGTGCCGAAACAAATTTGTCGCTACTGCTAGGCAGATGATTAGCGACAAAAACACCCAGTAGGTATGGGTGAGAAATTATTTAGACCAGCGTTCATAACGCTGGTCTCTTTTTATTTATAGAAAAAACACCCGGCGTGTGTCGTTTCGACACACGCCGGGTCAATGTTATCAAACTCAGCACTTTACATAAACCATTCGGCACTAAAGTTTTCGTAGTTTTGTAGTTCGGTGGAGGATTGATAGTCCACTTTTTCTATTTTGGCTTTTTCGGGACCAATGTGGCACCACTTGAGAAATTTTTGTAAATCATCCACCTCACCTTCTACAGACAAACTTAATTGTTTGGGCTGGTAATCTTTGACTACTCCAGTTAGGTTAAGCTCTAGACCAACTTCTACTGCTTGAAATCTAAACCCACTTTGTTCTATTTCGCCATAAATTGTAATGTCTAAATGTTTTTTCATTCTTAGCTTAATTCTTTGATATCATTAATAACTTCTTCTGCATGATCTTTAGGTTTGACCTTTGGATAAATTTTGGCAATTTTACCCTTTGGATTAATTAGGACAGAACTTCTCACTATGCCCATATACTTTTTACCATACATACTCTTTTCTTGCCAAGCATCGTATTTTTGAATGACCTTAGTTTCTGGGTCAGCCAAAAGTGTAAAAGGTAGTTGATACTTTTGTGCAAACTTTTGGTGGCTTTCTGGTGAATCTTTGCTAATTCCAATAACTTTGGTTTTTAACTTTTTGAAACCATTCCAATTGTCTCTAATTTCACAAGCTTCGGTTGTGCATCCTGGTGTATCGTCTTTTGGATAGAAATAAATAAGCAGCCATTCTCCTTTGTAGTCACTGAGTTTGTGTGATTTTTGGTTTTGGTCTAGTAAAGTAAAACTAGGCGCGAGTTGATTTATTTTGAGCATAATATTTTTACCATTTAATTTGATTTTGTTGATCCCGCGGAAAAATTTCTATCCAGGTTTGCCCTGGTTCTAGTTTGAGGTTATTGCCTTCGAGATCTTTATAGTAGTGGCGGTTGTTATCAAAGCTCCAGCGACACTCTGTAAATGTTCCTGATTTAAATAGATAACATGGCCCTTCGGAAGAGAGGTTGATTGATAAAGTTCCGAGTTCATCTCCAGTTGTGGCAACTGCTGCGAGCATTATCAATACATTGTGAGGAGAAATTTGTTGATTGTTGTTTTGGTCGATGTGCGGTTCGTTCTTGTTAAACCTGAGATAGCTATTAGTGGTCGGATCGTATTGGTATCGCGTTTGATAAGAAGTAGAAAAAGGAATAGTGATCTGTGTTACTTCTTGTTTTTGTTGATCGGTCGGCGTGGTTTCGGTCTCCCACAATTTGGTTGGAGCCCAGTCGGTTTGTTCTTTGTTTTTTAAAATTTGGTTAAGTTCTTCGACTGTCGTATATAAATTATGAGGAGCAAATCTTGTTAGGTCTCGTTTGAAGTAATCACCAAAATAAAATTCGTTGATGTCATAAAGATTTTTATGAACTTTGGAACGCAGTTCTGACAAAGCTTGTTCACTACCACCGCTATGGACGATACTACTTTGCCAAACATTGGCTAAGAAATTAAAGTATGGCCGTGCTGATCTGACGGGGCCCAGGCGGTGTGGTTGCCTAGTTTGGAATAGAGCTAAAAATCTTGTAATACCTCCTTCGGCTAGAGTTTCGTAAACAATTTCGGCATCGGTTAGGCCAGCTTG
This sequence comes from Candidatus Doudnaibacteriota bacterium, assembly GCA_041389225.1. Taxonomy (GTDB): domain Bacteria; phylum Patescibacteriota; class Doudnabacteria; order UBA920; family UBA920; genus UBA920. Next base: position 19,754 of record JAWKSI010000011.1, on the reverse strand, counting down.
TGGTCTGCTTTCGGTGTGGTTTTCTATAACAACAGCGTGCGGCCGTGCTTGCGCGAGTTCTTTATAAACTAAGTTTCCATTGATTGAAGGTTCGAGTTGTAGAGCTTGTTCTTCGGTTTTTTGTTTGGTTTCAATTTTTTGATCGATCAATAACCATGCTCGCCAAATAGTAACACCGAGTGCGAAGACAATGATAAAAATAATTAAGATTTTTATTTTCATTTGGCGTTAATAAAGTTTTTAAATAATTTATAGTATTTTGGTAACATAATTGTCGAGCTACTCAAATGCCCGCCCTGATTAAGTGTGATTAGCTTGCTTTGGGTTGCTTGAGCAAATTTTTTTGTGGTTTGGTAAGGGCAGATTTGATCATCTTTTGCATGAATCAAAAGCAATTTTTTACCATTGATTTGTTCAATAGAATTAATCGGATTGTAGAATTTTCCCGAAGCTAATTTCTCAAAAGCATTCTTGACTGGCCTATACCCTTGGCCAAAAGCTTGCGCAGTAAATTTTTTGAGTTGATCAATAGGTTCTTCTTTGCCTGGTTTGGTCCAATCTATGACGGGAGAGATTGCGCAAACTTTGTCGATTTGCGGGTGAGTGCTGGCAAGAATGCTGGCAGGTCCGCCAAAGCTACTTCCGAGTAAAATAGTTTGACTTGAAATTAGTTGGTCTTTGAGACTCATTGTCGGTAAAACCTTTGGGTAGCTGCTTGATAATTTCTAATACATCTGTCTCGGTGAATACTCCAAAAAACTTCCCTCCGCTTTCCCAAGAACCTCGGTATCGAGGAAAGAATACCCAGTAGAACTTAGAAATTCTATCAGAGGTTTTTTGGCTGGAACTGTTGGCATGCCACCGAGTAAAATTATGGTTTTTGGATTTGAGTTGACGCTTTGGTGTGGTAGAAATTCTGGGCGATATACAATATCCCGACCAAAGCGAGTGCGAAGTGTGCATACTTATAGTTTAACATAAAATATCAGGACTGACTCTGTTGACATAGTTTTGAAAATTAAATAGAATTGATTTTATGTTGTTAAATACAAAACAGGGGGGTAAAATTTTTTATGGATAGTTTTCATGAGTCGAGAGGTCAAGCTTTGGGCTTAGAAAAAATCGAAAGGCAAGAAGTGATCAATCAGTTGGAACAAGCAAGAAGTTTTGCCAAGTCAGCTATGCGACCAATTGATTCGACTAAATTGTTGAGTCGATGTGTTGATGGTCGTTACACTGATGAGCAAGCTGAATCCGCCATGGTAGCAATACCGGGTGGTGATTTGGGTTTGTTGGCACAGCCTTAAGTTAATTTATGACACAAAAAATTACTTGACCCGGAGTCAAATTAAGGATTGTGTAGATCAAATTCTGGCGGCGATTTCAAAAATCTCCGTTCTCATACTGATGAGTCTGCGGTTATGTGCAGCGCGAATGCGCGGTCGGTTAGAGTCACTGTAAGCACATGAGTTCAGACCCAAGTGCTTATATAAGTGTCGCAAGACAAAGTGTGGAGTACTTGCAGGTTGTTGCTCGAAGCCTTGCAACTACGGGCCAGGAAGTTGTCCTTCCTGGACAGCACGAGGAAGAGTTTGTGGTAGTTGTCGAATCTGATAATTTTGGATTGATTCCAAAAGTACAGATTGACGGGCAAGAAACACAAGCTTTTGTGTATTCCAAAAATCAACATCAACAGCTTCTTGGTCAATTGGCTGACCGGGTTGTTGAGAAATGTAAGGAAAACGGCGATGAGTTAGAGGTCCAAGATGTTTCTCAATCACTTGAGAATATCTTTGATACTCAACTTAACGAAACGCTTAAACGACTCGCGAGTGGTAAATCCATCTTTGTGATCTCAATTGATCAAGATGGCCTTATCCAAGTCGACGAGAGTGGCGTTGTGCCGAGTAATTAGTTTTTATCCATAAGATTATAGCCCGGCGTGTGCTCTGCACACGCCGGGCGTTCTTTTTTGATTGCCTAAACTGTTATCAAAAGCTCCGAAAACAAAAATCCAGCCGTAGCTGGATTTATGATTATGCGAGATTACAAATTGATTGCTTCAAAGTATTTGCTTTGACCTGTCAAATAAATACTAGAATTATTCTTTTTGAATACCAAACCTTGATACCCGTTGAGATTGAAACTAATGGCTGATTGTTGTTTAAATTGAGTTGTATTAATTTGATCGGCTTGGCTTAGTCTAAGCTGGGTTGCAATCGTTGTGAGAGAATCGGTGTTATCTTGGCTTGAGATAGAAAATAAGAAGTTGCCAGTTTGGTCATAAAATTCTACGACGTCATTATTTTGTCCAACTTTGACTTGAGTCCCAGTTGGCAAGGTTGTATTAAACCCGATTTGGTCGTTGTAGTATTTAACAGGGGCAAATTCATTTTTACCAGTAGCTGGAGCAACGTAACTTGTTGCGCCGGCGACTTGACCACTGTCATCAGAGCTATCATCTTGTGCTTCCTGGGAGTTAGAAGATGTGTTGGTGTCGGTTTGTTCTGTGGATGCATCTGTGCTTCCATTTGCACTTCCATCAGCTGGAAGGGGACTACTAATAGATGGTTCAAAGATTTGCGCGACTTCTGGTGAGCTGTCTTGTTTGTCGTTGTTATCTTTAGAATTAGAGTCAGCGAGCAAAACTCCTGTGACGATAATCGCTAAAAGTATCAAACCAGTTACAATCCATTTACCCCCTTGTGTAAGCTTTTGGCCTAGCCAGCGAAAGAAGCCAGCTAATTTGGCAAGAAAATCATTCATATTTTTAAATTACTTAAGTAAATCATTATATTGGATTAACTGTATTTTGTCAAAGGAGGTTGAACTTGCTAAATAGGTTTTTGCTAGGGCTTGAGTGCGATTCTATATCCTCGGCCTGGGATAGTATGCAAGAGTTTTGGTTTATTTTTGCCTTCAATTTTTTTGCGGATATTGAGAATATGGGTTTCCAAGGTATTAGAAAACAAATCTGCATTAATATCCCAAACATGTTCAATTAAGTCGCTTTTGGAAACTACTTGTTCTTGGTTTCTAATCATGTGTTCCAAGAGTGCAAACTCTTTTTTGGTTAAGTAGATTGATTTTTTGCCGCGTGTGACTTGATATGTTTTGGCATTAAGTCTAAGATCGTCAACCATGAACACATCTGGCAAAAACGGCTGAGGTCTTCTGAGTAAAGCTTTTATTTTGGCGATTAGTTCGGCGGGACTACAATTTTTGCTAGCATAATCATCTACGCCATTATTATATAAACTCACAGCTTCATTACTTGTGAGTTGATCGACCAAAGCCAAAACTGGCATGAGTTTATTCTTGTCCCTCAATTGGTAAGTGATTTGTCCAGCATGAATGACCGAATTATGTTCAATAATAATCAAATCATATTCTGTGGTGCGAGCCCAAAATTGTCCCCGCTGAACTTCGGTTGCGATATCAATATAAAAGTGATGTCGCCCTAAACTGAGTTTTAGGTTTTTGGACAATTCGTCATTGTTAGAAATGACTAGTAATCTCATTTTTGTTTCCCTCTTGTTACCCTAAACCTGCAACAAGTTTATCCTCTCAATTTGGTTTAAGATAGTATTTTAAAAATCTTAAAAACCTTGGTCAAGGTAGGAATGTGGACAAGAAAAGCTGAAGAAAAAATAAAGGCCTGTTAAAGGCCTTTATTTTATTGAAGTTTAGATGAAGTTTGCTTGTGGTTAACTTTATAAAAATTTTTATAAAGCAAATCTTTCCCAGTGGAATTGATCGTGTGATAGCTTGAGATCTTTGAGTAAAGTAACTTTGAGCTTATCCATCATAATTGGGGGACCACACAGATATACGTCACGTTCTAATAAATCCGGCACTTCTTGGGTGAGAAGATTTTGATCGATGTACCCTTTGGCATGATCTGGGTGATCTTGGTCTGACAAACAAGTTGTGAGTTTAAAATTAGAATTTTGAGATAATTGTTTAAGTTCGTCTATTAAGACTAGGTCTTTTGTGGTTTTGACTCCATAAATCATTTTGACATCTTTGCCCTCTGCAACAAATTGTTCGGCCAAAGAACGTAACGGAGTAATCCCAATTCCGCCAGCTAGAAGCAAAACTTTATTTTGTTTAGATTGCTTTGTAGTAAAAACACCATGCGGGCCGTCGATTAAAACTTTGGTTCCAACTTTGAGCTCTGGCATTTTGGCGGTAAAGTCGCCAAGGTTTTTGGCGGTGATTCTGATCGATTGACCGGTTGGATAAGTAGACATCGAAAATGGGTGAGCTTCGTACCATTTGCCAGTTTGCAAAAATCTAAAAATAAAGAACTGTCCTGCTTGGATTGTCAGACGTTCTAATTTTTTTCCAGTTATGCTGACATTGGTAACTTCACTATCTGGAAAAGTTTGTACGTCGCTGATTGTAAATCTGTGTTTGTAAAAACGATAAACTGGAAGCCAAAAACGATACCAACCTAGGTTGCCAAAAGCAAAGATATAAAGCGCAACCCAATAAATCATAAATGGCAAACTATTAGCACTGAGACCAAGATTAAGTTGATGACCGGCAAATAAAATGTAAGCAAAGTAATTGAACAAATGCACCCAGTACCACCATTCGTATTTGAGTCGTTTGCGGACAATAGTAATAGAGAGGACGACTGTTCCCAAGATAATTAGGTATCCCAAAAAGGCTTTACTGACATCTTCCCAAACAGAAATAAAGTTGATGTATTGATCGATGTGGCTGCGGTTTGTGAGTTGGCTATAACCATTGGTGAGCAAAAAAATGTGTGCCAAGATTAGACCAAAGTTAGATAGCCATTCCATTTGTGAATACGAGAAAGTTTATCAAGGCCAAAGCTACTCTCGACCCATTTGATGCGCCCGATCAAAATTAGCTGAATCAATGCTTGGTAAGTGGCAAGAATGCCCGCGAGTTTGCCTAATTCGATAAATAATTTTGGTAAAGTTTGAGGTAGTTGTCCGCCCAAACTCATGTCCCACCATAAACCTATCAAAATAAATAAGTTTAAGAAGTATAGGATGATTGGAAGTTGTTTTTTCATAACTATATAATAACAAAGTTTTGGTAATAAGGCGTGGGGGATTATGGTATAATTTTTGTATGAAAAAATTGCTTAAAAAATATGCTTTATATGGAGCGTGGGCGCAGAGTTTGATGGGAATGCTTGGTAGTTTGTACTTTAGTGAAATTGCAAATTTTCCACCATGTATTTTGTGCTGGTATCAGAGAATTGCTATGTATCCTTTGGTTGTAATTTTGGCTTTCGCGATTTACACAAAAGATAAGTTGATGTTGCTTCCAGCTTTGGTTTTAGCAACTGCTGGTTGGGTTGTATCCTTGTATCAAAATTTGTTATATTACGATATAATTCCGGAAGAAACCGCACCGTGTACTTTGGGTGTATCTTGTACATCTCAATTTGTAAAAGTACTTGGGTTTATAGATATTCCATTGATGGCGTTGATTGGTTTTTCTGTAATTTTGGGATTATTAATTTATGCTTGGCTAGATAAATCTTCTGACCAAGATTCAAGAGAATAAAATGACAAAAGAAGCAAAAATTTTGATTACTATTGCTGGGTTGGTTTTGATTGGCGGCGGCTTGCTCGCTGTGTTTGCTAACCCGCAACCACAAGAGCCTAGCGCATCAGTTGATCCGCAATCTTTGATTAGAGAAGATAGCCATATGACTCAAACTGCGCAAGCAAAAGTTAATATTGTCGAGTTTGGAGACTTTCAGTGTCCAGCTTGTGGCCAAGCACACCCATATGTAAAATCTCTTCTCGAAGAGTATAAAGATAACGCTGATGTAAATTTTGTTTTTCGAAATTTTCCTTTAGATGCGATTCACCCGAATGCGCATATTGCAGCAGAAGCAGCAGAAGCTGCTGGCAAACAAGGCAAATATTGGGAAATGCATGATTTATTGTTTGAACGACAAGAACAGTGGAGTACCGCTACAGATCCAATAGATATTTTTGTATCATATGCTCAGGAGATTGGGCTTAACGAAGGTGAGTTCAAAACTGGCGTTTCGCAGAGATTGTTTAGCGACGTGATTACTGCTGATTATAACGATGGTGTTGCACTTGGCGTTAATTCTACCCCAACTTTCTTTATCAATGGTCAAAAACTTGAAGGCGGTTTTAACCCAGCAGTCGTCAAAGAAAAGATCGATCAGATTTTGTCTGGTCAAGATGTAGAGGCGAGTGTACCCGATGGTCAGTCCGCTATGGAAACCGAACAACCAGTTCCAGCTGTTGCTGAGCCAGAAACTAATACCGAGACCGTCCCGGCATCATAACTTTTAGAAGAGCCACGGTGTTCTTTGGCAAGCATTCGCCAAAGAACACCGTGGATTTTAATATCTTTAATTCTGCAAATGAATTTTAAATAATTGATTAAAATTCTGTTTGGATTATCCAAATGAAAAAACATCCAAAAACAACTACAAAAACACAAACTCAAAAGACCTAAGAGAACAATTATTAGTTAAACGCTCATCTTCCATTATGAAGAACCGCAGGTTTTAGGCTCTTTACCACCAAACAAAACCAATCAAAAAAGGGCAGTTTGTAATCGAATATATGGGACCTTTGGTAACTAATGACCAAGCTGATAAAATTGGTGGCAAGTATTTATTTGCGCTGGGAGAAAAATATACTATCGATGGTCGAGGTCGAGAATTTTGGCCCGTTATATCAACCATGCTTGTGTTAAAGAAAATTGCGAAACCGTTCAGTATGCCAAAAAAATTAAGATCAAAGCAATTCGGAAATCATTGCCGCCGGCGAAGAATTAACATACGACTACGGTAAAGAATACCTTGACGAGTATATAGGAAGTAATTGCAACTGTAGTAAGACAGTAATACAAGCAAAAAAACCGCTACCGTTAAGAGCAAAAAAGCAAAAAAGTCGTCCTAAAAGGGCGATTTTTTTATTTAAACTTTATTTATCGTGGAAATTTTCTTTATCCACTATTTGCTACACTGTCAAATGATATAATAATTAAACCATGATTCAAATGAAGCACAAACAAAAAGATTCAGCTGACTTAATTCCATACTTGGACCAAAATTTTAGCAAAATTTATCAGCTGTTTGAGATTTTTTATAAAAATTTTAAAGAAATAAATCTCCAATTCGAGCAAATCCAAAAACGCTTCGAACAAATCGACATCCAATTCGAGCAAATCCAAAAACGCTTCGAACAAATCGACATCCAATTCGAGCAAATCCAAAAACGCTTCGAACAAATCGACATCCAATTCGAGCAAATCCAAAAACGCTTCGAACAAATCGACCAGCGTTTTGAACAAATCGACCAGCGTTTTGATCGTGTGGAAGCGCGATTACAAAAATTAGAAGACAACCAAGAGCTATTCAAAGTTCGTTTTCAAAAGATCGAAACCAAGATTCAAACCTTGGAATTTAATCAAGAGTTATTTAAGCAGCAATTTATCAAAATTGATGAGAATTTTGACCGCGTTGATTTTAGATTGCAGAACCTCGAAAATAACCAAGATTTTCTAATTGGAAAGTTTACAGATTTAGAAACCGAAAAAGTAGTCGGAGCTGAGCGTTCTACAAGAATGGAAGGATGGATTATCAAAGCATCTCATAAAATCAAATTGCCATATAACCCATAAATTACATAAAAAACCTCGAATTATAAGAGGTTTTTTCTTTATCGGAACTTTATTTTTTGTTGAAGTTTTCTTGAACCCAAGAATGTTATATTAATTTTGGCTGTTTCGATTTGACAAAGATTTTGATGATATGTTAATTTACTACCTTAAGCTTATTTTGCTTAAGAGATTAACACAATCAAAATGAGTTTACAGCAAAATAATTTTGACTATTGTGGCTATCCGATCCATCGAGATAACATTTGGTTATCCCGACTGATTAATATCGGTTTGGTGGTTACACGTGTCTTTTTATCAAAAGTTGTGAGTTCATTTGTTACCTTTGTTTTGTACGGCCAATTGCGGCCGTTTTTTATTATTAATTTTTTTGCCTATGAATCAAATAAATGGCTAGTTTTTGACTAATTAATTTAAAATTATGAATTTACTTAAATCAATTTTTTACTCTCCTTTTTTTGTCGCTATCGCTATTATGGCCATAGTTGGTTTAGCTGTGGCACAATTCCGTGAGCCAGTTCCTAGTGCGCCTAGTTTTTCTAAGGTTTTAGCAGAAACTTCTACTCAAAGTTCTAATATGTTTACTGATTTAAACTTAGAAAATGCTATAGATCCATCGTTGGCACCACACGTATTTTGTGGATATCGATTATATTTCTTAGAAGATCCTTCAGATACTTATGTTAGTAATGTGCCGTATAATGTAGATTTTTTGCGGATGAATCCTGGCGGGGGAGTACTCCAAGATATAAATGGTGATAGTTTGCCAGACTATGTTTATACTAGCCATGATACTACAACTTCTGGCGGCACTAGTATTACTAGCCATTATAGTGGGTGTGTATTTTTGAATAACGGCTCAGGTTGGGACAAAGTTTACGAGTGTTTTGCAAAGACATTATCAAATATGTCTACAGGAGAGATTACTCTTGCTGAATATCGAGGTGATTGTGCTGGAGCGTCAAGTGCAAAAAGCGAAAAGTCAGAAGCATCAGTAGATTCTACCTCCACAAGTGATACCAAAACTGAAGATACTAGTAATCCTGAAGTAATTAAAGAATAAATTTTATGACTAAGTTTCTTAAATTAAAAAATATGAGAAGCTTGGTGGTGTATAGCCTAATTGGTGTTCTGGCTGTAAGTTTTGTTTTGCCCCAGGGATTAGTTAAGGCACAAGAGGTAAGCAAAGATTCTGGCGAAGTATCTAGTAGTGTAGATTCTAAATCTGAACCAGAAGCTCAAACTTTATCAAGCCCATCAGATCAATCAGTTCAAGCTCCAGAAACCAAACTCGATGATTCTTCTCAAATTCAAGAAGGCTCAGAGTTGCCTTTGGATCAGATTGACGAACATAATTTTGAAGTTGCAGAACCTCAAAATGCAATCCCCGAACCACCTCCATCTGGAGATGCAATTACATTACCACCAAGCTCTATCAAACAACCGATTCCTGAAGCAGACGTTGCTTCTGGTGCTTTGACCTATTCTTTAGCAGTTCCAGCACCAAAAGGTCGAGCTGATATCGCCCCTAATTTGAGCTTGCAATATAATAGCTTAAATAATAGTTTCGCTAATATTGCTGGGTATGGTTGGGAGCTTTCTTTGCCTTCTATTTCTCGCAAAAACATCAACGGGGTTAATCAATTGTATTCTCGTGAAGACTTTTCTTCTTCGTTGGACGGAGAACTTGTTGGGCAAAATGGAGAATTCTATGCCCGGATTGATAATGGACAAGCAAATCGTTATCAATTAGTAGAATCTGGTGACGGTTTGGTTTGGGAAGTTTCTACAAAATCTGGAGTTAAATATTATTTTGGCCAAACTAATGAAAGTCGATTAAGCGATCCTGCAGACGGTTCAAAAGTATTTTCTTGGTATTTGACTAAAGTGGAAGATTTAAATCACAATTTTTATACAGTTTCTTATATTAAAGATCAAAACCAAGTTTACCCAAGTTTTATCGAATATACAGGTCATCCCCAAACTCCAGCAGTTTTTAGATTAGACTTTGAGTATGAAGCAAGACCAGATGTTTTTCAAAGCGCTGCGTCTGGGTTTATGGTTACGACTGCGCAAAGACTCAAATCGATTGAAAGTTTTTACCACGAAACTTTATTGACTAGAGCCGAGTTGGTTTATAGCCAAGCAAATGCTAATCAACGATCATTGCTTAAGCAGTATTTGATACATGGTTGGGATCAATTTGGTAATCAAACCACTGACGGACCATGGGAATTTGCTTATGAGAGTGTTGCCGCGACTAACTTGTTGACTCAACTCACTTTGCCATCTGGTGGCAAAACCCTGGCTTCATATATACCTTCAGCTCAAGTTGTGTCCACACAAACCGGATTGTTAGCTAATGGAAAATTACCTTTTCAGTTTAATGTACTTCAAAGCTTAACTTATCAAGATACCACCGGTTTGGAATGGTCCAATAACTATGAATATCAAGGCGGTTCTTACTATTATGACAATCCCTTTGATAAGAGGCTGGCTGGTTTTGAAACAGTTATTCAAACTGATGGAAACGGTCATAAAACTTATACTTATTACCATCAAGGTAACGGGGATAATGTGGAATCCAATGAATCCGGCGATGAATTTTTCAAATTAGGCAAACCATATAAAACAGAAATTTATAGTAACCTGGGACAACTCTATGTCAGAAAATATAATCAGTGGAGTGTGACTGGGCAACAAACTGGTGCTGGCCAAGTTGTTTTGGCTCAGACTTGGCAATCCGATTTTGATGGTAATAGTTCGGCGAAGTCATCGGCTATGAGTTATCAATATGATAATTTGGGTAATCTTGTGAGATTAACAAATTATGGTGAGGTTGATGCTACGGATACTGGATTTAGTGACACAGGTGAAGATGCTTTTGCGGAAATTTATCTTTATGCCCACGATGATCAGGGTCTGCTTAGCTTACCTTCGGAATATAAATTGGAAGATCTTTCTGGAAACGTAAAAGCCAAAAGTTTTGCGTATTATGACAACTTACCTCTAGGTCAAGTAGCTTTGGGTCATGTTACCAAAGAAGCAGATTGGTGGTTGTCTAATATTTACGCAGAGACGACATATGCATACGATCAATTTGGCGGAGTAACCTTAAAAACTTCTCCTTACGGTGATAACACTACATATATTTATGATGATGAGCATTTGTACGTTGAGCGGGAGCTAAATCATTTGAGCCATCATACAATTTACCAAAATGATATTTTGACTGGGCAAGTTACCAAAGTTACAGATTCTAACAATTTTTCTAAAGAAAGTATCTTAGATGGATTAGGTCGAGTGATTGAGCAAAAGCAGAGCTCCCAAACTGACCCCAATGTGATGATTGTTACTTCTCAGATCGAATATAATTTTTGGCAAAACGAACAGAATGAGCGTGCGGGCCGAGTGATCACAACACAGCTCAATTATGGATTAAGTAATGATCAAGTTAGGAAAGAGATTGTATATTCTGATGGTTTTGATCGAGAGATTCAAAAACGTATTATGGCAGAGCCTGATGAACAAACTCAGACAGATAAGTTTGCTGTTAGTGATACTGTCTATGATCAAAACGCTCAAGTTGCCAAGACTTCACTGCCTTATTTTGCACTGGGTGAAAGCTATTCGTCACCAACTTCTAATTTGGCTTTATATCTCGAAGTTGAGTACGATGCCTTGGGTCGCGCTGTTTTGGAGCGAAATGTTTTGGGGCAAACTTTAACTATTTATGATAATTGGGAACGATTAGTTACGGATCCAGAGGGGAATTATAAAGAGTACAAAAATGATGCCTTTCAAAACTTAATAGAAGTTGTAGAGCATAATCAAGGTGAGCAGTATCGCACCAAATATCAATATGATATTCAAAGCCACTTGATCAAGATTACTGATGCTCTGGGAAACGAGAGGGGATTTACTTATGATAATTTGGGACAGAGAAAATTGGTAGAAGATTTGCACGCCCCAGATGACTCGACGTATTTTAGAAGCTCTTATTCATATTTACCCTCTGGCAAACTGGATAGTTATGGCGATAATAATGGAGTGGCATTATATTATGGTTATGATAAATTAGGGCGGCTTTATGATAAATTTGTCGGAAAAAATTTAACCGAATCGTATCGGTATGATAATTGTGTGAATGGAATTGGGCGTCTTTGTCAGATTACTTTTAGGAATGGTAATACAGAAAATTACGAATATAATATTTCTGGACAGATAACTACTGATACCAAAGTTATCAACGGGCAGACTTTTGTTTCGCATTTTACTTACGATGATGCGGGGAATTTAGTAGAGACAACCAACCCAGACCAATCCAAAGTTGCTTATGAATATAACAAATTTGGGTTACCAGAGAAGGTGCACTCGGCAGAGTTTGGACAGGGGTATGCAGAGTTGGTAAGTAATTTTGAGTATGCTCCGACTGGTGCGATGACAGCGCAGATAAATTCAAATGGCACGCGAGTAGTTAACCAATTTGATAGCAATAATTTGTATCGTTTGTCTTCGCGGACACTTATTCGTGATTCTGCACAACTAGGACAAGAAATACTTTCAAGTCAAAGTTATAGTTATGATTCAGTTGGTGATATCTTGGGTCTATCAGAATCTGGGACTTTGGGCACAGCCAAGGAAGTATCATATCAATATGATGACTTATACCGATTAGTTGCGGCGCAAACTAGTAGTGTCGCTTCTGGCGAAGCTTACAATATTGAGTATCAGTATGATGCACTAGGGAATATTATTTATAATTCTGAGCTTGGTGAATATCTTTATCAAGGTTCAGAAGAGGAAAATAATTATGCCAACCCTCATGCAGTGACTTTGATTTCTGGGCAAGAAAATAATATAGAGTTGACTTATAACAAAGGCGGCCAGGTTATTTCTTATGACGACAATGGTCAATTAACTCAGTATGTATGGGATTATAACAGTAAGATTTCTGGTGTTAAGTTTGATGGTGAAGCAACCCCTTCGATTAAGTATGGATATGGCAGTGATGGGGTTAGAAATCAAATTGATGACCATGGCGAAATTACCTATTATCCAACTGGATCTTTTAACCAGAATGGATTAAGAGCAACTAAGCATATCTTGGCGGGGGCCAATTTGATTGCTACAATAACAGTAGATTCTCAAAATACCTTTACAAATTATAACCATACTGATTATCTGGGAAGTATTATTGGGGTGAGCGATAACCAAGGTCAAATAGTGGAAGCAATGGATTACTTGCCGTTTGGTGAGGTCCGCTACCACATGGAAAACACCACCCAAGGCGTGGATGAACAGAGGGGGTACACGGGGCATGAGTATGACGTGGATACTGGATTATTGTATGCTGGTGCTCGATACTATAATTCGGCAATCGGTAGATTTTTAAGTTTGGACCCGATGTTTACAGAATTAGGTTTTGATCTTTTTGATCCTCAAAGCATGAATTCATACTCTTATGTTAGGAATAATCCCATAAGAATGGTAGATCCAGATGGGATGTGGTTTATGGATATGGTTAAAACGGTCGGACATATGGCTTGGGGCGGGGCAAAAGAGGTCGCTAATCAGGTAGTTAGTACGGTTAGTTTGGGAGTTAGTTTAATTACTCACCCAGTTGCTACAACTAAAACTGTCGTAAAATCTGTATATAATACAAGTAAACAGACATATAATTCAGCTAAAAGTTTAGTCAGAAGTCCACAAGCTAGGCAAGAAGCAGTTCAGGGTGTAGGGATTGCTACTAACCAATTCCTTGATCAGTCACTTGTACAACAAGCTGATCAAGTTGGGCACTTTATGGCAGCTGGAATTTTATTCTTTGTTGGGCCAAAAGGAGCTGGGAACTCAAGTAAGTATATAACTAAGGTTGATGATATTATTCCACCAGCTCGCCAGATTCATATTCTACATGGGGATAGAACTGGAGGTGGGCATCTGTTTGGTGCAAATTTGGGTAAGTCCGAGTTTCCTGCTGACTGGACACCGCAGCAGATATTCCACAATGGTGTTGATATAGCAACTGATCCAAAGTTAAAGTGGACGTGGCAGCCACGACATCAATCGTATAGGGTTGATGGAGTCAGAGAAGGTGTAAACATGACCAGTATTGTAGATAAGACAAAGTCATTCGTTAAAAACATTTTCCCCAGAGGTGGAAGGTAAATATAAAATATAGCTATGAATAATGATGAATTAAAAAAAATATATAAACAGCTTGAGTTATTAATTGGTTCTGTATATGAAAAGTACAGAGATCAATTTTCATCAAAGGACAGAGAAGATTATGAAGAAATGTTTGCTCAAGGAGAATATGAACTAGTTATGGAGACTTTGCTTGGAAGTATAAAAGAGCATTCTATTAAGTTGGATTCTATAAGCGAAGATACAGTGAATAAAATATACAAACTTATGGAAATTGAACGCCCTGTTATTGAATAAAAAATAAGCTAATGATTAAGAATTTTGAATCAATAAAAAAAATTGTGAATGAAGCTGATCCTATCAATTTATTAGATAGTGCCCCTGATAATGAGTATGATCACGAAATTCATGAAATAACTCTTGTTATTAAAGAAGGTGATAATACCGATGTAATCGCAGATAAAATATATAAAATTTTCATCGAATCCTTTGATGAGCAAACTGCGGGTGACAAAAAAGTTTACCTCTCTATAGCTAAGAAAATTGCGCCGCAACTATGAAAAGTAAGCTTAGGGTAAATATAGAAATATTAATAGATTTACTTTTAGTATTAATATCATTGCCTAATACTTTAAAAAGTTTATTCAAATTCAATCGCAAAGTTTCTGACTTTTCAAGTATTGGTTTTAATTTAGAAGCTTTCGAAGATATCTATAAACTTGGTAAATTAGCTACAGATAGGGGAGAAAAAATTGAAATACCTATACGAGGTAGTTACTATAAACTATCAACTACATCAGGGGCTGAATTGTGGGCTCAGACTAGTAAAGATAATAAAGGGATAGGGCTACATCCTGGATTTAATGGAGATTGCGTAATTAAAGTTAAGGCCAGTCCTTTTCTAGAAAGTACTCGTTTGTCTATTTTAGATGGTTACTATGACTGTTGGCTTATTACTGACGATCAAGATTATCCTTTACTTTTTGAATCCCCAAATTTTTACCAAACCTCTGTATCAAGGTCTGAGGTAATTGCAGAAGCTCAAGTAACAGCATTTGCTAAAGAGGTAAAAATATTTAGTAGTGAAGAAGAAAGAGATAAAGATGAAATTTGGGGATTATGGGCTACTCAATCGTTTACTCCAAGTGGAAAGTTTAGTCCAAATGATGATGAATCTTTTGTGCAGCATCCCACGGCAATCTTTTCTGGCTATGTCAGAAAAATAGAATTAAAGCGAAATGAAATAACGAATAATAAATTTTATCATTTAATTGTTGAAAGCCTTAGCGCAAGTTATGATGTAGTTATTGATCCAAGTTTGTTAAGATCTGAACCTCAAATTGGAAACATACTATCAGGACAGTTTTATCTCTCAGGGAAGATAATCAGCATAGATTCTTAGTTGTTTGTTACCCCTTGCATTTTGTGCTGTTAGAACTTTTCTCTCGTTATTATCTGCGAATCAGGCAGAAACTTTGTTTATGATATTTATAGACATAGTTCTTGATCATAAAGATATAGAATTAGTAATGCAATAAAATAAAAAGCAACCGTTTAGGCACGCATTAGCTTTTTATTTTACGTTGGTAGCAAAAGATTGGGTAGCGAAGTAGCTAGCGGTTTAAAGCTAGGAGAAAGAGTAGAGAGTCTAGGTACAGTGGTTGAGAATAGTCCTGGTAAAATTAATGGGTTTAATCATAACGGCACTTTTCACGGACATAATCAGGTAATAAGTAGAGGAGTTTCGCCACAAGAGTTATTAGATACTGAGAAAAGGCCGTTAGTTACATTTGAAGGTAGGTATGGTAGAACCGGCTATCTTACCCGAGATGCTTTTGTTTCCTTAGATAGAACAGGAGAAGTTGTATCCAGTTGGACCGCGAAGGAATTTGGCTCTACAATTAAAAATGTTTTGAGTAGAATAAAATAATATGAATAATAATATTATTAAAATAAAAGATGAGATAACTCCTATTGTCAACCAAGTTGACTTGTGGGGGTTTGATAGAGATGGGGGCTCCTGAAGATGAGTATGATAAACAAACTAACCTAATTATTTCATTTATGTTTAATAATCAATTGAATGATTTTGACCTAGAGAATAAGTTGTTAGAAATCTTCAAGACAAATGAATTTGATTTAGATCGTTTGAAAGTAAAGGTTTTAAGTGATAGGATCTTATCAAGCTTACAAAAATAAATCCTGAGCTTAAAACACAAAGAATTAGATTACTTAATTTATTAAATGAAATTGAGAATTAATTTAAAACATCATGAATAAAGTTTATAGTGTTTTGGGGGTGGTTTTGGGTGTCGTTACTATGGCGCTCCCCATGAAAGTTGAGGCTAGTTCCGGGGAGTTAGTCAAAGACTCCGATGGTACGGTTTACTATTTGGAGCAGACCGAAATTGGTCGCTTTAAGCGCGCCTTCACTTCTTTGGGTGCATTGCAAAGTTATCATTTTTTGTCGCTTAACGATGTTACTGTTATGAGTGAAGCAGAGAGGGCTTTGCCTTCTGGGGCTTTTATCCCACCGCAAGATGGAACTATTTTTTGTGCTACAGAAACCAAAGATTCTGATATAGCGGGGGAATGTAGTTTGGTGGCGGGTGGTAGAAAGTCAGCTTTTACTTCGGCGCAAGTCTTTGCCGAACAGGGGTATAGTTTTGCAAATGCTATCTATGGGGACTCTTCATTTTTGACCAAATCCGAAAATATCAGCCAAGGCAACACTGCTCACAAATTTGGCTCGGTAGTTAATGATAATGGAACTTTATTTTTTATTCATGAAGAATCAAAGTTAGGGATTCCTAGTTTGTCTGTTCTAAATTCGTGGGGGTGGGATGATTCCAAAATTGTCCTAGCTAATCAAGCAGATAGAGAGTTATTAGAAATCGGTACAGTCAAAACTCGTCAGATCGGCCAAATTGGCTCGCCCGATTTTGACCTGACCTTGGATGGAGAGTATGTGGTGTTGGCATACGCAATTTTGAATCTACCAGATTACCCAACTAACAAAGTTAAGAATTCGGCAGAAGTCAAAAACATAGAACAATTTTTGAAAGCTGATGCACCAGAAACTATAGAAGATGCATTGTCCTTATTGGATAGTCAATCTAGAGCAATATTAGAAATCCTTCCTTTGTTAAGTGAAGAAATTTTTAATAACAGTGAGGAAGAGGATCAGGATACTGATTATGATAAAATCAATCTTTATGGTGATGGAACATATGCTGGGGTAGAAGTTGATGGGCAGGAGAGAATTTTCTTTAGAAAAGAATATGGTGAATGGAAGTGGGATTTATTGACCACGCTCAAAGCTCTTGATGACTTTGATAATCCTAATGATGTGACAAACAATGCAAAAAGGCCAATCAAGATCAAAAGTTTTAACTAAGATTTTGGAGAGCTTACCATAAATAAAATTCCCACCTCCGGCAGACGGATAGTCTGCCGGAGGTGGGATAAAAGAAAAAAACTAGCCTTCAAAGCTAGTTTTTTGATTGATGCAGGGCATATGGCCGCAGGATTTGCAGACTACAGCTCGGCTGTAGATAATTAATCCTTCGGTGCACCTGCGCGTTTTGTCGTTAGACTTTGTTGCATATATCGCAAAATCCACGACGTTTTTGTTGTTTTTATCGAATTTTGTTGGCGGCGGGATTTCTTTGGTAATCCAAACTTCGCCAGTTTTTTGATCTATTACTTTTTGAATGCGCTGATCAATTTTGGGAGACGCCATAAAATCATACCTCCAGCTTTTTCTTTAGTGTAGCAGACTGAGTGCTCCCCACAAGCCGGCATTATCCCCAAGCTCAGCTTTCTTGATTACTGGACTTTGTTGAATAATATTGAGTTTAGATTGTAGTTCTTGTTCCAACTCATCGATTGGGATTGCACCGCTCAAAGTCACACCACCACCCAAAATGATTGCTTGACTCGGCCAATGACAAGCGGTGTTAAATAGTCCAGCGATAAGTTTTTCCTTCATATTAATCCAATCTGTTTGATTGGATTGCGGTGTCGAAATAAATTCTTGTTCTCCATGCAAAGCGGTACCCGAAATCAAATCTTCCATACTTGACCATTTTTCGACGTCCAAAATTTGATGACCAGGCTCACTGTTGTGTTGAATCCCAGCGATTATTTTTTTGTGTTTTATCCATGCCCCGCCGATGCCTGTGCTTATAGTATAGTAAAAAAAAGACTCATAAGTTTTGCCTGCGCCAAAGTAAGCTTCACCCAAAGCCGCCGCCGCCGCATCATTAATTATATGGACAGGGCAGCCAAAAATATTTTTAAGGTCTTGTGTTAAATTATATCCTGACCATAATTTTAGAGCTCCATTGTGATGACTGGTTTTGGCTTGCGAATTAATTTGCCCAGTTTGCCCACCAGAGATTTTGCTAATGCTTTTGTTATCAGCTAAGGCGGTTATGGTTTCTTTAAGTTTATTTAGAGCTTCTTGGTAATCTCTAGGAGTTGGATACTTTTGGACAACATCCAAAGATTTGCCATTTTGAGATTTGGCAATGCGAGTGCTGGTAGCTCCAATATCAAAAACAATAAACATAAAATAGAAAAAATTTAGTTATTGAGCAAAAACTTTTTTGGCTGCATCAAGCATCGAACTGTCACCGCGGGCATCTAACCAAAACCACCATTCTGCGCCCCAAAAATAATGCTGAGAAAAACCAGAAGCCTTGGCGTAGGCAACATTCTGGGCAAAAATTTCTGGATTCATTAAGGCTTTTTGCTCTTCGATTGGTGTGCTGTACGGATCTCCATTAAACCAAGGTTCGGCTTGTAACTCCATTCCCAAACCATAATTAGTAGGGGAGAGTAATTTGATCATTCCAGTTTTGATTGTGTAAGAAATGGCCGGTAAAGGATAGGTGATGTATTTTTCTTTTTTGCCATGGTAAACTTGGCGATACATTGTTGCACCAAAATAATCTGCTCCTGCCCATGCCGCTGTTAGCCATAAACTTTTTTCGCCACTGTCTGTGACGATAATTGGTCTAGAGTCAATTTGCCTGATAATTTCTGCCGAAGCTTTGTATTCTTGTCGAGTGATAACTCCGCATTCTTCACCAAAGTCAAAGAAAGGCTCGTTTTCTAATTGCCACGCCCAAATCGAAGGATGGTCTTTGTAGTGTTCGACTGACTTTTCAATCATATTGTGAAGCGCTTCTGTCTGTTGATCGGGCGAAAGATCGCGCCACCAATCTGGGTGGTGGCATTCTGGCCATCGTGGTTGTTTATGGCCAACCACTAGCACAACTTTACTTTGGCTGTTATCAGTAATGTTGAGTAATTGATCGATGCTAGAAAAATCAAATTCTCCTTGGGTAGGTTCGATCTCTTCCCAATACGAAGTTAAGCGAATATATTTTGGATTGAGCTCGTCAACAATTTTGTTCATTAGTACTGGTGGCTCGAACCCTAAAAATCGAGATTGACCAGTGGCAAAGTTAACACCCCAAGCTGGTTTGGCAGACTTATCAGCGTAGAAATAGAAGACAATAGCGATAGCTGATAAGAAAATTAAAATAGCACCTAGAACAAAACCAAAAATTTTTGCCCAATATTTGAGTTTATGCATGGCTAATCGTTAATAAGACTAAGCCAGTGCTGATCAAAATAATTGCAGCGATTTTTTGGATCATAATCTCGGTGGTAATTTTTTCTTTTAAAATTTGTGGGAATTTTTTGGATAATATAACAGTTCCAATAAGTAAGATAGCGTACTGGGTTCCTTGCATTGCGTTAACAATAGTTACGCTTCCCAATGAAATAGCGAAGTTTTGCAAGAACCCGGCGATCCCACCAGACACTCTTGCGCCCAAGTACAAAAATTTATTACCGGTTGTTGTACTTTTTGGAGAGTTAAAAATCGCGTAACGAGTTTTAGGTGGAATAAGATAGATGAGCGAAACCAAAATAAA
>JAWKSI010000010.1:0-32623 GCA_041389225.1 Candidatus Doudnaibacteriota bacterium | reverse complement strand
AATGGTCCAAAACTTAGGCGAAGCTAATTTGCTCAAAGTTTATGGAGCGTACTATCAAGAAGAGCTTTTGGCATCTGCGATAATTATTGATTATGGCGGTACGCGCACATATCTTTTTGGAGGAAGTAGCGCCGAACACCGAAATGTTATGGCTCCATATGCTCTGCATTGGCAAATCATCACTGACGCCAAACACAATGGTTTTAATAAATACGATTGGTGGGGGCTCGAAACTTCGCGAGGTAAAGTCGAAGGCTTTGCCCAATTCAAAATTAGATTTGGAGGGCAAGAAATTTCTTATCCAAACGCAGTCGATATTCCAACAAACAAAATTTGGTATTTGATCTACGCTTTTCTACGCAAACTCAACAGCTATACTTAAAAGTCAAAGTTTGGCTCGTGCTATACTTATATAGTAAACAACTATGCCGAAACAAAAAGAAAAATATAAAATTTGTGTTTCTGGGAGTGCTGCCGACAACTGTGCGGAAGGAGCCTTTGATAAAGCGCTTGAAACCGGTTATCAAATCGCCAAGCAAGGCGCCGTGCTTTTGACCGGCGCAACAGTTGGTATTCCGGAATGGGCAACCAAAGGCGCAAAAAAAGCCAAAGGTTCGTCCATAGGTTTTTCACCAGCTTCGACCAAACGAGAACACCTTGGAACTTACCGTCTTCCCACAGACAACATGGACCTCATTATCTATACTGGCGCTGACTATGCGGGACGAAATCTAATTTTAGTACGAAGCGCTGATGCAGTTATAGAAATTTGCGGCCGTATTGGTACGCTAAATGAATTTACAATTGCTTTCGAAGATCAAAAACCTATCGGTATCCTGATGGAAACTGGAGGAATTACAGACGAAATTAAACACATTCTCAAGGTAGCCAAGCGAGGTAGTAAAAATATTGTTTTTGATTCTGATCCTAAACGGTTGGTCAAAAAACTTTTACAAATTCTAAAAGAAGAAGATAAAAAATTGTCTAAACTCAACCTTAAACCACGAGCCAAAAAAGAACCTGCATAACTTGCAGGTTCTTTTTTGGCTCGACTCTACTCAGCCACTTTACCTCATGTTTGATTTCTGTAATTATTAACTTAGTAACAAAAAATATGAGAAAACTTATCAAATCTTTATTACCAGACCCTTTTCTAAAATTTATTCGACCATACTACCATGGTTTGGTTGCCTATATCGCCACCCTATACTTTGGAAACCCAAGCAAGGATCTCTTTGTGATTGGTGTCACAGGCACCGCAGGTAAATCAACCACTGTGATGATGCTAAGCCATATTTTAAATCAATCTGGTCAACGCACTGGATACATCACCACCGTGGGAAGTTCTGATGGGAAAAACCCTCTCATCAACAGACAAGGAATGTCGATGCCTGGAGGTTGGGTTCTGCAAAAAACTTTGCATGATTTTGCTTTGGCTGGTTGTAAAAATGTAATTATAGAATGTACTTCTGAGGGCTTGGCTCAAAACCGTCACTTGGGTATCCTATTCTCGGCAGCACTATTTACCAATCTAACTCCTGCGCATTTGGACAGCCACGACGGAAGCTTTGATCAGTATCGTTCTGCCAAAGGACGTTTATTTCAGGCTTTATCTACTAGTGCAGTTATTGGTGTAAACACAGACGATCCCAACTTTCAATACTTTTATAATTTCCCAGCTCGCCAAAAATTTGGCACAACAACTATTCAAGACCGTGTCCCACAAATCGCAGCGCCTATTTTTAGAGCTCAGAATATTTCGGTTTCTGATAAAATTAGCTTCGATTTAGAAGAAACTAAATTTGAGCTCAACATTAGCGGTGCATTTAATGTTAGTAATGCTTTACTAGCAATTGGGTTAGCTTTCTACAAAAATATTTCTATCGAACAATCTAGCCAAGCTCTTCAAAGCTTTGGTACAGTTCCTGGCCGCATGGAAACCATTGCCAACCAATTAAATGCAACTATTATTGTCGATTATGCTCCAGAACCAGCAGCGATGGAAGCTAGTCTTGCGGCAGTTAGATTAATTGAGCACAAGCGGTTAATTCATTTGTTCGGTTCGACTGGTGGTCATCGTGATGTCGCAAAACGTTTTGAGTTCGGCCGAATCTCGGCAAGAATGGCAGATATTATTATTATTACTAACGATGATGTTTACGAAAGCGATCCAGAAGAAATTGCAAAAAATATCCAAGAAGGGATAAGCGAAGTCGACCCACAAACCAGAAAAACCAAACAAATTATAGTTGAACTAGACCGCAAAACCGCAATTCAAAAAGCTATCACAATGCTTGAGCCCGGCGACTTACTCTTATTAACCGGTAAAGGTAGTGAACAATTTTTGGTCTTACCTCAGAATAAGCGAATCGATTGGGACGAACGCCAAGTTGTGCAAGAAGCTTTAAAAAATCTAAACCAAAGCTCATGATTTTATTTATAGACACAAGTAATTTTGAAAGTTTGCATTTAGCCTTAATTGATTCGGAAGTTAAAAGTTTTAAAACAAGTGTCGCTTTTAATGAAAACTACAAAACCAATCAACTCCTGGCAGATTTTCTGCAACAAGAAAAAATTACTCCTCAAGACTTAACACAGATTATTGTTTGCAGTGGACCAGGTTCGTTTACCGGGATTCGTGTTGGAGTTGCCTTGGCTCAGGCTTTAAGCTTTGCTTTGCAAATTCCAGCTCATACAATCACGGAAGCCGATATCCCACAAGATTTGTTACAAATAAAAAATGCCTCGCTCAATGAGCTCGGCGCACAAAACCAATTGAATTACGGCCAAGAACCAAATATTACCAAGCCAAAATAATAAATGGCGTGTTCGCAAAGCTTGCGAACACGCCACAAAGTCAAAATTTTTTATCCGCCTGGGTTTTAATCCTCGAGGAATTTTGAGATGGCCGCTCCAAGACCTTGCGACAAACTCAGAAATTTCCAGATTAATATACCCAACAAACCAACTACAAATATAGCTAGTAAGGTCAGGCAGACCCAAAGGAGAGTAGTCATCACTTCACCTCCTTTTTTAGCACAGTGTTGTTCAAAAACAACATTAGGAGCAACCCAACGATCACCCCAAAAGCGGGCAAAAACCCGCTGCCAATATTTTTCATCCTATCCTCCATGAAAAAGATAACCAAACTATACTAAAAAAGCAGTGGTTTGTCAACCACTGCTTTTTGAATCTATTCTTTTAGTTTAAATAATTTTAGCGCAATAACTGTCATAACTAATAACCAAATTAACAAAATCCCAGCATCATACCCCCAACCACCCCAAGTTGCAGTTTGGTCATAAACACTTCGAATACCAGAGGCTAGGTAGGTTATCGGCAAAATCTTGGCAAAAGTTTGCAAAAAACCTGGCAAAGCTTCGATTGGATAAAAAATATTTCCCAAAAATGTTAAAGGCAATCCAACTGCCGCAGTAATCGGTGCAGCAGCTTCGTAACTATCAGCAAACACCGAAATCAAAAAACCAAAGATAGAAAATATACCAGAACCTAAAACCGCAAAACCAAAAGCAAATACAATATTAACGCCAATAGTAGCATCAAACAACAACCAACCAATCACGCTCAAAAAGACAAGTTGCAAAATTGCAATCAAGACTCGACTCGCAAGTAAACTAAAAATAAACTCTGCCTGGCTAATCGGAGTGACCAAAAACCGTTTTATCACGTTGCGTGATTTGAGATCGATCATATAGTAAGCCAGCCCATAAATCCCGCCTTGCATAATAGTCAAAGCAATAATGCCTGGCAAAACAAAATCAGAATAATTAACTCGATCTCCGGCAATTTTACCAATTGGCAACACTGACAAAATTACATAAATCAAAACAGGCATCACTAGAGTAAAGAATAGTCCTGTTGGGTTGCGGTATATCATCCGCATATTCATTTTAAAAAGTTGGGTAAAAGATCTGGTCATAAAATTTTTATTCTTGATAAACTTTACCGGTTAAATCCAAATAAACATCTTCGAGACTGGCAGTTCGTACAGTAAAACTACTAAATGAAACATTGTTATGTTTTAATTTCTCGACTATTTCCCCCAATATATCTAAACTCGTAATCTCTAGCACCACTTTTGGGTGATCATTATAAACTTTTTCGATTTGCGAAATACTATCCCAAATTTGAGGATCAATAGCCTCATCGGTCAAAAAAGATACTTGGGTCGTATGAGACAGATCTTCGATTAAAGTTTTTGGGTTATTAATAGCTAAGATTTGGCCACTGTCCATAACCGCGACTCGATCGCACAAAAATTCTGCTTCTTCCATGTAATGAGTTGTCATCACAATTGTAATACCCTTTTTGTTAAAATCTTTGATCAACTCCCAAACATCGCGGCGGGCTCGAGGATCTAGTCCAGTAGTCGGCTCATCCAAAAAAATAATTTCTGGTTCGTTAACCAAACTAGAAGCCAAAGTAAACCTTTGTTTTTGACCACCAGATAATTCTTTGACTTGCGAATGTTGCTTGTCAACCAAATTAACTAATGAAAGCAGATTTTCTATGTTTACAGTTTTACCATAAAGCGAAGCAAACAATTCGAGGAGTTCCCCAAGACTCATATGCTGCATGTATTCACTTGATTGAAGCTGTACGCCGATTTTTTTTTGTACTGCTTGTCTATCCAAAATATTATCTAAACCCAAAACTTTGATAGTCCCACCGGTTTGGGTTTTGAGCCCTTCGATGATTTCCAAGGTTGTAGTTTTCCCAGCACCGTTTGGCCCCAAAATACCAAAAATCTCCCCACGAGCAACCTGAAAGGAGATACCTTTAACCGCCTCAAAGCTTCTGCTATTATTTTTAGCTTCTCGCCTAGGCAATTGATATTCTTTTTTTAGATCCGTGACCTCAATTACATTAACGTTTGACATAAAAAAAGTATATCATTATAGTTACAATAAAAAAAGGATCTAAAAGGAGGTAATATGTCGAGTCCAAGCCCCAAACCTATGCCAGGACCAAGTCCAAGCACTTCTCCCATACAGCAGGGATTGGTCAAAGTCCCGGAATCGTTTGGTAGAGAAACTGTGGCTCAGCACAAATCTCTACAAGACACGGTTTTTAACCCCCCGTGGGGGCCGGCTATGACAGGAATATTTTTGATAGTAATCTTGTTGTTAGTCGCTTCCTATTGGGCGACAAATTCAGATAAAAAATGACCAAACCCCGCGGTAAAACTTACCGCGGGGTTTTCTACTTTTTTTATAAAACTATAAAGGCTATGATGTAAAAGTATGGCATTTACACTAAAAACAAATTATCAACCAGCTGGCGACCAACCTGCGGCGATTGACGGCTTGGTTAAATCTCTTACTAAAGGTTACGAACACCAAACTTTGTTAGGTGTGACGGGTTCTGGTAAAACCTACACTATGGCTAATGTGATCAATAAGATTCAACGGCCAACTTTAGTAATGGTGCACAACAAAACATTAGCCGCGCAACTTGCTAGCGAATTTGAGGAGTTTTTTCCTGACAATGCAGTTCATTATTTTGTTTCATATTACGACTACTACCAACCCGAAGCATACATCCCCCGCTCAGACACTTACATCGAAAAGGACACCCAAATTAACGAAGAAATCGATCGCTTACGCAACGCCGCCACAACTTCTCTGATGACTCGCCAAGATGTTTTGATTGTCGCTTCTGTCTCTTGTATTTATGGTTTGGGCAATCCGGTGGACTATCTTGAACTTTCTATGTCACTGGAAGTCGGTAAATCATTTAAACGCGATAAGCTTTTGAGAAGACTCACCGACTTACAATTTAATCGTGGTGACTACGATCTTAGACGAGGAACTTATCGGGTCAGTGGCGACACTCTCGACATCGTACTTGCGTCAGAAGACACAATTATTAGACTTAAGTTTTTTGGTGATGAATTAGAACAAATCGAACGCCTTCACATGATTTCTGGAGAAACCCTCGGCAAGTTAGATCAAGTTACTATTTTTCCCGCGCGCCACTTTGTAAGCCCAGAAGAAAAAACTCAAGCCGCAATCGAAAATGAACCCGAATTAGACCAACGTCTCAAAGAACTTAAGTCTCAAGGAAAAGTTTTGGAAGCCGCGCGTTTGGAAACAACGCACCAACTATGATTTAGAAATGCTCACTAACACTGGTTTTGTTGCGTAGGTAGTGGATAGAAAACTATTCAAGACATATGGAAGGCCGCAGCTCTGGGCGATCCTCCTTCAACTTTAATCGATTATTTTCCTGATGACTTCTTACTAATGATCGACGAATCTCATCAAACCATTCCGGCAAATCGGGGATGTACAAAGGCGATCGTTCACGCAAAGAAACTTTGGTTGATTATGGTTTTTCCGTTTGCCAAGCGCGCTGGATAACTGTCCGCTCAAATTTGATGAGTGTACCAAAAAGTAAATCACAAGCAGCTTCGCAACCCTGGTCCGTATGAACTGAGAAAACTTAAGAAAATACTTTGATCTCAGATCCTAAATCCACAGTTATCACAAAAGATTTACGCACAGAAGTTATTGTTGAGCAAATCAACCGACCAACTGGACTTCTTGACCCGACGATAGAAATCCACCCAATCAAAAATCAAGTTGACCACTTGATGAGCCAAATCAAAAATCGAGTTACCAAAAAACAACGAGTATTAGTTACAACTTTAACCAAGCGCATGGCAGAAGAATTAAGTGAGTATGTCAAAGAGGCTGGAATCAAAGCTCAGTATTTACACAGCGATGTAGATACTTTTGACAGGCTCGAAACTTTACGCGATCTTCGACTTGGCGTTTATGATGTTGTTATTGGTATTAATCTTTGCGGGAAGGTTTAGATTTACCAGAAGTTTCGCTTGTGGCGATTTTGGATGCTGATAAAGAAGGTTTTCTCAGAAGCGAAACTGCTTTATGCAGATCATGGGCCGTGCCGCACGACATCTAGAAGGTCACGTCACAGTGTATGCCGACAAAATTGGTCATTTGGAAGTATGCAACGCGCGATCGACGAAACAACTGCCGGCGAAAATATCAAGAACAGTTTAACCCACAACACAATATTCAACCTGCTAGCATTATCAAAAAATTCATGCCGAAAGTCGTCTTGCTGGCAAGCATCGAAAAACTCCTTGCCGGCAGTCCAGTCGATCAGATCGAACCAGACAAGCTTAACCAACAAGAACTAAACTGTATGTCGAAGAGCTCAACGATCAAAATGAATTTGGCTTCACAAAATTTGGAATTTGAATTAGCCGCTCAACTACGTGACAAAAATCACCGAACAAAGCAACTCAAAACTTAAAAAGAAAAATAGCATTGGTTGGTTAGGCAAAAATACAGATTATAATCATTTTAGTTAAATTTAGAGGAGATGAGGTGGAGAAACAAAAAATGCCACTAATCTTTATTTTTTTAATGACTGTAATGTATTACCATGCAACACTGGCCTTAATTGGCCTTTTTGTTGGACAATTAATTTCAAAAACTTATACAGCGCCAGATGCGTACATCTGGCGCTCTTTCACCACTTGCCAAAAACTACAATTTACTATATAATTTAATTTACTTGGTTCTTGTCGTGTCTATCAAAAGCAAGAATTTTAGTAAATTTTGTGTAAGATAAAGTTAACGATAAATACTTATAATCATGCCTAATACAAGATCTGCAAAAGAAGCAATGCGTCAATCAAGACGCCGCAAACATAATCAATACCAGAACCAAATTCAAGTTTAAAGAAGCTTATCAAAAAGTTCGCGAAGCAATTTTCCAGGTGATAGCAAAGCCGCGACCGAAGCTTTACCGCAAGCAATGGCACACTAGACAAAGCTGCAAAAAATGTTATTCCTAAACCTGAGCTGATAGAAAAAATCTCGTTTAGCCAAAAGATCAAAACTTGATAACAAATAAGTTTAAAAATTTTAAAAACCGTCCATCTGGACGGTTTTTGATTATATCTCTTCGGGTGCGGTGCAAAAAAATTACAATAAATTTGACACTGTTTGGTTTTATAATACAATCCTAATATTGTTTTAGTGCTTAAGTTTTGGAGTTTAAATACAGCTTTTTCGTAAGCTGACAAAAGGAAGCGACGAGAAGTATGCAAGCCGAAGACCAAAATAAGTCTTCAGGAACCGCGTCGAAAAAGGCAATCCTCAGCGTCTTCGTCATACAGTTATGGATATAATTTTAAACAAAAGCACTTCTGGGAAACTTCTCACGAAGTTTCCACAAAGGAGGCAAGGGCGACCCTAACGCCGCCCTACCATGGGTACCGGTTTTCTACAGGGGCGAGAAATAAGCATCAAACTCTCGCCTCTTTTTATTTGTTAAAATTTTAATAACCCAAAACCGTCCATCTGACGGTTTTTTAAAAATTTGCAGAACTTAAGTCAAGACCAAAAAAGTTTTTAAATTTTTATTTTTTGTAGTTCGCCCTAGTTGTCGCCTACTTTAACTTCAACAACAAGTGGCACAGATAAAGTATAAGTTTGTTCATAATATATCTTTGATTTTTTTTGGACCACTGTTCGATTTTAGTATTCCTTGATATTTCCCCAAATGAACAAGTTCGTCATGCACTTGAAGCAGCATCTTGATTTCATCTGGCTTTATCTTTGGTCAACTCATCGATTTTGATCAGCGAGCT
The DNA here is from genome assembly GCA_041389225.1 of Candidatus Doudnaibacteriota bacterium. Classification (GTDB taxonomy): domain Bacteria; phylum Patescibacteriota; class Doudnabacteria; order UBA920; family UBA920; genus UBA920. The sequence continues at coordinate 23,973 of JAWKSI010000010.1, read as the reverse complement.
TCATAATATCGGCATTAAGGCTTTGAATTGGAAAGTTGACTGCTGCGCGTTCCGCTGCTTGCCTGATAAAACTGGCCTTGAAGTTGCTTCTGGAAACTTTCGATGCGTCCGAGCTCGTTTATAACTTCAAGCGTTTTCACGAACTTGCATCTTAGTTTTTCCATAAAAGCATTAACTTCTGATATTCAAGCAAATAACGATCGATAAAATCTTGCGCTGTACCAAAATCAACTCCAGAAATTCTTTTGTTGCTTTCAAAACCAGACAAATCCATAAAATAACGTTCCAAAGTTTACAATCTTTGCATCACTGCGCATATCTTTTGTAACTTTATCTGGTTCGACTTCTCAAAATTGCAGAAGCGGTTCGAGTATGGATATCACCTTGATGTTTGAAAACTTCCATCATATTTTGATCTTGCGCCAAATGGGCCACAATTCTAAGTTCGATCTGTGAATAATCCAAAGCTGCCAACTTAAACCCATCTTCGGCAACAAAAGCCTTCCTAGTGAACTTCATTACCCAAGCCTTGCCCGCGTACAGGAATATTTTACGTTTGGATCTGTGCCTTGAAAGTCGTCCGGTTGCAGCGATTGTCTGATTGTAATTAGTGTGAATTTCTTTGTGTTCGCTGCGAGTTAACAATTTGCGGTAAAGCGTCAAGATATGTTGATTTGAGCTTAGAAAGTTCTCGGTATTCCAAAATTTGTTCAACTATTTTGTGTTCTTTTTTTAGCTTCTCAAGAACATTGGCAGCAGTCGAACGACCAGTTTTATTTTTCCCCGACTGCAAGCCAAGCCTTCGTCGTACAAAATTATTTGAAGTTGTTTTGGAGAATTAATATAAACTCTTCACCGGCGTGTTTATAAATTTGTTTTTCTAATTTGTAGAAATTTTCTCTTTTTCGGCTTGAGCTGATAAATCTTCCAAAAAACTTAGCGTTTAGTTTAATACCAAATTTTTTTTCCATACGCGCCAAAAACTTTGATCATTGCATTTCTATATCTGTAAAAATTTTGTCGAGCTTTTTCTTGAGTTCAGACTCAATAGGTTCTTAAGCCGCAAAAAGTAATGATTGCTGTCCTCGCTTGCATACCAAGAAACTTTTTGCGGTTCGATATCCGCCATGCCTTTTGCTTTTTTCTTCTCCGGCCCCAATCAAATCCTCAATTGGCTGCATTTGATATCCAAGCATATTAAAAGAAAGCGTACTCAAACTATGCTGCCCCGTACCAGCGTTTAACAAATACGAAGCGAGCATGGTGTCAAAATACATAGGTTCGAACCTGCCTCATTGCTAAGTGTGCAAGTCGTACGGTGATTGTGGCCGATTTTTTTTGAGCTTGTTATCAGCAATTCCTTTAGCTCACCGCTCTGATCAAGAACTTTCTTGTGATATAAACCCTTGACCTTCTTTAAAACTGATCGCTATCCCTATAACTTGAGCTTCGACTGGTTGAGCTGATCGGTTTCGTGCTTGACTCATGCTTTCCTTTTTGGTGGTTTTGAGTTTTGTCAAAAGTAAGTTTAAGCTTTTGCCAAAGTGTCAACGACGATAATCTGCTTACCAATAGCGCTAGTTTTTTGGCTCATCTACGTTGATTTCTACTTCTTTTGGTTGGTAATAATTTTTGGGCAGCTATCAATTAGACTTTTAAACTCAAGTTCCGAAAAAAGCTTAATCACATTATCAAGGTTTTTGTGGTAAATTCATAAGCCGCAATGTCTGTTTGAATGGGCACGTTGGTCACAATAGTCGCTAGCATTTTGCTTTGCTCTCTGCATCTTGCTTGCCTTCTGTAAGTAATTTGATGGTTCGAGGTTTAATTTTTGGCCAATATTTTTGCTGTTCTTAAGAGCTGCATAAATATTTTCGATCGAACCAAACTGAGCAATTAAATCTTCGGCTCCTTTGTCACCCAAACTTTAATTCCTTTGATATTATCAGAAGATCCACCAGCGATAGCTTTGTAATCGACTACATGCTCAGCCCAAAACCAAACCGTTCTTTGTTAGCCTTAATATCATAAACAACAGTGTCATTAACCCCTTTGCGCAAAGTATAAACTTTTGTACATTTATTAACCAATTGCAGCGTCTAAGTCACCTGTAGCAATCATAACTTGGGCAGAGAGTTTTCGGAGTCTCGGGAAAAATTGTATGCGCGAGTACCCTAAAACGTCAATTGCTTCGTATCCGTTGATTTCAAAAATTGAATATTAAGAGCCGAGACAACTTTGACTCGAGGGAACTGCTCGTACAACTCTGGCGCGCTTTCGGTACGAGTACCTTTGTAATCATCATATTCTTCGTGACGGAAAGTTTTGCCTTTAAGATCAAAACTGCAGGCGATATGTGTTAGTTTAAGATCTTTAATGGCGCGTAGTAAAATCATAGTAAAACCATAAACCGCATTGGTATATTCCCCTTTAGCGTTTGTTAACGGCGGCACAGCGTGAAAACCACGATGAACATCATGTTCCCGCTGTCAATCAAAGGTATTTTGAGTTTCTTTTGTTGGCATAAATCTGGTTATTTATTTTAGCGTTTACCTGCTTTATGATAATAAAAAAGCTGAATTTATCAGCTTTTTGTTTGAGTTTTAAACACCAGCGACCCTAAAGACTTCGTGCACATCGGTAATTTTATCAAGTGCTTTGAGTAGTCCGTCTTGCACCATAGTGAGACTTCCTTCTTTGACAGCCAATTCTTTGATTTGTAGCCCAGAAGGTTCTTGAATTATCAACTCTCTCATTTCTGGTGTAATCGCGATTACTTCATAAATACCAATTCTACCTTTATAACCTAAACCGCCGCACTGATCACAACCAACAGCTTGAAAAAATTTAAGATCCTTTGGCAAATTTACCTCAGCGCTATTAGGAATATCTTTGAGAATTTGTTTAACTTGAGCCTCGGTTTGTTCATCTAACTTAGCCGGCCCAGCACAATTATGGCACAATCTCCTCACGAGCCGCTGAGCAATTACAGCATTAACCGCTGGAGAAATAACAAACGGTTTAACACCCATCGTTAGCAAACGAGGGATCGCCCCAGTAGCATCGTTGGTATGCAAAGTCGTCAAAACCATATGTCCAGTCAACGCTGCTTGTAAAGCAGTGTCCGCAGTTTCTGGGTCTCTAATTTCACCAACCATAACAACATCAGGGTCTTGTCTTAACACACTGCGTAGCGCCACATTAAAGTTAAAGTCGACCGTGTGATCAATTGGGGTTTGTTGAATTCCGTCAACTTTATATTCGATAGGGTCTTCGAGTGTAATAATTTTAACACCAGGTTTATTAAGCTCGCTCAAAAATGCGTACAAAGTCGTAGTTTTACCACTGCCAGTTGGCCCGGTTGTAATAATCATCCCATTTGGTTTAGATAACTCTTGTTCTATCACTTGCAAAGCTTTACCAGTTAAACCTAAGTCTTTAACTTTCAAGTTAACTACCCCAACCCCCAAAAGTCTCAAAACCACAGCTTCCCCAAAACCTGATGGCAGTACAGAAACACGAACATCTACCTCTTGGTCATCACTCAAAACCATTACTCGACCATCTTGAGCTTGGTTTTCTACATTCAACTTGAGTCTGGCCATTAGCTTGATCCTAGAAACCAAAGCTTTTTGCTGTGCTTTGCTCAGCTCAATCACGTCTTGCAAGACTCCATCAATTCTAAACCTGACTTTCATTAGATGGTCTTCTGGTTCAAGGTGAATATCCGAAGCGTCCATTTGAATCGCTCGTCCAAACAAGGTTTCCAGCACTTGGGTCACAGGCAAAGTCTCGTCCGTTAATCCAGAAATTTGGTCTAAATAATTTTGATCGGTGCGAGTATGAATAACTTCACTAAACTTGGATGTCGGCGCAACCACTTTTTGATAAAACTTTATCAAATTGTCATAACTACTTTGCGAAATAAAATAAATAGTCAAATGATATTTATCTTGAAGTTGGGTTTTGATATTTAATTGTCCAGAATTTTTGGGATTAACCGTCGCCAATCTAAGCTCTTTGCCATCACGGTAAAAAGGAATCAACTCAGCAGCTAGGGCTTCTTCTTTTGGTACAAGAGACATCGCATTTAAATCAACCGGAAAGTTTCTCATATACAAATATGGAAGCCCGAATACTTCGGCTCGGCTTTTGGCTTGCAGTTCTTCGATATTGCGCTTTTGTTCTGACAAAGCCGAAGTTAGATCATTTTGATTGTTCGATAAAAAAGACATTTTGTTTTGATTTCAAAAATACACCTAAGCGTTAACTTAAGTGTATTATATCACGCAGGCTAGTTTTGTTCTAAAGCTTGAGTCAGCTTACGCTTAACTTGTTCGGTCGACAAATTAAGTTTTGACAGTTGGATATAAAAATAATTACCAAACATCGGAATTGGGTTTGAATCAAAAGCTGAATCCAAAATATGAGCGATTTTTTTAAGTTTAATATGCGGCAATCCTGCCAACAAAAGCCGTGTCGAATTATCTGATAAGTTTGCAGTCAAGGCAATTACTTCGTTACCTCCCGACATCTCGACCAACTCTTTAGCAACTTCGAGTAACAGCTCGGGAGAGGTTTTGGTTTTAGCAAAATCCTGCTCAGTTAACTCAGTAAACATTAAGTTAACTTGCTTGATTAGTTCGATTCTAGCCATAGCTCGACCCCATAATTGTAAAAGTGGAAAGGCTTTGGTTTTAAACAAATGTTGGATAATTTCTTGTTGTCTCGCCCCAAGTTTGACCAACCCTGAAGAAACAAGCAATGTATCAGGGGTTGTTTTTGGATCGCGGAAACTTTTGGTTTTATCGATAATTCCAGTCAAAATTATCGTGGCAAGGTCTTGATCTATTTCAAAGTCAACATCTTGGCTCAACACTTCATAAACTAATTCACTCAGAGATAAAACATTAAGCCCTACCAAATTAACTGCACCGTAATATTCATGGTCGGCTTGATTATTAATTGTTATTTTTGGAGTTTGATAAAACAACTCTACATTATCTTCATATAACAAACCGCATTGGTCTAATTGTTTAACTCCAAGTGTGATTATTAAATCAATCTCTCCTAGACTTGGAAAAATTTCTACATCTGTTTCCAAAAAACCCAAAGCTTGATCTGTTAGAGGTTGCCCGTCAATGGTAATTTCGATTCCACTTGCAGTTTTGTTGTACTTAAGAGACTTTGGTTCAACTTGTTGATTACTAACCTTTATCACCAAAGAGTTTTGATTGTTTATTTTGGTGTCTAATTTTGGTAAGTTTTGCAAAAACCTGATTTGGGGCAAATCCTGGCTAGAACTATAAAGTCCAGCCCTAACACCTTTAGCTTGCAAGCTTTTAATCAAGGCTGAACCAGCGCAATACAAATCAACATCAACAAATGTAGGCAAAATTACCGCAACTGTTTTAGCCTTGCCAATTAATTGATTATATTGTTTAATTAATTCTAAATCTAGTTTCATCTGTTTTACAAGATTTTTTACAATTCTTTAAAAAAATACTTTCTCTATATTAAGAAGTTTATCAGAATAACCAATTTTACTATTAGAGTCAATATAGATACAATATAGTTAATAATACAATGGATATACTACTTAGCGAAGTCAAAGAAGTCGCTCAAAATTTAGCTCTAAATCTAAAGGGTGGTGAAGTAATCGCGCTTAATGGTCAACTCGGAAGCGGTAAAACAACTTTTACCCAACACCTTGGCAAGGCTTTAGGAGTTGTTTCTCAAATTACCAGCCCAACATTTGTTTTGATGCAAGAATATCCAGTGTCAAAACATCCAACCATCAAATGGTTGTACCACTTAGACCTTTATCGTCTAAGTGATTTTACAGAATTAAAAGCTTTGGATATCGAACAAATTTGGCAGCAACCCCAAACCATAACTATTATTGAATGGGCTGATAAATTTGCCGAGCATTTACCAACCAACACACTTACTTATAACCTCAAAAGAGATGAAGAAATCTAATATCAAAATTTATTTCACAGTAACTACAATAGCTTTTAGTTTTAGTTTTTTGTTATCCAGCCCCGTGTTTGCAGAATCAGTGTTAGAAAAACGAGACCCTGTTCCAACCTACGGCAATGTAACATCTTCTGACACCACAACCACAGCAACAATCTCCAAAAACCTTAAAGATCAATGGCAAGGAAAATTTAAACTAACAATTAATTCTTTGATTTCTACTTCTTTGGTTAACTGGAACCAAATTTTGGCACAAACGGTTTTGGATAAAAAAATTAATTTAAATACAGAAAAGGATTTTAATTTTGATCCGGCTTTGGTTTACCACTGGACCGAACAAATTGCTCAAAGTATCAACACCGAAGCGGCGGAACCAAAGTTAAACATACAAAATGGCCGAGCAATAGATTTTACTCCACCAACAGTAGGAAAGAAGCTTGATCGCTACCAAAGCACGCTAAAAATTTTAGAAGCCTTAGAAGCCGGACAAAACAGTGTTGATCTCGAGGTTCTCACCACCGCACCAGTAACTTCGTTAGCCTCTCTTAATAACTTAGGTATAAAAGAGTTAATTGGTCGAGGTGAATCAAATTTTTCTGGAAGTCCTGCAAACCGAAGACATAATATTCAAGTTGGGGTGAGTAAGATGAAAGGTGTGATTGTCGCTCCTGGCGAAGAATTTAGTTTTAATAAGTACCTCGGCCCTGTCGAAGCTAGTGAAGGATTTTTGCCCGAATTAGTTATCAAAGGAAATGATACTATTCCAGAACTGGGTGGTGGACTTTGCCAAGTTTCTTCTACAACGTTTAGAGCGGCTATGCACGCAGGCTTACCGATTACTCAACGCAAGAACCATTCTTATGCAGTGCAGTATTATGCCCCACAAGGAAGCGACGCAACTATTTATCCAGGAGTCACTGACCTTAAATTTACTAATGATACTGGGAATAGTATTTTGATTTGGCCGTACTTTAAAACCTCTAATTTACTAATTTTTGATTTTTATGGGACTGATGATAACCGCGAAGTCAAACTTAATTATCCGGTTACTTATGACAAACAAAGTAATGGCGCAATGAAAGCAACTTGGACAAGAACAGTAACTAAAAATGGGGTTGAGAATAAAGATAGTTTTGGCTCTATTTACAAACCACCTGCTGAGTTTCACCAAAGTCAAAGCTTCGTAAGTACTGATGGTTCTAGTAGTTCTTCTGGTTCACAGACCAAACCAGAAGGTATTGAATTTTTTGTAGGTCAAAAACAGTCCAACTAAACTAATAATAAAAGTTTTTTAAATGATCGATTACAGTGATTCAGAAACTATAACTGACAATCAAATCATTGAAGAAGATGCTTCTTTAGACTTAACATTAAGACCCCAAAGTCTTACTGAATTTATTGGCCAACAAACCATTAAAGACAATTTGAGCGTTGTAATTAAAGCTGCTAAAATGCGCCAAGAAAATATCGAGCACATGCTTTTGTATGGACCTCCAGGTTTAGGGAAAACTACTTTGGCTCATATTGTCGCCCAAGAACTTAACTCAAATCTCAAAACCACTTCGGGTCCGGCAATCGAAAAAGCGGGGGACCTTGCTGCTTTACTCACAAATCTTAGTGAAGGCGATGTTTTGTTCATTGATGAAATCCATAGACTTAACAAAACTGTAGAAGAAATTCTTTACCCTGCACTGGAAGACAAAGTTCTGGACATTATGATTGGAAAAGGACCTGGTGCCAGAAGTGTAAGAATGGATTTACCTAACTTTACTCTAATTGGGGCAACAACTAGACTTGGTTTATTATCAGCGCCTTTAAGAGATCGATTTGGTTTGATTTATCATTTGGATTATTATCCTGACGCTGACTTAACCAAAATTGTAAAACGTAGTGCGTCAATTATTGATGTTTCTATTGATGCGGATGCAGCGGAGGTTATCGCTTCGTGTAGTCGCTTTACCCCTCGTATTACTAATCGCCTACTCAAACGAGTGAGAGATTTTGCCCAAGTAGCAGGACAGCAAAATATCAACCTAGACCACACCAAACAAGCCTTAGCTTCTTTACAGATTGATTCTTATGGTCTTGATAAACACGACCGAAAAATCTTAGAAATTATAATTACTCAATTTAAAGGTGGTCCTGTTGGAGTTAATTCGATCGCCGCAGCAACCGGTGAAGAGCCAGATACAATCTCAGAAGTACATGAACCTTTTTTGATCAGAAGTGGTTTTATTTCCAGAACCCCAAAAGGTCGCCAAGTCACTGATTTGGCCTATAGCCATTTAAATATTACTAAACCTGTATAATGGATAATTTATTTGTACTTATTACTAATATAATCTTCGCTATCATAATTTTTGGAGTGGGGATTTTTTCTATAATTTCTATTTATATCTTTATCAAATACGGACGCAGTCGTAGAATCACTTCAGCTATTAGTTTAGTGTATTTTGTTTTGTTCTTACTTCTAAGCTTTTCTTCATTATTAATTCTACAAAAATTATAAGATGCATAAACTTTATCCCAGTCAACAACCAGGAGAAAAAATCATGCTTGTCGTAAGAGAGAGTTTGTTTTTGTTATTTGTAAAGTTTTTCTTAGTTTTAATTTTAATTATTGCGCCAAGTTTAATTAAGTTGCTATTTAATATTCTTAGTATTGATTTTCAAATTTCCCAAGAATGGAGTGTAATACTAACACTGGCAACACAACTCTATTACCTAGCAACGCTTTTAGCTTTGTTTTTAGTTTTCGTTTTATACTACTTAAATATGAATGTTGTTAGCGACCAAAGAATTGTTGATATTGACCAGAAGGGTTTACTGTTTAGAGAAGTCTCGGAATTAAACATAGAATCAATAGAAGATGTTACTACTGAGATTGATGGTTTGTTTGGAAATATCTTTAACTATGGTACAGTGTTTATTCAAACCGCTGGTACAACCGAGCGTTTTGAATTCGAAAATATCCCTAACCCAGCCAAGGTTTCTAGTTTAATTCTCAAACTATACGAAGCCCATGGTGTACAAAAAAAATAAACTATGAACGCATTAATTTTTGCTGGAGGTCAAGGTACAAGATTGTGGCCGGCAAGCAAACAATCAAACCCAAAACAGCTTCTTAAATTTATCGATAATGATACTTTATTAGAACACACTTATAAACGCTTAGTTGACCAGATTAACCCAGCTAATATCTTTATTTCGACCTTACCTAAATATAAAAATTTAATTCATTCTCAACTTCCTAATATTAAAGAAGAGAATTTCTTTTTGGAGTTTGAAAAAAAGGGTCTTGGTCCAGCTTTGGGATTATCAATGATTTTACTAGAACTCAAAGACCAACCTGGTACTTTTGTAACTTCTTGGACCGATCATTATATTAAAGACCAAGAAAAATATCACTACACTATAAAACTTGCTGAGTCTTTTTTGGAAAAGCATCCCGATTCTATTGTCGCAATTGGTGTTAAACCAACTAGCGCCCATACTGGTTTTAGATATATCCAAACCATGGATAATAACTTGGATCAAAAAGTGGTAGATGTAAAAGAGTTTACTGACAAACCAAACTCAAAACAAGCGGAAGAATTTTTGACTAGTGGTAAATATTTATGGAATACAGGTTATTTTATTTCTAACCCAAAACATATTTTGAGTTTATACAAAAAGTATTTACCTGATGTGCACAAAGTTTTACTAGAAATAAAAGAAGCGTTACAAAAAGACAACCAAAAGCTTGCTGCTAAATTATTTTCCCAACTCCCGGAATTCAACTTCGAAGCATTTTTGATTGAAAACCCTAATGAGCTCAAAGCAATTGCTGCGGACTTTGATTGGGTTGATGTTGGAAGCTGGCAAACTATCAAAAGTATTCAATCTACAGAACAGGAAAATATTTCGCGGGGTTTGGTGTACAACCTTGGTGGAACAGGAAGTTTGATATATAACTACAATATCAATCAGTTAGTTACAACGCTTAATATTAAAGATTTAATTATCGTGGCAACTGAAGACTCTATCCTTATCGCCGACAAAGATAGTAGCCAAGAGATAAAAACCTTAATCTCCGACTTAGAAAAGAACCCCGAGCTTGGTAAATACTTATAGAACTAAAAACAGCGCGCTGGGCGCTGTTTTTTTATTCTGGTTTAGCTTCTACTTCGCTTGGGCTTAACGTAATATGCTGTCCCACCATTTCTAATGGATGAGTTGTTGTAATAAAGGTTTGGAATTTACCTTGCAAATACTTTAACAAAAACGTTCTTCTAGTGTCGTCTAATTCTGAGAGTACGTCATCTAATAATAAAATAGGTAAATCTTCTTGCTTGGTAAGGTATTCGAGTTCTAATATTTTTAAAGCTAGGATTTGGCTACGCTGTTCCCCGCGTGAGGAAAACGATACTAAATACAAACCTTCGCTTTGTAACGAAAAATCATCACGGTGAGGTCCATATAAATGACTCCCTACAATAATTTCCTTTTGTTGATTTTTAGTTAAAAGTTCTCTGTAATTTTCTATAATCTCTTCTAGATTTTCTCCAGCAATCGTGTCGTAAATAACTTCTACAGTTCGATGGAATTTTGAAATACCTGTATATACTTCTGAAATATTTTGATTTAGGAATTTTACATATTCTTTGCGGGCCCAGATTATTTTTGACCCTGCTTGAATTAGTTGTTCATTCCAGGAATCTAATGCTGTTTTATCTGCTAGACCTTGTTTAATATCTTTAAGTAACCGGTTTTTTTGAGTCATTGCCTTTTTGTATAAAGTTAGATCCTCAAGATATTCTGGGTTTTTTTGAGATAAAACCATATTAAAATATTTTCTTCTCACTTCCGGCGATTTTGTAAACAAATCAACTTCGCTTGGTTCAAAAACTACAACTTTTACAAAACCTTGTGCTTCTTTTCTTTTTTGTTTAACTCCATTGATTTTAAAGTTGGCAAAAATCCGTCCACGGTTTTCCATAAAAATCTCTAAAGTTTGCTCTTGGTTATCTTTTTCGATATTAATTTTAATTTCGGCGTTTGTTGTATCTTTGAGAAACATAAATTGAGCATCATCTCTAAAAGACTTAAACAAAGATGAAAAGTAAATCGATTCTAGTAAATTTGTTTTACCAACAGCGTTTGGCCCAGATAAAACAACCATATCGTGGGTAATATTTAAATCTAAGTTTGGGTAGTTGCGAAAGTTCTTTAATTGGATATTTTTTACTCTCATAGTTTTATTGTTTGATTGGCATTACTAAATAAATATAAGTTTTATCATCTTCTAAACCAAAGATTATAGGGCTAGAATCGTCAATAATTTTAATTTCTAGTTGTTCAGCAGGAAAGTTGTTCAAAAAATCTAAAACATATCTGTAATTAATAATAAATTTTCCAGAACCACCGTCGATAATTGCTGGAATTTCTATATTACTTTCCCCTATTTCGCTGGTTAAAGAATTAACTTTTAAAGATCCTACAACCTGATCATATTCTATACTTATACTACCTGTTTTTAATGAAAACACACTACTTGTTTTAACAGCGTTAATTAATTCTTTTTTTTCTACTTTTACACTAACATTAAAATTATCAGGAATGATTTGTTGGTAAGCTGGATAATCACCATCGATTAACCTACTGACTAAATATGTATCATTGATATTAATAGCAATTTGAGTATCGGTGATTTCAAATTTTACTGTCTGGTTAGTATCTGATAATAATTTAATAATTTCATTAATACTTTTGTGTGGAATTATTATTTTTTTATTTATACCACCAATATATTTTACTGATTTCTCAGCCAACCTAAATCTATCAGTTGCGGTAATTAACATATTGTCTTCACCAAACCACCATAAGACTCCTGATATTTCTGGTTGTGTTTCGCTTTGGCTAGCTGCATAAACTACTTGGTTAAGAGCTTGTAATAATTCTTTGCTATCCAGTGTTATTTCCGAAAAATCTGTTAAGTTTTGTATTTCTGGAAATTCTTCTGTGGTTAAGTAATTTAACTTAGTTTTGGTTTTTTCGGTTGAAATTAAGATTTGGCTATCTTGGGTTTCTAAAGTTATAACATCTTCATTTAAGCTATTAATTAATTCAAATAATGTTTTGTAATTAACACAGATCTCTCCGGTAGTTTCAATTTTACAACCGACTAACATAGTTTGATTGAGTTCCAAATTAGAAGCACTTATTTTTAACAATCCATCTTGAGTTGAAAGTTTTATGAAATTTAAAATCGGTAAGGTTGAACTATTGCTGATAATTCTAGAAACAGATTGTAACGCCGATTTTAATTTTTCTAAAGTTATAATTACTTTCATATATTTAAATTAATAGTAGTAGTAATAGGGCTTGTGGATTTGTTTAAAACTCTTTTTTATTATTAGTTACCAGTGTATTAATAAGTAAAATGCTGTTTATAATTTCTTTATAAAAATGTGAACAAGTCTTGAGTTATCCAGAGTAAGTTTTAATGTAAGAAAGTTAACCACAATTCGCAATTTTTAAACACATTTTATTCAACTATTTATCAACAACTTATTAAGAGAATATTGATTAGTTATACACCTTTTCTAATATCATTTCTAACTCTTGTTTTATTGGATCTTCGGCAGAAATAGCTTTAGTAATCTTTTCAACTCCATGCATTACAGTTGTATGGTCTCTACCTCCGAAGAAATCTCCAATAGTCGGGTAAGAACAATCTAATTCTTTTCGGATTAAATACATTGCCGCTTGTCTTGGTTTAACATATTCTTTCTTTCTAGATTTATTGATTAAATCTTGAACAGTAATACTATAAAATACAGCAACATCTTCTGCGATCTTTTGGATAGAAACAGTACGTTTTTTATTAGTTACCATATTCCCCAAAAGTTCTTTAGCTTTTTCTAAAGTTAGAGATTTATTTTCAAGTTGTTGGAATACAATTATCTTATTAAGCGCCCCTTCGAGATCTCTGATATTGCTCACGATATTTTCCGCAATAAAATCAATAACTTCTTGGCTAATAGAGACGCCTTTTTTAGCGAGCTTGGTTTGTAAAATAGCAACTCTAGTTTCAAAACTAGGAGAACTTATATCTGCAACCATCCCCAGCCAAATCTCGAAACCAACCTTTGCTCGATAGAAGGATTTCTTGAGGTAAACGGTCAGCAGTTAAAAATATTTGCTTCCCTTTATCTCTAAGTTCATTAAAAGTATGGAAAACTCTTCTTTGTGTTGCTCTTTCCCAGCAATAAACTGTACATCATCTACCAATGTTATCCCTTCGATAATGTTTTTGTAAGCCTCTTGAGTTTTGTTTTTAATAGAAGCAACAAAATCATTGGTAAATTTTTTTCTGTTGTGCAATATAAAACTCTAAGCCTTGGGTTTTTTCTACCGAAGTTTATTTCCCACTGCGACGTGCATCAAGTGAGTTTACCTAGACCAACACCACCATAAATAAACAATGGATTATATTGCGTTCCTGGGCTTTAGAAACTGCGACACTAGCAGCGTGTGCAAGCTCGTTATTTTGACCAACAATAAAGTGTTAAAATTATGTAGTTTTTGTTTAAATTATTTTGAACTGTTGATTGTTGATTGTAGTAAGTAACAGTGTTTTTTCTGTTACTTCTGATTTGCTAATAATTCCTGAAGTGGTTTGTAGTAGATTTGTGTTCCGACTTGGTACTTAATTTGTTTAATGTCAGGAGATAGAGATTTGAGTTCCTGCTTATCGCATCTTGGTATTTATTTATAATCCAGTTTTTTGCGAAATCACTTTTGACAATTGTTATGTAATTTTCACCACGCTCTGTAATATTTGTATTTTGAACCAGGTTAGAAAATTATTCTTTCCTATTGATATCTCTAGATGGCCTAATAATGCTTTCCATAATAATTGCTGTTCACTCATTTTTTTATTTTTCTTAATTTAATACCAAATTAACCAATATTTATTATTTTAACAGTGGGTTTATACACATGTAAAATAGTAAAAAACCCTTATAAATAAGAGGGATTTAAAAATCTGTGTGTATAAGCTGTGTATAAGCTGTGTGTTTCAAGAGATTATCTAGTTTTTATATTGATCTAAAATATTGACGACCATGTTTAATTTCATTATAATTCCATAGCGCTACATAGATTAACTAACTGGAATAGAGCAGACTTATCAATAAAAGTAAGAAAAAGAAAGCGAACACACGGTTTTCGGAAAAGAATGCAAACAAGAGCTGGTCGGAACACCATCGCTCGACGCCGATTAAAAGGCCGTATGAAATTAACTGTATAAAATGCTTCCTTCAAAACCATCGCCTCTATAAAAACTGCAGACATTAAATTGACTACAGGAAAAAAGGGCGTGGTTTTTTTAACCCTTATTTTCTGATTAAATATTTAGGTAATTCTCCAAAATAACCCGGCAAAGCTAACTATTATTGTCTCCACTAAAGTTTCCAAAGCGCAGTGGTCCGGAATGGGAATAAAAAGACTAATCAGGACAGAGTTATATGACAATATAACTAGAATATTTCCTAGGTTTTATGTTTTAATTATAAAGAAGCTGGCTTTGAGTATAGATGGACCACAATTACGACAAGAAGTAATAAAGCCTTTGCAAAAGCTAAGATTGAAAGATTAATATAGACAAAGTTATAATTTTATTATTAAAAACTTTATCAAAAAACTTTGTCCTTGAATATGGTTGGAGTAAAAATAAACACCCTTATGGGTATTGCAGATTCCACCCAAGCTGCAGCCAATAATATGCGATCGAAAGTTTTGAAAAGAAAATTTCTTTACAGCTTTATTTTTAAGCACAAAAAGAGTGTAAATGCTTAATTTAGTTCTCAAAGTAGATTCAGTAAAATAAACATAATATGAATTTGTTGTTAAATATTTATCACACAATAATTTATGAACAATTTTAAATTTATTGGTTTGGGTTTACTCGCTTTGCAACTGAATATTGGTATTTTCGATTATCGTAGTAACTATAATTTTTACGCTTTTCTCGCTCCATTTATGCATAAATCGCTCAAAAAGCCAAAAAGCAGTTGAGTGGTTTGCAGCTAAAAATGAACGAAATAAGAGATAAGCACAAAGATGACCGTGAGGCGCAAGCAAAAGCAATGATGGAGCTTTACAAAGAACATAATGTTAATCCATTTAGTTCTTGTTTACCAATGTTGATACAACTTCCACCTGTTTTAATAGCTTTGTACCAAGTATTGCGGACTGCTCTCAAAGGTAACTTAGATGGTTTTATATAGTTTTATTGCTAACCCGGGACAGCTTAACCCTTTGTTTTTAAACTTAATCGATTTATCCCATCCAAACCATATTTTGGCTATTGCCGCTGGAGTATTTCAGTTTATTCAGTCCAAAATGGTGATAAGCAGCGAGATCAAAAACCAACTGACCCTACAGTTCTACAAAGCGGTAAATGCTCAAATGATACTTTTTTGCCAATATTATCGATTGTTATTGCTTGGAATTTTCCTGCTGGACTACCATTATATTGGGTGACTACAACTTTGTTTGCAGTGGCTCAAGCAGTTTTATGTGAATAAAATTCATAAATTACCAGAACAAACTAATTAAGATTTATGGAAAATTTAGATTACGACAAAATCGAATATATTCAAAATCAATTAGTAGAACTTTTTATCTACGGCGCGGTTTAGTGTCTCAGTGTTTTATGAACAAAGTATTACTTTTAAAGGGTTTGGTTTTTAATATCAAGAGTCGTGATGCGAAGCAGGTTAATAGGCAAACAAGGCAATGTATTGCAAGCCATTGAAGCATTTAATGTTTGTAATGGTTAACAGGAATTTTAAAGACTATGATGGGTTAATTAGATTTTCTATTGATGTTGATGATTATAATAAAAAACAGCAGTGGTCAATAAAACAACTAATCAAAGAAAAAGTTTTGGAGCTTAAGTTAGGAAAAGACGTAATAGACTTACCGGCAATGCCAAGACATGAAAGAAAATTTGCACATCAATATATTACAGAGCAGTACCCTCATTTAAGTACGCAAAGTGTTGGAGATGAACCTTTTAGAAAGATTCAAATAATAATATAAAAAACTTCCTTTAAGGAAGTTTTTTGTTTAGTTAGAAATACTAACTGAGGCAGAGTTGCTAGTTTGACCATCGCTACTAGTGGCATAAATAGTATATTTACCACTAGCGGGAAGATCTCCCCATCTTAAGTTGTACCGATATAATCCATTAGATTCGGATGAAGAAACTTCACCGATTTTTCTGTTTTGTGAACCATCTTCATACCAAAAGGAAACTTTGTCGTAATTAATACTACTCGTAGCTCGTAGTGTAATTGGTGGACTAATAGTGTCACCAGAACTTGGCGCTGTTAAGCTAAGGCTTTGAGAACTGTTTCCAGACCCAAAATTAATTAATACCGACCTTGTTGCTGTTGTACCGTTTGCAAAATTAGCTCGCGCGGTTATTCTGTGTTGGCCGTTTGCCAAGCTTTGAGTTATTTGTGTGGTAAAAGGCTCTGAATCAATTGTTGTAACCTGGGAACCATCTACCAAAATATCAATTGACCTAACGTCGCCATCAACCCGTAACGAAACTGTAAATGGCGAGCTAGAAATATTTTGATTGTTTGTAGGAATGTTAAACGAAATTTTGTCACTCTCTTCGTTTGGATTTTCAATTCCGCTACCTGGTGGATATTTATAACCATTAGCTAGCACCCAACGAATTACTGGCGCTTCCCACTCGCTATTTTTTGGTTTTTCACTATGGAGTACAGTGTAAATTTCGGTAATGCGCCGTTCGGATGGAGTTTGGTCTGTCGCAGGAAGACCAGTTAAAGCATCAACTTCTACTGGGACATGAACATCGTCATAGTCTGTTGGTACTGCATAGTCAGCAAAAACTTCTTGTTTGGTTTGAGGGGTGTGTTGGGTTGGTAATTTACCAGAAACAGAATCAACCGAAACTGTTTTTATGCCGTCTGGTTTAGAGAACTGTTCGACTGGAGTTCCTGCTAAAGCTTCTTTCATAAACCTATTCCAAATTGGCCCAGCTGTAATCACTGCATCTTTGTTCATTGGTTTGTTATTGTTGTTGCCAGTCCAAACTCCCGCAGCCAATGAAGGAGTAAAGCCCATGGTCCAACCATCTCTAAATTCTTGGGTTGTTCCGGTTTTGGCAGCCACGGGACGATCACCTAGGGTTAAAGGTGAATTACTTCCAAAAACGTACGAGCGGGCAGAGTTATCAGTCATAATGTCGACTAATTCATAAACGGCTTGAGGGTCCAAAACTTGCTCTGACTTTTCTTTGTATTCTTCTAAAACTTCTCCTTCTTTACTTTCAATTTTAAGGATTGCGGTTCTTTCAACTTTTTTACCACCATTGGCAAGTACAGCATAAGCTGCTGTATGATCAATTAATTTAACATCACATCCACCTAGTACAAGGGCTAAGCCACAATCTTTGAACGGCGCTTCGATTCCAAGATCGCGAGCTGTTTTGACAACGTTTTCCGGTCCAACCAAGGCAATAGTTTTAACAGCAGGAATGTTTAAACTTCCAGCTAATGCTTTGCGCATAGAAACTGGACCGTTTTCGGCTAAGTTAAAGTTTTTAGGAGTGTAGTTACCAAAGTTAGTTACAACATCCATTAGCATAGTTGCTGGCGAATACTTAAATTCTTTGCCGAACGCAGTGACATAAGCGTAGGGCTTAAAACTACTTCCCGGTTGTTGGTAAGAAGTGGCGACGTTTACATTTGGCTCAAAGACACAGGTCGAACCTGGGGCACAACCCGCTGGTTCTGATTCGCCAAAATAGTCTTTACTTCCCACCATTGCCAAAATATGCCCAGTTTTTGGATTAATAGCAACCAGGGCAGCGTTAGAACCGCCGTAAGCTTTGTTTCTGTTAGCACCTTCAGCGACAGCTTTTTCGGCGATTTCTTGGAGTTTAGGATCGAGGGTTGTGTAAACTTTTAAACCACCTTCTTGGAGGGTTTGTTCTCCATATTGCTCTGCTAAATAACTTTCGATATATTGAACAAAATGAGGTGCTGAGATAGCGGTTTTGATATTTTTGAATTCGATATTTTCGTTAAGTGCAGCTTCGTGTTGTTCTTTGGTGATGTATTCAAGGTCTTCCATCTCGTTTAAGATGTGTTCTTGGCGACCTTTGAGCGCATCAAAGTTAGGACCGCTTGGGTTGTAGTATGACGGGGCTTGAGGAAGCGCAGCTAAGTAAGCGCTTTCTGCCAAAGTTAAGTCTTTGGCGCTTTTTTCAAAATAAGTTTGGCTAGCGGCCTCGATTCCATATGCATTACGGCCGTATGGAATTTCGTTAAGATAAAGTTTGAAAATTTCGTCTTTGCTAAAACGCGCTTCTAGTTCGATGGAGATAATAATTTCTTTGATTTTTCTGATGTATGATTTTTCTCGAGTCAGGACTGCATTTTTGACAAATTGTTGTGTGATTGTGCTGCCGCCTTGGCGTTTTTCTCCAGAAATTATATTAACTAAGACTGAGCGAGCCAAGCCAGTGACACTAATTCCTGAATGATGGTAAAAGTTTTGGTCTTCTGCTGCGAGAGTAGCATGTTTTAAGTCATCAGAAATTTGATCAAGATCAACTAAAGTGCGTTTAACTTCGCCATGGACTTCGTATAGTAGAGTGTTGTCGGCTGCATAAATCTTGGTACTCTCTGGGACATCACGACCAAGTAAGCGATTAGGGTCAGGTAATTGTCTACTGTAGTAGATAAACAAAAAAGCAACAAACAATATTCCCGCTGCCCCTAATCTAAAACCCCACTTGGTGATTAACGGCCATGGGAGGTTTTTGAGTTTATTTTTCCAGCCTTTGTGAGACTTTTTTGGAGTTTGGCTGGGCTTTGATTGGTATTTGTATACTTTCATATAATATAAGTAGAATAATAATATTATACTGATTTTTTTGGTTAACGTAAAGGTTGGTGTTGGGATAGACCTTGGTGTTATAATAAAACCAGTAAAATATATCAAATGAATAAACAAGAACTTATCAAAGATGTTTTAGAGAGGTGTGTTGAAGAAATTGTTCATAAAAAATCTCTAGAGCAAAAACTTAAATTTGGCAAAAAATTAAGAATTAAACTCGGCATCGACCCAACAAGCCCTAATATTCATATTGGAAGAGCGGTAATTTTGTGGAAACTGCGAGCCTTCCAAGATTTGGGTCACACAGCTGTATTTATTATCGGGGACTTTACTGGTCAGATCGGAGATACTTCAGACAAAGATTCGGAGCGACCTATGTTGAGTGAAGAACAAGTTAAAGAGAATTTACAAACCTATCTTAAACAAGCTTATAAAATTTTGGATAAGAGTAAAACTGAGTATTATTATAATTCAAAGTGGCTCAAAAAATTAGGGTTTGCAGAAATTAGTTCTATGGCAAACCAATTTGGATTAAACGAATTTAGTAGTCGTGAAAATATTAAGAAGCGTTTGGATGCTGGTAAGCGTGTTTCGTTGCGAGAGCTGCTTTATCCTTTGATGCAAGGATTTGATAGTGTGAAAGTTGAAGCTGATGTAGAACTTGGAGCAACTGATCAAAGATTTAATATGCTTGCCGGCAGAACTTTGCAAGAATTCTACAAACAAAAACCACAAGATATTTTGATGACCGGGTTGATAGAAGGAACAGATGGTCGTAAGATGTCTTCGTCTTGGGGTAACACGATCAATATTACCGAAGATGCAAACGAAATGTTTGGCAAACTTATGTCGATTAATGATCAATTAATTAACCGATACTTTGAATACACAACAAGAGTACCTCTTGCAGAAATTAAATCTTTATTAAAAACTAATCCTCACCCGCGAGATCAAAAATTAATTCTTGCATTTGAGGTAACCAAGCTTTATCACGGAGAAAAATTAGCAGAGCAAGCAAGGCAAAGTTTTATCGCTCAGTTTAGCAATAAAGAACTTCCTGAAGATATTCCTCAAATCAAATTACCAACCAAGGAACATGACTTATTAGAATTATTAGTTTCCCAAAAATTGGTGACAAGCAAAAGCGAGGCGCGAAGACTAGTAGAACAAGGCGGTGTAAAAGTTAATCAAAATAAATTCACGCAATACAAGATAGATATAGTAAAAAATCAAAGTTATATTTTGCAAGTTGGAAAAAGAAAATATCTACGCATAAATTAAAACAAAACTCAGGCTAGATTTTGCCTGAGCTTTGTTTTTAGTGGTAATTAAACCAAAAATAAAACCCTCTAAGAGGGTTTTATTTTACATTTCAGCAGCTTCTTCGCCGCCTTCAGTAGAGGCTTCACTATTATCACCTTCGCCTTCAGCTGGCATTTCTTCGCCGCCTTCAGCTGGCATTTCGGTTACTTCACCAGCATCAGAAGCTGGCATAGTAGCATCGGTGTTCATTTCATCATCGAATAAGAACATGTTATTCTCCTTTGCTCTGTATGTACAGAACTTTAGTGATAAAAAATTCAGCAATCATCTTTGGCTGAACTGTATTACTATTATAGCAAACTAAATGGTTTTTGTCTACCTTTACTTTTATTTTAAATTCCAACCAGCGCACAGTGCAATTGCCAAAGCATCAGCGGCGTCGTCAGGTTTGGGTAAGCTTTGTAAACCAAAAGTTTGTTGGACCATAGTTTGAATTTGTTTTTTATCCGCTTGTCCGTATCCACATAAAATATTTTTAACTTGAAGTGGAGTATATTCAAAAATTTTAATATTTTTTTGCTGGAGTTTTAATAATACAACTCCACGACTCTCTGATACTGTCATGGCAGTTTTTTGGTTGTTTGAGAAAAAAAGTTTTTCTATTCCAACTGCAATTGGTTGGTGTTTATCAATAATAAGAGACAAATCATCATAAATAGTTTGAAGTCTTTGTGCTTGAGGAAGACTTTTGTCCGTATTGATAACCCCATATTCTAAAATCAAAAATTTATTGTTTTGTTTTTCTATCACTCCAAAGCCCGTAGTGGCGGTACCTGGATCGATTCCCAAAATAACCATTAGTTTATTCCTAAATGAATTGCTACGACGTCGTCATCTTCTTCCAAGATTTCTGCTAAGTTTTGAATTTTTTTAGCTTGTGATTCGTCCAGAGAAATTGGTTGAGTACTTTCCATAATTACTTCGCTGGAAACAATATTAGCACCAGCGCTTTGTAGTTGTTCTTTGATTTGGTTGATTGATTCTGGGGTGGTTTTGATTTCTAATCCTTCTTCGGTTTCGATTACATCCTCTGCGCCAGAGTCTATAGCAAGAAGTGAATATGTGTCTATTTGATTATCGCGTTCAACTAAAATCTGACCGATAGTCTTAAATTGCCACGCAACACTACCTTGTTCGCCTAAATTTCCATTATTTTTGCTCAAAATATGCTTGATACTGGCCACTGTGCGATTTTTGTTATCTGTAGCGGTCACTATCAGAATTGGGACGCCAAAGGGTCCGTAACCTTCATAGACTACTTTTTCGATTGCGGCGCCACCTTCCCCTAAGCCTTTTTTGATAGCTCGATCGATGGTGGTGTGTGGGAGACTTTGAGCTTTGGCTTTGTCAATTTCTACTCGGAGTTTAAAGTTAAGCGCTGGATCGCCGCTTCCCCCACCTTCTTTGACCGCGATTGAAATTTGCTTTGAAAGTCTATTAAAAAGCGTACTGCGTTTGGCGTCGGCAGCACCTTTTGCTCGTTTGATTGTTGACCATTTGCTGTGTCCGGACATGTCTCTTAAGAGGTTAAAATTTTTGAATACAAGAAATATTATTTAAAACTAACGACCAAAGTTACCTCACCTTTGATGCTGTCGCGCTCAGATAATATTTCGATGAGAGTTTGCGCTGTTCCTTGAAGATACTCCTCGTGTTTTTTGGTAAGTTCTCTTGCAACTACGATGTGGGCTAAAGGGAAATTATTTTTAATAAAATTCAAAGTTTTTAAAATTCTTTTAGGTGAATCATAAGCAACAAGTGTTGCATTTATTTGCTGGGCTTCAGTTAAAGTTTTAACTATTTTATTTTCTGTTTTAGCTAAGAAGCCGGTGAACAAAAATTTATCTGTTGGTAAGCCCGAGCCAGCAAGCGCGGTAATCGCGGCGCTCGCTCCAGGGAGCGAAACTACTTCTAAGTTTTCTTGTCGACATGCTCTAACCAAACGAAATCCTGGATCAGAAATAGTAGGTGTGCCGGCATCAGAAACCAGACAACCAACTTGCGTGTGAAGCTTGTCTAGTAATATTGGCAACATTTTATGCTCATTGTGTTCTGCAAACTGAAAAACTTCTTTTTTTGGTAGCTTAAGAAGGAGTAATAATTTGTGAGTTATAGTCGGGTTCTCGGCTATTATAAAATCACACGACTCCAAAGTTTGTGTCGCGCGCAAAGTAATATCATCTAAATTTCCGAGAGGGGTTGGTACTATGTAAAGCATATTAAATAGAAAGTTTGATTAACTTGCCTTTTCTTTTGACAATGTTTTTATAATCCCATTGGATGGTTTTGGATTCGGCTAGCCATTTTTTTATTATAGTTGGGTTGATTTCTGATGAACTTGCATAACTAAAAGTTGCTGCCTTAAACTTTCCTTCTGGGGTTAAACCTTTGGTTTTAAAAGATTGACCGCTCCAAAACATTAATCTAAAAGAAGTTTTGAGTTGGCTGTATCCAACAATCGGGTTTTGGTCAATAAACCAAACAGGATGGCCGTGCCACACTTTATTTTCTGCGGTTGGTAAACTTTTGTTAATTATGTCTGATAAAGTTTGAGCGATTTTTTTGGATTCTTGAGAAAGTGATTTGTTATATTTTTCTATCTCGTTTGTCATAGAGGTTTTATGTTTTCTGGTGGGCGTGCCTGGACTCGAACCAGGGACCACAAAGGTATAAGCTTTGCGCTCTAACCAACTGAGCTACACGCCCTCAACTATTTATATTATTCTTCGTACCAACCCGGCAGAGCCGTGTTGGTCTAACTTAGCGCTTAACCCATTTAGCTATTATACGCTTTTGCAAGCAAAAGCTTTGGCCAACTGAGCTACACGCCCTCAACTATTCGGGTAAATACTGGATAATCTTAGCAAGAATTATAAAATATTTCAACTCTTAGTTTGGTGCGACGAGTTCTGATCCGCCAAAGCCGACAAAACCACCCATCCAGAGTAATGCAAAAATAATTAGCAGAAGTCCGATAAGTCTCCACCAGGTGTAGGTACCTGCAAATGGGAATTTGAGATATTTTTCTGCGAGATCGATTTTACCAACTTGGTTGGTAATCCAAACTGTGTATTTCATCATCAGAATAGATAGCACAATAATAATCGGGCCTAAAACAAATTTCATTTTGGTTTCTATGGTTAAGTAATTTAATAAATTAATTATACAAAAAAAGCTGGTTTTTTAGAATGATTTTAAGTGGAGGATTGAGATTGACAAAAGACAATAAATATGGTATGTTATGGAAAATATAAATCCTTGGTTTTTGAACTAAGGATAAATTAGGAGGGAAAAATGAAAAAAATTATTTTTGCTATCATCGTAGTATTCTTTTGTACTTCGATGGTGATGGCTGATTTGGTCTATCGGAGTGAAGATCAAATCAAAAAACACAACGACCAAAAGCTTGCGTCGTACGCAAAGTTTTGGTCAGTCGCCGAGCCTTTGATCGAAGAGTATTCTTTTGCCACACAGCCATTGTGTGGTGTTGCGGAAGACTTTGAAACTCAGGGCTTGGGCGAGCTCAGCAACGGTGCGAATAGCACGTTTGCTGAGTTCGTTAAAAGCCACAACGAAAACCTGCTTTTTAGCAGTAGTTTGCAAGTTGTGGTCGATGAAGAAGTCACTGAGTTCCAAAGCTTGGTGGCAGAAAAAAATGCGATTTGTAGCGACGCCAGAGCGGTCGCTAGCCGTATTTTTGAGAGGAGGATTGCCAGCGCTCGAGCACAACTCAAAAAAGAGTTTG
>JAWKSI010000009.1:0-34213 GCA_041389225.1 Candidatus Doudnaibacteriota bacterium | reverse complement strand
CCGAAGACGCAACTCGCTTTACCTGGGAACCAGAACCAGGTGTCAAGCTCGCAGCTATTATTAAACACATCAGCGATGATACCGGTTTTATACTAGCAGCCAAAAACTTAAGCGAGATCGAACATCGTAGTCGCAACATTACCACTATCATTGGTCTCGCGTGGATTTTTATGTTGTTGCTTTCCGCAATCCTCACTTGGATTTTAACGCAGTTTAATTTTATGTCTTCGCCACTAGAAGAAGACGAAATCGAAATTGTTTCTGTCACCGAAACTCAAATCTCAGATAAAGATTTGGATCAAAATTAATTCGCAACTACTAGTTTAATAAAGAAAAGGCCGCAAGCTTCGCTTGCGGCCTTTTAAAATAAAAAATAAAACTAAATATTAGGACGAGTAAAAGGGTCCAAGGCAGAACTATCTGGAATAATAATCGGGACAGAACTAGGATCAGTAATCGGCTCATTACTCCCTCCATAATCAACTGGAGATGGAATAATTTGGTAATCAGGAACAATCGTCACAGGACTTGGTGAAACTTGGACAGCGGGAGCAATTTGAGCTTGTTGATTGCTCGAAGACTGAGTTTTTGGTGCGGAATTATTGATATTCTTAATAGTCGCTGAAGAATTATTCTCAAGAGGGCCAATCAAAGTATCTCGCAGATTATTAGGTGTTGCCGATACTTGAATATCTTTTGGAATCGCATACCAAGGGATTGGTTCCATTCGAGTACTCGAACTTTCGGCTGTTGCTGGACGATTACTATAAATATTATATGCCACTTGAACAATTCCTGATGGCACAGAAAAATTCTCCACAGGAAGTTCTTTATGCGCTTCTTCCATAAATGCTTTCCAAATTGGCGCTGCTGTAAATACACCGTCAGCACCAGCGCGCATCAAACTACTATCATTATTTCCAGTCCAAACCCCAACTGTAATCTGTGGAGTAAACCCTAATGTCCAACCATCTTTCCAATTTTGCGTTGTACCGGTTTTGGCAGCAACAGGTCGACCGTCATCAAACTTTAGCGGATTATTAGGTCCAAAAACATATTGTCGAGATTGATCATCTGTCAAAATAGAAGTTAATTCATAAACAGCTTCAGGGTTAACTACTTGCACCGCTTGATTACTTGACTCTTCCAAAATCTTACCGTTTTTGTCTTCGATCCTAATAAATGGCGAACCAGTCGCTGCCTTTCCCCCGTTAGCTAATACAGAAAACGCAGTCGCATGGTCAACTAATTCTACTTCACATCCACCTAAAACCAAAGACAAACCGCAATCTTTGAGCGGAGCGCTAATACCCAAGCTGTGTGCAGTTTCTACAACATTATCAACTCCTACAGCTTCCAAAGTTCTAACAGCAGGAACATTCAAACTACCAGCCAAAGCTTTGCGAATAGTAATCAAGCCATGGGAACTTCCATCATAATTTTGAGGAATATAAGCTCGGCCGCCATAAGTTCCAAAAGATTTAGGTACATCCAAAACTTTGGACAAAGGTGTATAACCAAACTCTGGTTTAAACGCAGTCAAATACGCGTAAGGTTTAAAACTACTTCCAGGTTGACGAAGCGAAGTCGCTACATTAACATTTGGCTCAAATTTACAATTTACTCCAACCCGACAACCAGCTGGCTCAGGTGCCCCAAAATAATCTTTACCGCCAACCATAGCCAAAACTTTATTAGTTTTAGAATCCACCGCAACCAAAGCGGCGTTGTATGCTCGATTACTAGACTTATTCTTTTCGGCACCTTCTTTGACGACTTTCTCAGCCAAAGCTTGCAACTTAAGATCAATAGAAGTGTAAACCTTGAGACCACCTTCTCGTAAGAATTCTTGACCGTATTTTTCGGTTAAATAATTCTGAATCCAAGAAATATAATATGGTGCGATAATTTCGGTTTTGACTGGTTGAAATTCAACTTTCGTATTTTGCGCCTGATTTAATTCTAAGTCTGTGATATAGCCTTGATCGCGCATCAAGGTTAAGACTAATTCTTTACGATTTTCTAAAGCTTCTGGATTAGACCCAGTCGGGCTATACAAACTTGGAGCTTGTGGAAAAGACGCCAAATAAGCACTCTCTGCCAAGTTTAATTGAGTTGCTGACTTTCCAAAATAAGATTGCGCCGCAGCTTCAACCCCATAAGCATTACGACCATAAGGAATTTCGTTAAGATACAATTCTAAAATTTCGTCTTTAGTAAAATGCGCTTCGACTTTGTACGACAACAAAACTTCACGAATTTTGCGGCTATACAATTTACTTCGATCTAACAAAGCGTTTTTAACATACTGCTGAGTGATCGTGCTTCCACCTTGCGCTGGTGAACCAGACTCATAATTAGCCTTGAGCGCCCTGGCTATACCTTCGATAGAAATCGCCCCATGATTATAAAAATCCTTATCCTCAACAGCAATCGTCGCGTCAACTAAGTAAGGAGAAACCTGCTCCAGATCGATCTGGGTACGCTTGTATTCACCATGAAATTCATACATCAAAGTTCCATCGCGCGAATAAACCTTGCTCGATTCTGGAATATCTCGCTCCAAAAGTTCAGCATAAGTTGGTAGCGAAGCATTAACCGACAAAAGATATGTTCCAGCCGACAGACCAATCAAAGCAAAAATCCCCATAAAACCAAGAAAAACCGAGGCCATAATTAAGCCTAGGCTTTTGAGAATAGATTTGGCGACAGATTTGATTAAATCCAAAAATTCTTGCATTTGTATAAAAAATATCGGGCTCAGTGCCGCAATTATAACATAAATTTGAGATTTGTACAGCTTTGTGGTATAAAAATCGTCAAATTTTAAAAATTTTCACAAAAAAAGCACAAAAACAAAAAAGTGGGAGTTTTGTGCTAAGAGAGATCAACAGACTCTTTGATCGTCTGAACAAAAAATTTATCCGTCTGACTACTAATTTTTGTAGTCAAAAAAACAAATTCTCCAGACTCGCTGAGATATCTGTAAACTTTGAGATCAGGATTAGTTGGATGAGCAACTTCTTTGATTTCATATTCCCCTGGTTGAATGGTGAGCTGAGTTTTTTCACCACTCTCAGAGTCATAAGTAAACCCAACAATACTTTCTTCAAGGCTCAAAATCAGTCTAGCTGTTTTGGCCTCTATCACAATGTCAACTCGAAAAGGCTTTTTGGTATCAATCATAACTAATCCCCTCCTTTGGGATACTATAAGCTTAGTAGATATCCACAAGGTAAGTCAATCAAAAAATAAATAACCCGCTTAATCTAGGCGGGTTATTTTTGAACAGTGCGGGTTGGAATAACGTGATAATGTTGCAACAAGAATTGAGCGATTTCTCCAAATGCTGGAGCCGCTGTGCTCTCAGCAAACTTAACTGTGCGCGGATGATTGATCCGAACAATCATTACAAACTTTGGATCTTCGACTGGAGCGTACCCAATAAACGAACCAATGTTGTTGTTTTCTTGATATCCACTTCCATCTTTTTTGGCAACTTGAGCGGTACCAGTTTTTCCTGCAACGTAATATCCTGGAACAGCCGCAGCCTTTCCGTGGCCTTTTTCGACAACATTAACGAGCATAGCCGAAACCTCACTCGCTGTTTTTGGACTAATCACTTCTATCGCCGCGCCATGTTCTGGTTTACGAACATCACCATATGGCCCAACAATTTCTTCCACCAAATAAGGGCTCGCCATTTTGCCATTATTCGCCAAAGCCGAAAAAGCTCTGACCATCTGTATTGGTGTCACCAAGATACCTTGTCCAAAACTCGCAGTATGATAGTTAACTTGAATATTACCTTTAAGGTTTGCTAAGTTGCCCGCGCTTTCGGCAACTTCAATCCCAGTATATTCCCCAAAACCAAACCGCTTAACATACTCCAAAAACTTTGTATTCCCAATTGTATTTTTGGCAAAGATTGTTCCAGTGTTAAGTGACTCTTCCAAAATCTGACTTACGGTTTGCACCCCGTGTGCCTTTTCATCCGAATTTTTTATAGTATATTCATCTACTTTGACCTCACCAGTATCTACATAAGTCGTCGCTGCGTTAATCTTACCTTCATTAACTGCTGCGGCAATGGTCAAAGGTTTAAAAATTGAACCGGGTTCATACGCTCCAACAGTAGTTTGGTTAACATAAACTTCTGGGCTGTCCACTTTGGAATATTCATTAAGATTAAAGCTTGGATAATTAGCCATTGCAATAATGGCTCCAGTCTTTGGATCCATAACTACAACCGAACCACTGTCAGCACCATGTTTTTCTACTGTCGACTTGAGAATACTCTCGGTTTTAAGCTGAACCGTCTTATCGATTGTCAAAATCAAATCATCTCCATTAACGGCCGAAACCTTATCTCGCTTACTTCCAAAAATCCAGCGACCAGACGCATCAGTTTCTTCGTTTATTGTTCCTGGGATTCCCGCCAGTTCCTTTTCGTATGCCAGCTCCAATCCATACGAGCCTTGCAATTTATCATCTCTATAGCCAACAAAACCAAGCAACTGCGCTAACAAAGTTTGCTCTGGATAAAACCTCGAAGTCTCTTTGTCAAAGTGCACACCGACTAACTTGGCTTCTTTGATCTGCTCCACAACTTCGTCAGGCAAATTCTTTTTTAAAATCACATACTTGCGACTTTGGTCAGAAATCTTATCTCTAATTTCTTGGGAATCGAGCTGCAACATTTCTGCCAACTTATTAACCACTCCATCCAAATCTTCTACTTCCGAAGCATTAACATAAACCAAAATTTCTTCCGAAGCAGTAGCCACAGTATAAGGTTGACCAGAAAAACTATCTTGGATTTTAATTTCACCGCGTACTGGCTGTAGTTGATATTCGCCTGTGCGCTGATTATCTGCCAGTGCCACATAATAACCATGGCTTAAGATTTGTATTTGTGCCAACCTTGCCACGATCACAATAACTGATAAACCAAAAAACACGGTCAACCAAACCATGCGCTGTTTGAATATTTTTTCTGCAGAAATTTTTGCGACCATCTTAGCGACTTGTTAACTGATAATCAACGCGCAGAAATTCTTCTGCGGTTACCGGCACCAACCCAGTTTTGCTAACATCAGCAAAAGTAATACTAGCATTAAGTTGCGCTTGTTGATACATCAGTTTACGCTGAAGATCTTCTTGTTCTTTAATAGAATTTTGTAATTGAGTAAGTTCGATACCTTTTGACGAATAGCTATTAACCCAGTACAACTGCATAATCGCCATCGCTCCTGCGATAACTCCAAAAGTTATAATTGCAACCGGAACTGCACCGTTTGGAATACGCCAAGACCATTGACGAGTCTTACCTCGTTTTTTGACAGCGCCAGACCAAACTGTATTCGTAACAATGCTTGGAGTAGTAAAAGTTGTAGAAATAGCTTTAAACATTTTTTATTTTAGTTTTTGAATAGCTCGCATTTTTGCCGACCGCGCTCTAGGATTTTCGAGAAGTTCATGTTCGGTCGCGACGACAGGTTTAGTTGTTAAGATTTTGACAGTTGGTGTTTGACCGCATTTACAAATTGGAAATTCAGGTGGACACACACAGCTCAAACTATTTGCTTTAAAGAAGTGTTTAACAATTCGGTCTTCCAAAGAATGAAAAGTCACCACAGCAAGAATTCCACCCGGTTTAAGAAGATTTAAAGCTTTTGGTAAAAATACTTCTAAATTTTCTAACTCATGATTAACTTCGATGCGCAAAGCTTGGAAAATTCTTCGAGCAGAACTTTGCCATTGATGCTTAACTGGTTTTGGCAAAGATTGTTGGATAATCTGAGATAACTGATCTGCAGTTTCAAGTTTTTGTTCTGATCTAAAAGCTAGAATACCCTTGGCGATTAAACGGCTAAATTTTTCTTCACCAAATTTATTAAAAATCTGTGTGAGTTCTTGTTCCGTCCAATTGTTTAAAAGAAAGCTCGCATCAGGCTGACTGCTCGATTGGTCAAAACGCATATCGAGACGATCGTGAGACTCGAAACTAATGCCACGACCCGAGTTGTCGAGTTGGTAGCTTGAGAGCCCGATATCAGCAACGATTCCATCAATTGATTGAAAATCATACTTTTTAATACTTTTGTCTAAATCACGAAAGTTTCTGTGATCGACTAATAGTTGAGAAGAAAACTCTGCAAGCTGGGTTTGAGCATTAGTAATTGCATCAAGATCAAGATCTAAAGCCAAAACTTTACCTTGAGATTTGAGAGCTTGGAGAATAGCTTTGGTATAACCGCCGCCGCCCAAAGTCGCATCTACAAAATTTTGTTCTGGCTCAGGTTTGAGAACCTGCAAAACCTGCTCAAGCAAAACTGGTTTATGACTGTACATTGTCTAAACCCCCAAGTCGCCTAATTGTTCGGCGATTTGATTGCTGTTTTTTTCTGTTTGTTTCTTGTACTTAGCCCAAGATTCATCGCTCCATATTTCGATGCGGTTGTACATTCCCGCAAAGACAAGCTTTTTTGAAATCCGAGCAAAGTCTTTGAGATATGCAGGCAAGACTATACGACCTTGTTTATCAAGTTCGCAGTCCATTGCTCCTGCAAGCATCAGACGAGAAAAAGCTCGAGTGTTCGCAGTAGAAATTGGGAGACTAGCCAATTTTTCTGCAAGCTTTTTCCACTCGTCTAATGTATACAGAACCAACGAGTTATCAAGACCACGAGTCACAACGACTTTTTTGGTTTTGAGATCAACACGAAACTTAGCGGGAATATTAACCCGAGCCTTATCGTCAATATTTGCTGTGTATTCGCCAATGAACATTAGTCTCAAAGCCAGAAAGATATTAGCTAGAAGTGTTCAATACTACCATCTAAATATCAGAAAGCCTAGGTTATTTAATTATTAAATCTGTGCATACCACTTGTAATCCTTCGATCCCCCTCGCATCCGATCGGGGTCGCTCAGGATGGATAACTTTACTTCATAAAGTTATCCACTTATCCACCCACTTTTCCCCACCTGTCACCACTTCATTCCACTTGAACTCATTATAGCCCACGCTTCCCCATTCTGACAAATCTAGACAAAAACCAAACTCAAAATAAAAACCCCTGTAATTACAAGGGTTTTAAACAAAATTTAAACTATTTTTCTTAGTAAAACTATAGCTATCCACAATTAAGCTAATTTTCTGTTATCTATTGTTAAGTTATGGCAAATTTAGCGCGTAAAATTTCTTTTTTTTATCTATCTCAAACAAAGCGATACCACAAGCAACCGAAACATTAAGGCTTTCTTTGATTCCTTGCATAGGAATCTCAATTAACTCGTCCATCTGCGTGATTATCGACTTAGTCATACCTTTGGTTTCTTCGCCCAAAACCAAAGCCAAAGGAAACTTTGGTGAAAAATTAGCTAACTGCGTAACCGGATAATTAATATTATTTTCCAGCCCAATAATTTTAATTTTAGGAATATCTTGCCTCAGTTTTTTGAGAAGCCAACCCAAGCTTCGACGTTTTTCCCAAGGAACAACCAACTCCGCGCCCAAAGCTACTTTATGAATTTTGGGGTGATCCGGCGTGCCAGTATATCCAGTCAAAAATATCTTATCCACACCAAAAGCGTCAGCATTTCTAAAAACTGATCCAACATTATGAATCGAACGAATATTGTGCGCAATCACAAAAAACTGGCCACCTTCTATTTCTTGTTTCTTTGAAATCTTCATTATTACAAATTATTATAACCAAAATTTAATGATTTGCGCGACCACTACCCATAAAAGTTGTTCCAAACTCCTTCATTCTACCAAACCCAACAGAATCACGGATAATGTCACGAGCCAAAAAAGCTGGCACCCGGGCTACTGTAAAATCATCATATTTAGTATTAATTTTATCCAAAGCTTCCACCAACCCAGCCGAACGTTCAGACTTAAACTGCTGGCTAAAAAGATTGTCTTGATTTAACTTTTTAACCAACCCGCTCACAGTTACTCCAACCAAATACACTTGATTTTCTATATCTTGCCATGATAAATTATCCCGTTTGAGCATTTGAAAAATAGCAAAAATTGCTTCTTTATAAATTTCTCGACCATCATCAACCATTCTACCAATTTTACGACCACGACTTAGACATAACCCAGTTGGATTATGTAAATGTACAAAAACATTATCACCCACATATTGGTTGGCTCGCAAACGCGCGCCAACCATTTCGGATAATTTATATAAAACCGGCCGCAACACTCTTTGCTGACGAAATTCTTGGGCAATCGTATACATATGACCCATCGATTTAGAATCAGTTTGCTCTTCAAAGTTCTCTTTCCAACTCCCTTCCAGTTGACCCATACTATACAAATGCTTGCCCGCAATACCAAATTTAGCAACCAATTGAGATTCAGGATAATCCCGCAGCTCTTTTAATGTATAAATCCCCAGATTATTAAGCTGTTTTTGCATCCGATTACCAATCCCAGGAACATCTGTTAACTCAAGTTTATCATACAGCGCAAACTTATCTTGCGGCCTAACAACCACCAAACCATCTGGTTTGCGTAAATCTGAAGCAATTTTTGCAACTAATTTACTGTAACTAACACCTGCACTACAAGTAATATAATCCCCGACTTCGGTTTTCATACGTAGCTTAATTTCTTTGATAATCTCCTGAGCTTCTTGCCATGGATCCAAACGGCGCAGCTTTCCATCGATCATTCCTCTTACGTTACAAACTTCGGTTAAATCCAAAAATGCTTCGTCGATGCTATACTTTTCGACTTTATCAGTATAATCAGCAAAAACTTTAAGGAATCGAGAAGTGTAATAGCGATAACGATCTGGGTGAGTTTTGGTTAGAATAATTTTTGGATAAAGACGACGAGCTTCCCAAACTGGTGTACCAGTTTTAATACCCCAGCGTTTTGCTTCTACACTAGCAGCAATAATAATACCGCCGAGATGTTCGCATACCCCAACTGGTAAACCTCGCCATTCTGGATGATCTTGTTGCTCACAAGTCGCAAAATAGCTATTCATATCAATATGTGCAATAATCTTTTGCATATTTTTCTATGTCATTATGTTGTGCCCGAATGGGTGAACTTTCCATTTCTTCGTCATCCTGAGCGGAGGCGAAGCCGGAGTCGAAGGATCTCTTTCTCAAACCAAAACCTTTTTTGAATAGCTAAACCAAAGTTCTATTTCCCTCGACCTCCGCACTGCCCTGAAGTCGGTCTCAGGAAATAGAACTTTGGTTTTAAACTCTCGTTTTTCCCAAACCAAACCTTTTCTTCCCTCGAACTCCGAGCGCCTTCGCGAAGTCGTTCTCGAGAAGAAAAGCTTTGGTTTTTTGTTTTGTCGTCCTGAGTACTTCTATTTGTGTCATCCTGAGGAGCGAAGCGACCGAAGGATCTCTGTCCCAAACCAAAACAAGAGTGCTTTATTAATTTGGCGCAACAAAAAATCGCATACCTTAATGGTATACGATTGTTCACCTTTATGCAAGATTAATATTCCATTCTCCTTGCGGATTTTCGACATGGCGCTTTTTATGAAAAGCAAAGATCGCAATAATAATCATCAAGTAGCTCAACCAAAAGTGCCAATCTGACCGAACTTTGGAATCTAAGAAAATTCCTACCATTATCCAGTCAACAAAATTCCAAACAATAGCCAAATAAACATTATTAAGAAATTTTCCAAAAAGTTTAACACCCCCAAACGTCTAACTACAGCAATTGCGATAAGCATCGCAATCCCATAAAACAAGATCAACAAAATAAGATTACTGCTGTCAAAATATCCAAAGAAAATTAACTTCCACAAAGAAAATAGTCCAATAGCAATCGCTGTTTTTAAAATTAGTTTTCCTAATGTCATATTAAAGTTCTCAATAAAAGTTTACGCTTCTGCCGCTTGTTTAGTTTTGGAAATTCTAGATTTACTAGTCGCTTTTTTGGTTGCGGATTTTTTGGCCGCTGACTTCCTTACTGCTTTTTTGGCCGCTGGTTTATCCAAAGTTTTTTTACTTGCTGTTTTTTTGACAACACGTTTTTTGACAACACGCTTTTTAGCTGAAGACTTTGACTCAGATTTAACAGAAGGTGCAATAGTCAAATCTAAAGGTTTCTGAGCAATGGATTTATTCATCAACTCGTCTAACTTCCAAGTCTTACTCGGGTTAGATAATTCAGGTTTTTGCTTTCTTGAAAAAAATCCAAATAACTTTGATTTACTTTTTGCTGCTCCAAGCAAAACTTTATTCGAATTTTGATTATCAACACTAAGTGTTTTGCTAATAGATGATTGATTCTTTTGCGCAATTGGCTCCACAGCCACAGCTTTTGCTTGCTCAATAGACTTTGCGTCAGACTTCGTGTCGTCTTTTTTGGTTTCCGTATTCTTAACTTTGAGAGACTTTGCCTTTTTCTTATCAGCACGATATCGAGCATATTCTCGGCGTACATTATGCGGCAAAAACCCGTAAAATATAGCATTATGGTGAACCCCGTCTTCTTCGTAGACTTTTTCAAACCAATGCAAGCCTAGCCAAACACCATACCAACCGCCAAAGAACACTGCCAGCAACATTGTAAAGAAATCCAAAACTTCGATAATCGTTCGATCAGCTCCAAACGCAAAAATATCTGGAAAAAAAGTCAGCAACAATTCGTACAAAACAAATACTGCTCGATGCAACATCAAAACCAAAATCACTCCCAACCACGAAGTTAAGAAGATATACAAAGCTTTGAGTGAAGTTTTATTCATTTATTTTTATCTTGGTTTCAGTTATAAATCTTTAATTTTATTATACTGAATAGATAAAAAAATTACAATTTTGAGGTGTGAAAAACTCTAGACAAAACTACTTGATACTCAAAATAGATTTCTTGTAGCTATCTAAGTGTTCCAAAGCCACTGCAGTACCTTTGGCAACACTAAGCAATGGTTCTTCTGCCAAGTAGCACGGCACCCCAACAGCTTTACTAATGTAGTGATCCAAATTTCTGAGCATTGCTGTACCGCCAGTCATAATCATTCCTTTGTCGATGATATCGCTCGAAAGTTCTGGTGGGGTTTCTTGCAACACAGTTTTGACCGCGCGCACCATTTCTTTGAGTTCTTCGGTGATTGCTTCGACAACTTCGTTGGTCGAAATTGTAATAGTTTTTGGCAAACCCGCAACATTATCACGCCCCTTAACTTCCATAACTTCTTCTTCTGGCAAAGCAATGGCGCTACCAATCGTAATCTTAATCTCTTCGGCAGTTCGCTCCCCAATAGCAAGTCCGTGTTTTTTGCGAACGTACTCGATAATCGCTTGATCAAGACGGTTACCAGCAACTCTAACTGAAGTCGAATTAACAATTCCACCCAGAGACAAAACAGCTACATCAGTAGTCCCGCCACCCATATCAATAATCAAATTACCGCTCGCAGACGAAATTGGAATACCTGCGCCGATTGCAGCTGCGACAGTTTCCTTGATTACAAAAGCCTGTCTAGCGCCCGCTGCTTTGGCTGCGTCAATCACCGCTCGGCGTTCGGTGGAAGTAATTCCACCTGGCACACTAATCATTACTTCGGGTCGAAAAAATCTAACTTTACCCAAAGCTTTATTTATAAAATATCTCAACATGGCTTCGGTGACACGATAATCCGCGATCACACCATCTTTCATAGGACGATTTGCCACAATTGTTTCTGGAGTTCGACCTAGCATTTCCTTGGCTTCTTGGCCAACAGCCAAAACCCGATTGTCATCAATAGAGATAGCAACCACAGTTGGTTCGTTAATAATAATGCCTTTTTTGGGAACGTGGACTAATGTATTTGCCGTCCCCAGGTCGATTCCAATTTTATTCTCAAACATAAAGTATATTATATCGTAAAGCTAAAAGCCTGCCAATTAACCTTTAATTCGCTTAATTTGTGCGCCAATTTGACTTAACCGATTTTCTAAATCTTGATAACCTCTGTCGATTTGATAAATATTATCGATTTCGGTTTGGCCTTTGGCTAAAATTCCCGCAATAACCATAGCCATCCCGGCGCGAATATCAGGAGAGCTTAATTTACTACCTTGCAACTTTGTTGGCCCATTCACAATTACGCGATGAGGATCTGCCATCATAATATCAGCTCCCATCGTATTAAGCTTATCAATATAAAATAAGCGCCCCTCGTAAATCGTTTCGTAAACTACCGAAGTGCCTTGAGCTTGAGTCATCAAAACAGTCATTGGAGCTTGCAAGTCTGTAGGAAAACCAGGATACTCGTGAGTCACAATATCTTTGCGAATTGCTTGTAGAGGTCTGGTTTGCGGTAAAATTTTGACACTATCACTTCCTAGTTCAAAATTAACCCCAGCCTGTTTGAGTAGTTGCCAAAAAACAGATAAGTGCTCGGGGATAATATTTGTAACTTCTAATTCAGCATTTGTTGCCGCTCCCAAAATTGCAAAGGTGCCAGCCTCGATACGATCAGGAATTGTATGATACATACCACCATTTAATCTATCAACGCCTTCAATAGTAATGACTGGTGTGCCCGCGCCAGAAATTTTAGCGCCACAAGAATTAAGAAAGTCTGCCAAAGCTACAATCTCAGGTTCCATTGCCACGTTAACCAGAGTTGTCTTTCCTGGAACCCGACTGGCAAAAGTCATCATTGCTTCGGTTCCTGTAACACTCATTCTTGTAAACACAATTTTAGCCGCGTGCAAATCATTAGCAACTAATCTAAAACCGTCTGCTTGTTCTTCTACCTCAACACCAAACTCAGCAAAACCTTTGAGAAAAAAATCAATCGGTCGCTTGCCGATAACACAACCACCGGGATAAGCAAAAGTTACCTGACCTTGTTGTAATAAGATTGGCCCAGCCAGAAGCAACGAAGATCTAGTCTTTTGATGCAAATCTGGATCCAAAATATTTTTCTTAATTTGAGGGTTAATAATTTTATAAGTTGAAACTCCATCAAATTGCATTTCTACACCCAAGTCTTGCATAATCTCAACTAACCGACTGATGTCTTCGATATTAGGAACGTTTTTGATTTCTGAAGCACCATCCAAAACCAAACTTGCAGCCAAAGCTTTGATCGCTGCATTTTTTGCGCCAACTACCGCAATAGATCCACCTATTGGGGTTTGGCCTTGAATAACAAATTTATCGTTATGTTGACTGTTCATTTGCTTATTTAAAATTGCTTATTTATTGTACCCAAGATCAACTCGACTGTGAAGCTATCGATTGTTATAATACAGCATATGGACAAACTTACCCGATACTTAATTTTACTGTTCTTCTTTATTGTTTTCTTGGCCTTGGCCCCAGTAATTGTTTTATATGTCAGTGGGACCAATCTCGACGATCAAGGATATAACCAAACTGGAGTTTTGGATATCCAAAGCGAGCCAAGCAATGCAGAAATATTTCTTAATGATGAAGCTGCGGGCAGCACTCCTGCTAAAATCAGATTTGTTAACCAAGGAACATATCAAATCAAGATTTCAAAACCAGGATACTGGGATTGGAATAAAGACTTGTACGTAAAATCAAACCAAGTTACTTACGCGGGATTTAATAGCGATCTTATTTTGATGTTACCAAAGAATGATCCTCAAGTTATCTCACAAGAATTAATCACCCATGCCACATTACAAGAAAACAATCTTGTTTACACAGATAGTCAAAATACAATCAAAACTTTTGCTGTTTCGCGACCAGAAAAAATTCGAACTGTTCTAGCAGCCAAACAACCTATTGCTGATTTAAAACCAAGCCACAAACCAGAGTTGATAGAAATTCATTACACTGATAACACAATGGATTTGCTTAATGTAAATGATAATAAAATCGAAGCCCTACCAAGCCAATTTAAGCAAGCGGATGAAATCTTTATTACTCGAGACGATGCGGTTTTTGCCAAAATCGGTCAGGATCTCTGGCAAAGCAAACCAGGCTCAGGAGTGGCTAACAAAATTTCATCTCAAGTGGCATCAATCTATGTCATCGAAAATACTTTGTACTATGTGCAATTTAATTCTCCTGATTTGTTAGTGACAGCACAATGGGATGGCTCAAAATTAATCAATCAACAAACTCTTGTTTCTCAGCAACCTTGGTCAGAAAATCAAAAAGTCACACTCTACAGCACAGCTAGAAGAGAACTCTTTATCTTAGCTGACCAAAATCTTTATCGAGTTAATCAAAACTTGGAACTAGTTGCTGAACAAGTTGTATGGGTTGATCTCAATAGTGTGCGCGGCGAACTAACCTACCGCACCCCAACTGGAATATGGTTTTATAATTTTATTTCATCCAAGACCGTTCAGCTCTATCGTAGTTCAGAAGATTTACCCAAAGCCACAGTCAGAACCGAACTAGGTTACGGGTTTATCGCCACACCAAGCGGAATTCTCGCTGTGGAAACTGACACGCGCAACAATCAAAATACTTACTTGATATATAACAGCAGCCCGAACATCAAAACTTTGATTACCAATAACAACGAACAAATTTTGGTTCTAAACCAAGATACATACCAAATCTCTCAAATCAAAATAAAATAACCCAACCGGGTTATTTTATTTTGATTTACATCGCAGCGTCGATTGCTTTATTAACTTGAGCGTCTGCTGCTTTGTTAAATTCTCTTAACACGTGGGTGAAGCTATAATCATCAAACTCTTTGAGCAAAGTTTGCACTTCTAAGAAAAGCTCTTTGAGATTAGGATCTTTGACTCGATACTCACCTTTCATTTGTTTAACAATTAACTCCGAATCCATCAATATTTGCAAGCTTGTCCCGCCAAGTTTTATCGCAGATTGCAAAGCAGCGATTAAAGCTTTGTACTCAGCAACGTTATTGGTCGCAACGCCAATAAATTTTCCTTGTTCTAACAAAAGTTGCTTGTCGTGATCAGAAATTACAAAACCAATCCCAGCTGGTCCAGGATTTCCTCTTGAACCACCGTCGGTATTAATAATCAGTACTTTGTCTTTGATCTGTTGAGTCATTTTTTTGTTCCAAAATAATTTGAATATCAATTAATCTCATTTTCAGTTTTTTGGTGCCATTCCAAGTGTCAACCATAAGCTCTCCCACCACCGAAACCAACTGACCAGTTTGCAAGCGCTTTTCCCAATAACCCATACTAAATCCAATACAGTCTAACTTGGTGTCACCGACTAATAATTGCATCTGCAAATGATTCTGTTCCGCGCCAACTGTTCTTATTGTAGCAACTTTACAATTATCAATTAAGAACTTGGGCTGTTGATTACCTGCGCCAAATGGCTCCATTGATTCGATCGCGCGATAACGATCAAAGCTCAGATCCCGCTCAGATAATTCGGAGTCAATTTCTAAAATTAAATTTTGGGCATCATGTTCCGGATAATTAACTTCGGCATACTTTAATAATTCAAAGTAAAATTGATCAAATTTATCATTAGATAAAGTAAGACCTGCGGCTTCTTGGTGACCACCAAATTTTATTAATAAATGTCCTGTGTGCTTGAGCGCAGCGACAATATCAAAACCCTTAATACTCCTAGCCGAACCAGTAGATTCGGTCTCACCTTTTTCTAAGACAATTGCAGGTTTTTGATATAGTTCGGCTAAGCGCCCAGCAACAATCCCGACTACACCTTTGGGCCAGGCAGCATCCGAGACCACCAAAACTTTTCGTTCGGGCATCGCAGCAACCTGCTCTTTTGCTTCAGAAGTAGCTCGTTTTGTAATATCTTGGCGACGGCGATTAATTTCTTCGATTTGGTTTGCCAGACTAATTGCTTCGGCAAAATCCGTGCTTACCAACAAATTTCGCGCCACACTGGCATGCTCCAACCGACCCGCAGCATTAATCCGTGGAGCCAGTTTAAATCCGATATCAATCGTATTGGGATCACGCTTAGAAAAATCCAGTCCTGCATTTTCGATCAACTGCCGCAAACCAATCCACTTAGTTTTTTGCAAAACTTTGAGACCAAAATTAACCAAAATTCTATTTTCTCCAAGCAAAGAATGACAGTCTGCCACAGTTCCAATCGCTACCAAATCTAACAACCACTTATCCCATTCTGGCAAATACTGTTCTGGTTCAATTAGTTTTTGCTTAATAACTTTTTCTTGTTTGGACAAAAGTGCCTTAGCTAATTTGTATGCCACCCCAACACCAGTAATTTGTTTATCAGGATAAACTTCGTTAGGGTTTTTTGGATTAATCAAAGCAAAACTCTCTGGAATATTTCCAGTAATTTCATGGTGATCAGTAATAATTAAATCGATGCCATTATCCTGACAAAATTTAGCTTCTTCACAAGAGTTAGTCCCACAGTCAACAGTAATAACTAAATCTACCCCGTCTTCTTTAAATTTTTTGAAAGCATCCAGGTTGAGTCCATAACCTTCGGCAAAACGATCTGGAATATAACTTTCGATAGGGTAATCCAAATATTTGAAGGTCTGAGTCAAAACCGAATTAGCAGTTACCGC
The DNA here is from genome assembly GCA_041389225.1 of Candidatus Doudnaibacteriota bacterium. Lineage (GTDB taxonomy): Bacteria > Patescibacteriota > Doudnabacteria > UBA920 > UBA920 > UBA920. The sequence goes on along the minus strand of JAWKSI010000009.1, from coordinate 17,726 downwards.
ATCAGCATCATAATCCGCAAAGATCAAAATCTTTTGTTGGGACTCTATTGCCTGCCAAATCCGAGTAACTGCCGTTTCCATATCAGTAAAAATGAATGGATCAAACAAATTATGATAATCAGGGTTCAAAAACCAGTCGACCCGATCAGAATCAACTAGCCCCAAATTATACAGCAATTGAACTTGCAAACTAGGAAGTTCTGGAAACTGATCGAGAATTTGAGTAGGAACTTTTGGCTTAACTTGCCATTTAGTATCTTTTGCCATACAGGCATAATACCATAGTTGTTTTGGATTTTATTTTAACTTAATAAAGTTTGATGAATTTGAGAATACAAACTCACCCCATTCATTTCTGGTGGTTGTTCGATTCCAAAAAAGTCCAAAATAGTTGGGGCAATATCAGCAACCATACCCGAAGGAACAACGCCAGCCAAAGATAACAACGTCCGTTCTTTTACTATTGGGTACTGCAAATCTTTTGCGATTGCGATTAGTGGAATAGGATTTGTGGTGTGTTCTTTGTTGATTTCGCCAGTCGAGTCCTCGAGCATCTGTTCGATGTTGCCATGGTCGGCTGTAATTATCAAAAGTCCATTGACTTCTAAAACCGCATTTTTGATTTGCTGCAGAAAGTCATCCAAAAAACCAACCGCCTTAATCGAAGCTTCCAAATTTCCAGTATGTCCCACCATATCAGCATTAGCAAAGTTCGCTAAATAAAACTGGTAGTCGCCATGTCGAATTTTATCAACCAACTCATGTGTTAATAATTCACCAGACATTTCTGGCTTGGTGGCATAGTCTTTGTTATTATCTGGACTCTGAATAATCTTTCTTTCTTCCCCGGGATAACTTTCGACTTTGCCTCCATTAAAAAATGAAGTTACGTGTGCAAACTTTTCTGTCTCAGCAGTATGATATTGTTTAAATCCTTTTTGAGAAAGCACCTCGGTTAAATTTTGATGCAAATCGATTGTTTCAAATGCAATCTCGACTGGTAAATCTGTGCCATACTCAGTCATTGTCACAAACAAAAGATTATTAAGCTTGGTTAAATGTTGTCGAAAAGTTTCTGGAATAATTTCTGGTTTAACAAATGCCTGAGTTAATTGCAAAGCGCGATCAGGTCTAAAGTTAAAAAATATAACGGCGTCATTTGATTGAATAGTTGATGTAGGGTGAGCTTCGCCGTGGAGCGAATCCATAATTACAGTTGGTGGAATCATCTCGTCAAAAATTCCTTTTTGATAATTTTCCGAAACTGCTGTCATGGTTGTTTTGGCAATCTCGCCAACACCATCAACCATTGCCTTATAAGTGTTTACAGTTTGATCCCAGTGACCACCACGGTCCATAGCATAAAACCTACCCGTAATTGTGGCGACTTCACCAACACCGATTTGGGAGATCTTTTCATTCAATTTTACGATTGACGCCAGAGCTGCCTTTTCGGCGGTATCACGCCCATCGGTCACAACATGAATATATACTTTTTTTAAGTTCTGTTCGGCAGCAAAACCAAGTAAAGCAAAAAGGTGTTCTTCACTACTATGAACGCCACCATTACCAATCATCCCAATTATATGCAATGCCGAATCATGCTTTTTAACATGGTCGGCCGCCTTATTAAAAGCGTTATTACTAAAAAAACTATGGTTTGAAATAGCTTGATTAATCCGAGGCAAATCTTGTCCAACAATCCTGCCAGCGCCCATATTCATATGCCCTACTTCAGAATTCCCCATTTCTCCCCATGGCAACCCAACCACTGGTCCAGAAGCTAACAAAGTTAATGCTGGATAATGCGCAACCATATCGTTAAAGCCCTGCGGATTAGCAATCGCCACCGCATTACCATGGCTATACGAAGCAATACCAAAACCATCCATAACTACTAAAACTATTTTTTTGTAGATTGGCTTACTCATTTGAATCCGCGCTAATAAATTTAAAACGAGGCTTGCTCTGCTCATCAATTTCTACCTCTGCCAAAAAATCTTCAATCCCTCGCACCCAATATTCGGATACAGGATTACCGTCTAAAGATTTATATACTACCACCGGCTTATGATCATTCTCTGAAAGAGCTTGCGCAATCACCATATACTGTCCGCCTTTGTAGTGTTGATAAATTCCTTTCTTAACCGTCATCATTATTGTTTTAATTCCGCCGCAATCGCTAATAATCGATTATATTTTGCCAAACGTTCTCCCCGCGCCAAGCTCCCCGCTTTAATATAATCCGCCGACACCGCAACCGATAAATCAGCAATAAAATCATCCATAGTCTCTCCACTTCGGTGGGACACGATAACTTTATAATTATATTTTTTTGCCAAACTGATTGTTGCCAAAGTTTCGGTGACAGTTCCAACTTGATTAAGTTTAATAAGAACCGCGTTAGCAATTCCAGAAATAATTCCAGTTTGCAACCTTTGGTGCTGAGTCACGAACAAATCATCACCAACCAATGTTACTTTGTCTCCCAAAACTTGAGTTAATTTTTGCCACCCAGGCATATCATCTTCGGCGCAACCATCTTCGATAACCTCTAAACTATATTCTTCTGTCCACTTTTGATACAACTTATAAACACTTAACGGTTTATAGTTTTTCTTGTCGGCAGTAAGTCGATAGGTTTGAGTTTGCATATCAAAAAATTCTGTCGCCGCCGCATCCATCCCTAGAGCAACATCTTTACCAAACTTTAGACCAACCTGTTCAATTGATTGTTTCAAAACTAATAATGCTTTTCGGTTAGAACCCAGCCTAGGTGCAAAACCACCTTCGTCACCAACTGAAGTAACATATTTTTTGGCAGACAAAAGTTGTTTGAGTTTCTTAATCACTAGCCAAGCGTGCTCAATCCTTTGTTCAAATTTTTTGGCCTTGGCGATCAAAAAAAATTCTTGAATATCTAAACCAGAATCTGCATGCAATCCCCCATTAAGTACATTAAATAATGGTACGGGCATTGCCATCTTGTTTGTTAAACCTGACAAGTCATGCAAATATCGATACAAAGGCAGTTTGCTTTGCTGAGCAGCCAATCTCGCAACCGCCAAGGAGACAGCCAAGATGGCATTCGCTCCTAGCTTTGACTTATTGTACGTCCCATCTTTTTGAATCATTGCCTCATCAATCTGTTCTTGTTCCCGTACATCCATTCCTTTAAGCAATCGATTAATCACTGTCTCTATATTTTTGACCGCTTGGGTAACTGATAACCCGCCATAAGAATTTTTACCATCCCGAAGTTCCAAAGCTTCGTGACTACCGGTAGAAGCGCCACTCGGAACGGATGCAACCGCAAAATCATCACCAGCATAAACCGTGGCTTCAACAGTTGGATTTCCTCGACTATCTAAAATCTGCCGAGCTTTGATTTTTGTTATTCTATAAGACACTTAAAGACGCTTATTTAAATTTTATTTTAGATTTTTTTGTTTCTAACTATAGAAATTTCAAATTAATTATACCATATTTAAGCCATAAACTAAAAAATGCGAGAGATTTCGCATTTTTTAGTTTAGTGCTTTGATTCCTGGGAGCTCTTTACCAGACAAGTATTCCAGCATAGCTCCCCCGCCAGTCGAAACATGATCATAGTGTTCAAACTGATGCGTTTCCCGTACCGCAGCAACAGTTTCTCCGCCACCGGCAACAGTATAAGCTTTTCTTTTGCCAACACCACCAATAACCCGAGCCAAAGCCGCTGTTCCAGTATGAAAGGGCTTCTTTTCGAAAAATCCAAGTGGTCCATTCCAACAAATAGTGCCAGCAGATTTGAGATATTGACTAAATTCCAAAATTGTTTTTGGTCCTATATCAAAAATATTATCACTTGCTTTGATTTGATAAACTGGCTTAGAAACTATCTGCCCGCGCTGTGTTGTTCCCGAAACCACATCAACTGGCAACACTATCTTCTCTTTAAAATTTAGTAAAATTTGTTTTGCTAAAGGTAAGCTAGATTCTTCGTATACCGATTTACCAATCTCTTTACCTTGTGCGGCAAACAATAAATTAGCCAAGCCACCGCCCAGCAAAATCCGATCAGCTTTGGCTCCCAAATGAGCCAAGGTCTTAGCTTTGTCCGAAATCTTAATTCCACCCATCATCAACACAAACGGTTTTTTGATTCTGGCACCCAAAAGCTTATCTAAATGCACAATTTCTCGCTCTAACAACAAACCAGCATAGCTTGGTAATTTTTCGGTGATCGCTACTACCGAACTGCTCTTGCGGTGACTGACAGCAAATGCATCATTAACATACACATCTGCTAAACTCGCTAACTTAGTCGCGAAACTGGCCGAATTTTTTTCTTCGCCTTCATAAAATCGAATGTTTTCCAGAACAATGATATTTTGAGTTTCGCATTGTTCAATCTGCTGTTTGGTAGAAGACTCAAGAATACTTCCTTGATAAAATACCACATGATTAATAGGATAGTCAGTGATTTTTGAATCAGTCGCAACAAACTTGTAAGCAAGCAGGTCGGCCAAACGTTTTGCAATCGGCTCCAATGTAAATTCTGTTTGCCATTGACCATCAGGTCGCCCTCGATGCGCCATAATGATAATTTTGCAATTAGCTTTGTGTAGTGCTTGAATGGTCGGCAACACTGATTGTAACCTAAAATCGTCTAATAACTTTCCGTTAGAATCCACTGGTTCATTAAGATCAAGACGCAACAAAACTGTTTTGTTTTTGATTTTTGATAAATTTTTGCTAAGAAATTTCATTTGAATGAACAGTATTTACCAATATTTTTTGAATGCAAAAGATTATTGCCGCCAAAAGCAAGCTAAGCTTTTGGCGGCCGAAGTTTATGCTAAAGTTTTTCCAACAGCTACTACTTGTTCAACCAAACGATTCGAATAACCAAATTCGTTATCATACCATGCCAAAACTTTCACCATATTCCCACCAGTAACTTTGGTAAAGGACAAATCAACAATTGCAGAAGCTGGATTACCAACGATATCACTAGAGACAACTTGCTCATCAGTAACCACCAACACGCCGTGATAAATAGGATTAGTAGCTGCTTTTTTGAAAGCGTCATTGACTTCTTCAACCGTAACATCTTTTTTTAGCAATAAAGTAAAGTCAGTCAAACTTCCAACAGGGGTTGGAACTCTAATCGCCATACCATCAAAGTTTCCTTTGAGATCTGGCAAAGCTTCGGTTGCCGAAATTGCTGCACCAGTTGTGGTAGGAACAATATTAACCCCACCAGCTCGAGCGCGTCTAAAGTCATTTGCATGTCCTCCTGGAGGCGGGCCATCGACAATATTTTGTTCCGCAGTATAACTATGAACTGTTGTCATCATAGCTTTTTCGATTCCAAAGTTAGCATGCATAACTGCGGCAACTGGAGTAACACAGTTTGTTGTACAAGAAGCATTGCTAATTACAGCTTCGTCAGTATACTCATCATGATTAACTCCAATTACATAAGTCTTGGTGATACCTTCGTCTTTTGCTGGAGCCGAAATAATCACACGCTTTGCCCCGGCTTCCAAGTGAGCCGATGCTAACTCGCTACTTGTAAATCGACCTGTGCTTTCGATAACAACGTCAACTTCAAGATCCTTCCATGGCAATAATTTTGGATCCTTTTCTTCGCTAACTGGATAACTTTTGCCATCAACAATAATATGCTTCTCATCAGAAGTAATTTCGTGATCAAAAATCCCATAGTTACTATCATATTTTAAAAGGTGCGCTAAAGCAGCATTGTTGGTTAGATCGTTGATACCGACAACTTCTAACTCAGGTTTTTCTAAAGCAATTTTAAAGGCTTGGCGTCCAATTCTTCCAAAACCATTAATCGCAACTCGAATTTTCTTACTCATAAATACAAAAATTAATTATTATTTATCAACAACCGGAAAACTATCTCCAGTTTGAATTTGAAAATTAGTAGATTTCATCACTTCCCACCAGGTACCAGATAATCAGCGCGCGCCATAGGGAGATCAACATACTCACGATTCATCAAAAATGACCAGCGCCATACCATCGCCGAAGCAAATGCCATTATACCCAAAAGGCAAATCACCAGCATTCTAAAAATGGGATTAGACACCTTAAGACTCGAGCCTGCGATATTATTAGAGTTATTGAATAACATTTTGGGTCTTTAACATTTTTAATTTGATCATCGCTGCTTGCTTAAGCGCTTCTATCGCTGGGCTCAAATATTTGCGCGGATCAACTTCATCAGGATTCTCCGCCAAAGCTTGGCGCAAACCTTGAGTAAAAGCCAAGCGCAACTCAGTATCAGTATTAACAATCGTAATTCCCGCCTCGATCGCTTTTCTCACAACGTCTTCTGGGACACCACTACCGCCATGCAAAACCAACGGTACCGGCACAGCCTGCGCAACTTGTGAAATTCTTTCGACATCAACCTTTGCTTCAACTGTACCATTCATTTTGATAATGCCATGAATGGTGCCAAAAGCTCCGGCCAAAGTATCGACTTTAGTCGCTTCATAAAAGTCCGCAGCTTCTTCTGGAGTAGTCAAAAAGACTTCATCATCTTTAACTTCTTGCCAGTCTTCTTTACCGCCAATGCGACCAATCTCACCTTGCACCCAAGCGCCGTGCTTATGCGCAAACTCGACCATAGCTTTAGTGTCGCGGATATTTTCTTCCATAGTCAAATGCGAATGATCGATCATAGCTGATGAATAACCCAATTCGATTCCACGTCTCAATTGATCCATGTCTTGACCGTGATCCATATGGAGCGCAATCGGTACTGAGGCTTTCATCGCCAAGCTCGCCATAATCTCGTACAAAGTTTCCAAACCAGCATACTTAATTGCGCCTTCACTAGTTTCGATAATAACTGGCGTGTTAAGTTCTTCAGCCGCGGCAATAATCCCAATTGTGGTTTCTAAGTTATTTGTATTAAAAGCTGGGTAGGCAAATTTACCAACAACCTGTTCTTTATTTGCGAACAATTCTTTAATATGAACTAACATCTATTTAATCTTTCCGACTTTTGCCATTACTTGTGATTTTGCTTTTTCGCTATCAATAACAATTGGCTTCCAGTTCTTTAACTTGCGCATATGTGTTTTAAGCTGCGCCTGAGTCAAAAGCCCAGCTTGTGGCCCAACTTGACTCACTACGCTTCCGGCATTAATTGGCCCCCAACTCAAAGCTTCTTTATATGATTTACCTAAGATTAAAGCTGCGATATAAGCAGTAGTAAAGCTGTCACCAGCTCCAGTCGCATCTTTACGTGGCCCTGGGTACTGAGGAATCCAGAAGAAACCTTCGGCGCTATAACTGTATGCCCCTTTTGGACCATCAGTCAAAGCAATAGACTCTGGACCAAGTTTGATCAAACGCTTGCACAACTCTTCCGGGTCTTCAATTTTTCCCACCCAATCTTGCGCCTCTTCTTTGTTAATAGACAAAACCGTTGTGCGTTCCAAAATTGCTTTGTTAAATTTAGGACCTTTGCGTAACTGAAAAGTTCCAGGATTAAACCCAACTTTGACATCATACTTATCAATATAAGCTGCTAAATCTTTGTGAATTTTTTCAAAACCATTTGCCATACTGGTCAAGTAAATCCACTTAGCTGGAGCTAGCTTTGGCAATTTATATTTTCGATGTTCGTGGTAAACAAAAATTGTTCTTTCACCTTCGTGACTCAAAACGGTCGAAGCATTAGTTGGATGCTTCTCATCCACAACAACATACTCAGTTGCGACTTTTTCTTTTTTCATTTTGTGGACGATTTCCCGACCACCTGTATCGTGAGCCAAGACTGTATAAAATGCTGCCTTCAATCCAAGTCTGCTCGAACCAACTGCATTATTAGCAGCATTCCCTGCAACCGTTCGATAATATTCTTGTACCGGGAGTTTATCACCCCAACTAATTGTCGCCCAAAGTCGACCTTTGGATTTTTTGACATCGACTTCGTTAACAAACAAAAAAGTATCGATAGTTGCGTCACCAATCGAAATAATATCGTACTTAGTTTTAATATTTTTCTTCTTATTTTTTTGAGCTTGAGGCATAGTTATTGAATTTTAATTAGCAATTGATATTGATTAAGTTCTGGTGACTGATCAAAGAACGACGGACTGTCAGGATATGGCTGTAAATCTAATGGAAGAACTGTGAAATTAAGATCATTATCCAAACTTACTTGAAGCGGTGTAACTAAGTTCTGTTTAATGTCGCCGCTTGGCATAGGAGATCTATTTAATCCAGATACAACTAGTTGTTCCATAATAGAACCAGATTCTTGGTTATCGATTTTTCTAAATTCTACTAAGACCTCAGCCACACCCGAACTTTCACATGTCACTCCAATTGGACATCGATCATCAGAAATAATTTCTTTGATTCTTGCTTCGACTTGCGGACTGATTGCAGACCACTCAGAAGTAACAATTAATTTTTGTTCATCCATTTGCTTTTCAATTTTTTTAATAATTTGATTTTGGGCTTGAACCAAATCTAGTTGATTTTGCTTTTGTTTTTGATATATCAAAATTTGAGCAACGATCATGGCCAAAATTACTAAAACTACGGCTACATGTCCCAACCAATTATATTTTGCTAGATGCTTTTTTAATAGCATTTTTTGCGGCTTTAATAATACTATCAACATCCATGCCATACTTGGCCATCAGCTCTTCTGGTTGTCCACTTTCACCAAAACTATCTGGCATACCGATAAACTCTATTGGAACAGGATGTTCTTGTGCCAAAAATTCTGCGACCGCACTACCCATCCCACCAGCAATTTGGTGTTCTTCCACAGTTACGATTGCGCCAGTTTTTTGAGCTGCCGCACGAATTGTCTTTTGATCAAGAGGTTTAATAGTATGGTTATTAACGACCATAGCATTAATTCCCTGCTCTTCTAATTGTACCGCAGCTTGCAAGGCGTTATACACAAGTGGACCGCAAGCAATAATTGCAACGTCTGATCCATCTTTGAGAATATTGGCTTTTCCTAATACAAATGGTGAAGACTCCGAAGTAATCACCGGAGTTTTTTCTCGAGTTAATCTCAAATATGCCGGACCTTTGTGAATACCTATCGCCAAAGTGGCTTTGTGTGCCTCAATTGAATCGCATGGCTGCACAACCACCAAATTTGGTAACACCCGTGTAATAGCGATATCTTCTAGCGCTTGATGAGTTGCTCCATCAGGACCCACCGAAACTCCAGTATGAGCGCCCACCACTTTAACGTTAGCTTGGCTATAACAAACAGAAACGCGAACTTGATCCCAACTTCTTCCTGGGCTAAAGGTTGCATAACTTGCGGCAAAAGGAATTTTGCCAGCCAGAGCCATACCTGCCGCAACACCAATCATATTTTGCTCGGCCACGCCTAACTCTACAAAACGTTCTGGGAATTTTTGAGCAAATGGCAAAATCCTTGTACTCTCAGCCAAATCTGCAGTCAATGCGACTACATTATCATCTTTAGCACCCAACTCAACCAAACCGGTTCCAAACCCATCTCGAGTCGCTGCTTGCTCTATATCTTGTGTTCCTAATTTAGGATTTAGTTTTTGTTCTTGGTTTAGATTTTGCATTAGTAGTTTTTTTAGTTGCGATTTTTCTCACAGTTGGTCTAGCTGGTTTTTTGACAATAGAAGCTTTTGAATTTTGTATAGAACAAAAAATTGCATAAGCCACTACACTTGCTAACGAAAGACCAGCAGCACCAACTAAGAAAAACGATAGTTGTAATTGAAACGCTTGGCTCAAATTTTTGTTTTGTGCCGAACATTCATAACCAGGCAGCTCATGACCAATCACCTCTTCAAACTGGTCAGAACAATCAAACTTCTGACTTGATTGATATCTAAAATTTTGATTCGAAAATAAACCTGTAGCAAACATCACGGTGGATAGAATTAATGTAATCCCGACCAAACCAATCGTGACGTAAAGGTATTTTTGTGTATTAATATTATTCATGTTCGCTTTTTATTTTTCCTTTTAATGTTCTTAGTTCTTTGAGTGCTAATTTGGCTTCATCAGAGTTTGGTGGCTTACCGTGCCACTCAAATTTCCCTTCCATAAAGTCCACCCCTTTACCAGGTGTCGTATGCGCAATTATCACAGTCGGTTTTTCATAAATACTTTGCGCTTCGAGATAAGCATTGATAATCGAATTGATGTTATGCCCATCGACTTCTAATACGTGCCAGTTAAAGGCTTCGTATTTGCCTCGCAAATCATCAATCGGCATGACGTCTTCGGTAAAGCCATCAATTTGAATGTTATTGCGATCGATAATTGCAGTCAAATTGCTAAGCTTTTCCTTTCCAGCAAGCATAACCGCTTCCCAAATCTGTCCTTCTTGCTGCTCCCCATCACTCATCACCAGATACACTCGGCTTTTTTGATGATTCATTCTTAACGCCAGCGCTATACCCACAGCCTGCGAAGAACCTTGCGCTAACGGCCCACTCGAAGTTTCGATCCCAGGCAAAGCCAAATTATGAGGGTGACCATGCAAACGTGTGCCAAATTTACGTAAAGTTTGAAGTTCCTTAATCGGAAAGTATCCAGCTTCTGCCAAAGCCGCATACAAAACTGGACAAGTATGACCACAGGACAAAACTAACCGATCGCGTTGCTCCCACTTAGGATTTTCTGGGTCGTGATTCATGACCGAAAAATATAAGGCCGTGAAAATTTCCGCCATACCTAACGGGCCAGCACTATGACCACTACCAGCCTGAGTCAACATCGAAATAATATCTTGTCTTATATCATTTGCCTTAAGCTGTAATTCGGTTGATGATAATTTATGCATTTTGGTTTTTGATTTTAGTTAGTTCTAAATATGCTTGCGCTGGATCTAGTTGAGCAAAAATTCCCGAACCGACTGCAAAATTATTCGCTCCACTGTCAATAACTTTTTGAATGTTATCTAAATTAATCCCTCCATCCACTTCGATCTCTGCTTCTGGTGCTAATTCCCTGAGTTCTTTGATTCGATATAAAGTCTCTTTGATAAATTCCCCACCTTGCTTTCCCGGAGTAACACTCAAAATCGTAAAATGCTTTAAAGTGTCTGTATCATAAGATAGTACCGAAACTGCTGTTTCTGGATTGATCGCCAAAGCTGGAGTCATTCCCAAATTTTTGATTGCGTGCACCGCTTGATCCATTTGAGCTTCAGAATCAAATGCTTCGTAATGAACAATGATTTTGCTAAAACCTTTGTCTCTGTAAAGTTCAAAGTTTGCTGGGTTGCTAATCATTAAGTGAGCTTCCCATTCAATTTCCTGAGGTAAGTTTGGCAAATGAATAATATCTACAGTTGTATGAGGGACAAAGTCGCCATCGCAAAAATCGATTTGTGCAATCGGTGTTTTCAGCTCAACCAATAAATCTAATTTGGGATGAATTGCTTCGTGATCGTTCTCCAAAATTGCTGGAATAATCATAGAGCTATTTTTCTAAATTACTAATTTTTTGTACCCGTCTCATGTGCCGCTCATCATCAGAATATGGAGTCTCGAGCCACGCCAAAACAATTTTTTCGGCTTGTGAAGGACTGATATAATCACTCGGTAAGCATAAGATATTTGCCATATCATCATTTCTGCTCGCTTTGGCTTCAGCGGTATTCCAAACCAAAGCTGCTCTAATACCTTTAAATTTATTTGCACTAATACACACACCTTGACCACTACGGCAAATCAAAATACCAACATCACTTAATAAATTTTTGGAAACTTTTTGGCTAACTTTTGCAGCATAATCAGGATAATCATCATTCGGATTCTTTTTACTTGGCCCTAAATCAATCACCGGCAACTTTTGTTTTTGCAAAAATTTTTTGAGTTGCTCTTTGAGCGTAAACCCACCATGATCTGAAGCGAGATAAATCATTTTTATAATTCGATAATTTTATTAAAGTCATCGGCCAACAAACTCGCTCCCCCAATCAAAGCTCCATCCACGTGATGTTGTTCAAAAAAACTTTGGGCGTTTGTACTATTAACGCTACCACCATACAATACTTTACCAACCTGATGTTTGGTTTTGAGGTATAAAGCTATTTGCTCTGCATGTTCTGGCGAAGCTGCTTTTTTAGTACCAATCGCCCAAACCGGCTCGTACGCCACAACAACTTTTTTAGGATCGACTTCTGCTAAACCGTCAATAATTTGTTGCTTTAGCACGTCGACAACTTCGAGCTCATCTTGTTCGACTGTGGTTCCATACCCAATACATAAGATTGGAGTAATTTTATACTCCAACAAAGTTTTAATTTTTTGGTTAATCAAAGCATCAGTTTCTCCTTGACCCATGCGCCGTTCACTATGCCCGACAATACAATAGTCAATGCCAATACTAGCCAACTGTGCCGCCGAAACTTGCCCCGTATACGCGCCTTTAATTTCAACTGAACAATCCTGCGCCCCAAGATTATGATATTTAACCAAATTCAAAAATGCCATCGGTGGACACAAGACCACTTCGTGTTTGCTAATCGGGTTTATGCTCTCTGCCAAAGTTTGGGCTTCTGATGCTGTTAATGGATTTAGTTTCCAGTTGGCAACAATAAGTTTAGACATTATGATTCTCCTCTTAAGAATTTTGCCGTATCTTCTGGCGGCATTGGGTTAATTGGGATTCCTGTACCATACTCAAAACCTGCCCAGATAGTAAGTCGAGGGAATATGGTCAGATGCCAATGATAGCTTTTTTCTTCGTGAATCAGATGCTTTTCATCTGCCTTTGGCATAGTATGGATATAAAAATTAAGCGGCGGGTCTGACAATTTGACATACAAAGAACCCAAAGCTTTTTTGAGGACATGCGCCAAATGCAATAACTCAATATCACTCATAGCTTCAAATCGTGCTTGATGTCGTTTTGGTAAAATCCAAGTTTCAAAAGGGCTACGCGAAGCGTAAGCTGACATCACTACAAAATATTCATCTTCGTAAACAATACGATCTTTTAATTTAATTTCTTCTTTGATGATGTCGCAATAAATACAACTATGATTGATTTGATGATAATGATAGGTTCCTTTGAGCTCCTCGTGAATATGAGTTGGCACCATCGGAGTTGCCAAAATTTGATAGTGAGGATGAATTAAGGAAGCACCGGCATCCCGGCCATGATTATGAAAAACTTGAACATAACTAATATCTGGATCTTTGGAAATTTCGACAATTCGCTCCTGAAAAAGTTTTAAAGTTTGTTGAACAACTTGCGCTGACTGTAAGGCAGCCGGTTCGTTGTGTTTACGAGTAATAATAACTTCATGTTCACCATAACCAGCGCGGTTTTGATAAAAATCTCGATTTTGATAAATCTTAATATGATCTAGCGCTTTAAACTTATTAGCAATCAAACGAAGCTTCCACTCGGTATCGTTTGGAATTCGACAGACGTCAGCGCATAAATCTGGATTTTTGTCTTCATTGCCAGGACAAAACACACACGCTGGATCATGTTCTGGTAAACCATACGAAACACTATAAGTTTTAAAGTCTTCTGGTCTCTTGGCGCGACTAGGAGCAATTAGCACCCAGCGTTTGTTAATTGGATTTTGTCTAAACTGACTCATTTGATTTTTGTTTTTTAAAATTAATTAAACTTTTTTGTTATCAAGATAATTTTGTAAAAGAATCTGTGCTGACAAACTGTCAATTTGATGTTCGGTTCCAGCTATCTCGGCCGCGAGTTTACTGGTTAAACGTTCGTCCAAAAATTTTATCGGACAATCTATCAACTCTTGCAATTGATCAGCAAATTGACTTACTTCTTTGGTTTTGTTGGTGATCTGACCTTTCATTCCTACTGGCCAACCTAAAACGATTAACTCAATCTCATATTCTGTAATCAAATCTGCAATCTTTTTCCAAAATTCAGATGGGTTAAGAATATTAAGTTCTCGAGCCAAAGTTTGGGTTTCGTCCGAAATCGCTAAACCAATTCTTTTTGTTCCATAATCAATTGCTAATACTTTTTGACCCATACAACTACCTTTCGCCAAGCGTAATAGTTACTTCAATTTCATTCTGGCTTTCGGATTTATAAACTGTAAATTTAACAATATCACCAGGACTATACTGTTTGAGCTCTTGCGCGAGCGTCAAATCACCATCCAGCTTCTGACTTTCAACTTGCAAAATAATATCTCCCTCCGCTAGTCCTGCTTGAGCTGCTGGGCTGTCTGACAAAATACTCGCTTCGCCATTACCACTAGGAACAATATAAGCACCGTAATCACGAGGCAAATCTTCTGCTTGAGCCATCGCTGGACTCAGCATTACATACCTTATCCCCAAAAATGGTCGTACAATTTTTCCATGCTCTTGATAACTAATCAATGCGGCGCGCGCATCATTAGCTGGAATTGCAAAACCGACGAGTTGCCCCTGCCGATCAATGGCCGTATTTATCCCGACAACATTCCCTGCCAAATCCAATAACGGACCACCGGAATTACCTGGATTGATAGCGGCGTCTGTTTGAATAACCCCTTCGAGTTGTTCGGCCGAACCACCATCACTAGCATAAATATCTCGATCGATTCCAGAAATCACGCCAGTAGTCACAGTATTCTGGTACTGCCCGAGCGAATTACCAATCGCCACAACTTGCTGTCCTAATTCTAAATGACTCGAATCAGCAAACTCCAAGAATGGCGCATCCTGAATATCAATCTTTAAAAATGCCAAATCGTTAACTGTGTCAGTCGTTAAAACAGTTGCTTCGTAGCTCTGACCGTCGTTAGTCAAAACCGAATATTGCGCAGTCTCATCAGAAACCACGTGACGATTAGTCATAATGAGTCCGTCGGCACTGACAAAAAATCCAGTTCCCGCTCCAACTTCTTGAATATTTGGCTCACTACTATTTGGTTGTTGTCCAAAAAAGCCAAAAGGATCAAACGTAGCGCTTCCTACATCTTTAGAAATAACAATCGAAACCACAGCTGGACCACTCTCTTTGACGACATTGGTCACCGCTGACTCTTCGTCAACAATAATTTGTTGATTATAGGTACTACTAGAAGCACTTTGACCAAACCAACGCTTAAAAACATCTCGCTGAGACAGATCCAAAGCTCCATAAACTCCCCCAATAACCCCAAACAAAAAACTCAACACCAAGATTAGTGCTATTGGATACTGTTTGGTTTCTTTAATATCCACTTGGTCTTGAGTTTGAGTTTTGTCAATCAAAGTGGAGTTGTTTTGATCCATAGTTAAGCGATGTTTACTTAACTATTATATCATATTTTAAGGGTTAGGATTAAAAGCTAAAGTATCAACTTAAGTATTCTAATTAGAACCTAGATTTTCATCCGTAGTAGAAGAACTAGAGTCTGGATTATCGTATGTACTCTGGGCTACTGGTACAACTGGTTTAAGCTGTGGGGTCTGCAAACAAACATTAGTCTCTTTGATCAAGCCAATACCGCCACCACCGCTTGATTGTCCACTAACCAAACCAGTAAACACAAATTTATTAACCAAGTTTTCGGTTACTCCTGCAACTAACTGGCTTACAATGTTTTCGGTATTATTAGTTCCCAAATTAAAGACACCTTTAATAGCAGCTTCTTGAACACCACTAATAGCCGAAACCGTCTTCACAACTTGCGAATTTACCAAATCCCGAGCTGATTTAAGTCCTGGACTCAAAACTTCTTTGTTCGCAGCAGCTTGAGCTTCGGCTTGAGTTTGCGCTGCCAAACCTTGATAGTAACTTTCCCACCACGATGGATAATTACGCTCATCTCCACCTAAACGCGCGAGTTTTTGGTAAAAATCTGGGTCACTCGGATTGATCACAATATCACTACCAAGATTCTCTCGAGCCTTGGCTTCAAAAATCTGCTTAAGCTCACCCGGTTTGGTATTTATGCAAAAATACTGAGGCAAGAATTTCTGAATAATGTCCTGATCAAGTGGATCAGCGACAAATTTTTGCATATATTCGACAGAATAAAATCTACCGAGTTCGTTTGAATAGTACAATTGACTCGCAATGGCAAAGTTTTTTTCGATATGCGCTACCAATTTATCGATCATCTGAATCGAAAAATTAGCAAAAGCTTTGGCAAGCCCAGCTTTGATTCCTTGTAAAACTGCCCCGGGAATATCCGCCCCAACTATCACCGTGCCAAACTGTGCTTGTGCTGTTTTTACAAAAGTAAATTGCGCAATCTGCTGATCGGACAAATTATAATTAAGCGCTAATTTACTTGCCTCATTATTAACAACATTGATGCGATTTTCGATAACCGCGTAATTACCGTACAAGTTTGCCCATGGTTCTTGTGTTTCGCCGCGCGCGTACTGCTTAGCACTTTCAAAAACTCGAGCATACTTTGAATAAGTTGCGATTTGCGCTTTGTGCATTTCTACAGCCGGTTCTGGTACTTCTATGCTTTTGAGACTGTCGACAAGATTATTAGTCGCAGCTTCGGCACGTGTTAGCGCGATATTATCGGCACCATCAGAATATAACTGTTGATTAGCCGAACTAATATCTTGGTTATAATTCTGCACCATCGAAGAAAGATCGCTAACATAATTTTGGACAAAACCCTGGTCAGTTCTTTGACTTATCTTAAGATCTTGATTTTCAATCACCGGAAATTCTAAACGCTGACCAACATCCAAAGTTTGCTCTATCTGTTCTCGCACTATTTCTTGAGTGGCGATTTTTTCTAATAATTGCTGACTCGCTTGATAATTAGGATCCATTGAAGCCAAAAGGTCGCTATAAGCTTGAGCTTCGATCTCTGCTTGTCGCTGTAATTCAGCGTAATCTGTGTCATCTTTAAAGCCCAACTGACCTGGCTGCCAAACCACAGTCACAATCAAAACCAAAATCGCCAGTCCGATCATGCCTAAAGTAATTTGTTTTTGTCTATCTAGCATATTTTTGTGTTTAATTTTTGTTCTCGTTTTTGAATTTAATCTACTAACTCACCACCAAATAATTTGATTGCGTCTGTTAGAACTGCTTGGTTTGGCAAAGGTTCTTTTTGATCATCTTTTTTGATCACGGCTTTAAACCCGATCGGCCGGCCGGCAAATTCTGAAGCCAAGGTCGTAATCAAATTATAATTCTTGGTATTTTCCAGATTCTCTTTATGAAATAAGTATCTTACTTTAACGACAACACTATCTTCGTTAACATGATCAATTGGTGAGTTTTTGAGCAAAGTTGCCAGCGGGCTATTAACTTCTCTAACTTTGCCCACTAATTTAATCCACCAAGTAGAAACTTCTTGGGAATCCAACGGTGGACTACCCACCATATCTGATTCAGATACTTGAGAATCTATCACAAGTTCATCAGAAGTTTCTAATCTTGCTGCTACATTTTGTTGTTGTTCAAAAGTTTCTGCTGTTTTGGTATTTTGCTCTACAATCTGTGAAGCGGCGGCAGAAGTAAAATTATTTTGATCTACTTTAAACGAGTTTTGAGCTTTTTTTTTATCAGTAACTTGAGCTGGCGCAGATTGAGTTTGAGCCTTATTTTGTGGATTGAGATAGATACTCGACTCCAGACTTGCTAGCAATAATGGCAGTTCCAGACTAATCGCTCTGTCTGTTTCTTTATGCGCTCGTAAAAATAATCTAATCAAATTTAGCAACTGTTGATTGGTTAACTTGAATGGTGTTTCTTGATTCTGACCTTTCATTGAGAGTTCTAACCATTCT
>JAWKSI010000008.1:0-34667 GCA_041389225.1 Candidatus Doudnaibacteriota bacterium | reverse complement strand
TATATTGATACCCGGCATAGACCATAAAAAAGACCATAGCAATAGCACCAAAGGCTATTCCAAACCGATAAAGCTTACCAATACAATCATACAAATCAGAACCTTGGCCTGTTGGCGAACACAAATAATCTTGGATGCTTTGATCGACCCCAGCGTTATATTGCGGTAGCTGATTATTAATCGCCGAGTTAACATCAATTACATCTTTAATCACCTGAGCTTTGACTTCTGTTGGGCTAATAACTCCAAAACCATACAAAATTTGTATGGTTAATACTACTAACAACATCCATTTATCTATACGCGCTAAAAGCCGGGACATAATTTGTTTTTATTTTGATAAGAAATTCATTGGATTGTAAGTGTACCCTGATGGAATATAATAAGGCCCATAGACATTGGAGTATTTTCCAGCTGTCACACGATAACCATCACAGTCAAAAACAGTAAAGTGCAAGTGGAAACCTCTCTCTGGACCATAGATCAAACGAGTGGTATTTCCTGTGTTTCCTTCGTACCCGACCAAATCACCACGTTTAACGCTCGCCCCAACTCCAACTTTAATTGTCCGCATATGAGCATACAAAGTTACAATACAACGATTACCAGAATTTGTAGCAATGTTATGTTTAACTGTACACCAGTTGCCATATGCCGCTTGACCAGTGCCACAGTTAGCCACTACTCCATCCCCCGCTGCATAGATTGGTTCGCCAGCAGGTGCTGCGATATCAATTCCATTATGGAAGTTATAACCCAATGAAGTAAATCCAGTATTTCCGTAGCCTTGGGTCAAAATCCCATCCATCGGCCAACCAAGCACTCCCCCACTCACTGCAATAGATTTACTACCACCACTACGGGCAGCTTGATCCAAATCATTTAGTTCTCCCAAAACATCTGATTGTTCGTTTTGACTAGCTGATAAAAGTTTTTGATAATTACTTTCGACACCTTGAGTTTGCGCAAGCAACTGTTCTTTTGATTCACGTTGACTCGACAAACTATCCTGACTTACTTCGAGCTGTTCTTTGAGAGATTCAAGTTTAGATAATTCCTTTTTAAGATCGGATTGTTGAGTTTCGAGTTTTGTTTTGATCTCTTTGATCTTACTACCCAAAGTATAAACTTGAGTTTGCACACTTCGGGTAAACTGCACTTGATCCAAGAAGCTCGAAAAGTCTTCGGTCCCCAAACCAATTTGCAAAAAAGAATTATCATCCATCTGCGAATACTGAACCAATAACTGAGCTAAGATTTTTTTGTTCTCTTCTATTTCTTGAGTGCGCCGATCAATTTGAATTTGCAATTCATTAATTTGCAACCGCGCATCTTCTTGTTTGGTATTATTAGCTTCCATTTGCAATTCTAAAGACTTGATCTGATTATCATAAATACTAATTTCATTAGTCAATGATGCGGATTGATTCCGAGTTTGTGAAATCTGTTTTTGATAACTATCAATTTGCTTTTGGATTTCTTCTAACTTGATATTTAATCGATCTCGTTCATTGGCTTTGTTTTGCTGAGCTTGAGCCGAAAAACCGCCAGAAACCACACTGCCGACAGCAAAAATTATTACAAAAATTACGCTTTTTTTGATACGCATTTATTATTATTTAAGCTTAATTTATGTTTTAATTATACCACACAAAAACCTGGCAAAAATCCAGGTTTTTTGGTTATCCAAGCTTAGAAATCGCTTGACTTATTCTTTGAAAAATATCCTCTGCTGTTTGTCCTTTTTTGTACAGCACCCACAAAAGTTCAAACGGGTTTGGGCTACGCTCTAAGCCAGACAAAGCAACTCGAAGCGGCCAAAGTACAGTTCCGTTATCATATCCATTATCACCAATCCACTGCTTAATTGAACTTTCTATCATATCCAAACTAAACCATTGCTCTTCTGAAAAAGTTTTAAGGTGATTTTCTAGCTTAGTCAAAACTTCTAAGGTCGTCGGGGCATCTGCCTTCTTCCAAATCAAAATACTTGAATCGTATTCTGGTACAGCAAAATAATAATCGATATGCTTAGTAATATCTGCCAAAATTTTAAGGCGGTCTTTTTCTATCTCGATGATCGCCAACAAAAATTGCTCATCGTAGTCTTCAATCTTTACTTGAGCATCAAGCAAAAACGGTTTAACTAATTCCAAAATTTGCTGATTGGACTTTTGTCGTATGTATAAGCTATTCATCCAATCAAGTTTCACTGGATCAAACACAGCTCCAGATTTATTCACTTTAACTAAATCAAAATTGGCGATCAAATCATCCATCGAAAATAATTCTTGCTCAGTCTTAGGATTCCAACCCAAAAATGCAATAAAATTAACCAGGGCTTCTGGTAAATAACCCTTAGACAAAAAGTCTTCGAGCGAAACATCACCTTGCCGTTTAGAAAGTTTACTTTTATCCGGGTTGAGAATTAATGGTAAGTGGGCAAATTTTGGTGCATCCCAACCAAAAGCTTCATACAACAAAATGTGTTTTGGTGTTGACGGAACCCACTCCTCACCACGAATTACATGAGTTATCTGCATTAAATGATCGTCCACTACAACCGCGAAATGATAAGTTGGAAATCCGTCAGACTTAATCAAAATATGATCATCTAATAATGCATTATCATACTTAATCTCTCCATAAATCAAATCTTGCAAAACTGTAATGCCGTCTTTTGGTATCTTTTGTCTAATTACTGGAGACAAACCTTGCAACTCAAGTTCTTCTAATTTTTGCTCGCGCTCTTCTTGAGTCAAATATCGACACGCACCATCATACATTGGAGGTTTTTTGAGAGCTGTTTGCTCAGCGCGCAACTCAGTTAATCGTTGTGGACTGCAATAACAAAAATATGCTTTTCCTTGATCCAATAATTTTTGTGAATATTCCTTATAAATTTCTAAGCGTTCTGATTGAATATAAGGGCCGTACTCCCCTTCTTGTTTAAGTTGATCATCATCCAAAACCACACCTTCATCAAAACTCACACCAAGAGCTTGCATCACCTGCAAAAGATTTTCGATCGCCCCATCAACTTTTCTGGTCTGGTCAGTATCTTCTATTCTCAAAACATTGACTCCACCAAAATGACGAGCATATAGAAAAGCAAAAAGAGCAGTTCGCAGACTACCGATATGTACATATCCTGTTGGGCTTGGCGCGAATCTAGTGCGCACTTGTTGAGTATTCATAAGTAAAATTTACCAAATTTAAGCGGTTTTTTCAAGAATTTCTTCTAACTCTGATAAAACTGCTTGAGCGTGTTCACGCCTGTTTTGAGCAACTCGATCGAGTGCATCCGGGATGCTAAGCCATAAATAATCAACAAATTCCCGCTCATCTAAGCGAACCAAATTCGGTCGCCGTTGTACCTAAAAAATACTGTGTTTTGCTCTTGACCTTTATAACCATAACGCTTACTAAACACCGACCAAAAAGAACGCTCTCCTTGATTCCAAACATACCGATTAATTTTATTCGAAACTCCCAACATCTCAACATCAGATAAACTAGTTTCTTCTATCAATTCTCTTGATGCGGCAGTCAAAACATCTTCACCCTGATCAATCCCCCCTTGCGGGAATTGCCAATAATCTTCGTAAGTCTTTGCGCCGGATAACTTACCAAAATGCAAAGATCCACGTTTGCAAATCAAAACCCTTTTATTTTTATTCACAACAACCGCAACCACATTTGCGCGGTAACCAAAAGAACAAAACAACTTCCACTTTATCATCACCCAAACGAAACCAAAGGTAGCTTGAAAAATTCGAACTAGTCTGTGTGGTTGTGTAAACAACCGGTACAACCACTCAAGTCCCACATCGCGTACAACCTTAGGAGGTACTGATTTTTTCCCAATAGCATAATCAAAAGAACCACCGAGACCAATTGCAAATTTTGAATCGACTTGAGACCAAAACTTTTTAATCCAATTTTCTTGTTTAATTCTTCCAAAACCAAGCCATAACATATCAGGGTTAAACTGATTAATGTAATCAATTACGGTTTGATCATCTGGTGTAGTGTTTTTAAAACCAACTATTTTAATTTTCGGGAATCGTGCTTCTAAAATATCTTTGACTTTTTCGAGTTCTTGATCATGCCAACCCAAAAGAAAAATTGAAAAGTTTTTTTCTTCTGCTAATTTAGCTAAGTCCCAAAACAAATCCGCCCCTACAATTTTTTCTGGGAAAGTCTGCTTAAGTTTATGTGGGTTTAATAAAATTGCAGAGCCCGAATAAACTACTTGCCAAAAGGCCTGCAAAATTTTGAGAAAAATATTTTTAAAAGTAAGTTGTACAGACAAAAAATACTCTGCCCAAAGTACGCCAATACCATCAGCCACCGCTATATCTGCAGTATTGAGAAATTGCTTTAGATTATTATCCTTTAAAGCATGGTACAAAAACTCCGAATATAAAGTGGTCATAAAAGTTTTTTGACCACTTTTGATTCGCGCTTCGATTTCATTTAAAACTTGGGTTTTTGTAACAGGGTTTAAGTTAAGTCCAGCGACTTGAGTTTGCTTAAGCATTACTTTCGAGACAATTATTAAACTGATTCACACTTGAGTTATAATTTTCTACAGTTTGTTTGAGTTCGGCAATTAAACTATTCAACTGACCAACTGCTTGATTATAATCCTGAACCGCTTGCTGATAAGCTTGGTAGTTAGAATAGTTATCTGGATGCAATTGCTTTTCTTGTGTTTTGAGTTGAGCTTCTTGAGTAGCAATTCGGCCTTCTAAGTCCTCGATCTTTTTGGCCAGAGACTCATCTGGAGAAGGACAAGTATCCAAAGGTGTGCCAAATTCTTGCACCGCCATCCACACTTCGTGACCCTGATAAACTCCCTTTCCTACAGCAATGCCAATTTCATGAAATTTAGAATTCAAAATATTAGCCCGATGACCAGGACTATCCATCCAAGCTTGAACCAAAACCTGGTCGTTTTCAAAATTTCCCAAAGCCAAATTTTCACCAACTGTCAAAAATTCATAACCTGCCGCAGTAATTACATCAGAAGGATGCTTGCCATCTGGTGAGTTATGTTCAAAATACTGCTGAGCAAACATATCTTCCAATTTGGCTTGAGCTGCTTTATCTAATTTTGGATCACGGCTTAACGGAAGCAAACTTTGTAAGTCTCGATGTCGATTGGTTTCGGAGAGTACGCCTTCGTTAGTCAAAATAGATTGACGTCCAGTAAAATCACCCAACAAAGGATTTGGAAAGTTCCCATTTTCGGTAAAGCGATCAAACAATGAAGATAATTTAAGATTGACTCCTTGACTACCCAAAAGTCTCTGCGGCGCACCTTCGTAAACAGCGATCCCAGCAAAGAGTAAAATTAAACTAATAATAGCGAGTTTTTGTAACATAAAATTATTATACCGAGTTGCACTAGTTAAAGCTAGCCAAAAAAGCTATAATACACTTATGGATTCGATCAAAAATATCGCTCAAGATAAGAAACTACCGAGTCGCAAAAATCCTCATCTGCACTCCGCTAATCACCTCCTTGCCGATGAATTATCGCAAAAACTGGAAGACCCAAAGCACTTTGGGTTTTATCTTAGGATGGCTACCATTGTACCGCATCCGGTTTTGCAAAGATTATGCGGCCAAGTTTTGGATAGTCCAAATGTAGATAATAAAGGTCGTCTCTTTGCTTATTTAATCAAAAAATACAACCAAGAAAGAAAGGATTCAAAATTATGATCCTCCCTATTTCCAAATTACCAGCCAAAGTTCTAAGAACTCCAACTCAAGATTTACCACTTCCCGGCAAAGGTCAGCTGACAAAATTAGTTAAAGATATGATTGTCACCTGCAAGCACGCGCACGGAGTTGGGCTAGCTGCACCACAAGTCGGCCAAAACCTCAACATGGCAATTATCTATTTAGAAGATGCAGGTCTTCCGCCATTTCCGATTATCAATCCTCGCATCACCTTTAGCTCCAAAGAAGTAGAAGAAATCGAAGAAGGGTGCCTCTCAATGCCCGGAGTTTTTGGACTCGTTAAGCGACCAAAGAAAATAACTGTTGAGGCGTATCATCTAGATGGCGAAAAGTTTACGATCACGGACGATACTTTTTTGGCTCGTGTTCTGCAACACGAAATTGACCACCTTAATCAAACCTTAATCATCGACAAGTTTGAAGCCATCACCGCAGGCAAAGAACTACTCAAAAACTACCAACCAAAACAGTGAAATTTATTAAAGACATTTTAGTTATTCATCTAGAAACCACAGGACCAAAAGAAGAAAGAGATAGTATCTTACAGCTTTCGGCGGTTTTGCTAGACAAAGACAACTTGTTAGAAAAAAACTTTTTTAACAAGCATATTAAAGTGAGTTTTTTGGAGGCCAAGGTCAAAGAGCATGCCGACAAACTAGATATTCCTTTTGAGCAACTCAAACAAAGTCCAAAAGTCGCAGAAGTGATCAAAGAATTTGTACAAGAGTTTGATTACACACCACTTCTAGCGTTTCATTCTCTTAAACATTACTTATTTTTGAAACAAGCTTTCAAAAAGACTTTGACTAATTTTACATACGACGATCACGTAATTGATATTTGGTCATTAGGTTATATCTACACTATCTCTTACGGCTTAGGAAAAATCCCGACGCTCACCACACTGGCAGAATATTTTAATATTCCCATTGACGAACCAAACAACGCTTTAATCAAAGCCCGCGCCAGCGCCCAAATTTTACGCAAAATAATTCTAGGATAATAAACAAATGAAGTTTAAACACAATTTTTTACTGGTAGATATCGAAGCCACTGGTTTAGATTTAAACCATCACGAAATAATTCAATTGGCCGCAATCGAATTGGACAAAAATACTCTCGCCGAAGTTAAGCGTTTTAATACTTTTGTAAAACCTACCAATTGGGACAATCGTGACCCAGAAGCAATGGAGGTTAATCAAATTACTTGGGAGCAATTACAAGACTCCCCTGATCTCAAGACAGCATTAACTAATTTTTCTCAAGAATTTTCTCAAGAAGTTACCCCAACTAATTACGGGGGAAATCTAGACTTTAATTTACTCAAAGTAAGTTACGAGAGACTTGGACTTGATTATCCTTTTGATTATCATGTTTTTAATCTCTGGCCACTTTGCTATACCTATATGGCTTCGCAAAATCTACTCACCAATGAAGCCAAATTTACCGGTTTTTCTTTAGACGATACCATTGCCCACTTTGGGATTAATTCACCTCAGAATCGACATGACGCGCTTACTGACTGCGAATTAGAAGCCGAAGTGATGCGTAATATCTTCAGTCAGTTAAACTTTTCCTAAATGAAAATTGCTTTCTTTGGCACCTCACAAATTGGGCTCCCAATCCTGACTCGCCTAACTCAAGAACATGAGGTGGTTTGTGTTATAACTTCACCAGATGCCAAAATTGGGCGTAAGCAAATCTTTACCCCATCACCGATTAGCCTCTTAGCGACTCAACTCAGCATTCCTCAGCTTAAACCTCAGACAATCAAAAAAAATCCTGAGATCCAAGAACAGCTCCAAAATCTTAACGCTGATATTTTTGTTGTGGTTTCTTACGGCAAAATTATTCCAGAACAAATTATCAATATTCCAAAATACAAAACTCTCAATGTTCACTTTTCTCTCTTACCCAAATACCGAGGAGCAAGTCCTGTGCAATACGCTTTACTAAATGGAGAAAGCACTACTGGAACAACAATTTTTGTTTTGGATAAAGGAATGGATACTGGGCCAATCTTATCTCAAGCTCAACTACAAATCAACCCAGATGAGACTAACCCAGAGCTCCAGCAAAGACTTAGCATCCTATCAACAGATTTATTATTAACCACTCTCCAAAAATATTGCAGTGGTGAACTTCTTCCTACTGACCAAGATAATGATCAAGCTACCAGCACTAAGTTAATTTCTAAAGAGGACGGTTTAATCGATTGGGGTCAGTCAGCTGATCAAATCTATAATCAATTTAGAGCGCTGCAGCCATGGCCAGGAATCTATACAGTTTGGAATAACAAAACTCTCAAACTCCTAAAAATCGAGCTAGTGAATGCAAATACAAATTCACTGCCCCCGGGACAAGTTGACCCACAAGACCCGACAGTTATTCATTGTGGCAATCAACATAGCGCAATAAGACTGGTCGAAGTTCAATTAGAAGGAAAGACCGCTATCAAGATAAAAGATTTTATCAATGGCTATCCCCAATTTAAAGAAGCAAAATTAAAATAGCCTCAGTTAGAGGCTATTTTTTACTAACATGTTCTGGGAAAGTTTTACTAAAGTCTACTAAGCCAGAAGGTTGTTTATGTAAGAAGTATAAATAATCAGAAGATGCGGGTCGTAGCGCCGCTTCGATACTCCCCAAAGAAGGGTTACCAATTGGACCTGGTGGCATTCCAGGGTATTTGTAAGTATTATATGGTGAATTGACTTCGGTGTCATTCAAGCTTACCCCAGGAGTTTTCTTGCCAGTAATGTAATTAACTGTTGCATCGCTTTCCAATGCTTGACCAATTTCTAATCGATTATAAAATACACTAGCCACCAAACGCCGCTCTTCGTTCAAAGATAACGGACCATCAACCGAACCATTTCCTCCACTCTCTCGCTCAATAATCGAAGCCAAAGTAATGACGTCGTATAACGAAATTCCTGGCTCGCGGTCTGCGCCTGTAATATTAAGATTGCCATAATTTGGAATTGTAAAATCTTGATCGCTTTGAGTAACACCAATTGAGTTAAGCCGCTTAGCAAAGTTCTGGAGCATCTTATCAATTACTAATTCTGGGGTGCTCTGTTTGGCAAATTGATATGTATCAGGGAAAAGATAACCTTCCAAACTTGAACTATCTGGTTTATCCAATAATGCGTATGTCGAAGTATCAAATTTTTGTGCGGCACTCAAAAAATCTTCGCTCGAAAACAACCCTTTTTCTTCCAATTCCTGCGCTACTTCTACTAACGTCCAGCCTTCCAAAATTGTTACTTTGACTTCTTCGGCCTTTTTATTTAATTGTTCGGCTTGATACGCTCGTTTAGATTGATACGACTGATAAGCTTGAAGCAACCCAAAGCCGCCCAACAAAGCCAAAATTAAAGCTGTAAAAATAAATAATCTTGCAAACATAAGACTATTATAGCACTTTAAAAAGAAAAAACCTCTTTTGACAAGAGGTTTTTTGAAATCAATTTTTATTCACTTTTTCGTTTGAGATTACTCTCAACATGATCCAAAATCTTGCGTGCATGATCGCGACCGCCTAAACCAAATGCCAACCCACCAGCAATTGCAATCATAGTTACCAATGCAATAAATAAGTACTGCAGGAATTCTGCCGCGATTTGCAATTCTGACAAAGCTGCAATAATCGCGAATGTTACAACCACCCATCGAGTTAAAGCGCCAAGCATACGCGCGGAATCAAAGCCACCAGCTTTAACAGTTCCGTGGACAATGTCGCCCAAGAAATTAGCTGTCAAAGTACCAAGCAACAAAATAACCATGGCGATAATTACATGACCTGCGTAACCTAGAACATCTTGGTAGAAAAAGTCAGTGACATTATTAAGTCCCAAAATATCAGCAGCTGCAATGATACTAGCCAAAATAAAGAACCATTTAATAACCCATTGAACGATTGCCGAAATTCTAATTTTTCGACCGCTTCTTTCGGATAATTGTTTCAAACCAAGTTGATCACCCAAACCGTCAATCCCAACGCTAACCAAAGCTTTGTTAAGCAGTTGTCCTAAAAACAAACCAATGACCCAACCGAGTAACAAAACGATAAGCGCCGCAATAACATTTGGTAAAAATTGAATAACTTGAGTGTACAAATTTGATACTGAATCTTGCACGACGTATGGATAGTCGCTATAAAATTCATTTCTCATATAATTTCCTTTCTAGTGATTAACACTATGTTTAACGATCGACCTAGCAATGCTTCGTTAAAGTTAATAATTTATTTGAAATAAAAAACAACTTAAAAAAGTTGTTTTCATCCAATAATACTAATAAAATAGTCTCGTTCTCGCCCGCCATCCAATTCTACAAAAAAGACGCTTTGTTTATCACCTAAGACCAACTTACCATCTCTAAGTGGAATAGTTTCGGAAGCTCCTAGCAACACGGCTTTGACATGAGCGTGACCGTTGCTCCGTTCGTCCACCGCAACATTTTGTCTAATCTCAACCAAATCATGAGTATAATTTGATTCAATCGGTACCAAAGTATACAAAACCCTCATAATATCTCCGATCAACATTGGTTCGTTATGATTTATTCTGATACTCGCTGTTGTGTGATTGCTATAAACCAAAACCTGACCATCTGATATCCCAGATTCTGTTATCGATTGATTAACAGCTTCGGTTATATCTACGAAATCAAATTGTTTTTTTGTCGTTAACTGATTTTGTTTCAAAAAATTAGCCATATTTGCATAATAAATTAGCTATATACATTATACCAAGAACAAAATAACATATCCACAAAAAGCAAAAAACCACCCTATGGGTGGCCTTTGGCTTTTTTAAAAATCCAGACTAAAGAATATTGTCTTTAGCTGCTTTTGCAACTGTGAATTTAAGAACAGTTTTTGCAGGGATTTGAATTGATTCACCTGTTGCAGGGTTGCGACCCATACGAGCGTTACGGTGCTTTTTCTTCATTTTACCAACACCTGGGATAGTAAATTCGCCATTAGTCTTGGTTTCTTGGTAAAGCATTTCTACCATAATTTCGAAGAATTCTTCGACTTGCTTTTTGGTCATGCCGGTTTTTTCGGCTAACGCTTGCATTGTCTGTGCTTTTGTCATATGTTTCCTTTCCTTGATACCAAGTTTGGTTCAAGGGTTAAGTATAAATGTTTAGCTAGTGCTAAATTTATGTACATTTTTATGATATCAAAAAACCCTGATTTTACAAGGGTTTTTGTTGATGTCTGTCAAGGTTAGTTGTTAATATCACAAAAAATTGGCTTATTTACAACAAAAATTACTTCTCTATCAAATGACTTTTGACGATATAACGCTTTAACGCTGTGCCTATTGGGTAAGATGTTTGCAATGTTAAAATTGCCTGCCCGTTAGTGTCCTGGTCCAACAAAAATGTATCAGTGTTAAGTGCGACAAACTGCTCAAAAACCCTATACTCAAAGACCGCACCTTGCTCGTTCGAAATATAAATCTCGTCATTAATTTTAATTTCAGGCAGCAAAGCAAAAACAGTTTTATAATCACCTTTAGCAAAAGTAAAGTCAGAAGAATGTCCAAAAATATAAGTATTACCAATCTCTCCCACCGGGGCAGTATTTGGATACTGTACAACACCTTCTTGCAATGCTTCTTGAAAGACCAACTCAGTGGCTTGATCGACATATTGAATTGGCGCCTTGACTGCCAAAGATGGAATCCAAATTTGATTTGGCTCTAAACTAACTTGAGTTTCCAAATCGCTAGATTGAACATCTTGAACAACGGAGTTTGAATTGTTGCCAAAACCAACCCAATGTTTAATTTTAAAGGAAATAAATGGCCACTCCCCAACTACAAAAACCAATAGCACTAATCCTGCTAATACACCTAGCCATCGTAATTTATTCTTTTGAATTTTTGATAACTTCATAATAAAAACTACCTTTAGAGAAAGGTAGTTTTATGTTAACAAAGATTTACAAATTTCACTATTCGCTTTGTTTTAAATCAATGATTTTAGGAGAAATTACAGCAGCTAGCAATAACGATAATGTAATCATTAAAGTAATTGGCGCGCCAGTGCGAGGTAATTCATCAGTCGCACCTAGAACTCTAGGGTTTAACTGATCATTTCCACCCTGATCGCTACTCGGGGTATTTGTACTATCACCTAAAACAGATCCACTGGAACTACTTCCAGATCCACTAGAACCACCTTTACCACCAACATCATGATTACCAAAGTTATAACTTTCTATAGGAGGTAATTCTTGAGCACTAGCTGTTTTGATAAACAAACCACCCAAACTATGCAAAACAGAATCAACAAAACCAACAGCCACAACCTCTTCTTCAAAATTACACATTACATCTCCAATTGCAATCTTATACTCCTTTGCCACTGGTGTTGGTTCAGTAATTTCCCACCCTGGCTGCAATTGTTCTCGCAAGATATAGCAACCAGCGGCAACATTAATAAATTTAAAGTCACCATTTTCATTGCTTGTTTCTGTGCGAACAGGCATAGCTCCATCTCCAGAATTATCAGCTTCGTAAAGGTCTACGATCCAATCAGACAAACCAACTTCCGAACCCTCATCGAAAACATTATTTTGGTTTTCATCATTATAAACTTTACCCATAATTTGACACTCAGGATCACCTTCGTCTTCTGCAATAAGACTCGTAAGTGTATCCAAAACCACTTCGAATACTGTGTTATCAGATGTATCAAAGGTGCAAGGTGGGTCAACAGGTACTGGTGGTTCACATTCTTCTTGGGTTGTATCGATCGCGTCCAAATCAAACCCATCACCAGAAGCTGTATGGATTGAATAATTAGTCGTATCAGTAACTCTCAAGAATTTAATCCAATCTAAGCCAGTGCCTTGCAAATCATAATAACTTACATGGTCATTGCTACTCGCTGTACCCAAAGTGACCCATGTCAATCCATCTTGACTGACTTCTAATAAAGCATTTTCTTCCGGATAAGTACCATTAGTAGCTTCGTGGATAGAAATATCATTACTCTCTGGGACATCTACAACATAACGCTCAAACTCAACCTCGACCCAACCACCAACTCCTAAACTATGAAAACCAGTTGTATCACCAGGATTCCAGTCGTCTGGACCCAAGACATCCGCTGGGTCATTTCGTGTTGGTAACACCGGTGAACCATCTTTTCTGGTGCCTTGGAAATTATCAACTACCGCATAAGCCCACCCTGAACCAGCCATGCAAGGCCTTAACATTTCACAAGACTCATCAGTACAATCATTAACTATTTGATAGTTGTGATTAATATCACTCAAAACTACTTCTTGACCTTGTCCAGAAATATTAACCCAACCTTCTTGCATAATCTCATCAAGTTGATACGTACCATGGGGTACATCAGAAATTGTCACACAGCCATCTTCTCCAGTAACCCCAGAGTAAGCTTTATAAATTTTAACCTTAAGACTACCGCTATTATCGGCATAACCATCGTCCAAAATTCTAAAATCAATCGGACCAGACGTGCCAACATTATAAATGGCCGAATAATCATGATCTGGATTAAAGAAGCTACCCCAATCAATATTACTATTATTAACTTGAATACCAAGATACCCAGTTACAGGAATCGGGAAATCATTTACCCTAACCCAAGGCTGATAAGAACCAATACCGTACACAGTATCAGTAGGTAGGCGTTTAGAAAACGCCGCATCAGAAATATTAGCATCAGGAGCACTTGGACGATAAACATATGTTCCACTCGCTTCCAATAAGTAATCCCCTGCATCTAAAGCAACCGAAGAATAATTAGTCCCATCAGGTAAAATCGTGACAGTATCAACCCAATCTCCGCGTAACATAACTTGCCAATCGGCCAATGGATTTTGATATTCATCTAATTTACACAAAGTTACATTAGACTCACAATCTTCAACCACAGAAACATTGTCCAAAAATCCACCAAGTCCGTCTGACAAACCTCGATCAGTGAAACTAATCCGAGTAATAGCCGCAGAAGCTATAAAACTATAATTATGTTGAGTCCATTGAGTATTTGTTAAACCAGTTCCATTTTCAATAATTGTATCCATTACCGTTCCGTCAACAGCGAATTCTGTACGGTTTTGACTCTCGCCTTGACCAGGTCGAGGGGAGGTCCAAAAACTAACTTTATATTCGGCCCCAGGTTTAGTAGCCAAATCTTGATACATGTGAATTGAAGCTGGCGCGCCACTAATGCCACCAGGTCCATCCCAGTCTGAGTCCAATTCTGTATGCTGACTTCCCTGTTGAGCGTTCCAACCAGAAACCCCGCGGTGCAGTTCAATATTTGCAGGAAGTGGAGCAGTTTCATCATCAGTTAACCACATTGCTCTCCATTCCAAACCTGGTGTTGTCCATGAAGGAACGACGTCCCATTTTTGAGCAGTAGTCACTACAGGGGCTTCAAAGCTAGGATTTTTTACAATATTAAGACCACACTCAAGTGGAGCCCCAGGACCTATTGGATCTTGATTAATGTAGAAAATTTGAGTCTCTCTAACTGCCAAATCTCCAGCTGTTTCTGTTGGGTTAAAAATAAAACAATAACGTCCAGGGTTCCAATTTCTAACATCAAAATTAGCTTCAAAATTTTCATTATCCCAAGAAAAAGTATCACTAAAACCATCAACATTACCAGCAACAGTATTAGTCGCCGCATCACAAGTGTTATATCTTACTGCCCATTGAACATTATCATCCCAATCGTCATCATTTTTGAGTTGAGCCAACAACTCCAATGAACCGTCAACTACATTTTGATTTGCAGTTGGTGAAGAAATTTCTCCTGATCGAGGAGCCTTAGCAAAAGGTTGGGTAGAAACAGTTAAATTATCAACCAAATACCCAAAACCATCTGTAGCTGGGGCAGAAGTTCCCCTTGTGAAGAAAGCTAAAGAATCAACTGTGCGTGTTTCATTACCTTCGCAATAACGAAAATAGTCTTCCCAACTAGTCCCAGTATGAACCAAAGATCCGTCGACATATACTTCAACCACATCATTTCGCGGGCCATCAACTAAATTCATTCTGATTTTTATCGTATGTGGATTGACTCTATCAATAGTAGCAATATCAGTAAATACAAAATCGTCCAAACCACTACATCCATCAGAATCACCCAGGCTTGCCCCAAATGGTGCCACATCTTGATAATCATAAAATACAACGTGAATACCATCTGGCTCATCATCAAAACCAACATAGCTCATGCGTGCACCATCTCCTCTATCAGGAGAAACTTGCATAAACAAACCTGGTTGTTCACCATCTATAGTCGAAGCAATATCAAACTCAGCTTCATACCCGTTATAAACAGGTGCGGAAGAAAAAGTTCCTCCTTGCGCCCCAGTCTCTCCCGCTGCTTGGCTTGCAGATTTAGAAAAAGAATGATCACCAAATGAACCACTGGTAACAGCATTCGAAATTCTAAAACTTTTAGCACCAAAACCAGATACTCCAGAACCACTAACTACTTCATGATCATATGGTCCAAAGCTAGACCAACCATCTTGCCCATCGATGCTTCCATCAGTATAAGCTTCGAAGTCTATAGTTGCCGAATCAGCAATTACCTCTCCTGGAATAACAGGAATTACTGAAAAAACTATAGAGAAAACGGCAATATAACTAAGAAATTTTCTCATTTATTTTTGATTTAATAATAGTAGACTTGTAAGCCCATTATAACAGCTCTAATCAAAATCTGTAAAATAACAAAAAACCGCTCAAAAAAGCGGTTTTTTTTTTAAGCCGAAGTGGAGCTTGGCTTATTCAGTAATCGCAGCCCCGTCTTCATAATTAAACTGAGCACAGTTAACACTCAAAATATGTTCAAATCTATGACCGTGACTACGGAAACTTTCGCTATTAGCAAAAGCAAATTTCACACCTTTGATAACTTTATACACAACTCCAGAATTAGCGCACTGGATTAAAGAACCATCCGGATGATCCAACCCATCGTCAACATTTTGATCTACATCGATTTCACCCAAATCGCTATCAGAAATCTGATCGACATGGTTAAAGCTAAATCCTAACTTAAAGAAGACATCAGAACTTACAAAACCTCTGCGTTTTCCGTTATTGTCAACAAACCAAACTGTTGCATCAGATCCCTTAACCAAAGTTCCTTCTGCTGGCACTACAGGTTCATCACTTATAGTCGCATTCGCAGGCAAAGCAGGCAACAAAGTCACGTCATCAAATTTGAGACCTCGGGAATTAAAAGCTGCAATTCCTCTAAATGGTTTAAGTTGACAAGCTGTTAGCAAATAAACAGTCGGAGAACCATTAATGATGTATAATTTACCATTTTGCAAACCATTTCCACATCTAAACTTACCGCGTTCCTCAACCGATCGATCACAATCATCATCGTCATCACTATCTTCATCAGAATCATCTAAGTCGCTTGGACTATCATTACCACTATCATCAATTTCATCATTATCATCACTGTCATCCGAAGAATCATCAGACGAGTCATCATCAGAAGAATCATCAGAACCATTTTTGGCAATCGTAATCATTTGCGCACTAGTACTAACAACGCGACATCCATCATCATGAATCTTGGAAAAGCTTCCTCGCAAAGCAACCGAACCTCGAATAGACTTTCCACTCAAATCCTTAATTCCATCACCGCTAATACTCACTTTATCTCCTAAAGAAACACTAGGCGCACCACCATCATCAGACAAGAAGATATAAAGCTTCTTACCATTATCACTCCAAAGCGCATCTCCTAGCTGATCATTGCCATCCAAAAAACTGTGACCAGAACCCAATGAGATTTCTTGATCTATGTTAGCAGCATTGATTTCATATTTATTTGTGGTTTCGGAAAACTGGATGACAATACTGTCACCGGCTTCTTTCGCAGTAGTGCCGCCAGTATTTTTTGCTTGGGCTTTTTTTATCTGAGCTGCCCGAGTATCGTCAATTAATCCACCCTTTTTTGCGTTTGCAATCCCAGGTGAAAAAAATGCCAAAGGGCTAATCACTACAGATAAAATCAAAAATCCAAAAATTTGTTTGGAGATTTTATTCATATTTTTTGTTTAATTTTCTTATCTATATTATAACCTGAGTATTCTCTGCCTAATTTACAAAATCAACTTTTAGGCTCTATTATCGAGATTATTATCCACAAAAACAAAACCGAAGTCCACTTCGTGATGCATATCTCATGAATATGAGAATAGCAAAACAATGCAGATCTTCGGTTTTTAAAACTAAAGAGTATAGATTTTAGGTAAGGTTTAACGCTTTGCCCATTGTGGACTTCTGCGCGCACCTTTGAGCCCTGGTTTCTATCATTTGGTCGCTGATGCCGCAAGCGGCCCAGCTCCGTGTTCGCAACTGGCAGAAGCCAGATTGCTCACACCTAAACCTAAAGAGTATAGATTTTAGATAAGGTTTAGCGCTTTGCCCATTGTGGACTTCTACGTGCACCTTTGAGCCCTGGTTTCTTTCTTTCTTTTTTGCGGTCGTCTCGAGTAAGGAAACCGTTCTTCTTCATTACCGTGCGCAATTCAGAATCAGATAAAGCCAAAGCTTGAGCCACACCATGACGAACTGCTTCTACCTGAGAAGTGCGTCCACCACCACTAACGTGAGCAGTAAAGAAATACTCGCCCATCAAACCCGCTAGAGCTAATGGTCTCATCGCAACGTCTTGTTGTTCTTTTTCGGTAAAGTATTGATCCAAAGTCTTCTTATTAACTACCGAATCATCAGAACCTTTGAACAATCTAACATTTGCAATTGCGGTCTTACGGCGACCAGTGGCAAAAACATATTTACCAGCTGGTTTGGCTGCTGCTTTTTTTGTAGCGCTATCTGCTGTTGTTTTCTTAGCCACAGCTTTTTTTGCTACTACTTTCTTAGCAACTTTTTTTGTTGTACTTGTTGTAGCCATTTTAATTTAATTCCTTATCAATTTTATAACTATGCTCGCTACCCTTAACTAACTTAAGACGAGACATTAATTTATTACGAAATCTAACTTCATCAATCATAGAAAAAACTGCTCGGCGCAAAACTTGTTCTGGGTGCTTTTCCAATTCGTCTTTAAGATCATAAGTCTTAAGCCCACCCAAATAACCAGAATGGTGATAGTATTTTTTTTGTTCAACTTTACGGCCAGTAAACTTAAGTTTGTCAGTATTAATCGCTACTACAAAATCACCCATATCCATATGAGGAGTGTAGTCACGCTTGTGCTTCCCGCGCAAAACCTGTGCGATTTTGGTTGCGATTCTTCCCATAGAATCTTTGGAAGCATCAATCACAAACCATTGTCTTGTGACTTCGCTAACTTTAGGTATTGATACTTTTTGAGTCTTCATAATATCGTGTTTAAATATCCTTAATCTACAAATTCCAAAACTACTCGAGATTTACCAGCGCTAGGTTTTGTAAGTTTGGTCATACGCAAATATCCACCTGGTCGATCAGCATACTTTGGTCCGTAAACTTCCAAAGTTTTTACTGCTGCATTCTTCGATAACTTAGATAACAAATGTCGGCGGTTGTGCAAACTACTGTCTTTGGCCCTAGTGATCAATTTTTCTACATAAGGCTTTACTGCGCGAGCATTCGCATAACCAGTCTCTACACGTTCGTACAGTATAACCGAAGACGCCAAAGCTCGAAGCAGTTTTCTGCGATGGTCTTTACCTCCCTGTCCAAATTTCTTCTTCTTACGATGTCTCATAATAGTTTTTAATTGGTAATCTTATCAAAATATAAATCTTTTGTAAATTGCCAGGTTGCGATTAATTTCGACCCAACAAATCCATAATTTCGGTAATTGTCTTTTCTCCAAGACCTGCAATATTATTAATGTCATCATCACTTAAGCTATTAAGCGATTCGATTGTATTAATTCCAGACTTTTGCAAAGCATTCTTAGCTCGGTTAGACAAATTGACTTCGTCCAAACTTGTGCCAGTAGCTGTTTCCATCAAAGGTTCTTCCAACAAAGAATTACCTTCGGCTTCTTGCATAACTTCTTCGAGTTGCGCTTGTTCGCGAGCAGCTTCTTCCATCATTTGCAAGCGATCTTCGCCTTCGGAAGTAAACAACATTGAGAAGTGATCAACCAAGATATGAGATGCAATATCAATTGCCTCACCGCCAGTGATCGAACCATCAGTTTCCATAGTCACAACCAGCTTATCAAAGTTAGTCTTGTCACCAACACGAACGTTAGAAACATCAAAGAAAACAGATTTGACTGGAGTGTAAATTGCGTCAATCGCTAACATACCAATTTCGTTATTCTTGTATTCTCGTTCTTCTACTGGCTCATAACCCCGACCTTGTTCGACAATAAGTTCCATGTCGAGGTCAGCGTCTTTATTATCCAAAGTACAAATGTACAAATCTTTGCTTACTACTTCTACTTGATCAGTTTCCTCGATCATCGCAGCAGTGACCACACCTTGACCTTTAGTCTTGAGTGAAAGCCGAACTGGCTCCAAAGAGAAACTACGCAAACGCAACTGTTTAAGATTTAGGATAATTTGAATCACATCTTCTTTGACATGTGGAATAGTCGAAAATTCGTGATCAACATATTTGATCTTAACAGCAGTAACTGCCGCACCCGGCATCGAAGATAATAAAACTCTTCGCAAAGTGTTACCGATAGTAACCCCGTAACCTGGGTACAAAGGTTCGAGTACGACTTCGTACTTGTTGCCTTCAAGATGATTTGTTTTTGCCTGCTTAGGCAATGGAATTGGTTGCATAATAATGCCCCTCTCCTCTTACGTAGCTCGTGTTATGACGTACTCCCAAAATTCTTGTGATGCGATCTACGTAAAAATTAATAAAAAAATAATTAGAAATTAAATACGACTGTAATGTTCAACAATTAGCTGAGTATCAATTAAGTTACCGATTTGTTCTGGAGTTGGAACCGAAAGGACTTTTCCAGATAAATCTTTAGCGTTTACTTCTACCCAATCTTGAGGTGAATAATTCTTGATAACTTCTTTTTGTCTAGCCATATATTTAGAACTTTGCTTATTGTCTTTGACAGCAATAATATCACCTGGCTTAGTTGCGTAAGATGGAATATCAACTTTCTTACCTTTGACTGTAAAGAAACCATGATTCACCAACTGTCTTGCTTGTGCACGAGTTGCCGCAAAACCCATCCGGTAAACAACATTATCAAGTCTTAGCTCAAGAGCACCGAGCAAATGATCACCAGTTACTCCTGGCGAGTTAAGCGCTTTTTGGAAATAGCGTCTAAACTGCTTCTCAGTAACTCCGTAGTTGAACTTTGCTTTTTGCTTTTCGCGCAACTGCATCCCGTATTCAGAAATACGAGCGCGGCGTTGGCCGTGTTGCCCTGGAGCATATGCGCGCTTTTGCAAAATCTTTGCATCTTTGTCTGTAAAAGCAAAGCCTAGGCGTCGAGCTCTTTTAACTTTTGGTCCTGTATATCTCATAAATATTAATTAGTCTTAAATCTTTGAATTTATATCAAAGATTATCTATAAATTGATGCCGTTATACGCGGCGTGATTTCTTCTTACGAACTCCACCGTGAGGAGTTGCGGTACGATCTTTAATAGAAGTAATGTTTAATCCGGAACCGATCAATGCCCGAATGGCTTGTTCTCTACCCACACCCATACCTTTGATAAAAATTTCTGCTTCTTGCATTCCTCGATCTTTGATTCGATTCATAACATCTTGCATAGTTTTTCCACCAGCATAAGGTGTAGATTTCTTTGAACCTTTGAAACCAGCGCGTCCTGCACTACCCCAAGCAAACACATTTCCAGATGGATCGGTAACCGAAATAATAGTGTTATTAAAAGTAGATGTAATATAAATTCTACCTTTAGGGAATTTAAGCTTAGCGCGCTTCTTCTTACTAAGTTTAAGCTTAGAAGAAACCTCTGCGGCAGTAACTTCACCAAGAGGAGCTTCTGGTTCAACTGGTGTAGTGTTTTCGGTTGACTGACTCGCCTTAACCTCTTGTTCTTGACTAGTTGTTAAATCTTTTTCGTCTGACATATTAAATAATTAGCAAATATTAAGTCTTATCAGCGGATTTCTTTTTACCGCTACCGGCTGTGCGTCGTACATTACCATGAGTAGTTCGAGAGTTGGTCTTTGTTCGTTGGCCTCTCGCTGGCAAATTCTTACTATGTCGACTACCACGATAAGAACCAATTTCTTTAAGACGGCGGATGTTCATCAAGCGCTGTTGCTTAAGAGTACCCTCAGTAGTAATATTTTTATCAATATAATCACGAAGAGTTTGCAATTGTTGATCTGTTAACTCTTTCGTTCTGATGTTTGGATCAATATTAGTATCTTCTAATATTTTTTGAGAAATCGACAAGCCAACCCCATAAATATATCGGAGAGATGCTTCGATTCTTTTTTCGTCTGGAATGTTTACTCCTGCAATACGAGCCATAAGTGTGTTTAATAAATAATAAAACGCCTAAAGAGATTTCTCTTTACACGTGTTTAGCCTTGTCTTTGTTTGTGCTTCGGTACTTCACAGATAACCCGAACACGACCGAATCTTTTAACGATCTTGCACTTTTTACAAATAGGTTTTACTCCTGATCTTACTTTCATAATTATCCTTAGTGAATATTTTGCAATAATTGCTTTCACCAATTGAGGAAACTAAACACTGTTGTTCCCACAGCTTATTTCGATAAGCTGATTAAATCAAATTTTACTTAAGCCTGCGAGTGATGCGTCCTTTTGACAAGTCATAAGGTGTGACTTGCAACAAAACTTTATCACCAGGCAATACTTTGATGCGGTACATACGCATTTTTCCAGAAAGATGGCCAATTATCATTTGACCAGAATCTAATTGGATACGAAAAACCGCGTTAGGTAAGCTTTCTACAACTTTACCCTCTAGCTCAATGGTTTGATTTTGTTCGGAACTTCCCAAAAGCTTGATTTCCTTGTTATTTGCTAGTGAAATTTATAACTAGCTTATTTTAACTATAATCCAAAAAAGTGTCAAGTTTTTATAAGCCAATTTATCAATTTTGTCACCCTTTTATCTATGATTACCAAAAACCTTCAAATTTTGGCTATTTAGTTAGCTATCTTCTGAATGCAAAGTATTTATAATAATCTCGATTTTATTGGTCAATCTTGGTAAG
This sequence comes from Candidatus Doudnaibacteriota bacterium, assembly GCA_041389225.1. GTDB lineage: Bacteria > Patescibacteriota > Doudnabacteria > UBA920 > UBA920 > UBA920. The sequence goes on along the minus strand of JAWKSI010000008.1, from coordinate 12,718 downwards.
GACTTTTGCCAGAATGGGCGCAAATTAATGACCACTCCACTAACTCCAGGGTTGTTCAAAATCAAGTCACTGGCCTCAGTTTGGGTCTTGCCTGCAATATTATTTTTTATATCCACTGCATCAAGCACCGGTAAAGCCTGGGATTCGTAATGAACTGACAGTTCTAAAATTCCCGAATCCAAATCTAAATTTTTGATTTTATAAATAACTTTGTCAGCTTCTGCTTCTTGAAGTTGTTTATCATCACCTAAAGTGCTAATCAAACGCGACCGTACCATATCTCGCAAGGCTCGTTCGTCAAATGCAAAACCAATTATAGTGACTTTGGCCGAAGCGTCAAAATTAGTTAACTCATCACCTTCTTGAGCTGTTGCCAAATATTCTGCGGACTCAATGCGATATGCTCCATCAACTAATTTTTGTGAGTCAATTAGTTCATTGTTAATTTCTTCGACCAACTTCTTACCTAAAAACTGCTGACTCGCAGTTAAGTCTTCTGCACTGACTGCTGAGATAAATCTTGATGAACCGCCAATGACTTGTGAGATTGTAGTTGCGTACAAACGATTAGGCTGAGAGCCGAATGCTTGATTGGTAATCTCAACTCGAGTTCCAGCCGGTAAATTATAAGCTTCCCCACCATTTTCAGCGATAATGTCGGCGACAGTTGCGTTACTATCATTTTGCGGACTTGTTAAAGCATTAATATTTGTTTGGTCGATTTTAAATAAATAATTCTTATCTCCAACCGTTAAAACAGTTGTCCCAGCTTTAAGTGTCAAAGGGTTCCCGGTCAAATTGTAAATTGCAACCCGACCTTCGGCTTTACTACCAATTTCTTTTTTACCTTTGACTTCAAATTGATCGTTAAGCGTATCGGTTCGATCAATTTTGGTAGCTGGTAATGTTAATCGACTGTAGTCTGGATTAGTTATAGATTGATCAATAACAACATCTAAATCCCTCGATACTACTTGAGGTTTGGCTTCGATCGTTACAGTCGCGCCAGGCAAAACTACTAATCCCAAAACTAACGACAATCCTAAAGATAATACTACAAAAGCTAACAGCCATCGTTTAAAAGATCGGCGCTTAGGAATAGCCTTAGTACTATCTTCTGGTGGAATAAAAACATTGTCTAATTTTTGCACAGTCTGTGCAGATCGTAATTGAGGTGATCGAGATTTGGCCAAAGTATTTTTTGTCCCAACTTTGGTAACACCCTTAGACTTAGAAACGACTTTGCGTCTTTTCCTAATTACTGGTTCTTTGAGTGCTCGCGGAACACTCAAAGTTTGAGGTTCTTGTAACTGACTTGGCTGATTTGATTGAGGTACAGTTTTTGTCCGCTTTCGACTCACAACTGTCACATCAGACAAATTAGTGCTTCGTCTTTTGGATTGTGGAATGTCTTTGAGGGCAAACCCAGCTGCTTTGGCATAGTCCTGGCCAGCTGAATCTAAAGTCAAAATCACAATACTTTTTTCTAATAAATCTGTTTGTTTTTTGAGAAGTTTGAGATTAATTGCATCCGCAAACAAATAGCTACTCTTAGGAATAACTAAAACAATCTTTGAAGAGCGCTGAGCCTTAACCTTGGTTACAATTTGCGCAACATCATCTTCGATATTTAAATAAAGTGTTTTTATCATGCGGAATTTAGACAAATATAAACCTATTTTAATGGGTTTTTGCGGTCAGCGCAAATAAAAGCCTCTTTTGCCTAGCAATCGGCAAAAGAGGCTTAAATCAAAGATTACTCCAAAAACTTAAGAAATCCTTTTAGCAAAACTAATCTTTTTGCTATTTTCAACCTGAGGTTGATCGAATGGATCAACTTGACGCAATGCCGACGAGTAAACCGCGAACATCTGCCAAAAAGCGATAAACCGCCCCACTTCTAATTCATCAACTTTGGCCAACTCCAAATCTATAACAGGGATCCCATTGATTTTGGCATCTTCCAAAGTCCCAGTTTTTTCGTAAGCTAAAGCTTGTTTAAGATTAATCCCATTAAGATCACTCAAGTGATACTCATTAATAACAATATTCTTAATACCATCTTCAAACTGTGTTACCAAATCATGATTAAATTCTGCTTCACTAATAAACCAGCCGGTAATGTTTTTTCTTCCGCCAAAAAAACGTTGAGTAGTATGATGCTGTGACTCAGGTGCTTCGTGAGCAAAGTAAGTCTGCCCTTGACCATTTTTACCAAAACTTTCGTGACACAATTGAACAATCAGATTAGGAAAAAGAAATAACTTATGCGCATAAATTGGCAAAAATACATCAACGATCCCCTGTTGCTCTAATTGATACAAAACTCCCGCGCTTTGTGCAGCCAAATTATCTTGAGAAAACTGCTGATATAACTCTTGTCCACCATCAAAAATTTTTTCACTATCCAAGCCGCACATCTCAGCTGGTAAAAGTGCCACCTCGGTCAAACCAGTATATCGCCCACCAATTGGTGGATGAATAACTACGTCTGATTTTTTATAATGAGCGATGTCAGCTAAAGGTCCGACTGCTCCCGTGACAATCACCAATGAGTAATCCAAAAACTGAGCCAATGCTTCTAGCTGTGTGACGGTTTGACCAGATTTACTAATCGCTACAACCACTGTATCCTCCGGACTGGTCTGGTCTTTGATAACGCTAATTGCATCCGGATCAATCGTACTCAAGAAGAAAACTTGTTTTTGAGTCTGTTGTTTGAGCGCATAATAAATCCCTTCAAAAGTTGTAATGCTACCACCGTGACCAATCACGATCATTTTGGGATAAGCTTGATATTTTTGCGCTAGCTTTTTGATTGCGACAAAGTCTGGATGATAATTAGCAAAAGTTGGTTGGGACAAACCTGTCCAATCTGCTTTTTTAACTTCCGGTACATTGTAAAATTTGATTTGCATTTTGTTTTTGATCTCACTAATTATTGATCAAGTAACACCGCTTTGATTCTTCGAATACCAGCGGCAACAGATTTTTCTGATTGGATCTTAAACTTTCCAATCACTCCCGTGTGCTCAACATGCGGTCCACCACAAAACTCTCTGGAAATCACATCACCTGTTTGTGGGTTGGTAATCGTATAAACCGAAACTGTATCAGCGTACTTCTCGCCAAATAAACCAATCGCGCCAAGTTGACGAGCTTCTTCTAATGGCATCATTTGGCGATCGACAATCCCATCTGCTTCGATCCATTGATTAACCAAATCTTCAACTTGCTGCTTTTGCTGGTCGGTTAATTTATCGGGATATGTAAAATCAAACCTGGTTCTTTCGGCAGTAATATTACTACCTTTTTGCCATACATCTTGACCCAAAACATCGCGCAAAGCCTTATGCATCAAATGAGTCGCGGTATGATATTTAACAGTTTGTTCACTATTGTCAGCCAAACCACCTTTAAACATTCCTGAGCTGGCAGTTCGAGATAAGTCTTGATGTTTTTTAAACTGATTAGAAAACTCTTGATGATCAATTTGTTGCCCGGCTTGTTCTGCTAACTCAGTTGTCAACTCCAAAGGAAAGCCAAAGGTTTGATAAAGATTAAAGGCATCCGTTCCTGTAAGTTCGGTCTGTTTTGCAAAACCTTATCAAACTCGCGCAATCCTTTTTCCAAAGTTTTGACAAACTTTTCTTGTTCGCCCAGCATCACATCCGAAATCTTTTGCGCATTATCAACTAACTCCAAGTAAGCTTCGCTATATTGTGCGATAACTTTTCCCATCAAAGCAGACATCCAATTCTTACTCAAATTAAGCATTCGTGCATAAACCATTGCGCGGCGTAATAATCGACGTAAGATATAACCTCGATCCTTATTAGACGGCTCTACCCCATCAGCGATAATAAATACTGCTGCTCTAATATGATCCACGATGATTCGAGCTTTTCTAACCTCATCGTTTGTCATCACTGTTTGATCATGGCCAATTACTTCAAACATCTCAGTAAACAACTCAGTATCATAAACCGAAGTGTGTCCGTTAAGAACAGCTACAACACGGTCAAGCCCCATACCTGTATCCACATTCTTCTTCTCTAAAGGAACCAAAGTTCCGTCGGGTTGTTTATCAAACTCCATAAATACATCATTCCATATCTCAACCCAGCGTGGATCATCTTTGGTCTCAGTAAAATTTTGCGGTGCAGGTGTAGAGTCGTCAATCCAATAAAACATTTCTGTGTCTGGGCCGCACGGACCAGTTGAACCTGCAATCCACCAGTTATCTTCTTTAGGTAAATAAGCTAGCCGTTCGGGAGAAATTCCCAAATCAAGCCAATGCTTTGCCGATTCTTCATCGCGAGGCGCATCTTGATCACCAGCAAAAACCGATACAGCCAATCTCTCCAAAGGAATTCCAAGCCATTGCTCATCAGTCAAAAATTCATAACTCCACATAATAGCTTCCTTCTTAAAGTAATCACCAAAACTCCAGTTACCCATCATTTCAAAAAATGTTAAATGAGTATCATCGCCTACTTCATCAATATCAATGGTTCGAATGCATTTTTGGACATTAGCGACTCTGTTCCCTTGTGGATGCTCTTGGCCCATCAAATAAGGTACCAACGGAAACATTCCTGCCATAGTAAACAAAACTGTTGGATCGTTTTCTGGGACAAGTGAGCTTGAAGGAACAATCGCGTGGCCTTTACTCTCAAAAAAAGCAAACCACTTATCTCGTAATTCTTGTGCGGTAATTTTTTTCATACAATCTTACTATTTAATAATTTCTTCCAAAGCTCGATCCAACTGAGGATCTCGTTTATTCAAATAATCATCTTCGCTAATCTCAACCTCGATGTCTGGCTTTAATCCGTCATGGTTAAGATTCTGTCCATTTGGTGTAATCCATTTTGCAACAGTAATCTTGAGAGCCGAGTCATCGCCTATCGGCACCAGCTCTTGCACACTTCCTTTACCGTACGTAGTCATACCAATTAACTGCGAAACACCGTTATCACGCAAGGCACCGGCCAAGATTTCGGAAGCCGAAGCACTACCTTGATCAACCAAAACTATAGTCTTAAGATTTCCTAAGCGATTAGAACCGTCAGAATTATAATTAATGACATCATTTTGGCTATGCTCTTCTTTAACAATCAATGTACCTTCAGGCAACCAATCCGAAGCCAAGTTAACTGCTGTATCCAGATATCCACCAGGGTTACTGCGCAAATCCAAAACCAATTTTGAAACTCCATGTTTTAGAATATCGGTTACAGCTTGGTCAAACAAATTTTCTGTATCATCACCAAATCGAGAAATTTCCAAAATCGCAACCTCTTGCCCATTAACATTACGATAATCAACTTTTACGCTTTTGATTTCGATTTGAGCACGCGTGATCGAAACATCAAATGGTACATCCCGACCTTCACGATAAATATTCAAAGTCACCTGAGTGCCTTCTTCTCCTCGTATTAATCTCACTGCTTGATCGAGAGTTTTGTTCTCTAAAGTCTCGCCATTAACTGCCAAAATAATATCAGCTGGAAGCAAGCCCGATTGACTCGCTGGCGAACCATCGATCGGCGCTATAATTGTAATGTTTCCATCACGCCTGCCGACCTCGGCACCAATTCCGCTAAAACTACCTTGCAACTCAGTTTTGAATTCAGCAAAAGTCTCTGGGTCAAAAAATTCAGAATATTCATCACCGGTTGCTTCAACCGCACCTTTAATTGCCCCATACAAAATCTTCTGTTGGTCTAACTGATTTTTATCAATATACTTTTCATCAATAATCCCCAAGACTTTCCAAAGCAAGCCATAATCAACTTGGGTTGGTTGTCCAGAAGAATTTACGATTTTAAAATCTTTGGGCGAAAAAGTAAAACCCTCCTGACCCATCTGATAACCAAATCTAAAAACTGCAATTAACAAAACCATTGCTAACAAAACCTTAGTTGATTTTTGTTCATACCAGCGTGGTTTCAAAAATGTTTGATCACTCACTTCTGGTGAGTTAGAAAAATTATTATCAAAATTATTCATATTCATTCTTTAGTATATCACCGCTTTTTTGAGAAATAAACGCCCAATTTAGCATAGCCAAAAGGCCCATCAAATATAGCAAAACTCTTTCGTTCAAAATTGTCACATCAAACAAACCATAAGCCAGCAGCCAAATCAACACCAAACCAATACTCACGACTAATAAATAATGACGAGAAATTTGGGAAACTGGCTGCCAAAAGATTTTTATCCAAGGCTTAACCAAAAAGTATAACAACGTCAAAAATACACCGACACCAAGCAACCCCAGCTCCACTAAAATGTGCAAATACAAACTGTGCGCGGTAATAAATTTTTGTGGCAAATTGTATCGATAGTTTTCTTCCGCCGAAATTTGTTCATACGAAGCATTATTAGGAATATCTTTAACCACCGAAGTAATAAAATTTCCGTAGCCGGTTCCAAATGGCTCAGTCAACGCAAACTTAAAACTATTTTGCCAAATTTCGATCCGACCAACATTGGAAGATTCTTCTAAATCATAAATACTTGTCGCCCGACCCAAAAAATCATCGTTTGTATTATAAGTTCGAAGTACGTTTAAACCAAAAGAAATCCATGGCGAAATTAAAAACAAAACTACAATCACACCATAAGAAAATAAAGCAAAACTTAAATATGGACGTAAGACTTTCTGCCAAAACCATAAAAACACCGCAACAACAATTGGCACCAACATCGCTGCCCAGACACCTCGAGTTCCAGCTGCCACAATCGCAAAACACAGCCCAACAAATATCAGCCAAAACTCACGACTTTGCGACTTCAAAACTTTCCACCAACTATTTTCTGCAACTTGAGGTAATTTACTCTTCAAGATCACCCATAAACCTAAAGCAAACATCGCAATCACAGCAAACGAATGAGTGTCTTGCATAATCCCAAACATTCTCAAGCTACTTCCACCAGCCCCAGCTGCAAACCAAGAATTAGAATAAGCCAAAACATCTCCCAAAGATTGCCCATAATATAACGACGAAACCAATGTCGCCCAATACTGCCAAAAGTAATACGGCGTACTATAAAAAGTTAAAGCGTACTGAATATAACCAAGTGCCACAGTTCCAAGCAAAGAATAAAGCAAAGCGCTTTGCACCGCTTTGATCATTTTAATATCTTGAGTAGTATGCTTAACCAAAATAAAAACTTGGTACAACAAATAAGCGTTAAGTAAATATACAACTTGTTTAACCCCATGTACCGGAAACTTTGCTGTCACATTTGAAAGCAACAAAAAAATAAAAATAACTACCAACCACAAATCCCATGGAGCTAAGTTAGAAACAATATACTTCTTGGTAAAAGCTACAAAGTTTTTTGCTAAAATTTGTGGAATAAAGATTTTAGACACCACAACCACAAACAGCCATACCAACAAAACTCGCCACATCGGAAAGTTTGCAATTGGAAAATTTTGGATTACAACCATAAACGGCAAAGTTATCAAAAACCACTTAAGTGCCTCAATGGGAGTCGAGAGAGTTAAAATCAAAACCAATAAACCTAAATTCCACCAAGTAATTGTCCACGACCAAACCCCAGCGGCCATTAACCCTGTCGAAACCAGTAACCACAAAACCACTGGAACATAACGCCAATTTGAATTATAAATCTTTTTCATTTTCTAACCCATTAAACAAATTAAGTGTTTGTTCGGCGCAACGATCCCACCCATACAACTTGAGACGTTCCAAACCTTTACGACGCATTTCCTCCGCCACTTCTGGATGTCTAAGCACCGAAACAATTGCATCGATAATTTCTTGAGAATTTTGCGGGTCAAAATACACCGCCGCATCACCACCTACTTCGGGTAAACTAGATACTTTAGAAACCGCAACCGGCACCTGACATTCAAACGCTTCCAAAATCCACATACCAAACCCTTCATACAAACTCGCATTAATAAATAAATCAGCTTTTCTAAAAATTGGCCAGCGCTCTTGATCATCAACCCGACCCAAATACACAACGATATCACTATTATCTTGTATGGCTTTCAAACTTTCTTCGAACTTCCAACCAAGTTTACCCACCACAACTAATTTGTGAGGAAATTCTGGAAACTGATTTTTGAACTCTCTAAAAGCAGCGATCAATCCGGGCAAATTTTTGCGGGGCTGGATTGTTGATAAAAATAGAATGTATTTATCTGGCAACAAAGCTTTGGTCTTTGATGATAATCCTATCAAAGGATCAGATGTCGACTCTTGATCTTGCTCGCTAACAGTATAACCATGTGGAATGACTGCGATCTTTTCTGGATCAACGTTATAATACTTTACCAAATCTGTTTTGGTTGATTGAGAAACTGCGATAATCTTAGTTGCTTTTTTGACCGCTGTTTTTGTGGACCAGTGCAAATAGTGACGCATAAACCAAGTAAAAGCCTCTGGGTAATTAAGCCAAGCTGTATCATGAATTGTGATCACGCTTCGTTTTGGTGTAATAAGGGGTAGAGCTGAAGCAGGAATGAATAGCAAATCCGGAGCGTGCCAAAGCATTTCCCAGCTTATTCTAATCTGAGTCCAAAACTTTGGAAAAGGAATTACTTTGACCAAAAATTTCTTGGGTAAATCAAAAAACCACTTTTCTGGTTTGGTTCGTAGATAAAGCGTGTAATTGTTCTCGTGATCAAGTAACGCTAAATGTTTAATAAGTTGATGAGCGTAATGCTCGACTCCAGTTTTGACTGGATTATTAGCTCGCTCAGATTCGATTCCAATATGCATTCTAAGCTTATTTTACCATACAAATAAAAAAAGAGGGTCGAACACTTTCACGAGAAATCGACCCTCTTTAAGGGATGCCCATTACATCCCTTATTTGGGAGGCCCTCACTTCCTCCCAAAATAATTCTATGCTGCCCACTTTGGTTGGGAGTCCATAAATTCCTCTCTTTGAGTAAGTAACTCTGCCGAATCAGCTTCGCTAACTCGACTCGAAGGTTCGAACTAAACGATATAATCTGTGCCCGCCAGAGCTTGCTTGATTTGCTTAATCGACTCTTCATCGTCAATTACACAAAACTGCAAATTCTGGAGACCTGCGATCAATTCCATAATCCCAAAGACCAATCGACCGTCAGAGTCTCGCCTGGTAACTAACTCTCCCTCGAGAGCATCAGCAGGCTTCTTTTCCTCGTTGATTACGCGCAATATGTTTTCTCGAGAAAACATATTGCGCTTCATAAACTCCGATTCGGTTTCCCAAAGACTGGGCTGACCGACGACAGTATTAGCACGCATTATGTTTTCTTGATTTTCCATACCCCTATTATAACAAATACCAACAAAAATGCTATAATAACTTTAAGTAAAAATCTCATATGAAAAATAAACATTACTGGGCAATCGCCATTATTATTTTAGTTTTATTAGGTGGCTACTGGTTGCTTACTCAAAATAAACAAGCAGGAGCACCAGAAAACAGCGATATTCCTGGACTAGAAGGTCAAGAAAATTTTGAATCGCAAGACCAAACTTCAGAAAATGGTCAGTCTACTGCTACCAACCAATTACCGACCAGCACTAGCGCTTTGGCCATTAGTACTCAAATCGCTGGTGGTTCAATTACAATTGATAATTTTTATCTTGATGAACCTGGATTTATTGTGATCCACCAACTTAACAACGACGGAAGTTTGGGCGCGATAATCGGAAAATCAGGATACCTTGGTCAAGGTAGTGGCCAAGATTTACTCATCACTGCCAAAGTTTCTGCAGAACAACAATACACTGGAGTCATTTACAAAGATAACGGCGATAAATCATTTAACAGTAATAGTGATAATCCAGTCTTACAACCAACTGGCAAACCAATTATGAATAACTTTCAGGTTGGTAATTAAAAATTAGCTTATCTTTTAAAAAGCCGCGGATGTAAATCCGCGGCTTTTTTCTCTCAATACCAACCCGTATAACTTGAGCTTTCTCTTAAGTTCTTTGAAGTTAGGAATACTTTCAGCCAATAAATTCCAAAAATTATGACTATGATTATGGTGAACCAAATGACAAACTTCATGAAAAACTACATACCTAATCAAATCATCAGGAACAAATCTCAACTTTTTGTTAAAATTTATTTTTCCTTTGGTATTACAACTTCCCCATCTTGTTTTCATTTCTCTAAAAGTGACAACTGTTGGTTCGACTCCTATCACAGAACAGGCTTCCGTTAAGTACCGATCGATTAATCCTCTCAACTCGGTTTCTGTTCGCTCTTTAATCTCTAACCCTTCAGCTTGCATACTCGCCTTAGACAAAGCGGCAAAATGTTTGAATATCCATGGCCGGTGTTTATAAATCAAACTTTTGATATCACCAGAAAAACTTTGCGGGACAACCACAAGTAACCCAGCTCGAGTCAGCTGCAAACGCACCCGCCTGACATCTCTACGACTAATTGTTACAGGTAATTCTAAATCCTTAATCATTAAACTACAAACTTTTTAAAAATTTTATTCTGCTTTTTCAAAATTCAAAGCGCAAGAATTGATACAGTATCTTTTACCACCATTCTCTTTGGGTCCATCTGTAAAGACATGGCCCAAATGACCGCCACAATTTTTGCAAAGCACTTCGGTTCGATGCATTCCATGGCTTTCATCTGCGACTAATTGAATATGTTCCAAATTAACTGGATCAGAAAAACTTGGCCAACCAGTCCCAGAATCAAACTTGGTTTCTGAGCCGAACAACACAGTCCCACATCCAGCGCACTTATACATCCCCTCTTCATGATTATCGTACAACTCACCAGAAAATGGAGCTTCGGTACCCTTTTGCCTGAGTACAGCATACTGTTCTGGTGTTAAATCTTCTTGCCATTCTTGGTCAGTTTTGATCGCTTTATTCATTATCTTTAATTAATGATGAAAATTTTTCTTTGAGTTTTTTGAGTTTTGGGTTTATAACCAACTGACAATACGGCTGATTTTGATTTTGTTGATAATAATCTTTGTGATACTCTTCGGCTTCATAAAAATTATCCAAAGGTTCCAAAGTTGTCACTATCGGATCTTCAAAAACTTGGTCTTTGGTTAAACTTGCAATAAAGTTTTGCGCTTGCTGCAACTGTTCATCCGAACCATAAAAAATTACCGAACGATACTGCGTACCAACATCAGCACCTTGGCGATTAGGTGTAGTTGGATTATGAGTCGCAAAGAATACAGCTAATAAGTCTTGGAACTTAATCTGTTGTGGGTCAAATTTGATATTAATAACTTCGGCGTGTTTAGTAGCTCCAGAAGATACACGTTCATATGTTGCAGTTTCCAAACTATCTCCGGCATAGCCCGGGAGAACATCTATAACTCCGCGAAGTTTTTTGAACACAGCTTCGGTACACCAAAAACATCCACCGCCAAATACCGCAATCTCAATTTTCTGTTCTACATTATTTTGCATACTTTTATTATACCTCAAAGCACTTCAATCTTAGTATTGATAAAAAAGACATTGACTGATTCGTTTCTTTGTTGTACTATTAACTCTTGTAAATTATTTTTGCATTTTTATTTAAGGAGGGAACAGATGAACACAACATTAACTAAGGTTGAGAAGATCGACCTCCCAGACGAACCTTCTACTACTGAACGACCAACCAAAAAATTAAAAGAAGCACCAAAGTTAGGTCAATTGACTTACAGCTTTGAGTGCACGGTGAAGATTGAAAAGATAGATATACTTGAAGTCCCAATCACAAAAAAAACATACTTTGTGGTTTGGGTCATACCAAAACGATCCGACAAAGATCGTGGAATATGGATGTCATCAAGATATTCGACTGCAGAAGGGCAAGTCGAATTAGCTGACAACTTGTCCGTCAATGATGGGAAGGAATACAGGGCCATAGTAAGCCCACATAAGACCTCCCAAAAAATAAAGTTTCTACAATTAGCATAGCCGTCCCCACCACACCCATAAGAGCCGTCCCCACGGCTTTTCTTTTTGCGCTACAATAAAATTATGATATTTGATCAACCCATTCTAATTAATAAAAAACTTGGGGAAACCCCACTAGACGCCCTAAACAAATTCCGAGACAAGCACCAAGAGCTCACTGATTTACCGATTACTTACGCAGGCAGACTAGACCCCATGGCAAGCGGCGCATTGTTGTTATTAGCTGGACCACTTGTCCATCAAAAACACAAGTTTCTCAAACTTAACAAAGTATACCAAGCGAGTTTTTTACTTGGCTTCAAAACTGATAGTCTAGACCTCTTGGGAATTCCGCAGAAAGACCAAACAGTTTCAGTAAAATCACAAGAAGAAGTTGAGTCTGCCATTTTAAAAATAACTGGTAAACATAATCTACCTTTTCCTGTCTTTTCTGCCAGAAGAGTCAAAGGTCAACCACTTTGGCAATGGGCCAAAAATAACCTCTTGCACAAAATCAAAATTCCAACTCAACAAATGGAATATCAAAAATTAGAAAACCAAAAAATAAGTTCAATCTCGACGCCAGAGCTTTTGACTTATCTTCAATCAACCATCGCTTTGATTAAGGGTGATTTTAGACAAGAACAAATTCTAGATTTATGGCAACAACTTTTGAAGCAAAACCAACCTCAAAATTTTCAAATAATAAACATCACTTGCACAGTTAGTTCGGGAACCTACATTCGTTCTCTAGCAAACTTGTTAGCCAACGAACTCCAAACTTCTGTCGTGCT
>JAWKSI010000007.1:0-54044 GCA_041389225.1 Candidatus Doudnaibacteriota bacterium | reverse complement strand
TTTAATCAGTTAGGCAAACCTTTGCACGTGGTTGGTGCTGGCCGTTATCAAGAATATCTCAAGTCGATCGCAGGGCCGAATATTAAGTTCTTAGGGTTGGTTTCGGATCAAGAATTGCGCGATCAGTATAGTGGAGCGCTTGGTTTTATTTATCCTCAAGTCGAAGATTTTGGCATGATGCCATTAGAAGCTGCGGCTTGTGGTACTGCCACTATTGGTCAAGCTAAAGGCGGGAGTTTGGAAACTATAATCCCAGGACAGACGGGGGAGTTACTAGATCAAATTTCAGCAGAGAAATTATCAGAATTGATCAATCGTTGGGATCAATCCAAGTATCAAGCCAACGTGATGCGCACTCATGCTGAGCAGTTTTCGCGTGCTCAATTTGAAAAAAAGCTTAACTGGGTCATAAGTAAATTTTTGAGTTAATGAAAATTATCGTCGATTTAAGAAGTATGCATCACAAACTCTACAGCGGAGTTGAATATTTTGCTATGTCAGTGATTGAGCGCCTGCTTTCTAATAATTCTTCAGAAAAATTTACTTTATTTTACAATGGTTTTAAAAAAATGGAGTTCGATCGATTTCATTTTATCAATTCTGAATACAAGCAAACTCGAATTCCAAATCGCTTGCTAAATTTGAGTATGAAAATTTTGGGTTGGCCAAAGTTAGAAAATTTAGTTGGACAAGGTGACTATCCCACAGCGACAACCGTTGTGATGCCTAATTGGAATATGGTCAGGTTGCAAGCTTCGACCAAATTAGTTTTGGTTGTTCATGATCTAAGTGCAATTTTGATGCCACAAATGTTTTCGTTAAAAAGTCGTTTGTGGTACCGTTTTATAAACATCAAAAAATTAATCAAACGTGCAGATAGAATTTTGGCTGTTTCGGCACACACAAAACAGAGTTTGATTGAAGAACTTGGCGTTGATTCCAGTAAAATCAAAGTTGGTTTGCTTGGAGTTGACCAGCGCAGATACCATAACGATCTTGAGCAAAACCAGTTGCGAATGATACGAAATAAATATCAATTACCGCCAAAGTTTGTCTTATTTGTTGGGACTATCGAACCGCGAAAAAATCTCGCTCGTGTTATCGAAGCGATGAATTTTTGGCCAAGTGATGTCAACTTGATACTTGCAGGGCGGGCTGGATGGCAAGCGAATAAAATTTTCAAACAAATTGCGAACGCCAAACCTGACATCAAAAGACGGATTACTTATCTTGGATATGTTCATGAATCGGATAAGCCTTATTTGATCAAGCTGGCAAGGTTCTTGATTTGGCCTTCTTTGTACGAAGGCTTTGGTTTACCAGTTTTGGAGGCGATGGCAGTTGGTACACCAGTGATAACTTCTTCTGTTAGTTCGATGCCAGAAGTGATTGGCGATGCGGGGATTTTAGTTAATCCCTATCAGGTTGAAGAGTTGGGCAAAGCTGGTGTGATGTTACTAACCGATGCTAAAGCAAGAGAAATTTATGTCAAAAAAGGTCTAGAAAGAGCAAGGCAGTTTGATTGGACGAAAACTTCTCAGATATTGATGGAATTAATTAAGGAAAGTTAGATGAAAATAGGTTTTGATTTTAGAATGGGTGGGAGTATAAATTCTGGGATTGGCAGGTACTCTTTTGAGTTACTCAAACATTTACTAATTAATAATCAAAAACTCAATTCTCCAGATGAGTATTTTGTTTTTTTTCATCCTGAGAATTGTGCGGAAGATGATTTGGCTGAGATTACTAAACTTGGGGGTAAGCTAATTCCTGCACCATTTAGGCATTACGGGTTGGTGGGCGAACAGATCAAATATCCTCGATTATTAACAAGCTATAATTTGGATTTGATGCACTTTCCAAATTTTAATGTTCCAGTGAGATATCGTGGCAAGTACGTTGTTACAATTCATGATATGGTTCACCATAAAATTAGTGGACATAAAAAAAGCACATACCATAAATTCTTGCTTTATAAATATGTGATCGGACATGCGGCAAAATTTGCACAAAAAGTCATCACGGTTTCGGAAGCAGCAAAAAAAGAAATTGTAGAATTTTTGGGGGTCGATCCACAGAAGATTGAAGTTATCTACGAAGCAACAGATTTAGACACGACTCCGGCAAATTTTGAAGAAATCAAAGAACTTCTTTTGCTTACTAGACCGTACTTGTTGTTTGTTGGCACGCTAGAACGAAAGAAAAATATTATTACTTTGTGCCGCGGCTTTGATGTTTTGTTGCAAAAATATAAGTATGACATAGATTTAGTTATCGCGGGAAAACCAGACCCACACTATCCAGAAATCAGAACTCAAGCGATGCAGATCAAGCATCCCGAACACTTAGTTTTTACTGGGTTTGTTCCCACTCATACTCAAACTGCTTTATACCAAAACGCTTATGCTTTTGTTACGGCTTCGTTGCACGAAGGTTTTGGCTTACCAGGACTGGAAGCTATGCAGTATGGTGTCCCGGTAGTCGCGGCAAATACAGAGGTTTTGAATGAAGTTTATGACAATGGCGCGATTTTTTTTGATCCGCTAGACCCAGAAGATATTGCGGAAAAATTAAATTTGTTATTACGAGATACCGAATTCTACAAACAAGTTCAAGCTCGTGCACTAGAAAGAGCAGCTTTGTTTTCGTGGACCAAAACTGCAGAAGAAACTTACCAAGTTTATCAGTCAGTTATAAATCCAACATTTAATCATACCCCGGAATATGAAATCTAAATCTCAAACTATCTTCTTACTCGGCGGACAAACAGGTGGACCAATCACACCGCTTTTGGCTTTGGCCGAATATTGGCAAAAACAAGAAACCGCAAAATTTATTGTGCTAGATGTTAAAAACTCTGCCGGTCAAACTTTGGCCAAGAATATGGATTTAGATTTCAAAAGAATAATTACCGGAAAGTTTCGACGATATTGGTGGGGCTGGCAGAACATTTTTTCTCCTGTTTTAGTTTTGATTGGTTTGCTACAAAGCGCGTGGCTGATAGCAAAGTATAAACCTAGTCTTGTCATTGGAGCTGGTGGCTACGTCGAGGTTCCGGTTATTTTTGTAGCTTGGTTGTTTGGTATCAAAAGGGTGATCCACCAACAAGATGCCGGTGTATCATTGTCTAACGCTTTGGTTGCGAGTTTGGCAAATGTAATCACGACAAGTTTTAAAAAATCAACCAAAGATTTCCCGCAAGGTTCCGGTTTTGGTAAAGCTTATTTAAAAGAAAATAAAGTTTATTGGACTGGAAACCCAGCGAGGGAATCGTTAAGTCAATTACCTCCTCGAGCAGAGGCAATAAAGAAATTAGAACTACAAGAAAACTTGCCAGTGCTCTTGGTTTTTGGTGGTGGTAGCGGCTCCTTAGCGATCAATAATTTTATTTGGGACAATATCGAGGAGCTCAATAAGATAGTGCAAGTAGTTCATATCGTGGGAGGAAAACAAGAGCTTAGAACGTTCTCAGAAAATCTGCCATCATATAAACAGCTGGATTTTGTAAAAGATATGAGTTTGTATTATGCTTCGGCAGATTATGTTTTGTGTCGAGCAGGACTTGGTACATTGAGTGAGTTAGCTGTAACCGCTAAGCCGGCAATTATAATCCCAATGCCTAATACTCACCAAACCGTAAACTCTGACTTGATAACACAAGCAGGAGCTGGTATTGTTCTTGATCAGGCAGATTTAGACCCTCAAGTTGTTTTGCATATTCTTAAACGCTTGATGTTTGAACCAGAAAAGCAAAAAGTCATGGTGCAAAATTTGCAAGAATTACTTCCGCTTCAGTCTGCTCATAATATGTATACTGTGATTAAATCAAAAGTTTTAGATGTCAAATAGTCAAAGGCAAATTTATCCGAGAGTTGGCTTTGCATGGAGTGGCGCTTCTTCGAGGTCAATCTTTTATATTGGATTTTTGGAAGTGCTCAAAGAAAATAATTTTCCGATTGATTATATTGCTTCGATGTCAGGAAGCTCAATTGTGGCAGCGAGTTACGCCAGTGGAACTATGGAGCAACTTAAGCAGGCAGCGTTAAAATTTAATTCTGAGTTTGTTTTTAGTCTAATTAGACGGAGTAAAAACAAAGGTGGAATTTATAACATGGAAAAGGTTGAGCAATACTTGCGAGTTTATACCCAAAACAAATCCTTTGAGGATGTCAAACCAAGACTTGGGATTATTGCAACAGACTTACAAGAAGGAACAGCAGTCAACTTGGAAGTTGGGGATTTAGCTAAAGCGATTTGCACTTCTTGTGCTTTACCAGGAATTTTTGAGCCAGTGAGTTGGGGTGATAAATCACTACTTGATGGCGGGATCGTTAGCGTTGTGCCTGGAGATATTGCTCGAAGCAGTGGGGTTGATTTGGTTATTGGTGTTGATATGCGAGGTACAAGACACGTGTTTTCACCTTGGCAGATTTTTTTGAAGAAGGTTTTTAATACTATTAAAGCGATTTTGTGGCCCAATGCTTTGGCTTCGTTCTGGCAACAAGGACTTAAACATCTAAATGGCAGAAATATCTTTGATGAATATTCTAATCTCGATTACGATTTGGATTATCGGACAGACCGACCTGGGATTTTTGCAGTCTTGGGGCGAGCGCTAGATATCGCAATTACCGCACAGCAAAATAGTCAACAAGATTCCGACTTTGATTGCGATCTTTTGATAGTTCCAGATAATCCAAAAATTTCTTTTTTGAAAAAATATTTATTTTTTCATTTTACTGATTTTTCTAAAACTCAGTTTTATTACAAACATGGCCGTCAGACTGCGCAAAAATATTTACCACAAATGTGGCAACTTTTGGCGGAGAAACAAAAAGAACTTTCTATTAGAGATACAAAACTCAAACAATTATTAGTCGATTAAAATGCAATTAGAAAACGTAGAGAAAATTTATTTTATAGGGATTGGTGGGATTGCTATGTCTGCGACTGCTTGCATGGCCAAGCAAATGGGTTATCAAGTAGTCGGAAGTGATAGTACAGAAGTTTATGCTCCAGCAAAAACTGTTTTGGATGATCATAATATTCCATACTTTGTCGGGTACGACACTGCGCATATAAAGGATGAGCAAGCTGATCTTTATATTGCATCAGCTGGAGAGAGTAGCCTGACCAATCCCGAAATTGCTTGGTTAGAATCAGAGACGATCGAATTTTATTCATTGAGCGAATTCTTATATCAACTCAGCAAAGACAAGCTTCGTATTGTAGTTTCGGGGACTCACGGTAAATCAACGACTGCGGCTTTATTGGGCCGAGCTTTGCAAGAAATTGATGACAGTTCGTTTATGACTGGAGCGGTGTTAATAGAAGATGAAGTTAACTTTTATCAAGGCGATGGTCACTATTATGTTTTTGAAGGTGATGAGTACAAAGCCTTATACAATGACCCGACTCCAAAATTTCACCAATACAAACCTGATATTTTGCTGCTCAATAATTTGGAAATGGATCACCCTGATATTTTTTCTAGTTTAGAGGAGTTAGAAAATGAATTTGCTGAATTAATCGAAAATATGCCTGACGATGGTTTGTTGGTTTATAACGCAGATCAAGCAGAGCTAGCAAAGTTGGCTCACCAAAGTAACTTAGGTCAAGTAACTTTTGGGTTAAATAATAATGCTAATTATGTTGCTTCTAATATTCAGATTTTACCCGAAGCAACGCAATTTATTGTCACAAAAACTGGCCCTCAAGATTTGACCAAGGTTTCTACTGAGACATATGCGATTAATCTTTTTGGCGAACATAATGTTTACAACGCTCTTGGTGCTATCGCCGTACTTAGAACTTTAGGTTTTACTCCTGAGCAAGTTCAACACGGCTTAGCTGCTTTTGCGGGAATCAAACGGCGCTTAGAATTCTTAGGACAAAGTAAATCAGGTGCAATGGTCTTTGATGATTATGCTCATCACCCAACCGCTGTTAAAGAAACTCTTAAGGCTCTTAAAGCACGGTATCCTCAAAAAAGATTATGGGCAGTCTTTGAACCACATACTTTTAGTCGAACTCAGTCTGTCTTAACTGATTTGGCAACTTGCTTTGATGAAGCTGATCAAGTTTTGATTGCCGAAATATATCCTGCTCGAGAAAAAGCATCAGATCATTCTATTACAGGTCAAATAGTGGTCGACAAAATTAAAATTAGCCAATCCAATGTTAGACTTGTGGTCAATAAAGAAGCGGCGCAACAAATCCTTGATGCAGAGCTTACTGAGAATGATGTTGTGGTAGTGATGGCAGTAGGTAGTTTTAACAGGTTAGGTTACCAAATTATATAAATGGAAGTTTTAGAAAACATCGAACTCAAACCTTACACTAGTTTTTTTATAGGTGGGCCTGCAGAACGATTATTGTTTGCTCAGTCAGATGAAGAAATAATCGCTGGTTTAGAATTAGCTGAGCAGAATTCTTGGCCTGTAACAATTCTTGGTGGTGGAAGTAATATGGTAGTTAATGATCAGGGTGTTTCTGGTCTAGTAATTAGAATAGAAACGATCGGACTAGATATCGTTAAAGAAAACAATGATTATGTAATTTTGAATATTGCCAGTGGGGAAGTTTGGGATGATGTTGTTAGGTTTACAGTTGAGCAAAATTGGTGGGGAATAGAAAATCTTTCTCATATCCCAGGATTTTCTGGGGCTCTGGTGGTGCAAAATGTTGGGGCCTATGGTCAAGAGGCAGCACAAGTTGTAGAAAAAGTTAAGTGTTTTGATAGGCAAACTCATCAAATTCTTGAGTTGGATAATTCTGATTGTGAGTTTGGATATCGTCGGAGTATTTTTAATTCTTCTGCCAAAGATCGTTATGTGATCTTACAAACTCAAATCAAGCTCTCCAAAAACCCTCAACCTAATCTGGATTACAAAGATTTGGCGATTAAGTTTTTGAATCAAGAAACTAATAATGTTTCGATAGAGAAAATCAGAAACGCAATTATAGAAATTCGAAATAATAAGTTTCCCTTTCCTGATCAACCGTCATCAGGAAACGCAGGATCATTTTTTAGAGGGCCGATTTTGTCAGAAGGATCAGTTCGATGATCTTGTAAAACCCTTGAGCATAACTTTGATTACAAAGTTGCAAACAAACTTAATAATCTCAAACAAGTGTTAAAACTCAACGAGGGTTATAAAACACCGGCAGCCTTTTTGCTTCAAATTTGTGGATTAACTGATATGACTATTGGTGGAGCGAGGATTAATAGTGCTCAACCAGCAGTCATTCTAAATGACTCTGGGGAAGCGACGGCATCAGAAGTTTTAGCATTATTTGTCAAAGTTAGAGACTTAGTCTTTGAAATGACCGGAGTTTATCTGAGGCACGAACCTAACTTAATCGGCTTTACCGAACCAGAACTAGAACTATTACAACTTCGGTAGTGTAAATGCTTATGTTATAATGTAATTAAGTTAAAATAAAACTATGAACATAAACTTTAAAGCCACTAATACCGAATTATCCGAAGCTATCAAAAGTGCAGTAACCGAAAAACTCGGCTCTTTGGATAAATTCGCTAGTCCAGAAAACCACGCTTCGGTAGAATTGGAGCATTTGAGTTATTCCACTGAAGCAGGTGATCATCGAATCGAAATCTTAATAGCTCCAAATAGTTATTTTGCAGAAGCTATTGGCACTGATTTTTATCAAGCATTGGATTCGGCTATTCCTAAAATAGCCGATCAAATGAAAAAATCCAAAGAAAAAAAGGTTGGCTTGCGTCGCAGAATGGGAAATATCTGGAAAAGATTTACAGAATAACCAAAAACCCTCTTAAAAATAGCAAAAAAGCTTCATTTCCGAAGCTTTTTGTTTTGGCTAAAGTCCAAAAATCGGATATACTTATCAAGTATAATTTTTATTTTTATGTCTATTTTTTCCAATTTATTCAATTTTTCTGGATCTGACCCACTCAAAACTCACGCCGCTGAACTATCTTTGATTAACTCGTTAACAGAAGATATTGCCCGGTTGTCAGATCAAGAAATTTTAGACCGAACACAGAGTTTTCGTGACCAATTGTCGCAAATTAAAGAAGGTTCTCAACTCAAAGCAAAATTTAAAGAATTAAGACCAGAAGTTTTTGCTTTGGTGAGAGAAGCTGCAAAACGAGCGATTGGTCAATTTCACTATGATGTGCAAATTGTCGGTGGGTTGACTTTAGCGCAAACTCGCATTGCCGAAATGCGCACTGGTGAAGGAAAAACTTTGACTGCTACATTACCGCTCAGTCTGTACGCTTTGGCGGGGCGCGGGGCACACCTTGTGACAGTTAATGATTACTTGGCGCGGTGGCAAGCTAGTCAGATGGGTCCGGTTTATCATAAACTCGGTTTAAGCATTGCTAGCATTCAACACGAAGCTTCATTTATTTATGATCCGACTTATCAACCCGAACAAGAAGAAATCGAACGGATCGAAAGCGAAACTCAGGGCCTAGTTTTGGATGTTAAACATATGCGTCCTGTTAGCCGCCAAGAAGCTTATCGCGCTGATATTACTTATGGAACTAACAATGAGTTTGGTTTTGATTATTTGCGAGATAATATGGTGCAAAATGTTTCTCAACTGAGACAACGCGAACTCTTTTTTGCCATCGTCGACGAAGTTGATAGTATTTTGATTGATGAAGCTCGAACACCTTTGATTATTTCTCAACCTGATACTGAACCAACAGATAAGTATTATCAATTTTCAAAACTAGTAAACAATTTACAGGAAGACGCAGACTACAATGTTGATGAAAAACATAAATCAGCAAATTTGACTGACGAAGGTATTACGAGAATCGAGCAATTGCTTAACGTTTCTAATATTTATGACACTAGTGGCGGCATTACAACCTTGCACCATATTGAACAAGCTCTCAAGGCCAAAACTCTTTTTATCAAAGACCGTGATTATGTTATTCGTGATGGAGAAATAGTTATCGTTGATGAATTTACAGGACGCTTGATGTTTGGACGTCGGTACAGCCAAGGTTTGCATCAAGCTATCGAGGCCAAAGAAAACGTCAAAATTCAACAAGAAAGTAAAACTTTGGCAACGATTACTTTTCAGAATTTGTTTAGATTGTATGACTTTCTTGCGGGTATGACTGGAACCGCCAAAACCGAAGAAGAAGAGTTTTTCAAAATTTATAACTTAGAAGTTGATATTATCCCGACTAACCAACCGATTGTCCGCGATGATCGTTCGGACTTGGTTTATAAAAACGAAGCTGCTAAATTTGCAGCTATCGCTCAGGACGTCAAAGAGCGACACAAAAACAATCAACCAGTTTTGATTGGTACGGTTAGTATTGCTAAAAACGAAATGTTAGCAGAAGTTCTCAAAAAAGAAGGGTTGAAATTTGAGTTACTTAATGCCAAAAACCATGAACGCGAAGCCAATATTATTGCACAAGCTGGTCGACCAGGAGCGATCACTTTGGCAACTAATATTGCTGGCCGTGGGGTTGATATTCTGCTAGGTGGCAATCCAGTTAGTTCAGAAGACGCACAAACCGTCAAAGATGCTGGAGGCTTGGCTGTTATCGGAACTGAGCGCCATGAATCTCGCCGTATTGATAATCAGTTGCGTGGCCGTAGTGGTCGACAAGGTGATCCTGGAAGTTCGCAGTTTTATGTTTCTATGGAAGACGACCTGATGCGATTATTTGGTGGCGCCCGCATGCAGTCCATGATGGATACTTTGCGAATTCCTGACGACCAACCAATCGAAGCTGGTTTGGTTTCTCGTTCGATCGAAAGCGCACAGAAAAAAATTGAAGGCATTAACTTTGACTCGCGTAAAAATGTTTTGGAATATGATGACGTATTAAATAGCCAACGTATTGTGATTTACAAACGACGTCGTGGTTATTTGGCAGGACTAGAAAAGGAACAACAAATTGATGTTTTGCAAGAAGTAACAGAGTTGATCAAGCAAGAAGTTTCTAGTATTGTTCGATTTAATTTTTCGGCTCGTGAAAAGCAAGAAGAAGCGCTTAAGGAAATTTTTGAAACTGCTAATACGATTTATCCATTATCAACAGAGTTAACGGATCGAATTACGCAAAGTTTGCAAACCTCAGCAGATCGAGAATTTGTTGTAATAGATGAATTAAGCAAATTCTTTGTTGATGTCTTTGCACAAAAAACTCAAGAACTGGGACAAGATATATATGAACAAACTGGTAGGTTTTTGATTTTACAAAGCATCGATAATTTGTGGATGGAGCATTTGGATACTATGGATCATTTGCGAGATGCAGTTCGTTTGCGGGGTTATGGTCAACGCGATCCTTTGGTTGAATACAAAAAAGAAGGACATATTTTGTTCCAAAATTTGCTTACAGAAATTGACAAACGTGTGGTTTATACAATTCTCAAAGTTGGTTTAGAAACTCATACACACACTGATGGTCACGAACATAAGAACGTCATTCTCAATGCTCCTAGTAATGCTGGAGGCCAACAAGTAACTCAATCAGAACAAATTGCTGACCCTCGAGCCAAAGAAATTGGTCGCAACGATCCATGTTATTGTGGAAGTGGCAAAAAGTATAAGAAGTGCGGGTTGATTAACGCTCCAGAACACAAGGCCTAGATATCAAATCCCCAAAAGTTATGCACATAAACTTTTGGGGATTTTTGGTATAATCTTTTTAGTATGACACACGACATTCATCCAACAGCACAAATGTTGCAAAACGCTCGAACCTATTCAGATTTATGTGAGATTGCGTTAGAGCAGCTAAACAAATTTGCAGATCAACAGATCGTGCAAGTTTGTGGTCCTATGACAACTGGTGGTTTAGGTAGTTTTGAAAAGAATATGGAATTCTTTAACCGAGCCATAACGGTTCTTGAGGATCAAGGCTACATTGTCTTTAATCAAACCAGCTACAATAACGACATGCTCAGAATCTATGCTCAAACTAACGAAAATGGCTATCCGCAAGACTTGTTAGTTGATTTTTACGAACCAATTTTTAAATCTAAGTTGATCAAGGAGTTACACTTTTTACCAAAATGGGAAACCTCTGTTGGTTCAAGGTGGGAGAGAGCTACAGCCCAAAAACTAGATTTTATAAAAATTTTGGATTTTGACCCACAACTACTAATCTAATATAATCACTGGGATCAGTGATTTTTTAATACTCGGAGGAATTATGATGGATATAACTGGAGCTTTGATTGAGTTCAAAAAGTTACTGTATTTGCGTCTAGGTGAGATGCAAGTTGAGCAACTCCTTGCAAAAACTGCGATCAAAGAAATTAGCATTAGCTCACCAAATGTGCGAATTCTAACCCCCATCGGTGATTTGAATTGTGGGTTACTTCTCAAGTCTAGCTTAGTAAAGATGACCCCACTAGATCAAACTCAAACAAAGTTTGAGTTGCGACTACAAGAAGTAGTTCTCGAACCTTTTGGCCAAATTAGCAAAATAATTTGTTCTCAAGACTCAAAGTGTCGTAAGTCAGTTGTTACAAATGTTTTGTTTGAGGCCAGCGATCAATTTTTTCTTACTAGTTTTGATGCTCTTGGGATGAAAGCTAATTTCTTAGAGTTAGATCAAGATACTCAAATAAGTTTTATTTGCCCCGAGCTAGAATCGAGAGACTTTTCACCGACACAAGAAAAGACCATTGACCAAAGCTCTGTTGGGATAAATTAAGCACCAGTAAAAATTATAACCGCAAACTAAAAAAGTTTGCGGTTATTTGTTAAGATAAAATATATGACAAAAAAGCTTGCTCAAAATTCTCACCGATTACCCAAATTTGCAAAACCAAAGAATTATCATCTTAGGCTTGAACCTAACTTGGAAGAATTTACCTACAAAGGTCAGGTTAGAATCACTTTACATTTATCTTCCTTGAGCAAAGAAATTACTTTGCATGCTGTGGATCTTAAAATAAAGTCTGCGAAGATTTTTACCAAAAACCAAATACAGGAACTCGCTAAACTCAAGTTTTCTCAAAAGTACGAAACAGTCACGTTGGAATTTGCACAAAAAGTTAAAGGAGACGTTATTTTGGATATAGACTTTGAAGGAATAATTTCTGATCAATTGCGCGGCTTTTACAAAAGCGCATACCAAGACCAAAATCAACAAACAAAGTTTTTAGCGACCACGCAATTTGAAGCAACAGATGCCCGTCGAGCTTTTCCTTGTTTTGATGAACCAGAACTCAAAGCGACTTTTGATTTAGAGGTGATAATTTCTCGACACTTACAAGTCATTTCTAATACGCAACTCAAAAAAACAAAATTACTGAATCGTTTTAACAAAAGTTTGACATTTGAGACTACACCTCCAATGTCAACGTACTTACTCGCATTTGTGATTGGTGAGTTAGAATATCTAAAGACAAAAACCAAAAATGGCACAGTGGTAAGAGTTCATACTACACCCGGAAAAAGACATCTTGGTAAGTTTGGTTTGCAAACCGCCAAGCGGGCTTTGGAATATTTGGAAGAATATTTTGCGATCAAGTTTCCGCTCAAAGAACTCGACTTATTGGCCATTCCAGATTTTGCCGCAGGAGCGATGGAGAATTGGGGAGCGATAACCTTTAGAGAAACAGTTCTCTTAGTAGACGAGGAGCACACTTCGTTTGCTTACAAACAGCAAGTTGCCGAAGTTATTGCCCACGAATTAGTTCATCAATGGTTTGGTAATTTAGTGACAATGAAATGGTGGACTTATCTTTGGCTTAATGAAAGCTTCGCCAGTTATATGGCGTATTACGTGGTTGATAAACTTTTTCCCGAATGGAATTTTTGGACAAAGTTTGTGCGACTCGAGCAAAGTTACGCTTTGACCGCTGATAGTTTGAAGGCTACACACCCTGTTGAGGTTTCGGTGCAACACAGCGCGCAAATTGATGAGGTGTTTGATGCTATTAGTTATAACAAAGGTGCCTCTGTATTAAGAATGCTTAGCTTTTATTTAGGTGAAGCTAATTTTAGAAATAGCATAAGATTATATCTCAAAAAATTCGCTCACAAGAATACAACCACAGAAGATTTGTGGCGAGTTTTTGAACAGGTTACCAAAAAACCAATCAAAAAAATGATGCACCAGTGGGTCAAAGAAAGTGGTTACCCAGTTGTCATAGTCGCAGTAAATAAATCTAACAAGATTGTTTTGTCACAATCAAAATTTTTGCAAAGTTTACCAAAAAAGAGTAAAAGCAAAAATATATCGACTTGGCATATTCCAGTTCAAGCTGAAATTAACCAAAGCACTAACTCTGATTTGATCATGCTAAAAGCCTCAAAGCAGAGTTTAACAAATATCAAATTTGATCAATGTCAGTACTTCCAATTAAACCCCGGAGAGTATAGTTTTTATATCACACAATACGCAGAGGAATTTTGGCCAGGATTAATACAAGCTATAAAATTAGGACTTTTGAGCGCCGCTGATAGGTTATCTTTGGTTCGAAGTCAATTTTTGCTCACCAAAGCAGGTCTAGAACCATTACAGCAATATCTTGATTTAGTCAAAAGCTTAGCTCAAACAGAAAATAGTTATGTAGTTTGGTCAGAAATTACAGATGGGTTAAATCAAATTAGTTTGCACTTAACTCAAGATTCAAAATTGGAATCTCGATATCAAAAATTTAGATTAGAAATATTTTCTAGGCTCATTAGTAAAGTTGGTTTTAAAAAATCTACCAATGAATCCCATCAAAAAACTTTACTTCGAAGCTTAGCTTATGCTCAAGCTGGAATACTCGGCGACACCAAAGTAATTAAGCACGCCCAAGGTTTATTCAAAAAATACTGCAACGACCAGACCATTGATCCAGATCTTAAGCAAGAAGTCTTAAATGTAGTTGCTAAGCATCAAGATAATGTCACAACCTTTAAGTATTTTGAAAGATTATATATGACCAAAACTTTAGCGCAGGAAAAAAGACAAATTCTAAATGGATTGCTTCAGTTTAGAAAAGCCAATTTACAAGAAAGGTTAACAGGCATGATTCTTGTGCAAAAAATAAGAAGCCAAGATGCGCCACTTCTAATTAGTTCTGGCCTGTACCACAAGCACAGTCGCAAGGTTTTTATGAACCTAGTTCGGAGTAACCACGTTGAGTTAGCCAAAAGGCTGGGTGGTGGTAAACTTTTGGGTAGATTGTTTGAAGGGCCGGAATCTTGGAACACCTCAAAAGAATTGAGTATTTTTGAGCAAATGAGCTATCCATACAAAAAGCTTCTTACCCAAACCACAAATCAGACAGTAGAAAATATCAAAATTAACATTATTTGGAAGGCCCGAATTCAAAAAGCATTGCACAAATATCTGCGTAACCATTAGGCATAATTTTTTGCTATTTTTAGCATTTTTGACTATAATTATGCAAGAAATTAATACTGATATATGAACTCAATTATCAAAAAATTAATAGTTTTTGGATTCGTAATATTGTTAGGTCTTGCGGCAGCGTGGATCGTTTGGCCAAAAGGTAGTCGAATAAATCTTTCAAAAATTGGAATCAACTATAATAAAGATTTCAAAGTTAAGTTGGGTCTGGATTTACAAGGCGGAGCTCATTTGGTTTACCAAGCTGATTTTTCTAATGTCGATCAAGCAGACAAAACAGAAGCTTTGGCAGCAGCAAGAGACACAATTGAACGGCGCGTCAACAGTTTTGGTTTAAGTGAATCTGTTGTGCAAGTTCAAGGCACTGATCAAATTGTTGTAGAACTTCCAGGTGTTAGCGATATCAACGAAGCGATTAATCAAATTGGTCAAACTCCACTTTTGGAGTTTAGAACTCAAGATCCTAATGCTGATCAAACCAATGGAGTTACGGTTGGGGAAGATGGACAGGTCACAGTTGACCCTTTGTTTGGTTGGCTTCCGACAGGTTTGTCAGGAAAGCAACTCAAGCGTGCTACTGCTGACATTCAAGGCGGGGGAACAAGAAGCGGAAATATTTCCACTCAAGCTTTGGTTAGATTGGAATTTGATAACGAAGGAACTGATTTATTCTCCAAACTTACTGGCGAAAATATTGGTTTGCCAATTGCCATTGTACTTGATGGCCAAATTCTTAGCGCGCCAGTCGTTCAATCAGAAATTAATAACGGCGAAGCTGTGATAACAGGAAACTTTACTGTTGATGAAGCAAAAAACTTGGCAACAAGATTAAACTCAGGAGCACTACCAGTACCGATTAAGTTAATTTCTCAACAAAATGTTGGCGCAACTTTAGGTCAAGAATCAATCCAAAAATCTTTGATCGCTGGTTTGATTGGTTTAATTCTGGTCGCGCTATTTATGGTTTTGTACTATCGATTTCCTGGTTTATTGGCCTTGTTTGCATTGATTATCTACACTTTGATTTCGATCGCAGTCTTCAAAGTTGGAATTTCTGTGACCGCTGTCATTCTGGTTGGAACATTCTTCTTGTTAGGTATAGCAGTGAATGGTTGGTTTGGTGTTTTGGCCTTGGTTAGTTATATTGCTTTGATGTTATTGGGTGGAATCCAACCAGTTACATTAACGCTTGCAGGAATTGCTGGATTTATTTTGTCGATTGGTATGGCGGTTGATGCTAATATTTTAATCTTCGAAAGAATGAAAGAAGAATTTCGAGCTGGTAAAAACATCAATGCAGCAATCGAAGATGGATTTGCCAGAGCCTGGCTTTCTATTCGCGACTCAAATGTTTCTAGTTTAATCACAACTTTAATTTTGTACATGTTTGGCACTCCATCAATTAAAGGTTTTGCGGTGACTTTGTCGATTGGTATTTTGATATCAATGTTCTCGGCAATCACTGTTACTCGGACATTTTTGAGATTGTTTGTCACTGGAAGAATTCTTTCTCATCCGTGGCTATTTGGAGTGACTCTTAAAGATAAGAATAATCAATAAATTTATGCAATTACTTAAATACTCTAAATATTTCTTTGTTCTATCTGCGGTCATTTTGATCTTTGGTGTTCTTTGCTTAGCAATTTTTGGATTGCGATTGGGGATTGATTTTAAGGGCGGGACAGTTACAGAATTGAAGTTTACTCAAGAAGTTCAATCTTCTTCGATTCAGGCCGTGCTTAACGAACAAGGCTTAAATAATGCTCAAGTTCAATCAACTGACAATCAAGGTTACATCATTCGCACCGAAACACTAGAAAAAGATCGTTACGATGAAATCGCAGCTGCAATCACAGAGCAAGTTGGCGAATTTGAAGAAGTTAGGTTTGAATCAATTGGTCCGGTCATCGGGCAACAGTTAACTAGACAAGCTTTTTATCAGTTGATTTTGGTTTCTTTGGGTATTGTCTTCTATATTGCTTACGCATTTAGAAGAGTTAGTCGACCAGTTTCGGCTTGGCAGTTTGGATTGACTGCGATTGTTGCTTTGGTTCATGACCTACTAGTTGTTTTGGGAGTATTTGCTATTTTAGGAAAATTTGGCGGAGTTGAAGTGGACAGTATGTTCGTTACAGCAATGTTAACAGTTCTCGGATTCTCAGTTCACGATACAATTATTGTATTCGACCGTATTCGTGAAAACCTCAAAGTTTATGCTGGCCAATCAATCGAATTTATCGTTAACCACAGTTTGAGCCAAACTTTGGTTAGATCACTAAATACTAGTTTGACTGTGCTATTTGTTTTGGCAGCACTACTTTTGTTTGGTGGAGAAACTATTAAATACTTTGTCTTAGCTTTATTTATAGGAATTATCGCCGGAACTTATTCCTCAATTTTTATCGCCAGTCCTTTATTGGTTAGATGGCAAAATTGGAGAGTAGGCCGAAGATAAAAATAGTCCATAAAAAACTGCTTAATTAAGCAGTTTTTTTGTGAAAAAACATCAAGAAATATATTTGACCAGCATACTAATATGTGCTATAATTTTTTCATCAAGAAAATTCTCTCAAGATTATGGGTATTTTAGACACAATTATTGACGCTCATCAAAAAGAGTCAATGCAACAATTTGAATTAGATCTAATCGTTAATCAAATCCTTGAACCACTTAAAGATCGAGAAAAAACCATTCTCTCAAAACGCTATGGTTTGCTTGGTCACGACCAACAAACACTCAAAACCGTCGGCGAAGAACAAGGACTAACTCGTGAACGTGTTCGACAGATCGAAAAAGAATTGCTTAAAAACCTTAAGCGTGGTGTTGGTGAACTTCAGAATTTTATTCAAGCGCGTGACTTATTAGTCAACACAATTGCGGAACATGGTGATTTGATGTCCGAGCAAGCATTATTTGCGTACTTGGGTTTTTCTGATCCAGCTGATATTAACGCGATGCGATTTGTTCTTAGACTAACTATGGAGTTAGAAGAGCATAGCGCTGATGAACATATCAGAAAATCTTGGGCAAGAATTGGTTTTAACAAAGAATTTTTACATCATTTTGTCAAAACTACCAAAGAACTATTAGATAACCACGGCAAGCCTTTGGATCCAGATAAGTTTATGAAAAAAATCCAGACTTCCGAATTCTATACAACTCACGAAGACAAATTAACACCAAAAGTTATGCTTAATTATCTTGATAGCGCCGCTGGGCTCAAGAAAAATCCTTTTGGTGAATATGGTCTCAATCATTGGAACGAAATCAAACCAAAAGATGTAGGCGATAAAGCATATTTGGTTATGAAGCATCATGGTCAGCCAGAGCATTATTCCGAAATTACTAATCTAATAAACCAATCAGCAATTGATAAGCGCAAGGCTTACAAAGAAACTGTTCACAACAAGTTAATCAAAGATAAAAGATTTGTGCTTGTCGGTCGAGGTATTTACGCTTTAGCTGAGTGGGGTTATAAACCGGGAGTGGTTGCTGATATTATCGTCGATATAATCAAAAAATCTGGCGAACCAGTTAGCAGAGAAGATATTATCGCTCAAGTCTTAGACACAAGAATGGTCAAACGAAATACAGTTCTAGTTGGTCTTTCTAACAAAAAGTTATTCAAAAAAGTTGGCAAAAACATGTACGACTTAGCCTAGGGGCACAAAATTAAGTATAATAAAACAAACACCATTTAAATAACTATGTCAAACGATTTATTCGCTACAATTGGTGATCTTACAGGTATTATCTGGCTAATCATCAGCCATGGCGGATGGATCGTTTTTGTTTTGTTGGCAATTTACATCTTATATCAGATGTATGTCGAAGAAATTCAAGGTCAATTTTTGGCGACAATCGATTGGACTTTATTTGAGATCAAACCACCAAAAGAAAACATCACCAGTTTTTATAACATGGAGCAAGTATTGATCCAGCTTCATACATTATTTGATAACTATAATTTTCAGGAACGAATGGTGGAAGGGCGCGTAGTTTTTTCATGGCAATGGAAATTGTGAGTTTGGGTGGGAGAATTTCTTACATCTTACGTGTCCCGACTAAACACAAAGAACTTGTGCAAACTTCTTTTTATGCCAATTATCCAGAAATGGAAATGATAGAAATAGAAGACTATCTCAAAAATTTTGATTATGATTACGATAATGGTGATATCGAATTGTTTGGTGCCGATTTTATTTTGGTCAAAGACCAGAGTTTTCCAATTAGAACCTATAAAGAATTCGAAGGTTTTTCTGGCCCGGAAACTAGTCAAATCATTGTGGACCCAATCGCACCTTTACTAGAAACCTTGACACAAGTAAATTCTACGGAGTTTTTGGGTTATCAAATAGTAATTCAGCCAGTTTTGGATGGATCCTGGCAAGATAAAGTCGAAGCTCAAGTAGAAAAGCTCCAAGGTGAAAAAGATTTTATGCAACTAGATGAAGTCACCAAAGACCAGATTAATTCTCTTAGACGGAAGCTAGGTCGTCCAGGATTTTATACCAAAATTAGAGTCTTGCATATGGGTAAAAAAGGAAGCTTCCACAAAGATTTTAAGAAACTAGTTTTAAGTCCGTTTAGGATCTATGGTTCTGCATCATTCAATATTTTTAAACCTACTTTTGCAACTAAGAAAGACTGGATGATTTCACCAAGTTTAGAAAAGCCGTATATCGAACATTGGCGGCGAAAACGCTACGCAGAAATTTTTGCGGGTTACAAAAAAAGAAGTACTTGGATTGGTTCGGCAAAATATATCCTTAATACCGAGGAACTAGCTACGCTTTTCCATTTTCCGATTACACAAGCTATTAGCAAAACACCAATCTCTGCTATTGATATGAAGAAAGTTCAACCACCAATCGATCTACCAATTGATGATAATTATTAAATTAACTTATGGATAATTCCTCAGAAAAAATTAATGTATTTGGAGTTACAAACTTCCGCAATAGGCAAGTGCCATTTGGTATCAAACCTGATGACAGACGCCGTCACATGTATGTGATTGGTAAGACTGGTATGGGAAAAACTACCTTGCTAGAAAATATGGCAATTCAAGATATCCGCAATGGTCACGGAGTTTGTTTTATTGACCCTCACGGCGATTCAGTTTCAAAAATTTTGGATTTTGTCCCGCCACATCGAATCAATGACGTCATCTATTTTAACCCAGCTGACTTAGAGCATCCAATTGCTTTTAACATTCTGGAGTCTGTCGAAAGTCGATATAAACATTTGGTCGCTTCAGGATTGATGGGTGTCTTTACCAAAATTTGGGCCAACATGTGGAGTTCAAGAATGGAATACATTCTAAACAACACTATTTTGGCTTTACTTGATAGCCCTGGTAACACAATGCTCGGTGTTGTCAGAATGTACGTAGACAAAAAATACCGCAAAAAAATTATTGATAATATCAAAGATCCGATGGTAAAAGCTTTTTGGATCGAAGAATTTGCAAATTATAACGAACGATACCGAACCGAAGCAGTTGCGCCGATTCAAAACAAAGTCGGACAGTTTTTGTCTTCTGGTGTTATCAGAAACATCGTCGGGCAAACCAAATCAACTTTGGATTTGCGCGAAGTTATGGATAATCAAAAGATTCTTTTACTCGATCTTTCTAAAGGAAAAGTGGGGGAAGACAACTCCGCGCTTTTGGGAGCAATGATTATAACAAAGCTTCAATTAGCCGCATTGTCTCGGGTTGATATTCCAGAACACGAACGCAAAGACTTTTTCTTGTATGTTGATGAGTTTCAAAATTTTGTGACCGATAGTTTTGCAACTATTCTTTCTGAAGCTCGTAAATATCGACTCAATTTGATTATGGGTCACCAATACATTGGTCAATTAACTCCAGAAAACAACACTCGGGTTAGAGATGCTGTCTTTGGTAACGTTGGTACAATGGTGGTCTTTAGGGTTGGTGCCAGCGACGCCGAATACCTAGAAACTGAGTTTGAGCCTTCATTTACACCAACTGATATTGTTAATTTACCCAAATACCACGTTGTACTTAAATTGATGATTAATGGTGTGGCGAGCGATCCATTTACTGCTAAAACTATTCCTGTAAATGACGATTGGATTGTTGGCGACAGAGAAAAAGTTATTAAAGTATCACGCGAACGATATGCCAAACCTCGCGAACAAGTCGAAGATAAAATTCAGCGATGGATGGGGACTGATTTTCATGAAGCCGCTGCGCATTCTGCAAGCGGTGACAAAATGGATGACGAAATCAATACTAGAAACGGGCGTCCGTCTTCAAACAAAAGTGCTGATCCCAAACCTCAAACCTCTAAATTAGGTCAAAAAACAGTACTCAAACAAAGCTCTGATTCTAAACCAGGTGTCAAACTCTCGGAGCATCTAATTAATAAATTTAAGGACAAATCCAAGGAGCCAAAATCATCCGAAGTAGTAACAAACCAAACCCCAAAAAGAGAACCAAAGAAAGATTTTGGAAATCAAAAATCTAAACCAAAAACCAAAACTTTTTCTAACAAACCCATCAATAAAAAAGGGAAAGAAAAAAATACAATCTGGGATACGGCGCAAAACTTGTCTGATGCTAATATTTCTCAAACAGCTGACCAAATTAGCAAAGTCTTGCAATCTGGTTTAGATTCGTCAAAAGTCGCTAACAAAAATCACAACAATCTATCTTCTTCTACTCAAGAAAACAAAACAGATCAACAGTCAAATGGAGATAATCAAATGCAAGAAGGACGAACATACGATTTATAGCAAAACAAAAACACCTAAGCTAAGGTGTTTTTGTTTTGCTATAAAATTTACGCTAAATGCTTTGCTAATTCCGCTTCGATGGTATTTTTTGGCGCCGCACCAATAAGTTCTCCAACCTGCTCACCACCCTTAAAGATTTTCATAGTTGGAATACTCATGATTCCGTATTGTTGACTTAGTTCTGGTTCTTCATCAACGTTAACTTTTGCGACTTTAACTTTACCTTGATAATCTTCCGCGATCTCCGCAACAACTGGCCCCAAAACTTTACAAGGTCCACACCATTCCGCCCAAAAATCGACTAAAACTGGTATATTGGACTGTAAAACTTCTGCTTCAAAATTTGATTTGTTGATTTGTACTTCACTCATAATCGTATATTAATTACTTTGATATTTTATCGCATATAATGCAACTTGCCAAGTTGCTTTTAGTTCATGGTTAATCTATAGTAAATATATGAAGTTAATAAAGTTTATACTTGTTTTGATAATTGTAATTTTGGTGAGTTCTATAATTTTTGCAGTGCTTAGCAATTCAGCTTCAGCTCCTACCGAGAATTTACCAATCCTTGGTGCAAACTTTTTTAATCACAACCAAAAGATTGAAAACCAAGTTTCTTTTGACTTAACCAGTGTCGCTGAAGATGATCAATCTATTGAGGCGGTAAGTTATATGTTGATTGATCTATCTGGTGATAAAGTTTTATCAGAACGCCGCTCAGAAGAGTCACTACCAATCGCAAGTTTAACAAAACTAATGACAGTTTGGACAGTGCTTAAGTTTGGGAATCCTGACGACAACTATACAATTACAAGCAATGACGTTGAGCCGATCAACCCATCATTGGGGTTACAGCCAGGGCAAGTAGTCAAAGTCAAGGATTTGATTACGAGTGTATTAGTTGGTTCCACTAACGATGGGGCGCTTGCACTTAGTCACTATACAGAACAAAAATATTCCAAAAGTAATGATGCAAAAACTTCTTTTATTGAACTGATGAATCAAACTGCCAAGGAATTAGAAATGACATCTACCAGATATGCTAACCCAATTGGCTTTGACAATGTCTCTAATTATAGTAGTGCGCAAGATATTTACCGTCTCGTCAAAGCAATGCTCGCAAAAAAAGTTTTTGAACAGACCTGGAAAAAATCTTCTTTTTCATTTACTGGAATTTCGGGTAGTAGTTTTTCTACCAGTGCTACCAACAAATTAGCTGCTCAATACTCCGATCTTTTTGCTATAAAGACAGGTTATACCAACGAAGCTTTGGGTAGTATGGTCAATTTGGTTAAACGAGATCACGATTATTTACTCATTGTAATTGGTAGCGCCAATAGGGAATCGGACACGCTCAAATTGCGCTCACAACTCCCATAAATACAGGGAGTTTTGTGTTATAATTAAAGAAAATATATGATCTCAGAACTCCTTATCAAAATCTTTAGCCTGACGATAATTTCGTTTTTATTCGCGATCGCAGTCACACCACTTGTGACTAATTTTTTGTATAAATTCAAGCTAGGTAAACAAATTAGAAATGATGGTAGTACGCCTTTGTATTCATCTATGCATGCGACCAAAGCTGGCACTCCAACAATGGGCGGGGTAATAGTTTGGGGGACAACGGTAATTTTGACTGGGGGATTCTGGTTTTTGGATAGAATTTTGAGCTTGGAGCAATTTCATATTTTAAATTTTCTAACTCGAAAAGAAACATTGCTACCGCTTGGCGCCTTGATCGGTTCGGCAATTGTTGGATTAATGGACGATTATTTGGATATTAGAGGGTTGGGTCACAAAGGTCGTGGATTTAGATTTAGATTTAAGTTGATACTTTATGCTGCTGTCGCAGCAATTGGAGCTTGGTGGTTTTACGTTAAGCTGGGCTTTGATTATGTTCACGTGCCATTCTATGGAGATATTTCTTTAGGGTGGCTGTTTGTTCCATTTTTCTTATTAGTTGTTGTTGGAACCAGCTTTGCTGTTAATCAAACTGACGGACTCGACGGTTTAGCTGGCGGAGTTTTGTTAATTTCATTTATTGTTTTTGGTCTATTTGCATTTATCCAAGGCCGAGATCAAATGGCTAGTATGATGGGAGTAATTTCTGGAGCTTTGCTTGCATTTTTGTGGTTTAACATTTACCCAGCGAGGTTTTTTATGGGAGATACGGGGTCAATGGGTCTTGGTGTTTTGCTCGCCATTGTTGCTTTTTTGACACATAGCGTTTTGTTATTACCGCTAGTTGGAATAATTTTTGTGGTCGAAGCACTAAGTCTGTTTGTCCAACTGTTCTGGCGCAAAGTTTTTAAACGAAAATTCTTTATGTCAGCACCAATTCATCACCATTTTGAAGCTTTGGGCTGGCCAGAAGCCAAAGTAACCATGAGATTTTGGATTCTTTCGGCACTTTCTAGTCTAATAGCAGTTATTATTTTCTTTTTAGATAAATAAATGTTTAGTGTTTTGATCAAACAAGCAACGGTTATTGATGGAACTGGCCAAGCACCACAAGTTTTTGACGTGGCTATAGAAAATAATCAAATCGTTGCAATTAAACCTGAGATTAATTCGTTAGCGCACTCAGTAATCAATGCCAAGGGTTTAGTCTTGACCCCTGGTTTTATTGATACACAAAATCATAGCGATAGTTACTGGCAAATTTTTAATCAACCAAGTTTAGAAAGTTTGGTTTTGCAAGGATACACAACTGCAATTATGGGAAGCAGTGGCACTAGCCTAGCCCCATTGCTATCAAACGAAAGTATTTTGAGTGTTCAAAAATGGGAATCAACCACCGGGTTAAACTTTAACTGGCAAACTTTTGGTGAATTTGCTCAAACTTTAAAAACTCAAAAATTTGGGGTCAACTTATTAAGCATGGTTGGTTACGGTACTATCAGAAGAGGTTTACTCGGCGATAAAGTTATAAATCCAAATCAAGAAGACCTTCTAACAATTCTCAAAACAGTAGAAAATTCTTTTCAAGAAGGTGCAGTAGGGGTATCTGTCGGCCTTGGTTATTCTCACGAAACTTCGGTGAGCAGCACTGAGCTAGTCGCACTTGCTGGGCTTTGCGTTAAGTACAATAAAGTCTTAGCAGTAAGTCTCAAAGATGAATCTGGTGATGTTTCGGAAGCTGTCAGAGAAATCACTGCCTTAGCCGAACAGACTGGAGCCAAAATCAAAATCTCTCACCTTAAAGTTAGATACCAAAATTCGGAAACCGAAGCCACAGAAGTTTTATCAGAGTTAGAAGCAGTGTGGCACAGGGGAGCATTAATTCATTTTGATACTTATCCTTATAATTTTTCTTGGCAACCTTTGTATAGCTATTTACCTGCATGGGCGATTATTGGCGGGAGAAAACAATTATTACTTAGAATCCAAGACCAAGAAACCAGGCCTCGAATTATCGAAGCGCTGCGTAATAGTCACGCGAATCTTGAATCGCTAATAGTTGCATCGACCACTAATCAAATGACT
The DNA here is from genome assembly GCA_041389225.1 of Candidatus Doudnaibacteriota bacterium. Taxonomy (GTDB): domain Bacteria; phylum Patescibacteriota; class Doudnabacteria; order UBA920; family UBA920; genus UBA920. The sequence continues at coordinate 29,442 of JAWKSI010000007.1, read as the reverse complement.
GCGATTGGAAAAACTATTTCTTCGATTGCCAAAGATTTAGAAATGACCAGTGAAGAAGCGATCCTAAATTTGATCGAACATGGCGGAACGCAAACTTTGGTTTTTGGTGAATTTACAACAGAACAAAATTTGCATCCATTTTTGAATCACTCGCTCGGCTTTATCGCCACAAATGGCGGTGGATTTTCACTTTTACATCAAGACAAACTAATTCACCCGAGATGTTTTGGTTCCGCGCCAAAGTTCTTGCGTCAAATTATTGATAATCAAGAAATCCCACTCAATGAAGCTATTAGAAAAATGACAGAAGCGCCTGCTAAAAAATTTAATCTAGGTAATAAAGGGCAGATAACCTTAGGGGCACATGCAGATTTGGTTTTATTTGATCCAAAAGAAATCAACAGCCAGGCTAATATTTCTAACCCATACCAAGCTCCAACAGGAATCAAAGGTGTTTGGGTTAATGGACAACAAGTTGTCAAAGACGGACAATTTTTGGATATTTTGGCAGGCAAATTTTTAACTTAAGTTTATGGACATTTTGCAACTACAACAAAAAACTGTGGCGATTTTGGGACTGGGTCAAGAGGGGCAAGCAATTGCTCGTTATTTAATTAAACATCAAATTAAATTTACAATTTTTGATCAACGAACAGAGGATCAACTCAATCAAATCGGCAATCTTAATTTGCCGACTGAACAAGCTTCATTCTCTTTAGGTCAAAATTATTTATCTAAACTCAAAGATTTTGAAATAATATTTCGCAGCCCAGGGATTTCTTTAACCAAAATTCAAGAGTATATCAACCCTCAAGCTCAAATTTTAAGCCAAACTAAATATTTCTTTGCTAATTGCCCAGCCAAAATTGTCGGAATTACTGGTACAAAAGGAAAGGGGACGACCAGCGCGCTGATTTATAATCTCCTCAAAACCAAATACAATTGCTATCTTACCGGTAATATTGGCAAAGATCAGCCCTTAGATTTCTTAGAGGAGCTAACTTCTGATGACTTTGTAATCTACGAAATGTCGAGTTTTCAACTTCAGGACTTGGAACAAAGCCCGCATATTGGAGTTTGCCTTATGGTTACAAGTGACCATCTCGATTATCACCAGGATTTGCATGAGTACCATACCGCCAAAGAATCGATTTGCAAGTTTCAAACTCCTAAAGACTACGTAATCTTTAATCAAGACTATCCAGCTTCTGTGGAAATTGGTCAAAGTGGAGATGGACAAAAACTCACTTTTTCTACACAGGCAAAGGATTTTGCAGAATTAATGAGTTCGAATGGATCATTTGTAATTGACGAACAATTATTTATCAAATTAAACAGGCAAGAGTTACAAATTAATATTACTGACCGCAAAATTGTCGGAGTTCATAATAAACAAAATATAAGCGCAGCGATATTGACTGCGTTAATTCTAGAAATAAAGCCAGAACAAATTTTAGAAGTTTTGGCGCAATACCGAGGTTTGCCTTATCGCTTAGAACCAGTGGCACAAATCGGGCAATCAAAATTCATCAACGACGGCGTCTCGACTTCACCTGACTCGGCGATTGCCGCAATCAAAGCATTTCCTCATAATTCTATTTTGGCTATTGTTGGTGGTTATGATAAAGGCCTGGACTTTTCGCATTTAGTAGACGAACTTAATACTAACAACAATGTAAAAGCTGTTATCACTCTAGGTCAGACTGGAGCATTGATCGCCCCACAGTTGGATAAAAACAAGTTACAACACTTTGGACAATTTACAAATCTAGCAAAAGCTTTTGATAAAATCACAACACTAAATCAAGATTTTGACGTTGTTTTGTTTAGCCCAGGCTTTGCTTCGTTTGATATGTTTAAGAATACTTATGACCGTTCTGAACAATTTTCTACATTAGTTAAAGAATATGCCAAGCAAAAATAGTTTTGATAAAATTTTATTCGGTCTAACTTTAGCCTTACTTGTTTTTGGTCTGATTATGTTGTGGTCGGCTTCGACTACAGAAGGTGTGCAAAATTTTGGTAGTTCGAGTTACTTTGTCGTTCAACAACTTACTCGTGGCGTGCTTGGCGGATTGATCGCGATGTATGCCCTAACTAAACTTGATTACCATAAGCTCAAAAGCCTAGCCTTCCCATTAATTGGATTAAGTGTTTTGCTTTTAGTTTTGGTCAAACTGCCGGGGATTGGATTTACTGCTAATGGAGCAACGCGCTGGCTTGATTTGGGAGTCTTTTTATTTCAACCTTCAGAAGTTGTTAAACTCTTTTTTATAATTTATCTTGCCGCTTGGGGCGCTAACAAAATTAACCCCAAAGAACCTAGTCAAAGCATCGCTGCTCCAATTTTAATTTTAGGTTTAATTACTAGTCTAATTTTATTTCAACCAGACTTAGGAACAGCGCTGTCAATTATTTTGACCGCAGGGATTATGCTTTTTATAAACGGAACCAACGTTAAATTTTTGGCAATCTTAACTGGAATTGGTAGTGCAGCGCTTGGGATATTGATTTGGTTCGAACCATACCGACTCTCTAGAATTACAGCTTTTCTTAACCCTGACTTTGATCCACTCGGGATTGGCTACCAAATTAACCAGGCCATGATTGCTATTGGCAGTGGAGGTTTATTTGGTTATGGGTATGGTCTTTCGAGGCAAAAACATTTTTATCTACCCGAAACTCTCAATGATTCAATTTTTGCTGTCGTTGCAGAAGAATTAGGATTTGTCAGAGTTTTGGCCTTATTAGCGATTTTTATTTACTTAATCGTCAGATCAGCTCAAGTCAGCTCTAAAGCCCCGGATCAATTTGGGCGAATGCTCGGCCTTGGAATTACCGCTCTATTTGGGGTTAATGTTATCATTAACGTAGGTGCAATGCTGTCCCTTTTGCCTTTAACCGGCATCCCATTGCCATTCTTTAGCTATGGAAGTAGCGCAATGATTGTAAACCTTGCGGCAATAGGAATCTTGCTCAATATTTCTAAGCAAGCCAAACGATAATGAAAGTTAAAAAGAAAATCGAAATTAATTTACACAACCACCTCAATCAAAGCCTTGATACTAACTTTGATTTTTCGATTTGGAAAATCACGTCTAACTGGATTAAATTAGTTTGGCAAAAAATTGAAAACCTGTTTTATTTAGTCGGAATGGCTTTGATTTATTTGGTTCTAAGTCCAGTTTTGTTAATCAAAAAATTAAAAAACTTTAAACTCAAGGAAGCAAAACCCAAAAAAGATCTAGGATTCTTTGCTGAACTTAAGCCAAGAATGCTATTTTTTTTAATCTTATTAATCGCATTAATTCCATTTGCTGGGCTAAGAATCGCTGGTCAAATGAGTCAACTCAAAGGTCAAGTGCTTGGCGTCAGTGATGACTTAACTCAAAATCTCGAAACCGCAGCTCAAGCTTTTCAAGATCAAGACTTTCAACTTGCAGAGCAAAGCTTTGCCCAAGCTGTTCAAAATCTAAATTTGGCTGAAGAAGAAATCAACCAATCGAGTCTAGCTTTACAAACAATTCTCAAAGCTTTACCGGGCAACGTTAATCCCGAAGAGATTCTTAATATTGCAAACTTACTTTCACAAGTTGGTGTCGATGCCAGCATTCTCTTAGATCAATTAGATGAATTAAACATAACTCCACAAGGTGTAGGCCAAGAAGCTCAATTTATAGAACTTTCGCAACTAATAAAGAGTAGGCTTCAAAGTATTACAAATAATCTTGCGCTTGCAGATCAAAAACTACAAATGTTTAACTCAGCTCTTATCCCTGTTGAGTACTTAAACAACTTTGAAGCGATAAAAGAATTAGTTAATCAACTCAATCAAAACTTAAAATATATTCCGCAAACTTCGGAAGTTTTATTAAATCTTTTATCAGGACAAAAACGCTTTTTGGTCTTACTCCAAAACAATAATGAACTTAGGGCGAATGGCGGATTTGTCGGCACCATCGGTCAGGGAGTTTTGCAAAATGGACAGCTGATAAATTTAGACATTAGAAGCGTCTATGATTTAGATGGTCAAATGAAGGAGTGGATCAAACCACCAAGCTTTTTGACTCAAGTTAACGAACGAGTTTATCTACGTGATTCAAATTGGTTGGCAGATTTTCCAACTAGCGCGAAAGTTATCGGTAGTTTATACGAAAAAGAAGGCGGAGAAACCCCAGATCTAATCATTGCTTTCACTCCAGAAGTTTTTATTGATTTACTTGGGTTAACTGGCCCAATCACTCTACCAACTTACGGCACTACAATCACTGCCGCAAATTTTGTGGAGCAAATTCAAACATCGACTTCGGTTGCTTATGACAAACAACTTAATCAACCAAAACAACTTTTGGCCGATTTATACCCAAGTTTAATTCAAAAGTTAAAATTAGAAAACAAGGAGCAGATCTTAAGTCTAGTTCAAATTTTCTATAAGCATCTTCAACAAAAAAATATTTTACTCTATAGTCGAGATATAAATTTACAAAATCAGATCGAGCAGCTCAACTGGGCTGGTAAAATCTTTGAATCAAAAGTCGATTATCTTAACATTGTTAGCGCGAATTTAGGTGGCACAAAAACAGATCGAGAACTAGAACAGCAAGCCAACTTAACAACACAAATAAATTCTGAAGGGCAAATCTCAAATAAACTAACTTACACAGTGAGCAATCCATTGCCAGCAAATCCGGCTTTTACAAACAAATCATTCGTAAGGTTTTTGATACCAAAAGGGTCGCAAGTAACGTCAGTTTATGGTTTTGAACCAATTACTGAGCCTCAATTTAGCAAAGAATATACTCAAGTAACTGGTTTGGAAGAGTGGAGCCAATCGATTTCACATCAGGCAGTTTCTAATTCTTATCTTGGGCAAGAAGCAGAAAAAATGTTTGTTGGTGGTTGGATTGAAGTCAACGGAGGACAAACCAAAACAATTACGGTAGAATATCAACTTGAAGCAAAACTCAAGCCAACGCAGAGTTATAACTTAATTATGCAAAAGCAACCTGGGATGCAACCTCTAAAATTTGTTCACGAAATAAGCCTAGATCAAAAATTTAAAGGCTTATGGGCATCGTCTAATCTCAAAAAAATTGATAATAGTCATTGGGAACAAAACGAAATAATAACTTCTGACCAACTTAGCGGATTAGTATTAGATAGATAATAAATGTTTAAATTTATAGATAATTTGGAAGCAAAGTTTAGTCTTGGCCGGACGACCATGATTATTGCGGGCTTAACTATAATCTCTCGAGCAACTGGGTTCTTGAGAGATTTGTTATTGGCCAGTAATCTCGGGGCAAGCCAAAATGCTGACATTTACTTCACAAGCTTTAGACTGCCTGATCTTATTTATAATCTGATAATTTTAGGAACCTTGAGCGCGGCGTTTTTACCTGTTTTTACTGAATATTATATAAAAGACAGAAACCACGCTAAACAAATCGCAAGCAGTGTATTTAACCTTGCAGTAGGTGCAATGGCCTTTGTTGCGCTTTTGCTTTTTATATTCGCAAAGCCTCTTACTCAACTCATCGCGCCGGGCTTTGATCAGGAAGCGCTTTCTCAAACAGTTACCATTACAAGAATTCTACTTTTGTCACCGATTATTTTTACAGCTTCGAGTGTGGTTTCGAGCACTTTGTTAAGTCTCAAAAAATTTATTTGGGTTAATACTGCTCCAGTCTTGTACAACGCCGGTATAATTTTTGGGTTATTTATTCTATATCCCAAGTACCAACTTGTAGGTTTAGCCTTGGGAGTAATTATAGGAGCTTGTTTACATATTTTGATTCAGTTACCTCAACTTCGCTCACTAGGATTTTGGTGGCAACCTATAATTTTGTGGCGGTCGCTAGCTGTTAAGAAAATTCTCAAACTTTTTGTCCCGAGAATTTTTGGTCTTGATATTTCTTACGTCAACTTGGTGATTGTTTCAATCGTTGGTTCACTTTTGGGAACAGGTGCAATTGCTGCTTTTAACTATGCAAGCAATATCCAAAGCGTGCCTTTGGGAGTTTTTGCATTATCAACAACAATCGCCGTGTTTCCTGTTCTTGCCGAAAGTCATGCTAAGCAGGATTACGTAGCATTTTTAAATAACTTTAAAACCGCATTTGTCAGAATTATATATTTTGTTATGCCTTTTTCTGTTTTGATGTTGTTACTAAGAGCATATATCGTGCGCGTGCTTATTGGTTACGGTCAATGTGACTGGGGTTGCACCATTAACACTTTTGACACTTTAGGAGTTTTGACAGTTAGCTTAGTCGCCCAAAGTTTGATTTCTCTTCTATCTAGAGCATTTTATGCTAGACAAAATACCAAAACTCCTGTGATGGTAAGTATTTTGGCGATGATTGTGAATGCGATTTTTTCATACTGGCTATCATTGGCTTTGGGTGTAATTGGAATTGCCTTGGGATTTGTCATCGCTTCTGTTTTACAGTTTGGAATTCTTGTCACCTTATTTCATAAAGAACTCAGGTATATTCCAGGGCTTTCCAAAAAATATGTTAAGAGTTTTGATTATTATATAATTTTAACCTCAACACAGATTGTTTTTTCGGCAACAGTAATGGGATTTCTAAGTTATCTAAGTTTATATTTAATCTCTCCGGTTATTGATAATTCAACTGTAATTGGAATTTTAATCCAAACTTCATTTGCTTGTCTCGTCGCTTTTATCACATATGTTTACATAAGCTCAGCAATGCATATTCCCGAAGCAGTCAAAATCAAATCCGCTTTGTCGAAAACTATGAAATTCTTTAATGTTTCGGGTATTGAACAAAACACCCAATTGTAATAAGATGTAACTTCTATGAAAGAATTCGATCAATCACACATTCGCAATTTTTGCATCATCGCGCATATCGATCACGGTAAGTCCACTTTGGCTGACCGACTTTTGGAAATCACTCAAACCGTCCAAAAGAGAGAGATGAAAGAGCAATTGCTTGACCAAATGGATCTCGAACGTGAGCGAGGAATTACGATCAAACTCCAACCTGTTCAAATGAATTATGAGATGGACGGTTCGCAGTACGAACTCAATCTCATCGACACCCCGGGGCACGTTGACTTTAGCTACGAGGTTTCCCGAAGTTTAGCCGCTTGCGAAGGAGCGATTCTTGTCGTCGACAGTACCCAAGGAATCGAGGCGCAAACTCTGGCCAATGCTTATTTGGCGATTGAACACGACTTAACTTTAATCCCTGTAATCAATAAGATCGATTTACCAAACAGCGACCGACAAAAGGTTGCCGCAGAAATGAAAGCCGTGTTTGGATTCAAAGATGAAGAATTTATTTATGCTTCCGGAAAAACTGGCGAAGGGGTTGAAGAAATTCTCCGTGAAGTAGTTAATAGAGTTCCAGCTCCAACTGGTCAAACCAACGCAGGACTTAGAGCTTTAATTTTTGACTCTAGCTACGACACGCACAGAGGTGTGATTGCTTATGTTCGTGTGTTAGACGGCAATCTTCCTGCGCGGCAAAAAATTCAAATGCTCGGCACACATACCACAGCAGAAAGTTTAGAAGTCGGAGTTTTTAAGCCCACCATGCAACCCAGCTCCAATCTCCATACTGGTTCGGTTGGATATATTGTGACTGGTTTACGAGATGTAGCCAAAGCTCGAGTAGGTGACACCATTACTCTTAGTAGTCACGCCAAAGATATTGCTGCTTTGCCAGGATACAAACAAGTTACACCTATGGTTTATGCAAGTATTTTTCCGGTCGCAGGGGATGACTATCCGTTATTAAGAGAAGCGATGGATAAACTCAAGCTCAATGATGCAGCTCTTACTTACGAACCAGAAAATATTCCTAGTATTGGGTTTGGGTTTAGAGTCGGGTTCTTGGGGCTACTACATATGGATATTGTCCAAGAACGTCTTTCTCGAGAGTATAATTTGGATTTAGTTCTCACCGCACCTAGTGTCGTCTACGAAATTACCAAAACTGACGGTGAGACTTTTAATATTTATAATCCAGCTGGTTATCCTGATCCTTCAAGTATCAAGACCGTCAAAGAACCATGGGTCAACGCCGCAATTCTAACTCCGACTAATTATATCGGGGGAATTATGGAAATAGTAACCCAGCGCCGCGGTGTTAGTATTGGCATGGACTATCTTGGCAGTGATCGTGTTGAAATGAAGTTTGAATTACCTCTATCTGCAATCATTACAGACTTTTATGATAAACTTAAAAGTGTCTCAAGTGGCTACGCTTCATTAAATTACGAAGTAATCGACATGCGAGAAAGCAACTTAGTCAAGCTCGATATTTTGGTAGCTGGCGAATCAGTCGAAGCGCTTTCGGCTATTGTCCATCGCAGTACAGCAGAATCTGACGGGCGAATATTAGTTAGCAAACTCAAAGAGTTGATTCCAAGACAGCAGTTTGAAATTGCCATTCAAGCAGCAATTGGCGGTCGTATTATTGCCCGAGAAACCATCTCAGCCTTACGCAAAGATGTTACAACCGGGCTTTACGGTGGCGATGTTACCCGAAAAATGAAAGTTCTCAAAAAGCAAAAGCTTGGTAAAAAGCGTATGAAAAAAGTTGGTAAAGTAGATATCCCGCAAGAAGCTTTTTTGGCTGTTCTAAAAAAATAATTCTAAATCGCAAAGTGAGAAACAGAAAAACTTTACAAAAAATCATGACAATTGTTTCGGCTATAATTATCTTATCGATGATTGGGACAGCTTTGTTATTTATCAATCAGTAACATAAGGCAATAGCATGAGACTTAATTTAGACGAACAAGAACACCTAAGAAATATCTACCACGAGCATCTGATCTTTTTGGTGCCTTCGTTTATGTTTGGAGTACTGCCAGCTATATTTCTATTTTTATTTCTCTATAAATATGAATTAGCTAATCAGTTCTCTGCATTGATCGCCTTAGTTTTTTTGGCTGGATTAGGTTACTTTGCCAAAAAATTGATCATTTGGTACGAAACCAAATACATCATCACCAACAAAAGATTAATTTTGCACTCTCACTCAGGTTTTTTTAAAAGAGTAGTAATCGACACTCCTATCGAAAGGATTCTTAATGTCAGTTACAAAACAACTGGTGCAGTTTCCTCGATTCTAAACTTTGGTGACGTAGAGGTTCAAGTGGTTGGGTTAATGGAACCAGTAATCCTAAAGCACATCAAAAACCCTGACGCGATCAAAGACTACCTGTGGATGCTTCACAAAAGAGTTGTTACTAATCAAGGTCAATATGATTCCGAACACGTACCAGAATACCAAGAGCGCATCGGTTACACCAAGAAGAATCAAAAATTATTGTAATCAAGATGAGTAAATTAAAACTACCAAAAAGTTTATATTCCAAAAGTCTCCTAGTGGTTATGGTCATTATCGCCTTAGTAGTTGGCTCGTTGGAGTTTAAACGTTGGAAAGAGCGCAAAGCAGTTGACCAAGAAATTCAGTCTCTGGTCGAACAAGAACAACTGCTCAAATCTCAGAATCAGGAACTCACAGAATCGATACAATTTCTTTCTTCCCCAGAATATCAAGAAAAACTAGCCAGACTACAACTCAATTTGCAAAAAGAAGGGGAGATAGTAGTAAGCTTTCCCACAGAACCAGAGAACACAAGTATTAATACCCAAGAGACAAACCATCAAAATAATATTATAAAATGGTGGAATTATATCTTTATCAATTAATTATTTATAATGAATAACGAAAATCACAACACAACTAGCGCGGAATCAGAAACTCATGATTCGCATCAACATGGCAAAAGTCGCAAAAAAATATACTTTTTGGGTGCAATAATTATTTTTGTTATAGCTTTATTTGCCGCTATCACATACACCTATACTTTTGCTGGTAACGGGTGGAAGGCCGCTGTCTTCAAAAACTTGCCATTACCAATCGCGATCGTGGGCAACAACCCAGTTTTTGGAACCGAATATTATCAACGTCTTGATGTAGCTAATAAGATCGTCGAAGCTCAAGGACTTCAAATTGACAACACCGAAGAAGTTGTCATGCGTCAGCTAATCGACAACAAAGCCTTAACAATTCTTGCAAAACAAAAGGGCGTAACTGTTTCGGAAGAAGAACTTGACGCTAACTTAGAACAAATTTTGACTAGTGATCCAACCGCGACCAAAGAAGAAATCATTCAAAGCTTACAAGATGCTTATGGAATGTCTATCGATCAATTTCGTAATCAAATTCTCAAAGAAAACCTTCTTTTAGAAAACTTAGGTTTATGGTTTGTAAGTCAAGAACAGTTAAACCAAGAATCTTATAATACAGCGCGAAACTTGCTCAGTAAAATCGAAGAAGGTCAAAACTTTGCAGACGTGGCAAAACAATATACGCAAGATATCAATAGTCAACCTTTTGCAGGGGACAGTGGATTTATTTCTTACCAAGAAATGCTGCCAGAATTTAAAGCTGTTGTTAAAGATTTAGCTATCAATCAACCAACCATGGTAGCTAGTCGATCTGGTTTACATATTATTATGGTTAGTGCAGTTCAGGAAGCCGAAGATGGTAGTCTGGAAAACAAGAAATTCCAAATTCAACAAATCTTTATTCAACCAAGTAGTGTAGACGAATGGATGACTTCCCAAATAGATCAAATGCGACAAATTATCTTCATTTAAATTTTATTAGCCAATTTAAAACCAACAAAATTGGCTAATCAAGCGGGATTAGTACAGTGGTAGTATGTATGCTTCCCAAGCATAAGAGGCGAGTTCGATTCTCGTATCCCGCTCCACAGGATACAAGAACCAACTCGCCGACTTAGCTCAGCTGGTAGAGCAGCGGTATCGTAAACCGCAGGTCATCGGTTCAAACCCGATAGTCGGCTCCACACCAAGAATCTATACTCTTTTATATCAATTAACTTCCAATTTTTTAAAACGCCATTTTCTTGCTAAAAATGGCGTTTTTTGGTAAAATTTTGATGTTATTTTTTGTCGCACCAATCTATGTCAAAATCCAGTTCAACAGAATTAACTTTCAAAAAATCTCTGTATATAACTTTCGATTTTTTCACGATCATAGCTATTCCATTGATTATTTTTGGTCTAACAGGCAAATGGCTAAGCAACAAATATGACAACAAACTGTATATAATTTTGGGCCTAATCTGTGCACTTTCGGTCACAGTGACCTGGTTTTATATCAAAATTTTTGCTTTATACAAAGAATTAACAGAAGAAGAAAAGGACACCAAAGACTAAAATGCTAGCTTTACCACCTCTGGCCGCCGAACCAATCTTTTACATTTCATCCTTTCCGGTAACCAATAGTCTAATTAACTCAACACTCACAATGTTGGGTTTTGTTGTGTTTGCTTTTTTTGTTAACCAAGCAGTTAAGCGCTACGCCGGCCAAGCCCCAAAAGGAATCCTTAACTTCTTTGAATCAATTCTAGAAACACTTTACACCTACTTTGATGGAGTAACTGGTGACCGACAAAAAACTATAAAATTTTTACCTTTAATCGGAACTCTATTTTTATTTATTTTAATTTCTAACTGGATTGGATTATTCCCAGGTACAGGTAGTATTGGCAGGTGGTTAATTCATAATGGCCACTTGGAACTTATCCCGATGTTCCGACCTGCAACTACTGACCTTAACTTAACTTTAGGAATTTCGGTTTTGTCTGTAATCGTCTCTCATATTTTGGGAGTTGCGGCAATCGGCTTATTCAAATATGCCAACAAGTTTATCAAGCTTGGTGATTTATGGCACGCCTTCAAGTCTCTCAATCCAATGAATATTGTCGTAGCTATTATAGAATTTTTTGTTGGTCTTTTGGAAATTATCTCCGAAGTCGCCAAAATGATTTCATTATCTTTGCGTCTGTTTGGAAATATTTTTGCTGGCGAAGTTTTATTAACTGTCCTAGCTGGAATACTTCCCTTTATTTTGCCGTTACCTTTTATGACACTCGAAATTATCGTTGGACTAGTTCAGGCAACGGTATTCTCGATGCTGGCCTTGGTTTACTTAATTATCGCAACAGCCGAAGTGGAACACCACAATAGTGCCGAAGCTCATTAATAATCATAATAGTAAAATGCTGTATCCATTCTTATACGCAAAAGAATGGATGCAGGATAGTATTATTATCCATAATCATTAATATTCTGACTTTCCGACTCTAAACAATATACAAACAGTCGAGAAAAAGAATCAAGGAATCTCATGACTCCAGAAGTAGCAATTTTATTTGCCAAAGCTTTTGCAATTGCAGTTGGTGGTTTTGCGCCAGCATTGAGCATTGGTAAAATCGGTTCCAAAGCAATGGAATCAATCGGTCGCAACCCAGAGAGCGCCGGTAAACTATTCGTACCTATGCTTATCGCAATGGCTTTTGCCGAAGCGATCGCAATCTACGCTTTGGTTATTACCTTCATTATCTAGTTTTTAGACATAATTCGTAAGTTACTGCTTACGAATTAGAATGTAAAAATTATATAAATATATGAAACAGTTTAATCTATCTAAATTAATTCTAAATTTTGCAACTCTTACACTAAGTGTAATAACTTTACTAACGCCAATTACAGTCCAAGGTAGTACCGAAGCAGTTGTAGAACAAACACAAAGCTCAGCAGAAGACGCAGTAGGACACGAAAGAATCGCAGCAGAAGACAACACAGAACAAGCTCATGAATCTACCGAAGCAGGAACGCACCAAGAAGACGAAGGTATTGTTGGTTTATTTGGCCTTAACTGGAAGCTATTTGTGGCGCAATTAATCAACTTTAGTATTGTTTTGTTTGTTTTGTGGAAATGGGTTTTTGGTCCTGTTACCAAAGGATTGTCTGACAGAACTTCCAAAATAGAAAGTAGCCTCAAAGAAGCCGAACAAATCAACGAAGATCGTCAGAACTTTGACTCATGGAAAGAAAACGAAGTAAGCCAAGTTAGAAAAGAAGCTAGCGCAATTATTTTACAAGCCAAGCAGGATGCAGAACAACTCAAAAATCATAGTCTAGAAACCACAAAACAAGAACAAGACAAACTCAGAGAACAAGCAATTGCACAAATCGAACAAGAAAAAAATAAAGCAATCGTAGAGGTCCAAAGTCACCTTGCAGACCTGGTTACTCAAGCATCCGAAAAAATTATTCAAACAAATTTAGACCCAAAAACATCCAGCAAGCAAATTCAAGACGCTATTAATCAAGCTAAGGAATAGTATGAAATATAGCATCCAACAATATACCACCGCGCTGTACGAGACTATCGCCGAGTGTAAACCCGATCAACATGATAAAGTTATTCAAAACTTTATTGATATCCTAAAGAAGAATGACGACTTGCATTATTACGAAAAGATTGTCGAAGCTTACGAAAAATACGATAAAGAGCAAAAAGGAGAAAAAGACGTCACTATTACAACTGCCACAGAAACCAAAGTCGATAAAGAACTTATAACTGCTCTCAACCAAATTGCGGGACACAAAGCAAACATAATTCAACAAACCAACCCTGACATAGTCGGCGGAATGGTAATCAGAGTGGAAGACACCTTGATTGACGCCAGTGCTAAAACTCAACTAGATCAACTTAATAAACAGATGAAGTCTGAAGAGGGGAAGAAATAATATGAATACAAATCCAATAATCGAACAACTCAAAAACCAAATCAAAGGTTTTGCTCCAAACATTGAAGTCGAAAAAGTCGGCACAGTTTTGGAAGTTAGCGATGGTGTCGCCCGAGTCTCTGGCCTTTCCGAAGTGAAATCAATGGAAATGCTAGACTTTGGGAACCAAATTTTTGGTGTTGCCCTAAACTTAGAAGAACACGCAGTTGGTGCAATCATTCTCGATGACTACACTCAAGTTAATGCAGGTGATACCGTCAAATCTACTGGACGAATTCTTTCGGTACCAGTAGGCGAACAACTCATCGGTAGAGTCGTAGACGCACTTGGTAAAGCCAAAGATGGCAAAGGCGAAATCTCTAGCCAAACTTTTTATCCAATCGAAAAGATTGCCCCTGGTGTTATCACTCGTAAATCTGTCTCCGAACCAGTACAAACTGGAATCAAAGCTATTGATACCCTTATTCCAATTGGTCGTGGCCAACGAGAACTTATTATCGGTGACCGCCAAACCGGAAAAACTGCTGTGGCGATTGATGCAATCCTTAACCAAAAAGGTCAAGATATGATTTGTATCTATGTAGCGATTGGTCAAAAAGAAGGTAAAATCGCAAAAATTGTTGCCGAGCTAGAAGAACGCGGGGCGATGGAATACACAATTGTTGTTTCTGCTTCTGCCTCAGAACCAGCGGCACAAAGTTTTATTGCTCCATATTCTGGTTGTGCAATGGGGGAATACTTTATGGATCAAGGCAAAGACGTTTTAGTCGTTTATGATGATCTATCTAAGCAAGCTGTAGCATACCGCGAAATTTCTTTGTTACTTCGTCGACCTCCAGGTCGCGAAGCTTATCCTGGAGATGTATTCTACTTGCACTCTCGCTTACTCGAACGCTCAGCGCGTCTTAACGAAGATTATGGCGGCGGTTCTTTAACAGCTCTTCCAATTATCGAAACTCAAGCAGGAGATATTTCGGCCTACATCCCAACCAATGTAATCTCAATTACTGACGGGCAAGTCTTCTTAGAAAGCGACTTATTTTATAAAGGAATTCGTCCAGCTATTAGCGTCGGCTCATCAGTGTCACGTGTTGGTGGCGCAGCTCAAACCAAAGCCACCAAAAAAGTTGCAGGAAAGCTCAAAGTTGCTTTGGCTCAATACCGTGAACTCGAAGCCTTCGCGCAATTCGGATCAGATCTTGATGAAGCAACCCAAAAACAACTTGCCGAAGGTCGCCGCTTAACAGAGCTAATGAAGCAAGCGCAATACAGTCCCATCTCGATGGAAAAACAGGTAGCCATTCTCTATGCAGTCAATAATGGTTATTTGGATGATGTAGAAATTGAACAAACTTTGGAATTCGAAAAACAGTTTTATGAATACTTAGAGACCAGTGCTAAATCTGTTCTAGAAAAAATTGCAAAAGAAAAAGCTTTGAGCGATGAACTTAACACCGAACTAGACCAAACGATTAAAGCTTTCAAACAAACTTGGAGCTAACTCTCAAACCATGCCAAGCACACAAGAATTAAACAGAAGAATAAAATCAGTCAAAAGCACGCGTAAAATTACACGCGCGATGCAGCTTGTTAGTGCTGCCAAAATGAAGAAATCCCAAACCATTGCCATGAATAGCCGCAAATATGCGCACCTAGCTTGGGAGCTTATCAATAATGTTGCTAAAGCCGAACGCCAGCATCAACTTTTACGAGAGTACCCTGATGCCAAAAAAATTGGTATTGTTCTGGTAACAACAAACCGAGGTTTGGTAGGAAGTTTTAATTCTAATCTTATCAAAAGACTCATAGAAGAAGAGCAAAAAGATTCAACATTCAAAACTGAACTGATCGTAATAGGACGCAAAGGTGCCAATACGGCAGCTAGACTAAATAAAACCATTGTCGCAGACTTCGAGAAACACGACGCCACAATTCCAATCAGTGAAATTTACCCGATTGTTAAATACTTAACTGAGCTATATAATTCTGGCGAATATAAAAACATTTATTTCTTATTCAATCATTTTGTTTCCACTCTTAAGCAAGAGACCAAGCTAAAACAAATTTTACCGATTATACCAAAGTCAGAACACCAAACCCAAACTATTGGTACCGAAGTGATCTTCGAACCAAATGGACAAAAAGTTTTGTCCCATTTACTACCAAGAATTTTAGAAAGTCAACTTTATCAAGCTATCTTAGAAAGTGACGCCAGCGAACATTCGGCTCGAATGATGATGATGAAATCAGCCACCGATAATGCAGGCGAACTGGTTGACGACTTAACACTAACCTTTAACCAATTAAGACAAACCAAGATCACTACCGAACTTTCAGAAATTACCGCAGGTAGAATTGCACTCGAATAAACTAACCCAGTAAATCCTTGAGGACGCTACTTATCGGACTAAGGACAACAGGAAATAATTATGAATACAACAACTAAACAATCTAATACACAAACAGGAAAAATAGTTCAAATTATTGGTCCTGTTGTTGATGTTGCTTTCGAAGACAACATCCCCGCGATTTACAATGCGCTCAAAGTTAAACATGGTGACCAAACTTTGACCCTAGAAGTACAACAACAACTTCAAGGTAAAATCGTTCGCACTATTGCCATGACTTCGACCGATGGTCTACAACGTGGCATGGAAGTTATTGATACTGGTAATCAAATTACTGTGCCAGTTGGCAAAGCAACTCTTGGTCGAATGTTTGATGTTTTGGGAGAACCAATCGACGGAAAAGAAGCGCCAACAGTCGAAGCCACAGCAGGTATTCACCAACCAGCTCCAAAACTTACCGACCAATCTACTAAAGACGAAATCCTAGAAACTGGAATCAAAGTCATCGACCTTATCTGTCCGATTCTAAAAGGTGGAAAAGTTGGCCTATTTGGCGGTGCTGGTGTTGGGAAGACTGTAATGATTCAAGAATTGATCAACAATATTGCCAAAGCTCATGGTGGACGCTCTGTGTTTGCTGGAGTCGGCGAAAGAACCAGAGAAGGTAACGATCTTTATCACGAAATGCGTGAATCTGGTGTAATCGACAAAATGACTATGGTTTTTGGACAAATGAACGAACCGCCAGGTGCGCGCGCTCGCGTAGCTCTAACTGGTTTATCTATGGCAGAGTACTTCCGCGATCAAGATAAAGCAGATATTTTGTTCTTCTTGGATAATATTTTTAGATTTACTCAAGCCGGCTCCGAAGTCTCTGCCTTGCTTGGACGTATCCCTTCGGCAGTTGGTTATCAGCCAACTTTAGCTACCGAAATGGGAGAATTGCAAGAAAGAATTACTTCTACCAAAGAAGGTTCAATTACTTCGGTACAAGCTGTTTATGTACCAGCAGATGACTTGACTGACCCAGCCCCAGCAACAACTTTCGCTCACCTTGATTCCACAGTTGTGCTTTCTCGAGCCTTAGCTGATTTGGCTATTTATCCAGCCGTTGACCCTCTAGACTCAACTTCAACAATTTTGACTCCAAGTATCGTTGGCGAAGAACATTACCAAGTCGCTCGTGGTGTTCAAAAAACTTTACAACGCTATCGCGACCTACAAGACATTATTGCAATTCTAGGAATGGAAGAGTTACCAGAAGAAGACAAAATTACAGTTGCCCGAGCTCGAAAGATTCAACGCTTCCTATCACAACCTTTCTTTGTTGCCGAAGTCTTTACCGGAACCCCTGGACAATATGTTTCGATTGAAGATAACGTCAAAGGTTTTAAAATGATTCTTGACGGAGAACTAGATGATATTCCAGAACAAGACTTTTACCTCAAAGGAACCATCGATCAAGTGACACAAAAAACCAAAGCATAGGTTTTTTGTGTCATCCTGAGTTAGTGAAAAACGAACTCAGGATCTTAAGAAAAATAAATGAATAAACTCAAGCTACAATTAGTTACCCCCGAAAGAACAGTTCTGGAATCAGAACTGGAAAGTTTGAGCTGCCCAACAACAGAAGGTCAGATAACTATTTTGCCTAATCACACCGCCCTGGTTTCCAAACTAGAAAGCGGTGAACTGATTGCCAAGAATAACAACGAAGAATTTTATATCCACGTAGCTGGAGGCTTTGTAGAAGTTCGTAACGATGGACGAATAATTATTTTGGCTGACGCAGCCGAACATCATTTTGAAATTGATCTTCAAAGAGCAGAACAAGCCAAGCTCGACGCACAAAAACTTTTGGACAAAGAACATCTAGCGCACGAAGAATACGCTCTTGCTTCCTGGCTCTTGCGCAAAAACCTATCGCGTATCAACATCGCAACCAAGCATGCACATCGCAAAACAAGAAGCATCACAAGCGAGGGAGTCTTCAAAGACTAACAACTATAAACACTTTGGATTATAATCTGAGGTGTTTTTTGTTTGTTTAATTGTAAAAAATGAACAACTTTCACAAACAATAAAATTTAAATTGTGGAAAACTTTTTTGTACTCATTTTGAGATTTTGTTGAGCAAATCTTTACCAAAAAGTTTTTGAAACTAAATCCAAAATTACTTGAAATTAATTTTATATATTTTAACTTGAATTTAAAGGTTAAAATGAAAAATATTTTAGATAAAATTTTATCTCCATAAAAAATAAAAACCAAAGTTAAAAAAAATTTAAAAAAATTAAATTTTATCTTGCAAAAAAGTTTTCTAAATCCAAACAAAGTCTTGATTGCATAAAAAGTTTATTTTATAATTTATATAGTTCAAAGTTTAAGAAACGAAAATAAAGAAAGTAAAACTGATTTTGTACTACTAACCTCAAGTGATTGAGAAGTAGAAAATTAAGAAGTTTGTTTGCTTGCAAACAACTTCAGGGAGACTAGCCTCACATGGCAGTAAAGAAACGAAAAGTAGCAAAGCGCAAGGTAGCTAAAAAAGCAACTAAGAAAGTTGCTAAGAAGCGACCAGTCCGCAAAGCTGCAAAAAAAGTAGCAAAGAAAAAAGCTACAAAAAAAGCAACTAAGAAAGTTGCTAAGAAGCGACCAGCAAAGCGCAAGGTAGCTAAAAAAGCAACTAAGAAAGTTGCTAAGAAGCGACCAGCTCGCAAGGCTGCTAAAAAGCGCCGCTAGGCATCCCGCCTAAGCTGTTAACCGCTTATCACAAAACCACTCCATAATAGCACATCTGCTGTTAACTCTAAGAGTGGTTTTGTGCTAAGTATGGTATTAGATACACGGGGATGTGGCTAGAGTGACTTGATTTTTTTATAGTCAAATGGTATAGTTTTTGAGTATTTATTAAAGCGGGGTAGAGCAATGGCAGCTCGCCAGGCTCATAACCTGGAGCGTGTGGGTTCGAATCCCACCCCCGCAACCAAAGAAATTACAGCGCAAAACAAGACTGGCTTGGCTCTGCCAAGACAGTACGAAGATAAGTTAAATCACACGCGCCGGCATGATAGATCAGTTGGTTGAAAGATAAGCTATTCAAGTTTATAAATTTGATCAAAAACGTATCAATCCAAAGCGCGAAGTTAAACTGGCTTGGCTCTGCCAAGACAGAACGAAGATAAGTTTAAATCACACGCGCCGGCATGATAGATCAGTTGGTTGAAAGATAAGCTATTTCAGTTTATAAATTTGATCAAAAACGTATCAATCCAAAGCGCGAAGTTAGACTGGCTTGGCTCTGCCAAGACAGTACGAAGATAAGTTTAAATCACACGCGCCGGCTTAGCTCAGTTGGTTAGAGCAACTGTTTTGTAAACAGTAGGTCGTCGGTTCGAATCCGACAGCCGGCTCCAAATAAACTTGATTGTTCAGATAAAAGCTAGTATATTAAATCAGCAGTGTTTACTCGATTTGTTTTTAAATACGAATAAACTATAGAGCACAGTTAGACTGACTTGGCTCTGCCAAGACAGTACGAAGATAAAATTTAATATCACGCGGGGGCCCGATAGCTCAGCTGGCCACCGACCGAGCCTGCGAAGGTCGGTAGATATAGATATCAACAATCAAAGAACATAGTTAGACTGGCTTGGCTCTGCCAAGACAGTACGAAGATAAAATTTAATATCACGCGGGGGCGTAGCTCAGCTGGTTAGAGTGTCTGCCTGTCACGCAGAAGGTCGCGGGTTCGAGTCCCGTCGTCCCCGCCATTACAAAAGTCGTCATATCTATGACGGCTTTTGTAATAGTTGAGGTCGGGCTCGAAGAAGAACGGTCCTCAATAAAACTTAGTTTGTTTTATTGAGGAATTGATTGCGATTATTTAGAGCAATCAATAGTGGCGGGGGTCGCCGCAGCGTTGTGCGATACGAGTCCACAGGCGAGTTGAGCACAGCGGGAGGTGACCGAATCCCGTCGTCCCCGCCATCAAAAAAAGCTTTCAATTCTAAGAAAGTTTTTTTATTTTTGAACTACAAAAATATCCACAATTAGTCTAGTATTTAGCGTTGTTTTATGTTATGATCATTTTGTCTTTTAGAGACAACAAATATAGATTTCCAAAGCAGACTTTTCTAGAGGAGTCTGCTTTTGGTTTTTATCGGTTCTGTCTCTGCTTTTGCGTTATGAGAGAGCGGATAACTTTGATATAATCATCATATGGATACAAATTTACTTATAATTTTAGGAGTAATTATCGCGGGTTTTGTGATTCTTTTTCTAAAAAATAAACCTCAAAATAACTCCTCAGATCAAAGTCTTCGTTTATTATTAGATCAAATGAACGAACTCTCTCGCGTCGTAGATCACAAGATGGGGGAAACAACCAAGCAGATGAGCGAGTCGATGGGTAAACAATTTTCGGAATCTGCAAAATTAATCAAGGATGTCACCGAAGGTCTAACCAAACTAGATGAAACCAACAAGCAAGTTGTCTCATTTACCGATCAGCTCAAAAACCTCCAGGATATTCTCAAAAACCCAAAACAGCGGGGAATTTTGGGGGAATACTATTTAGAAACTTTGCTCAAAAATGTTTTGGCACCAGATCTTTTTCAGATGCAATATGGATTTAAAAACGGAGAAATTGTTGATGCTGTTGTCTTTGTAAAAAATAAAATTATTCCGATTGACTCTAAGTTTTCGTTAGAAAACTACAACCGTATTACCGAAACAAGCGACCAAGCCGAAAAAGCTAGGCTTGAAAAAGTTTTTCTTAATGACCTCAAAACTCGCATCACAGAAACCGCAAAATACATTCGCCCTGCAGAAGGTACTATGGACTTTGCTTTTATGTTTATCCCTCACGAGGCAATTTATTATGATTTACTAACTAACAAAATTGGTGCGGCCGTTGGGGAATCTTCCGAAAATCTAATTCAACGCTCAGCTGGTAAATACAAAGTTATTATTGTTTCACCGACTTCATTCTTGGCATATCTTCAAACTGTTTTGCAGGGACTCAAAGCTATGCAAATTGAAGAGCAAGCAGAACAAATCAAAAAGAACGTACAAAATCTGCACAAACATCTTGATTCGTACCAAACATATCACACCAAACTCGGCAATACACTTAGCACGGTAGTCAATCATTATAACGCTTCGAGCAAAGAGCTTGAAAAAGTCGATAAGGATGTTTTCAAAATCACAGGTTCAAGCAACGAAACCTCTATCGAACAACTAGAAAAACCAACTCAAATTTAAAATTATTTTATGAAAACAATTTTCGGATTTTCTACCGGCTGCCTGTTTAAAATCGATTTAGATATAAACCAAAAAATCGAAGCGATTATTAATCTTGGTGTCAATGCGATAGAACTAGGTTATGTTTCTGGTCACACTCTTATTGATCAACCGCTAGAAAGCATTGACGTTAATTTACTCCAAAACTTTGATTACGTATCTGTCCACGCCCCTACAAAAAACTTTGATTACCAAGACACATCAGCGCGACAAAGTTTTTTTGCGCAACTCGAACAACTCAACAAAAAACACAAAATAGATTTAGTGGTTTTTCACCCTAATTCTTTTACAGATCTATCAGTCTTAAACGAACTAAAACTACCTTTTGCCATTGAAAATCTTGACGCTCGCAATCAAACCTTTACCAGCACAAAAGAGTTTGCTCAAGTCTTGGAGAAATTCCCAAATTGGAAAATTGTTTTGGATACTCAACATTGTTTTACCCACGACCCAACAATGGCTTTGTCTAAAGAATTTCAAACTCAGTTCGGTGATCAAATTACAGAGATCCAAGTTAGTGGCTTCACTGGTCACCACACGACATTATTCAACCAACCAGAGCAAACTATAATCATGGATTATACACCGCTCAACTACCCAATAATCAGCGAAAGTGTAGTCGAAAAACTAGAAGACCTCGAAGTTGAGTCAAACTATATTAAAAATTATCTAAACATTAACTAAATTTTATGTCACACAAAAATCCAGATCAGCGCGTCGGTGTGTTTGTCGATGTACAAAATCTCTACTACTCGGCCCGCAATATCTACGGTGCTAGAATCAATTTTAATGAAGTTCTCAAAGAAGCTGTAGGAAATCGCCGACTTATCAGAGCGATTGCTTATGTCGTCAAAGCAGACATGCCCGAAGAAAAAACTTTTTTTGAAGCTTTAGAAAAAGCTGGTTTTGAAGTCAAAACCAAAGACCTGCAAACTTTTGCTGGCGGCAGTCAAAAAGGGGATTGGGACGTAGGAATCGCAATGGATATTATCAAAACCATGAACAAGCTAGATGTAATTGTACTAGCTTCCGGCGATGGCGATTTTTCTCCACTATTAGAGTACTTACAAATGACTGGCCAGCTAACAGAAACTGTTGCATTTGGAAAATCCACCAGTTCACAAATCAAAGAACTCACAGATTTCTTTATGGATCTCGACGAAAACACAAAGCGCTTTTTGATGCCAATCAAAGCTGGACGCAGTGGTAGTCGCGCGCGCAAAACCACAAAAACTTCTGCCCGAAAGCGAAAGAGTTCATGAAAATTGTAATCGACACCAATGTTATTATCGACGGGATTAAAGATGAGTACTCGTACGAAAAGCAAATCCTTGACGCCGTCATAAAAGGCGAAATTGAAGCTTACGCTAACCACGGAACAATCAGCGAAAACAAACTCATTATACGCAAACTACTCAATAATACTGAGTACAAGCAAGAAATGAATGATCTATTTGGACAAATTAATATGGTTACTAATCGCCGACAAATCAATATAGTCCGCGACCCCGAAGATAATAAAATTCTCGAAAGTGCTGTCGAAGCGCAAGCAGATTATTTAGTAACTAGAGACAACGATCTGCTCTCGCTAGGAAGTTACGAGCAAATAAAAATAGCGACTCCAGCTGAGTTTTGGAATCGCTACATCGACGACGATAACAGTCGATGGAAAGAGTGGACAGCTATCTTTGGTGGTTAACTTTTAGCAAAGAACTTCAAAAAAACTGAACCAAATCTAACAACTTAAACCAAATGTCAAAACTGCTCGAGGGTTTAAACCCCGAACAACTTAAAGCTGTTACCCACAAATCCCAAAATCCACTTTTGATTATTGCGGGAGCAGGAACAGGGAAAACTACGGTGATAACTCGCCGTATTGCTTATTTAATCGAGCAAAACCTCGCCCAGCCAGACGAAATTCTAGCTTTAACATTTACCGAAAAAGCAGCAGGTGAAATGGAAGAACGCGTTGATCAACTTGCCCCACTAGGTATGACTGATTTTTGGATCTCTACTTTCCACAGTTTTTGTCAGAGAATCCTGGAAAGACATGGACTAGATATTGGATTATCACATAACTTTAAACTTCTCGACGACATCAAGCAATGGATTTTGATCCATAAAAATTTTGAACAATTCCAATTAGACTACTACAAACCACTCGGCAGTCCAAATAGATTTATCAGCGCGCTGCTCGATCATTTTTCTAAATGCAAGGACGAATTAATCTCACCAAAAGAATATTTAAACTACGCAGAATCTTTAAATCAAAAAATTACTAAAAGCAAAAATCCTGACGAAGATCAAATAACCGAAGCTCAACGAATAACCGAGATTGCCAAAGCTTATCAAACTTACCAACAACTTTTACTCGATAATGAGTATTTAGACTTTGCTGATCTGATCAATTACTGTATTGATTTATTCTCACGCAGACCAAATATTCTCAAGCAATACCAAAAACAGTTCAAATATATTCTGGTCGATGAGTTTCAAGATACTAACTATGCCCAGTACGAGCTGATTAAGTTACTTGCTGGCAACTCAATCAACAAAAAAACCAAAGGGAATTCAAACAGTTCGATCTCTGCTCAAAAAAACCAAAAGAAAAGTACAAAACCTCTCAATAGTTTGGTTGTAGTAGGTGATGACGATCAGTCAATTTATAAATTCCGGGGAGCGAGTGTTTCTAACATCCTCAAACTCAAAGAGGAATTTACCAAAGTCACACAAATCACACTGATTCAAAATTACCGTAGCAGTCAAGAAGTTTTAGATTTGGCATATAATTTTATTCAAGCAAATAATCCAGACCGACTCGAAACGAAACTAGGAATAAACAAGCGATTAATCGCAAACTTAAACGAAACCCAAGGTGAAGTCAAAGTTCTCGAAGCGAATGATTTGAGCGGCGAATTAACTATGGTCACAAAAAAAATCCTAGAACTCAAAAAATCTCACAAAGAAGCTTCTTGGAATGATTTTGCGATTCTTATTCGAGCCAATTCAGCTGCCGAAGAAATGATTCCAAAACTTGATGCCGCAAATATTCCTTACACCTTTGTAGCGCATCGAGGCTTGTTCAAAAAACCAATGATCAGCAATTTGATTAATTATTTGCAACTCTTAGACCAATACCACGAGTCGCAAGCTTTGTATCAAGTTCTAAATTTTAAGCACTTTGCCATAGAGCCAGAACAAATTGCAGTTTTATCACACTACGCCAAAAAGAAAACTTTGTCTTTGTATCAAGCTTTGCTAAATGCAGATCAAATTCCAGATTTGACCAAATCTACACAAACTCAGCTCAACAAAATCGATCAACTGATTCAACTTCATAGCCAACAAAAGAATCAGAAAACCGCAGTCGAAATGTTTATCGCGATTATTAACGACTTAGGAATTATAGAAGAGCTCAAAGTAGACACAATCGAAGCCGCCGAAAACCGCGAACTTGTCGACCAGTTTTTCAAGAAAATCGAAAAGTTCGAAGAAGATTCACCAAGTGACAAATCACTCAACGCATTTATGCAACATCTCAACTTGGAGATCATAGCGGGAAACTCTGGAGAGATAAAGTTTGATCCAAACATTGGGCCAGAAAGCCTTAAGCTGATGACTATTCATTCGGCCAAAGGTTTGGAATTTAAATACACATTTATGATCAATATGGTTGATCAACGATTTCCAACTAGAGCCAAAAGTGATCCAATTAGTATTCCAGAACCTTTAATCAAAGACATCTTACCCGAAGGAAATGCGCACTTACAAGAAGAACGACGGTTATTTTATGTTGCCCTTACTCGAGCCAAAACCAACTTATATTTATCGTGGTCCAAAGACTACGGCGGTTCTCGTCCCAAAAAACCATCTTTGTTTTTGGATGAAACCAAACTGGTCCCAAGCGAAAAAGTAAACACCGCAACCGGAAAAGTTGTTTTTACCACCCCAACTGTTAAAAAAGAAAACCAAAAAACTAAGAAACAAATCTACAAAAATATTCCTTCGGTCTTTTCTTTTTCGAGTATTTCAGCTTTTAGAACTTGTCCGTTAAGTTACAAATACGAACACTACCTCAAGCTACCGCTACCAGGAGCGCCGAGCTTGAGCTTTGGAGTTTCGATTCATAATACTTTTCAAAAGTTTGCACAAAGCTTTTTGGATACACCGGATCTTTTGCCAGACTTTCAAGTTTTACAAGACATCTACGAAACAGAGTTTATCGACGAATGGTATAACGACAAACAAGAAAAAACCAAATACTACCAAGAGGGGATTAAAATGCTCAAAACAGTCTATGATGACTTTACAATTAACAAACCGCAAATCAAGTACATCGAACAAAAGTTTTCGCTCAAACTCAAAGACTACACAATCACCGGTCGTATCGACAGAGTAGATAATGATCAAAATCAAAACTTGATCGTAGTTGATTACAAAACTGGAAAGTCTAAAAAAACCAAAAACAAGCAAGATGTAGATCAGCTCAAACTATACCAATGGGCTTTATCAGAGCTCGCAGAACATCCAGTTTCGCAAATGTACTACTGGTACTTACTCGACAATCAAAAGCAAGAAGAAAAAATTGCCAGCCCGGAACAAATCGAACAGCTTCAACTTTCCATCTTAGAAACCATCGACGAAATAGTCGAATGTATCAAATACGATCTCTTTGAGGAGAAACATCAAAAACTAGGCCAACATTTTTGCCGATATCAAATGGTATAATTAATTTATGTTTAATTTAGTAGAACTAATTCAAGCAGTAGGTTATTTGGGCCTATTTGCAATAATTTTCGCAGAAACAGGGCTTTTGATCGGCTTTTTCTTGCCTGGTGATAGTTTGTTATTCACCGCAGGAATTTTAGCCGCCGAAGGTTATCTTAATATTTGGCTTTTGCTGTTAATTCTTTATAGCGCAGCAATTATTGGAAACCAGACTGGCTTTAGAATTGGTAAAAAATTTGGCCCGCGCGTTTTTAGTAAAGAAGAGTCATTATTGTTTAGTCAAAAAAATATTCAAAGAACAGAAGATTTTTTTGCCAAGCACGGCTCTCTGACCATAATTCTTGCGCGCTTTGTCCCAATTATGAGAACCTTTGTCCCGGTAATGGCTGGTGTCGGCAATATGTCAGAAAAAAAGTTTTTGGTTCAAAACATCGCCGGCGCAACGCTATGGATTTTTACAGTGACTCTTCTTGGTTACTTTTTAGGATTAAAAGTAGAAAATATCGAGGCATACATTTTGCCAATTGCGATCGTAATTATTTTTATTTCAATTTTGCCATATCTCAAACAATTTATTTCTAACCCTGAAATGCGGAGAGAAACGTGGCATTATATCAATCGCATTTGGAATCGAATTAACCCCTACAAATAATATGGCAAAAAACGCACAAGACTATGAACAACGTCCATGGGGGAGCTTCAAAGTTCTCGCCGAATTAGAAAACGAAGTCGGTAGCAAAAATATTGTGATCAAGCGCCTGGAAGTAGAACCAGGAAAACGCTTGTCTTATCAACAGCACAAACTCAGAGCCGAGCACTGGTTTGTGATTTCTGGTTCAGGACAAGCAATAATTAACGATCAAGCTCATGCGTTAGCTCCAGGGCAATCAGTGCAAATCCAAATTGGGGACAAACACCGCATTGATAATCGTCAAAGCACAGAGCCATTGGTATTTATCGAGATCACCACAGGAGAGTTTGACGAGTTTGACAACGAAAGACTCGAAGATGATTTTGACCGTGATTCAAATTGGAGAAACACAGAACAATAATTTATGTTATAATAAATTTAAATGCACTTAAACATTAAGTACTACTACTTAGCACTAATTTCTGGAACGATCTTATCTTTAGCTGCGTTTCTTTCGATCTTAATCTATACAGACCCAAACACAGCTAATACTCTCATTCACTGGTTGTTTTACATCACCAACTTCTTATGGATAGCAGGATTAGCTAGCCTTATCGGGTTAGTCATCAGAAGGTATTACCGTCCTGGAATTTTTGCCTTTCAACTCGAGACAAGTATCAGACAAGGAGTATTGATTAGCTTCTTAATGACTGGTGCTCTGATCTTAGAAACTTTTAACCTTAGTTATTGGTGGGTAATACTCACACTTGTTTTATTAATAATAGTTATCGAGTTTTTCTTTAACAGCGATTAAAATGCCGCAAGAAACAAAAACAAATAATCAAGAAACATTCTATAATGTCATGCCAGAAATTACATCAAATTCTGGTTCTTCGACAAAACCAAAACCTGTCACCTTGGCTACTCCTACAACACAGGCCAAACCAAGTGATCTTAAATCCTCCTCGCAAGATCAAAAACCGGGCGCAACACCTTCAGTCCCTCAAAAACCGCCAACCAGCAACAAGCCAATAAACATCCCACCACAACCACAAACCCAAATTTTATTCAAAATTCTAGCAATCCTAGGGGTCTCAGTGTTTGTTCTAGGTTTAATTATTATTGCTACTTATTCTTTGGAAAGAAAAAATGCACTCAAAGACAGTTCAGAAGATGTCGCACAGGACAATTCAGCAGAAGAACAGCTTAATCCAGAAGTCACAACAAACCCAGGTTGGTTAGAAAAATACTTTGGCTCTACTGTGTGCACCGAAATTAGTGTTTGCGGTGATTTGTCTGACCCTGATCGAGATGGGTTAGAAAACATTAAGGAGTTTGGTTTGGGATCTGATCCAAATAATCCTGACGGTGACAATGACGGTATTGCTGACGGGGACGAAATTAATATTTTTAATTCGGATCCGCTATTACGGCAAACTTATCGAGAAGGGGAATATAACGACCAAGACTTTATCAAAGGTGGTTATGATATATTAACCAACCAGCCGTACACCCCAGATAGGCTCATTCAAATTAAACTTGCTGTTGCAAACTTTGGCTTGCATCAACCAACTATCGCCACATTGGGTGAAGTTGCTTTTGATCTATACGAATACAAAGACCCAAATGGCCCTCAACTACCAGCAGACTTAGACTTATCACCAGAAGCCAAGCTAGATCGTGATAGTCAAAGACAGAGCACTATCAAGAAAATTGGCACAGCTTTGCTTAAATTCAAAGAAGAAGAAACTGAGTTTCCACCAACAGAGGATTTTGTCATGATGTCAGATTTAGTAAAGCCATATAATACTTTGGCGACAAACTATAATGACCCAATTAGTATTGATCCATATAATTATGGTTATCAAGCAACTAATGCTAACAAAAGCTTCACTCTAACATATTACAGCGAAACTCAAAGTCAACTAATTAAGTACACTGATCAAGATGCCGCCGAAGATGCGGAAGAAGAAAATGGCAAAGCCGAAGATGAAATTCGCAAATCTGATGTCGAAGCCATCGCTGCCGCACTCAAAGTCTACTCTAGTATCCAACTACAACCAGATAGTGTCGTCAGTAACATCTTCCCACCTTTAGAAAATTATAAAACCGAACTTGTACCAAAATACTTAACAGTTCTCCCAACTGACCCATTAACCAAACTCGATTACACATACGAAGTCGGTCCAACTAAAGAAACCTTTAGTGTCAAAACGTTCTTATCTAATCCTACTGCTGGGACAACCGGCTACATGTGCGACCAAATCTCATGCAAACCATTTTAAACTTCTTTAAAAAAATATTTTCAACTAATAATCAAGCCAGTTCTGACAACAAAACTGGTTTGATTATTGCCGCCCAGGTTACCAAAATCGAACCCCATCCAAATGCAGATAGACTTATTGTCGTAGAATTATTTGACGGCAACCAAACTCATTATCCAGTTGTCTGCGGAGCCAAGAACTTCGCGGTCAATGATATTGTGGTTTTGGCTTTACCTGGAGCGAACATCAAACAAAATATTCATTCTGACTCCCACGAACCTTTTGTCTTGCAAACCGCCAAAATCCGTGGAATTGAAAGCCAAGGAATGATTTGCGCAAGTTTTGAACTTGGAGAATCACAAACCCCAGAAGAGGGCATCAAGATTTTGCCAAAAGATACCAAGCCTGGTACCATACTGTATTAATAGCTAGTTTATGAATATTGAAATTCAATCAGACAAACAAACAGAGTTATTGGCTCAACTTGATCAAAGAACTGACTTTGAAAGTGGACGAATCAAACGCTATTTAGCAATGCCAGATTTAACT
>JAWKSI010000006.1:0-65244 GCA_041389225.1 Candidatus Doudnaibacteriota bacterium | reverse complement strand
ACAGTTTTGGACGCGGGTTTAACTCCCGCCATCTCCACCAAATGACTTTTGGAGGTCTTAGAATCGCAATTTAGCCTTACAATAAGAGGTAAATCAGCGGTTTGAAAACCCTTTTCTCTATCATAAATAATTCCACGCTCAAAATAGACACTAAGAAGTGTTCTTTTTTGTTTATAATCTCCTTGTAACCAATAATCATTAGGGTTTTCTAAAATTTTAGTAACACAGCTGAATGCGGTTTGAAAATCCTGCTTAGAAAACTGTTCCTCACCACTTCCGGGAAACGACTTCCACACATGCCCCTCTGCACATTGCCACTCAAGTTTATGTTGGGCATTAATATAAACACTAAACAAGCACCTACCCCCTTTCTTGGAAGCTAACTTTTGCATTTGCTCAAGATTACCTTTGAGCTTTGCAGCGATATTCAGATTTGCACATTTTGGACACCAAGAACCTCTTTTAACAGCGGTCGGAGTAGCTTGCCATTTATGACCCTTGTCGCATTGCCACTCGTGTTTCGTGTGAGCATTAGTATAAACCTTCGATAAACATTTACCCCCACGCTCCTGAGCTAAATTTTTACATTCTAGTATATCCACAGCCCTTAGTTTATTTATTTTTGGATCTTTTTATTTTATAACAAGTTGGACAGCCTTGACCCAAAGAAATCTTTGCCACCCTTGCTTCCCATTGATGGCCTTCTTTACATCTCCACCAAACTTTTTTATTGGAGAAAGGGGCTATTTGTTCAGGTGACAAACCTTTGTTTTTTGAAAAATCCCAAAGCTTAGACTTTTGAGGAAACTTAACTTTAAAGCTACTATCAGCAATGGTTATTTTACCTGCACAAATCGGACAACCATGCTCTTGGATGGTTTTACCCTTTACAGCCATCTCATAAGAGTGGCCTTTTTTACACCTCCACCATACTTTTTTGTTGGAGCCATACCCTATCTCCTCCGGTTTAGTAGAATTTTTCTTAAAGTCCCATTCTTTTTTAATCAACGTAGGGAACTTTGAAGACAGCCTATTTGAAACCGAAACTTTATTGCCGCTGCAAAAAGGACAGCCTTGACCGCCAAGTGTTCTGTCTTTAATCCCGGCTTGCCATTCATGGCCTTTTTTACACCTCCACCATACTTTTTCATGACTGCCAAATGAAAATTGTTTTGGTGTCAAAGGTAAATTTCTTTTATGCCACTGTTTAGAAATATCTGGATATTTATAAGATAGACTCTTTTCAGGGAGCGGATCGGGAAAAAGTTTAATCAAGGTTTGATACTCTGGGTCATTTTTCCAGCCCTTGAGCTTCTTATAATTAAAATATCCGTGTGGAAGAGTATTCTGTTGATCAATCTTTTCTAAAAGTAAAACTATATCTGAATGTTTTAAGGTCTTTGTTTTCAATACCACATCTCTATTACTTAAGGGTGTAAGGCCTTTTTCTCTAATTCTATATAACGGTATACCCACATCATCCATGGCCTTATTCTTGGTAAGGTCACTCTTAATATGACTTTTATGCCAATAAACACCATCAACCTCAATTGCTATTTGTAAAGTCGGTATAAAGATATCAACCTCAATGCCATTAATTTTTTTTCTATGTTCCACATTTTCAAAAATAGACCTTAGTTCAGACAAAACCCTTATCTCTAACTTTGATGAAGAATTCGCTATATTGCACTTGGGGCAACCAGAGCCTCGGAATCTATTACCAATCGTAGCTTCCCATTGATGACCTTTTTTACACTTCCACCAAACTTTTTTGTTACTAGCTGCCCTGACATTTTTCGGAGACAATGGCTTGTTTTTTTTATAATCCCATTCATCTAGCAACTGCTTATCCTCATAATAAAGCGAGCCACAAGTTGGGCAATCCGACATCCTATATTTATTACCATATACTCTGGATGCTATGGCCTGGGTCCAACCATGACCTTTTTTGCACTTCCACCAGACTCTAAGTTGGCTACTTGGTTTTACCTTATCGGGACCAGGTTTATTTTTTTTATAATCCCATTCCTTCACCAAATCAGGAAACAGCAAAGCAAGGTTATTTTTGTCTGTTACTGTGTAATTCGAACAATAAGGACAACCAGACCCGCTTCAAGTTCTGTAGGCTACTGAAGTAAAATAACCATGTCCTTTCTTGCATCGCCACCAGAATTTTTTTTACTAGTCGCCCATACGAAACGTTCTCGGTGTAATCGGATAATTCTTTTGAAGTCCCAGTCACTTGCTATTTTAGGACTAAATTTCTGAAGAGATATTTTCATAATTACTAATTTTAGTATACTTTTCTTGGTGTTTAAATGCCAGCATGTGACTATCAACCATTACACCACTTAACTGTTCTTCTCTAACTAACTAATACTGCCAAGCTCTAAACCCCTGAGAAGCCACTGTTCAACTTGGTTTAACTTTTTTGAGATGATGTCCACCAACCATTTACAAATACCACCTTATGTGGTATTTTTTTATGTCTTAGTGACAAATACTACTCATTGGAGGAATATATGTTGAAAAGTTTTTTAAATTTTTTGGTAAAAAACTTTCCATTCTTTGAAAGTTATTTACCAAAACCACTGAAACCTAATTTAGCTGAGGGGCCTAATTGGTCCGTCAACAAGGAAGGCAAATTTTCATTATTCAATGATCCTGTAACTCAATCTTTTGGTGATTGGACTGCAGATCAGCTAGCCTATCGTCTAGAACGGTTCCTAGCAAACCTTGCCAATAACCCTAAATTAAGCACTTGCGTTTTCCAGTCAGTAATGATTGATCAATGGGTGGCTGGGGATCTTCTCCTTAATGGAGACATCACTTTAGAGCAACTTAAGGAAAGTAAATCATCTGCTGGTAACAGAAGGATTGTCATAGAAAACTTCTTATTAGGCTCAAGAGAAGTTACTCTTGAAATTTTCAGAAATTGTTATTACGAGAGCTATCAATTCGCAGTGACGGGGCATCCTACAGGTGGAGACGGTGTAGGCTTTATGGCGATGAGAGATATACCTGACTCGGTCGCCATAGTTACTAACGAGAAAGTCGAAGGAGCAATTCAAACAACATGATCTTTTCAGGGGACGACATCCTGATTTACGAAAGTAAATAAAGTCGTCTTTTTTATTTACAAAATTTTGAGAATAAAGTTAAAGTTAGATATATAACCTGATATCCACCCACCAACATTAATATTGACAAATACCACGATATGTGGTATTTTTTATAGTCCTAAAATTTTGGACTCGACAAGACAATTTTGAAAGGAATAGCAGGAGGATTATTAAAATGACTAGCAAATGCAATTCAAAGCCGGCAACCGAGATCGTTGAGCAGCTTCTAGCAGCTACTGAAACAAGAGAGATAATATGGCAGCGCGGACCCAAATCAGGGCTCCCCACTGACCTCTCTCTTCCTAAAAAGGAATTTCAATCTCAATCAGGTCTAATGGGAGAAATGGGGAACAAACAATTCGCGGTTGTTGAATATATTGAAAAAATGGTTTACCCTGTCGGAGATCCTGACCCTTCACCATCATATCAATTCGAAGGCAAAAGGCTTTACAGACTCTTCGAAAAATCTAAGAAGAGATACGCGCTAATTCTTGAACAGAAGGGAAAGACTTGTCTGCTCAGTGAATTGGACTCCGCTGGCTACTGCCAGATCCATGATATCGACAAAAAAAACCAGGAGAAGGAGCAGGAACGCAAGAATAAGGCTGATCGACGACAGAAATTCTTAGAAGATCCCGACTGTTGGGACTTGGTTCGTAAGGAGATACCAGAAGAACCAAGAATCAACGATGCATTAAGTGCGCAGGTTCTTAAGGCTACCAATGATGGTCTAATCACATGGGATCGATATTCGCGATTTCGAAACACATTCCAAGTTTTAGATCCATATGATCGGTGGAAAAAAGCCAATGTGGAGCGGTTAATATTTAAAACCGAATTCCAGAATAAGGCTCTCTATCTGTTTGTTGAAGAGGTGGATCGACCCCTAGATGACACCGTGTATTTCATCCAACTCGGCGAACACGAACTGTTCAACGAGCAGGTAATAAGTGAAGGTGGTTATGTGGGTGAAAATCATTTAGGTGATGAGAACTTGATCCAGCTTGCAATGCAATTCATGATCAAAAAAAGGTAAAGGCAAAAGCAAACTAGTCATTACCACCATTCAGGGGACGACATCCTGATTTACGAAAGTAAATGAAGTCGTCTTTTTTATTTACAAAATTTTGAGAATAAAGTTTGGTAGACATCCCGGGGTTAGAAGAAGACCTCAAAAGATTTTACGATAACCAAAAAGCCGGTGAAACTATATCACCGGCTTTTTTATTTTAGATCAACGCGGCCAAAGCGCCGAGCGCTGCGAGTACCATAATCGCAACTGTCACCTTTCCTAACCACCGCAAAACCGGTCCGTTCTTCCAGTTCCCCATCACTTCACCATTACCACTAATTTTTACGATAAAATACAAAATAATTGGCGCCACTAATCCGTTAAGCACAGCCGACCAAATCAACATTTTAATAGTATTTAATCCCAAGAAATTCATAATCAGTCCGATCCCCATCGCAATTATAATCACCCCATAAAACGCGTGAGCATGTTTGAGTCCACGGTTAAAACCTGCCGACCACCTAAAAGTTTCGGCCAAAGAATACGCCGCGCTTCCAGCCAAAATCGGAATCGATAATAAACCAGTACCAATTATACCCAAAGCAAAAAGAATAAAAGCTTGATTACCAGCCAAAGGTTTAAGCGCTAACGCCGCTTGTTCGGCTGTTTCAATTTGTATACCCGCAGGGTACAAAACCGCACCAGCTGTCAAAATTATAAAGAACATCACCATCGAAGAAAAAAACATCCCAACCACAACATCAAAGCGCATTCTTCTGACTTCTTTTTTACGAAGGACTTGATGTCGAAGTTTAATTCTAAACTTTCCTAACATCCGTCGTTCTTCTACTTCTTGAGAAGTTTGCCAAAAAAACATATACGGAGAGATGGTTGTTCCCAAGAGCGCTGTAATCATCACAAAAGTTTCTTTGCCAAAAGTAAAACTTGGCCAAAAAGCATGCGACCAAATATCTCGCCAAGGAATGTTATCCAAAGTCAAAGCTGTTGCAATATACAACAACAAAATCATAGATAAATATTTGAGAAACTTAGCGTAACGACTATAAGTAACAAAGACTTGTAAACCCAAACTCACAATACTAAACACCAAAAGCAAAGTCACAGCAGAAAAGCCGGGCAAAATTAATCGAGTCGCATTTGCCATGGCGCCTAAGTTAGCTCCAATATTAAAACTGTTAGTCAAAAAAATAATTGCTGACAAAAAATAAATCACCCAAGGCTTATACAAAATTCTAATATTACCTGCCAAACCCCGTCCAGTTGCCATTCCGATCCGCGAACACATATCTGTAATTGCTGTCATTAATGGCAAGCTAAAAGGAGCAAGCCAAATTAAATCAAAACCAAACCTCGCTCCAGCTTGGGAATAAGTTGCGATTCCCGAAGGGTCATCGCCTGCCGCCCCAGTCGTTAAACCAGGACCAACTGCTGACCAATAAGATTCCGCATCGCGCAGCGGGCGATTAAATCGAGCCAAGGCTTCTTCACTAGAAACCACAGCTTCTTCCAAAGCCCTGGCCGGCGCTTCGGCGATTTGAGTAACTAATAAGTTTTCTTTTTTGGACATTTTGTTTCAATTTTTGTTCAAATGACCCTTAAATTATCTCACACTTTGAGGTTTTGACAAAATTTCCAATAAAAGCTATAATTTATTGCAGTTAAAGAGTAATTTTGCTTTAAACCATTTGCAAAAAACTAAAGTCAACAAACAAATAACTGCGTCCAAAATTCGCTTAATTAGCGAAGAAGGAGAGCAGCTCGGCATTCTGCCTATAGAGGAAGCCCTCGATTTGGCCAATGAACACGAGCTCGACTTAGTCGAAATCTCCCCAAACGCTGATCCTCCAGTTGTTAAGCT
Source organism: Candidatus Doudnaibacteriota bacterium (assembly GCA_041389225.1). Taxonomy (GTDB): domain Bacteria; phylum Patescibacteriota; class Doudnabacteria; order UBA920; family UBA920; genus UBA920. The sequence continues at coordinate 59,231 of JAWKSI010000006.1, read as the reverse complement.
GATTAGCTTAGATAAGTTCAAGTATCAACAAAAGAAGCTTGAACAACAACAAAAAAAGAAGATCAAAAAAGTCGAAGTCAAAACTATCAGACTAAGTGCCAAAATCGCGATCGGCGATATCAAAACTAAGGCCAAAAAAGCTGATGAATTTTTGGCTGACGGAGATTGGATCAAAATCGAACTCAGAATGCGTGGACGCGAACAAGCCTTTTTGGATGTTGCCAGACAACAGATGGAAACTTTTAAACAATCTCTAACCGTCCCCTATCGGGAAGAGGTTCCACCAAAGCGTGCTGGAAATGCTCTCAGCACAACAATTGCTCCTACTAAATAATTTATAGTTTTTTAAAAATTATCTTATGCCTAAAGTAAAAACTCACAAAGGAACCGCGAAACGTTTTAAGAAGACCGGCTCAGGAAAGATTACTCACCGAACTAGTGGTCAAGATCACTTTAATTCAAGAGAGTCTGGTAAAGTTGGCGTCAACAAACGTTCTGATTCTAACCTTAGCGCTAATAACGCTCGAATCAAAAAAGCTATTCCTCACATCTAATAATTTTATTCAATTTAATAACTTAATATTATGACAAGAATTAAACGAGGTGTTGCTAAGACCAAGCGCAAAAAGAATATTCTTAAGCGCGCCAAAGGTTTTCAAAACCGAGCCTCAACCAATTTAGCAGCTGCTCGAGAAGCACTACTTAGAGCTGGAGCATACGCATACCGTGACCGTCGCGACCGCAAACGCCAATTCCGCCGTTTATGGTTAAGCCGCTTAGGTGCTGCACTTAGAGACAACGGTACCAACTGGAGTAAATTTGTGCCTTTTCTAAAAAAGAACAACATCGAACTTAACCGCAAGATGCTTTCCGAAATTGCTATCAAAATGCCACAAGCTTTTGATAAAATGGTCAAAGATCTAGTTGCCAAATAAAAAAATCCTGGGACATCCAGGATTTTTTTATTTGGCAACATTTATCTATTACAAACTTTGTAATTTAACCAATAGCTTTTCCAAAAGTTGCATAGCTTGATCTTTGGTTTCTATTTCTTGCCGATCCCGAGCATCTTCAATTTGCTGAATCAAATCTCTATAAATTGGCCCTGACTGTAAATCAAATTTTAATTTATGGCAAAGTTCGATTATATCTTTCCCGCTAATCAAATTCTGTTGAGAAGCATCACTGTCCAAACCAAACTGAGTAACTAATTCTTCAAACTTCTGACCAGCATGGTATGGCATTGTCAAAGCATCATCCAAACCCCGCCCACGAGCATCGCTTTCGGTACAAGCTAACATCACGCGCCACGAAACTGGTTTGATCTTAACAATAAATCTACGTACTGCATTAGCATAACTTTTGTCATCAATCTCACCGCGCTGATATTGTTGATACAACATTGCTGGAATTAAATGATGCTTAACAATAACTTGCACTTGTTTTATTATCTCATTTGAATAAGCAAATTTGGATAATAAACTTTTGACTTGCTCAACGCCAGCACTTTCATGACCCAAAGACCTAATTTGGCCATCAATCTTCTGTGTCGTAGTCGACTTGCCTAAATCATGACAAAGCACGCCCAAGATTACAATTAATTTTTGCTCATTATCCAAGTTCTTGTACTTAAGATTAAGCAAACTACTCGCCACATCCACAGCCATCATTGTATGAGTCCAAACATTGCCTTCAGGATGCCAGTTGATTTCTTGTAGAGTTTGCTCTAATTGCGATAACTCTGGATAAAACTTTTCTGCTATACCTAATTCTTTAATCAACTTGAGTCCAACTGATGGTTTATCAGACTTAGAAAGCAACTTAGTAAACTCCGCTCCTATTCTCTCTGCCGGAAGATAATCTAATTGATTCTGAGAAACCATCTTCTTAAGCAATTGATAAGTCTTAACTTCTATCACAAAACCAAACCTGGAAGCAAATTGAATCGCTCGCCAAACACGCAGCGGGTCCTCAATAAAAGTATCGACGTCAACCGCGCGAACTAATTTATGTTCTAGATCACTCAGACCACCATAAAAGTCCAAAACTTCGCCCGTTAGTGGATCAAGCATTAACGAATTAAAAGTAAAGTCGCGGCGCTTTGCTGCCTTTGCAGGATCCAAATATGGATCGCTAGCAATGCTAAAATCCTTATGTCCAAAGCCGATTTTGGATTCTGTCCTAGGAATCGAAATATCCAAATCCAATCCATCGTGAGTAGTTATCTTAAAAACTCCAAAACTCTTACCAACTTGTTTAACTTGTGTCACCAAAAAATTCTGCTCCAAAAAATGTTGCAACTCTGTCAGACCCACACCATAAACTTCTACATCAATATCTTTGGACTCACGACCCATAAACAAATCTCGAACAAAACCACCAACCAAAAAAATTTGAGGGCCAATATTTTTGGACTTACCTTGAATTGGAATAGATTTAATTTTTCTTGCCAACTCCAAAACACTTTGATACTTTTTGGAATCAGCTAATAGCGTAGCAAATTCTAACCGCTTAGAAGCTCCCTCTTCACTATGACTTACCAAGTTTACGTTCTCTTCTTTATGACTCATACAAAAATACTAACAAAAAACACCTTGTTTGATAAACAAGGTGTTTTTAAAATCTATATTATTTGGTAGTTTGAGCTTCGGATTGTTGTTCGGTCGTTGGAGGAGTAGTTTGTTGTACTGGAGCTTGCGCTGCAGCTTGAGGATTTTCTTGATATTGTCTGATAGCTTGCATGACTTGACCTTCTTCTTTAAGATCTTCGAAGAACAAAATTTGACTGCGGTTAATCTTCATCTCATCAACAGGACCATGAAGCTCTTCTCCTAATTTAACCAAAGATAACTGTTGCTGTTGTTGGCTTTGTGATTCGGTTTGTGAACCTTGAAGTGGTGGAGTTGTTACTTGTAAATAATAGATATCTTTGAGAGTTGCGTAAGTCGCGCTAACATCAGATAATTTACCAAAGTAAACTTGTCCGTTGGATAAAAAGACAGCTTGGTATCCAGATGGTTGTTGCTCGGCAGCAGCGCCACCGTTATTAACTGCTTGTTCTGGCAACAATCGATCTCTAAATAATACAGCGCCAAGAATTACAAACAAGATCACTACCGCCAAAATTACCCATGGTAAATTGTTCTGACTACCAGGGATTTCTCGCATATTACTGCGGTTTGATGGCATATCACTTGTTAATGAATTTTGATTTTGTTCTTCCATTGATTTCCTTTCTTAAAAAAGTTTTTAATTAGTTTAAAGGTTAGTTAATAATACCAAATTAAGGTGATAAAGTTGAAGGTTCTGCAATTACCGAATCTCCAGCTACTTGCGGTATAAGTTCATTATTGTCTTGAGTTTCAATGCCCGCAAATTGATCATTATTGAGATTTGTCTTATCTAAACTCGGATAATAAACTGTAGTTTGGCTTGGCAAATTTTGCACACCAGCTAATCCATAAAACAACCCACTTGCTGAAATCAAAGCGACAGCGACAACCGTTACCCAAGCTGTAGTTTGCAAAATCCATGGACGCGCTCCAACAAAAATTGGTTGTTGCAAATCTTGTTCGTAAGTATAAGGAACTTTGGAAACCACATCCTCCATTTCTAATGCGCCAGTATATGCATGCCGCAAATCATTTCTATGTTGCAATATCTCTTCATGTCTTGCCAAAATTTGACTGTGTTCATCGACACGATGATTTAACTCTTTGACGTCTGCAACATTTTGCAAAATATTTTTTTGCAAGTCATCTAACTTCATCCTTGCGATCATCACCTGCACTGTATGAGTTGCGCCATTGTTGTGAGTTGAGTTTTGAGCAACTGCCTTGATGTCTTCGGTAACTTTGTCAGATTGATCTGCAAATACACTAGAATGAGTTTTGGGTTTGATACTCAATGGCCAAACAGGTTGTTCTGTGATTCGATTAACCATAACATTCTGAACAACCACTGGTCTTAATCCATCAACTGTTTTTTGTTGAACTAAAATCTTTTTACCCACAGACACATTTGGCATCTCGTCTATATCTTGATCTTGATCTTGAGCGACGCTTTCTGATAAATCACCTAAAGATGTATCAGTGTCTTGCTGTTCTGGGTCAGAAGAAATTATATTTTCGTCCAACAAAAAATTCTCAAGCTCTGTTTTGGTGGTATACCAATTTCGACCAATCTTAAGCGCCTTGATTTGTCCACTACGACAAAGTCGGCTTAAGTAATCTTGATGATAACCACTTAATTGAGCGGCTTGAGAAAGAGATAAACGATTAGGAAATTGTGCTAATAAAAAAGAATTCACCTTTATTTTTGTCTCAAATTTAGAATTTATCATAAATATTATACCACATACCAAGCTTTTTTAGAATAAAGTGTTTATAAGTGTTGTTAAGTTAAATACTTTTTACACTTGACGGAATCATAATATAAAATGTATTATACAAAAGTCATTAATTTTTTGGTATGCCTCGCCCACTTTCGGAACTTTCTAAACAAATCTTGCTCTTGCTAGACGAACATGGCTCACAATCCCTTGACGATCTATACGAGCAATTTGAAAATGAACATAGCAAGAAAAAAATTTACGATACAATTTTTCGTTTAACCTCTAATGGTTTAACCAAACTCGAAAAAGATTTATATCGCACAGCAAAACAAGCTGATATCTTACTCCACACAATCGCCCGCAACCGCGACGGAATTTGGAAAATGATTATTTTTGACATCCCAGAAAAAAAGCGTCAAGTTAGAAACGTGCTTAGAGCAAAGCTAGTTTCTTTGGGTTTCAAAAAATGGCAAAATAGTATTTGGATGTCACCATACACTCTCGCCCCAGAAATCGAAGCCGAACTCAACGAACTAGCCAAAGTCTATTTTATCAGACTCATCAAAACTACTGATATTAATTACGATAAAGATTTGGAAGCTCTTTTTACTGACGACCAATAATGAACTATCAAGAATCAAAAGACTATTTATATAATTTGGGGTACGAACTGTCGACCAAAAAGTTTGGTTTACAAAATACCCAAATTTTATTGGAGGCTCTCGGCAACCCGCAAGAGAGCTTTTTTAAAATTCAAGTCGCTGGGACAAATGGAAAAGGTTCGACCTCGGCATTCCTATCTAGTATTGCAACTACAGCCAAAATTAAAACTGGCCTGTTTACTTCGCCGCATCTTATCGAGATCACCGAACGAATCAGAATCAACGATCAAGATATTAACCAAGAAATTTTTGCAGAGCATGCCACACGCATAAGATTATTATCCGAGCAATTAGTTGAGCAAAATAAACTTCAAACTTTGCCAACTTTTTTTGAACAAGTCACTGCGATTGCTTTGAGTATCTTTGCCGAACAAAAAATTGAACTTGCAATCTTAGAAACTGGACTGGGTGGGCGCTTTGATTCGACTACAGCGACACACCCAGAAGTCGCTGTTTTTACACCAATCTCTCTCGACCACCAAAATATCTTAGGTCATACTATTTCTCAAATTGCTCAAGAAAAAGCCCAAATTATACACCCAGAAAGCAAAACTATTTTGAGCTCTGAGCAGGTTGCCGAGGCTATGACTGTACTCAATCTTAGAGCCAAAGAATTAAACAAGTCTATAATTGTTGTTAAGACAGATCCAGATGTCAAAAATCTAAGCTTAGCCGGCGAGCACCAAAAGCAAAATGCTAGTCTCGCTGTAGAAGTAAGCCGCCAGCTCAATCAATTTAATTTTGATATTACCGATGAAAATATTTCGCAAGGCCTTGAGTCGGCTCATCATTCCGGCCGCTTGGAGTTAATCAAAAACATATTACTAGATGGAGCTCACAATTTATCAGGAATCAAAGCACTGACTAGTTTCTTGCAAACTACTATTACCAAACCAATTACTTTGATTTTTGGTGTCTTGAAAGATAAAGATATAACCAAGATGACGGAAATTTTGTTTCCTGTAGTTGATACGATATTTTTAACAACTGTTAATAATCCAAGGGCACTAACCACATTACAAATTGCTCACCAAACTTCCCAATTGATCAGAGCAAAAAACATGTATCTTACTAATACGATCGAGGAAGCTTTAACCAAAGCTCAAAATCTTAAACTAGACAATCAAATCGTAGTTGCTGGATCGCTTTATCTTGTCGGCGAAGCCAAACAAATTTTGGAAAAAGAAAAGCGGTCGTGAGTGACCGCTTTTTAAACCTAAAAAACTTGACCCTTGCCAAACAACCATCTGGCCGCTTGGAAGGCTACAATTAATCCTGAGATTAGTTTTTTCATTTTGACCTCCGATTCTTGAATGTATCAATCATAACTTAATCTTATCAAGTTGTGAAGATCTATTTTGCTTAAACAAAAAACCAAAGCTTTTCTTCTCGAGAACGACTTCGCGAAGGCGCTCGGAGTTCGAGGGAAGAAAAGGTTTGGTTTTAAATATACGAGAAACAAAAACCAAAGTTCTATTTCCTGAGACCGACTTCAGGGCAGTGCGGAGGTCGAAGGAAATGGGACTTTGGTTTGAGAATAGATCCTTCACTTCGTTCAGGATGACAAAGAAGAAAAGGTTTGGTTTGGGAAGAGATCCTTCGACTTCGCTCAGGATGACAAAGAAGAAAAGGTTTGGTTTGGGAAGAGATCCTTCGACTTCGCTCAGGATGACAATTTTACTTACTTTGCTCCTCAGGATGACACAACGAAACAAAAACCAAAGTTCTATTTCCTGAGACCGACCTCAGGGCAGTGCGGAGGTCGAAGGAAATGGGACTTTGGTTTGAGAAAGAGATCCTTCGTCGCAAGCTCCTCAGGATGACACATAAATGGGAAACTTAGGACGACACAAAAAAACAAAAAACCAAGACTACCAATCCAAAGTACCACCGGTCTGATACTCGGTAACGCGGGTTTCGAAGAAGTTCTTTTCTTTGTTAAGATCAACTGCTTCACTCATCCATGGAAATGGATTAGTAACATTAAATTGAGTTGGCAAATCAACACTCTTGAGTCTGCGATCTGCAATATGTTCGATATATTGTTTAAAACCATCGGAGTTCATACCAAAAATACCTTTAGGAAATACAGTCTGCGCAAAAGTATACTCAAGTTTTGCAGCTTCTTTAACCAAATCAATAATGTGTTGCTGAAACTCTGGACTCCAAACTTCTGGCTGTTCTTGTTTGATAGTATTAATGAGATTAATTCCAAAGTTAAGATGCTGTGATTCATCACGCATAATATATTGAATCTGTTCAGCGCTGCCAACCATTTTGTTTTGTCTCTGGAAACCAAACATTACAGCAAAAGCGCTATAGAAGAAAATCCCTTCCATGATCAACGAAAAGACAACGATATTTTCCAAAAACTTTTGATCGGCTTCCAAAGTTCCTGTTTTAAACTCTGGGTCAAAAATCCCTTCATTAAATGTAAGCACAAACGAAGCTTTGTCATAAATTGCTTCTACTTCACGATACATGTTAAAGATTTTGCCTTCATCCAAAGCAAGACTTTCAACAATATATTGATACGCGTGAGTATGAATCGCTTCTTCATAAGCTTGGCGGAGCAAGTACATACGACACTCTGGTGAAGTTACGTGTCGATACATGGCAATTACAATGTTATTAGCTGCAATCGAATCAGCAGTTGTAAAAAATCCCAAAACTGTTTCAAAGGCTTGACGTTCGTCCTCAGACAAAAGTCCTGGTGCACGCCACTGTTCAACGTCTTTCTGCATACTAATTTCTGTCGGCAACCAATGGTTTGCATTTCCAGCGTTATACGCATCCCAAGCAAAAGTATGCTTCATAGGATACAACTGAATTACATCAGCGTCAGCTCCGTTAATTATTCGACGGTCATTAATATTGACTCTTTGATCTGTTTTGGTAATTGGCATTTTTTACTTATTTAATTACGATCCCCTTACCCATCAGGATGAAGGGTGATTAACTTTAAAATTATTATAAATAGAAGTTCTCAGAATCTACTGACAAGCCTCGCAATCTGGATTATCCAGACGACACATCTTAAAAGTATCTTGCTGTGAAATCTTAGAATCTACACTATTCATTGCGAACATCGGATTAACGTCAGTTGCTGCAACAGGTTCCGAAATAGTTGCACTCAAGGTTTCGACTTCTGCAGCAACAACAGTCGCCTTGTCTTCTGTTTGAGAAATCACAACGCGCTCAACGACTTCTTCTACAACCTCAGTCTCAATTGCATTTGCCTCTGGTTCAGTTTGATCTTGTCCTTGACCACGCAAGTGAGTCTTTCCAAATTGATCAGTATTGACTGTAGATTTTTCTACTTGAGAGGCAGCCATTGTGCGAAGATAATAAGTTGTCTTCACTCCCATATCCCAAGCGTACAAATAAATATCGTTAATTTCTTTTCCAGACTTGCCTCCATAAAAAATGTTGAGTGACTGACTTTGGTCAATCCATTTTCCACGGTAAGCAGCAGCTTTGATCAACCATCTTGGATCGATCTGGAAGACTTCTTTGTATTTGTCTTTAATATTTTGAGGAATATCATCAATCTTAGAAAGATTACCATCATGATATTTGAGCAATGACAACATTTGAGGGTTCCACAACCCTAATACTTTAAGGTCTTTGATCAAATACGAATTAACAACAACAAAGTCACCACTTTGATTAGCTTTGACATAAATATTTTTGTAGATCGGTTCGATCGCCGGCAAAGCTCCTGCGATATTAGAAATTGTCGCGGTCGGTGCTATCGCCATGGTATTAGAGTTGCGCATACCATATTTTTTGATTGCTTCTCTGACAACATCCCAATCCAAAGTTTGTTTACGATCTACATCAATTTTTAGACCGCGCTCTTCTTCGAGCAAAGCTATAGTATCAACCGGTAAAATACCTCGATCCCATTTACTTCCTCTAAAGCTTTGGTATGCACCGCGTTCTTTTGCGAGTTCGGTAGAAGCCAAAATTGCATAATAAGCGATGGCTTCTTGCGTTCTATCTGCCAACTCAACCATTTCTTCTGATTCAAAACTCACACCCAATTGATACAAAGCATCTTGAAAGCCCATAATTCCCAACCCAACTGGGCGATGACGCATATTAGAATTGCGAGTCTCTGGAATTGGATAGAAGTTAAGATCAATCACGTTATCCAACATTCGCATTGCGGTACTAATAGTAAACTGCAAGCGTGCTAGATCAAGTTGTCCAGCAGTGATATGTTTAGCCAAATTAACCGAACCCAAATTACAGACCGCAACTTCATCTTGTGAAGTGTTAAGTGTTATTTCGGTGCACAAGTTAGAACTATGAACAACTCCAGCGTGATCTTGTGGAGAACGAACGTTAGAAGGATCCTTAAATACAACCCATGGATGCCCTGTTTCAAACAGCATTGTTAGCATCTTGCGCCACAAATCTTTTGCAGGGATTTTTTTGAATAACCTAATCGAACCTTCTTCGGCCATGCGCTCGTACTGTTCATAACGATGTTCAAAAGCTTTACCATACAACTCGTGCAAATCTGGAACTTCGTTAGGAGAAAATAGTGTCCACATTCCATCAGTCTTAACCCGCTTCATAAACAAATCAGGAATCCAGTTAGCGGTGTTCATGTCGTGAGTTCGACGACGTTCGTCACCAGTATTTTTTCTGAGTTCCAAAAAGTCTTCGATATCTAAGTGCCAAGTTTCTAGATAAGCACAAGTCGCACCCCGGCGCTTTCCGCTACGGTTAATTGCAACTGTTGTATCATTAGCAATTTTAAGAAAAGGGATTACACCCTGGCTTTCGATTCCCGGCCCCATAACCAACGAGCCAGTCGAACGAACTTTGGTCCAGTCGTTTCCAATACCGCCTGACCACTTAGACATCTGTGCGTTATCAGCATAAGATTTAAAAATATTTGCCAAGTTATCTTCGACGCTAGTCAAATAGCAAGAAGCTAACTGTGAACGCATTGTTCCAGAATGAAACAAAGTTGGAGTCGAAGGAACACAGTGCAAAGTCGACATTCCATTATAAAAATTGATTGCCGCTTCTTCTTTATTAGTCTCATTCAAAGCCAGACCCATAGCAACACGCATCCAAAACAACTGAGGTACTTCGATAACTTCTTTAGTTTTTGGATCAGAAATAAAATATCTATCTAACAATGTCTGAATACTCAAATAGTTATGATTATTGTCGCGTTCAATATTAAGATGAGTAGCTAATTTATTAAGATCAAATAATAGCAACTTTGGATTGAGTCGACCAAGCGCAACTCCTTTTTGAATACTCAAAGCCAACTGCTCTTTGAGCTGCTGTTCTAATTTGGTAAAGTCGATTTTATCGTGACCAATAACTTCTTTGTAATTTTTGCCCATTAACGCCCGTGCTGCTACATAGCTATATGCTGGATCTTGTTCGATAAAAGATCTAAGAACCATAATCAAAGAACGCTCAATGTCTGTAGTTGTGATATCTTCATAAACTTCCATTCCAACCTGTTTGATCACACCATCAACATCGATATCAGATTCATAACCTTTAGATAAATAAGATAAGTGCTTGCGAAGCTTTTCGGTTGAGAACAACTCTTTTTGTCCATTGCGTTTAATAATGGTCAAACCAGAAGTGGTCAGTTTTTCTAGAGTTTCGATCTTTTTTTCTTCTCGCTTTTTGGTATGTTCGTAACGATAAATAATATAATTCTTAGCAACATCAAATAATCCCTTACTCATCAATTCTTGTTCAACCATGTTTTGCACATCCTCAACCGATGGGCTAGCCTCAACAAAATTTTTATCCAAAATCGCCAAAACCGAAGTCGTAACTTCTGTATATAATACAGGATCGTCAAAACCTTTAACCGATTTATGTGCCTTACTAATAGCAACCTCTATCTTTGCAGCATCAAAATCTACTAGATCACCACTGCGCTTTTTGATTTGTTTTTGGGAAGTATAATACATCTGCTTTCTTTGATTATTGATTAATAATTGATTTAAATTTTATAGTCTTAGAATCGCTTCTTTAAACTCTTCGATATCTTCAAACTTTTGATAAACACTTGCAAACCTGATATAAGCGACTTTATCGATCTTTTTGATAACTTTCATTATAATCTCGCCGATTTTTTCGCTAGGAATCTCACCTGAACTAGATTTTTTTTGAATCTCTTGCTCGATCTGCGCCACAATCTTACGGAACATGTAATCTGTTAAGTTGCGCTTCTCAAAAGCTCGTCTCAAACCATGTTCTAACTTATCTCTTTGATATGGTTGTCGACTCTCGTCACGTTTGAGAACCTTGAGGTCCAGAATTTCGATTTGCTCGTACGTCGAAAATCTAAACTCACACTTTTCGCATTCACGGCGCCTACGAATAGCTCCAGAATCCTCAACCGGACGACTATCAATCACTTTGGTGTCCAAGTTGAGGCATTTGGGGCATTTCATAATAGAGAAGTTTTAAGATAAATTAAGATGTTTATTTGTTTCTACAACGGCTAGTTTTGTCTTAATTAAGTGATCTTAATTAAATTTCTAGCACACTATGTTGTGTTTCTATAAAAATTATAACGCTATATCTTGTGTAACTCAAATTTTTTGAAAAATAAAAAAAGCGTTGCAAATATGCTACGCTTTACCCGCACGCTTAAAAAGTAAACTTTTATCCTCGGGTTATCCACATAATTATACTCAAAGTTATCCAGTCAACTAACACAACCTACCAAAACCTCCAGGCATCATTAGACAATAAACTTAATTTTCTTGTTTTTCTCAAAATCTAAGATCAAATTAACTGTCATCTGCATAATTTTCTCAGTTGCAGCACTGGTCGCATGGGCCATATGAGGGGTTATTATAGCTTGAGGGTGCTTAATCAATGCCTGGTTGAGCTGTCTGAGCTTCTTTCTACTCGCACTTAGACCGCGGGTGTTTGGCAATGCAAAAGCCTCTTCGTCATCCAAAACATCAGCTGCATACCAACCTAATTTATTAGATTTGAGAGCTTTGAGAATTGCGCTGGTGTCCACTACACTCCCTCTCGCTGTATTAATAAGACCCAAACCTTGTCTGGCTAACCCAAGCAGTTCACGATTAATCAATTTTTTGGTCATTGGGGTTCCAGGGATATGCAAACTAACAACATCTGACTTTTTGAAAACTTGCTTAAGCGAAGTATATTCAAAACCCAAACGTTTTGCCATCGATTTATTAGGCTTAAAATCATACGCTACGACATTCATTCCAAAGGCTTTTGCAATCTTGATAACTTGTAATCCAATCGCCCCTGTTCCTACCACACCCAAAGTTTGCCCAAAAAATTCTTGTCCATACCAGTTATGACTGTTGAGTTGTCCGAGCTCTACTGTTCTAGAACCAATCAACAGACTTCGACCTGCAGCGACCATCAAACCAATTGTAAACTCAGCTACAGCAGTTGCGTTTTGGCCTGCTGCATTGCAAACTCTAACCCCTGCTGCTTTGCAAGCTACCAGATCAATATGATCAGTCCCAGTTGTTCGCGTCACGATTAACTTGAGCTCTGGTAACTGCTTGAGAATTTCTCGAGTTATTTTGGAATCAGTATGAATAGACAGGATTTCTGTATTTCGTGGAGGAAGCTTGTCCGAAGATATCTTCCCAGCAAAAAACTTAACTCTAAGTTTGGGATATTTGGCTTGAAGCCACTGCTTTTGATCCTTGGTTAAACCTTGAAATACTATATTCATTATTTTATTCTTTAATACAAATTATAAAGTCAGAAATATTAGACCCTGTGACCCCGGTCATAATAGAGCTTTCGGAATCTAACATTAATTGATAAGTATTATGATTATCCAACTCTTGCTGAGCATCAACTTTAAGAAGCTCAAATCGCTCTTTGGTTTTATGATCAACAAAACCACCAGCAACATCACTATTATCTCGCCCATCGGAAGCAAATGACCCAAACACTATTGGTTCTTTGATTTCCAAAGCTGCAGCCAAAGCCATTTCTTGATTCCGTCCACCTTTACCAATATGCTGGTTGCTTTCGTCAATTGTAACGACACTTTCGCCAGCACCGATTAAACATTGGCCAGCAGATACACTTTGGACTATTTGCTTGGCGAGTTCTCGAGCTTCGCCGCCATAAGCTTTGTTCCAAATTTTAACTTCTATCCCTAATTCTTTGGCCCGTTCTTTCATTGCATCCAAAGCTTGTTGACTACTCGCAAACAAAATATTATCAACATTTTTGAAGTAACGATCTTCTTTTGGAGTTTCTTCCAAACCGCATTGATCCATACTACAATGCATCAAAATATCATATTTAGAAAGAATCTTTCCTGCATCATGAACAGACGAAGAATCTTTAACCGTTGGCCCACTAGCAACAAATTCCAAACTATCGCCTGGCACATCACTAAAAATCAAACTCACCACTCTCGCCGGATAAGCAACTTTGGCCAAGCCTCCACCCTTGATAAAGCTCAAATGTTTTCGGACTGTGTTCATCTCAGTAATATCAGCGCCCGACCTGAGCAAAGCCTTAAAAATCTTACGTTCTTCCTCGAGCGAAACCTGTGCCGGCAAACTCAACAAGCTACTACCGCCGCCGCCGATCAAAGCAATCACAAAAGTTGTTTCGTCACAATGCTCAACCAAATCAATCATTTCTTGAGTAGCTGCCACATTGGCGCTACTTGGCAATGGATGGGTTCCCACTCTGCTTTTGATAATTTCCAAGTCAGCTGCCACAATATCAACTACAACTCCTGCCGATAAACGCGCGCCCAACTTTCGTTCAATCACAGCTGCAGCTTGGGCGACAACCTTACCTCCACCAACCACTACCACACGTTTATATTGAGATAAATCATATTTTTTTCCCATAACGGTGAGCTGATCTTTTTTGGCGTCATACTCAAATTGCTTGTCAGTCAAAAATTCTGTATCAATGGCTTGATACGCCGCTTCGGCAATCAACAAAGCTTGCTTGCGCAAGCTGGTTGTAGCTAATTGATTAAAGTTCTTGATCTTCATGAAAATTTTGTTCGGCTAATACTTCGGTTGGAAGTTGTTGTGATAAATCATGTTTTGATTTTGGGACTGCAAACCGTAAAATTATGAAAAATAACACAGCTACAATCAGGCAAATCACAACCACCCAAGCGATCGCTCCTGAGTTAAAACTAAGCGCTGGTTCTTCTCCCAAAATTTGATCAGCTGTAATGTCGTTATCTTCGGAAACAATCACACGTTGCCCAGTGGCCGAAGATTGAGTTTGCGCCAGCGCGGCTTGACCAGCCACCAACCATAAACCAAGCACAGCACTTACCACAAAAATATTTAGAAAGAGTTTAAACATAAGTCGAAGATTATTTCAAAATTACAACATAACTCCCTGTTTGAAGCTGATAGCTTCCCCCGGGACCAGTAGAAAAAGTTGCGTTGGCCAAACCGGTATCATATGTGACGGTGGCATTATTAGACAGGTTGATTTGCCACGCTGTCAGCTGATAAGCTCCGGCATTGTTTGATACTTCTACAACACCATTTGGTGCATAAAATATCGCTCCACCAGAGTTGTTACCAAAGGATACTGCGCTTGATCCAATTTTTGTCGCAATCATCAACAAAAAACTGTCGGGCAACCCAGAACCTTCTAAAGTTGTATTATTTGCCAAAGTTATAGCTCCAGAATTATATGAATCACTTGGATCATCGGCAATTAACGCGAGTCCAAAATTACCTACACTTGGATCAATGGAAATTTCTGCATTAACCCCTGTAATAATATCGCCCTTAACCCAAATAGGGCCAGTTAAATACAAAGTTCCATTTACCGTAAGGTCGCCATCTATATAGTATGGCCCTAATGTAGTCGTACCGCTAACAGTGTAATTGCCGCTATAAGTCCCTGCGGCTTGGGCGATAGTTTTCCATTCATCTATCTGAGCCTGTGAAATTGGCATACTTTGAGGAGATGGATCAGTCTGGCCACTATAACTAGAACCACTAGTCGTACAAGAATTCACTGTATCATAATAAGCATCTACCCCAATCGTACACCCGATTAACGAATGAGCCCGCGCTGTTCCATTAACAGTTACCCCAGACAAAGAAGTATCAACCCCACCCATATAAACTTTGAAGTTTAAATCTTTGTTAATCGCAGTGTAATTTGGATTATTTCCGGAAGTCCAGTTACTAGTATACTTTCCTGTTCCATTAGTGCAACTATCATCACTATCCACGGCCCAAGAATAATAGTTACTCGATGTACTAGAAGTATCCAAGTGAAGCCAGTAATATGTACCACTTGTCACAGATGGCGCGGTAGAAAAAGTAGCTTCAATCCAACCATAGCTACCCGTAACCAAACTACTCGATATACTCGCAGTCGAACCTAATGGAGACTCGATTGGTTTAGTTCCAGTTCCATCGTCTTCCAAAATTCTAACATTAATATTGCTTGGCGAACCATTCTTTTTGATATACACCTCAACTTTACTAATATCACCACTAACAGTCGGGGTAAATCTTTGAGCGACATCACGCTGGTTAGTGTTATTCATACTAAAATCACCAGAGTAAGTAGTACATTCTTGGTTAGTTGTACTAGCCGAAGCACCAGCTACAGTAGCATCGCCAGTAATTGTCCCCGAACCACTAATATCACCATTAGAATACAAGTTACCAATAACCTGGGACCCATTTGCCATAATCAACCCACCTTCTCCGACTTGTAAGGCAAAGTTAAAAGACACTGTATCAGCATCAATTGTTACTCTAGTTTTTACAACAACATGTTCTCTTGGATCTGCTTCACTCGGCACATACCCATGCGAAACTATTTCTTTTGTGTTTGTATTTACAATACTCACAGAAGAAGAGTATTCACCAACTCCCACATTGATATTACTTTCACCCAAAAATGAACCCGAAATATTAAGCTCGTGAATAGCTTTCTCAATACCAGCCTCAGCTATACTTTGCGCTTGGGCGCGTTCTGCAGATTGCCGACTAGATTTAACTTGCAAAGCCGTATAACCCCAAATTGATGCGGACATAGTAATTAGCACGGACATAATAACAATGGCAAAAATAATTACATATCCATTTTGGTTTGAGTTGTCTAAATTCTTATTCATAAATTTTTGATTATTGTTTCAAAAATACGGTTTCGGATAGGGTTACTGTGGTGCTTTGCGATTTACCATAAGTCGCTGTACTCGCAATACTCACGGTGACTTGAGTAGAGAGCGAAGGCGTTCCGCTGTCATAAGTAAATGCAAGACTGTCTATATTATCAATAATCGCTTCGTAAGTATTATTAGTTCTGGTGCTAGAGCCACTCGTAGTCTTCACATAATAGTATAATTTTTTTGACGTGACTTTGTACCCAATCTGATCCAAATATCCATAGAGTAAATTATCAGAACTATCAACTGCAGTAGCACTAAAGGCGATTGCATTTGCTCCACTGGTAATGGTTGTGGTTCCTGGAATACTAAAAGTTCCTGAGGTTAATACAGCTGTAGATTGAGATAATTCACCAATGATATGATTCATCGCAATTCGCCCCGAACGGGTAGCTTCGATTCGAGCCGACTCCAACGCCAAGACTCGGTGTTGCCATTCGTATAAGGCCAAAAAGGCAACAGTCAAACCAGAACTAATTACAATCACCAAAAGAAGCTCTATCAAAGTAAAGCCAAAGGAATATTTTTGATTTGACTGCTGATGATTCATTTATTCTACTTTCCTAATCCGCCACTACTAATATAAGTACTCAAATCCAAACTTTGTTTGTTAGGACTACCCGGACTGTCCCACTTTACGACTACTTCTGCTAAAGTTAGGCCGGTATCCAACTCGGACATAGTCAATTCTCCTTCACCGCCAGGAAGTGTGTCGATCATACTATTAGTAAAAGTCCCCGAACTTGGCAGGCTATAATAAGCAGTTGTTCTGAGTTCGCTAATTTTGGTTTCGCCTGCTCTAATAGCAATTTCCCGATATTGGTTATGCCGGTTATGCAAAGTCGCATTCGAAGTAACCTGAAACAGTGTAAAAGAAATCGAAATGACAAATAACGCAATCAAGATTTCGATATAACTAAAACCAGCTTGCGATCCTAAGCTTGGGCTAGACTTTATTTTTTTTTGAGATTTTCTTGCAAACAACTTGATTTTTGTTTCTAGCTAAGAATGTTTTTGACTTTTTATTATAATTTATTGTAACATTTTTTGAACAAAAACTTAAAGAAAATGGAGTTTTTCTTCTTTGCTTTGGACAATTGATTTTTGCTATCAGTTATGCTAAAATTGGAAAGTATTTTTGGGCAATCGACCTAACCCATTAGTGAGAAAACAACAAACCAAATCCATTCGGGAGTAGCTCAGTGGTAGAGCAAACGGCTGTTAACCGTTCGGTCGTGGGTTCGAATCCCACCTCCCGAGCCAAAAGTAAAAGTCCAACTTGTTTGGGCTTTTACTTTTGGTTTGGTAGTGATTCGAACCTTTAGGTGAAGAATCCTGACCAACTTTATCCGCCGACTATAGGAGGCGGAATTAATAGCGGGAATGTCGACGAGAGTCGACCACCTCCCGAGCCATAATAAAAGTCTCATCGTTTGATGGGACTTTTATTATTTCTTGAGGGGATTCGAACAGGTTGAAGCGAGACAAGTATTTTAATGCAGTAAAATACGCAGTCGAACGATAGGAAGGCTGCTAGTAGCAGGTTTCCTCAACCCTGGACAACGAGGCTTTCAGTAGAAAGCCGAGGCGACAAATCCCACCTCTCTATAATCCTATATTCTGTGTGAGAGTTATGCGGGTTTAATCTAACTTTGATTAAGCTAAGTTTAGTTCGAGTTGTGTTTGAGTAAAATAAAAGACGAGTTTTTAGGCTCGTCTAATCGTATAACTAACCGTCTTCTATGTCGTCAGTAGACATCATCAACGGTTCCAGATTTAAAAAAAGTCTTCCTGCAACTGATATCGCATCATGCAATGCAATCGCATAACAGCAGGATTTCTCATAATTCCAAGTTTGGAATAAATGATTATTATTTAAAGATTTAATGTTTTTAAAACTCTCTAAAGCTCGATCGGCACTATCATCATACTCAAGTTTATCAAATAGTTGCTCAATAACTTTTAATAAACAAGTATCTTCCAGGCTTTCTAACTCAAGATAATAAATCTCTTTTTCATAACCATATGCATCCCACTCATAGAAAATATCACGTATTGAAACAACTTTCGTGAAAATAATCTCTGAAGTAACTACACCAGCTCCTACATTCTCGGTCACTGGGTTTTGACTAATTTTTGTCATAAAATTTTCGGTAGTTAACTTTAATTTCTAAGGTCATCTACATATAACAAAAATTAGGTTTTAGACTTAGAGGTGAGCTTACCCACCTCTAAAGATTCATCTGCAACTCTGTATATATTTCCATGGAATAAACAACTCTCCATTTACGTAATAACAGTCGAGTAACAGAACTTGGAGCTCCGAGTGACAGTAACAGCTTGACCCTTCTTCGTAGTACGAATTGGTTGAAATCAAAATGTTAATGTCTTCATCGCTTAAATGTTTTAGATAAAAAATACCGTGTACAATTTCTTTAACTGATCGATCAAAATCTTCGCCTTCAATCGGGAAGATTTCTAAACGTTCATGGAAATCATACTTAGCAAAATCTAATTCATTTACTTGATTGCCAGGTCTTTCGTACGAACTGTACAGTAAGACTTTGACAATTTTTGCTTCACAAGAAGTACCAGCTCCTACATTTTCGGTCACTGGATTTTGATGTTTTGTACTCATCATTTTATTTTCATCCGACAAAACATCTCTACTTCAATTTATAGAAAGAATTAAGGAGAGCTATTAAACTCTCCTCTTATTTCAGATTCTTTATATGTTTATATAAAGTTTTCCATCAATTTTTACAGCGTCATGCAATTTCACTTCACAATCACCTTCATAGCCTCTCCAATAGCTCCAATTAGACCAAAGATCAGAATTTTGCTGAATGATTTCTTTTAAAAAATCCTCAGCTTTATCCCCTGATCCATCAGCCACATTCAGAACTCTTCTGAGGGCTGCTAAAAGTGCTTGCTTATTTTTACATTTCACTACTCGGTAATGTGGTGGATTTATCCCGTAAAATGGACCGTCACATTGAGTCGAAGCTGAAACAACTTTAACAAAACATATTTTGGAACCACCAGCTCCTTGGTTATCGGTAACTGGATTTTTAGGGTTTTCTGTCATAGGCAATATGTGTAAACACATTACTTAACCTGTCTCACGAACTGGGTAAGTACAAAACGACAAAAAATCAGAAAAAACGTAGGCGAGTTGGGAAACTCGCCTAACTATCAAAGAAGCAGAAGTGACTCTGAACAATAATCTTGAGGTAAGTACCATTTTTCTTCGAAAAGAAAAATATCAACAAGTTGGTATTTTTTTATCCAGTGACTTCCACCCTCATGCTCTACAAAAACTAATTTATTGGTCTCGACCAACTCTTTAATTTTGTCGTCTGGAGGGCATAATCTGTAGTAAGGATAAACTTCTAACTTTTTGAATACTTCCTTTATAAAAACGTGAAGATTGTTCATATCCAAAGGTATGAGTTTTGGAATTTTAGGAGCTGTGTAATAACCACCGGCATCCTTCTTTTTCCATCAAATCATAGTCAGGCACCTCTACTTCCACCAACAAAGCTTTATACTTCATGACTGTGTCATGACCAGTTCCTACATTATCGGTCGCTGGATTTTGATGTTTTGAAAACATATTCACGTTTTTCCTAACACCATTACAAGTTAAAGCTATGGTCGAATATCGAGCCGAGTTTAAGCTCGCCTTTCTTTAAACGTTTGAAGGAGGTTCTGGAACCTTTTCAAAGTCTGTTTAATGAAGTTCGCCATTGCGTGATAAACTTCTAACCACGTGCCTTCCATATCAAGTCTTGCTTTATGAGCCGGACAGGAAAAAATGGTTTCGGTGGTTGTTTGGTAACAAGTGCACTCTGCACGAAGTCGAGCCTTGTTATCTCCGTAAAATTCAAAAGAAATAACATGCTCTTTTTCGTCTTGAAGGCTTGCATCAATACTGCCGCAAAAGTAACATCTGGTGTTTTGATCGTCTACATCACTAAATCCGTAACATTCGGAAGTGAAAAAATTGCTTTTTCCCAAATTTTAAACGTGCTTGGGATTTTTTGTCTAGATCCTTTAAATCAAGATTTGTTCTTCTTTTAATTCTGTGTCTTAAATTCCTCAGAGTCATAAATTTTAAACATCAATCCTGCATCACTATGATTGCAGAATATCTATTTATACCAAAAATATCAACTTTTGTCAATGCCTAGATAATACCCATATTTAGAGATCCAAAACTACTACCCAGACAACTCATTAATATACTCAAATTTGTTAGTTAAATCAGCCCCATAAAATGACTATCTGAAATGAGTGTGATAAGAGCATGAGCTAACGGAATACATAGCGAAAATGTCTAAGCGAAGCGGGCGACCCTGCTGACGACAGGCAGACACCTCTGACCAATAAAAAATATCGCATAATAGTGCGATATTTTTATTTAACCCAAGTAAGACTTCGGGACTAAAATGTGGTAAAATGATTTTATGATAAACCAATTGCATGGATAAAAGAAACTTCGACTACAGAATTAGCGACCATGAATCTATATTAGAAAAGCAGAGCAATTGAAATAAACGCACAAGAAATAGAAGTATTTTCTTCAATTAAATTCAATTTTGTAGATGATTTAAGCGAGCAAGAAAATATATATTTTAGAGATAAGGAATACAATGCAGTGGAAGTGAAAACCCAAATTAAAGAATTATTTCAACGGAAATTAGATGCTGTCCAATCACAATTAACCGCTCTTTCGGGAAATGCTGCAATCTCTCTTAAATTTAAGTTACATCGCGAAGCGAAATTGTAAACCTACAAAGAAACAGTTGATTATAAAAATGAACAATTTCAGAAGCTAGTAACCTGCATAGAGAGTCTAGGTGTTTGGAAATATAAATTCTCCACCGCCAGAAACTCTGAATTTAATGTTCGAAAAATAAATTTGATAAAGATAGTGAGAAAGTTGACGAATACTCATCTTTTGCAGGACAACCTCAGAGACAGCATATACTTTTTTAGCCACAGTGGAGTCTCCCTTCGATTAAAACGGGACTACCTTTTAGCCGATGGCATATCTAAAGTCCTACAGCCACCATGTGAATTATCCAATCTATATTGACCCTCGTGTTGATAGAGACATTGAACTTGAAGCAGAAAAAGACGCTGAAACAAGAACACCAAGAAGCTTTTAAATTAGAGTACATTTCCCTCGAACCAAAGAATTGGTTTTAGAAGTATATGAATATCTGTCTGATGACTTTTTAGCTAAAACTTCAGGCGACTTTACTTCACCGATAGAAAAATGGAGTAACGACCAACTCCTTATAGTAAAAAATATAGACAAATATCATTATGGCCATCAAATCAGCAAAATTGAAATTTTGGGTGCTAAATAAATAGCCAAACAAACTTTTTCATTTTTTCTTCTACTGCCTACCAATTCACATTTCTGAAAGCATCCACTAGAAGGAGCCAAAAGTAAAAAGTCCAACTTGTTTGGGCTTTTACTTTTGGTTTGAAAAGGAATTTGAAGCTTTAGGTGAGAATCTGACCAACTTTATCCGCCGGCAACAAGGGCGGAATACATAGCGAAATGTCTAAGCGAAGCAAACAACCCTACCTGCCGGCAGGTAGGCACCTCAAGCAATAAAAATACCAATGAAAGTTGGTGTCTTTTTGTTTGAGCCACATGAGACGATATGTTTGCAAATTGACCTTGTTATGACTTTTTGTTAAAATAACAAATCAATATATTAAGGAGGACAATATGAGCGAGGTAAAATCAAAAGGGTTGGCTTGAGGAGCGAAGGATTTTGGAAAATATATGATCAATTCTGTACAATAGCAGAATTAACAAAACTTGCCGACGGAAAGCAAACAGAAACCTGTTTGGAGATACAAGAAGATTCTCAGAGCTGAGGAGATCAATATTGTAAAACTCTCGAGACCAAGAATGACTGGAGTCATCCAAAAGCTTGGCTAGTCTTAAGACATGAAAACATTATACACATTGATGGATATGTATGGCTCTGCTCCAACCAGGTGATGTGATGACACGAGAGTTTGGTTGGGATCGAGATGTAATCATAACTCACCCCGATCATCGAACGAGTCTCCAGGCCAATTCCTTGACCAAGAATGGTACGGCGCAAAAAAGGATTGTTTCTTCCTCTATACACGGAGTTAACAATCATGACTGCAATCAAGCTCAAGTGCGAGAAGAACACAAACGCTATCGAAAAAGCTAAGGAAGAATCCAAATATTGGAGATGGTACTGACATAAAGAGAATAATATGCCTGACAAAATGTCAGCAAAAAATCTATCCTAACAAGTCCTGCGAGCTCACAAATGGGCTCCTTTTTTTATATTAACAAAACCACCCTGTCCTCCACAAATAAGTTCGAAGTGCAAAAACTTCATATTTTATTATTAAAAAACCACCCTATTAAAGGTGGTTATCATAGAGGTGGCTGTGAGGTACACTTAACCTCAAAATGCGTGCATATCATCTCTGCCATTTTAGACACTTTATCGAAGCTGAGCCTATCAGATCCGTCTATAGAGTTTACCTCCTCGATAAGTGAAGTGGCCACCAAAAAGTCAGTCACACCTGCTTGAAGATAAGATTGGCACATTTTGTTCTGTCACTCCGCTGGCTATCCCTAGCCGCTTATCCGGAGGCAAGTACAAACGAATCTCCTTAATCTTATTCAAGTCAGCTTCTACCAGTCGCATCACCACTAGTCGTTGGAACATCCGCAAGTTTAGAAACTTTTTCATAATGCTCTTTTAATGCATCTCAGTAAGATGAACATTTTTGGAATACTTAAAAGGCAAACTGAGAAAAAACTCTGACGCTTGTTAACTTGGATTTGTCAATTCCTGCGATTGAATAGCTATCAGTCTGATATAAGTCAGGTTTGATAGCATATATCCTAGGAACAAGCTTTGTCGGTCGGTTAAAAAATTAACCCCTATACAGAAGTTTGGCATTTCCTGTTTCAATTTTTCTAGATAAAAAAACTGGTCATCTGTAGAAGCTGTTTTTTTACCTTTGGCGTAATCTGGTATCAAAAATACTCCGTCAGCCCCAGCTTTTTCTTAGCTAGCTCAGCTTGTGCTAGTGCGTGATCTAAACCATCAGTTATAGTAGTCACAACAAAAATCTTCTTTTAAGCTCATCTAACATAACATTCAGTCCTCCAGAAGTGTTTTTATAACATATTACATCTTAATATCTCACTTATATCGTGTCAATTTACCTTAAATTCTTATGCCCCCAAAGTTAACAGCTCGTTCTCCACAAAATAAGTTCAAAGAGCAGAAAACTTTTATCAAAAAAGCGACCAAAGCATGCGCGATGTTTTTATCACAATCTTTTGTCTAAGATGCTTTAGAGTATTTTTTAGAAACCTAGAAAAAACTCTGATAATACAAACTCTTTTTGACAAACCAAGTCAAATAGATTTACCAGAAATATATGCTTTGTTATAATAAATCTAAATAAACTTTTATTATTATGTTGTATTTCAAAAATCCATACTTAAACAGTGTTTTTGCAGAAGTTTACATTATCTTAGTTGCCATAACTATCCAACATGTTGGCAAACCCGACACCCCGGATAATTTCTTCACTCCAATCGCTGCGCTTTCGTTGTTTGTCCTGTCCGCTGCCGTTATGGGATTTCTATTTATCGCCCCAGCGCTGCAACTCTACCTCGAAGGACAAAAAAACCAAGCTGTTACCTTCTTTATGAAGACGGTCAGCAGCTTCGCTATTTTTACAATTATTATCTGGTTGATTCTTTCGCAAACTACTTAACACGATTTTCCCAAAGAAAAAAGCCCTGTAGTAACAGGGCTTTTTGTTTAAGGTTTTTAAATTTATCAATAACTCGTTAGCAAAATATTTTTGTAAAATCTATTAGTTCTAGCTTAATCGCTGTCTTCGTAAGTAAAATTAGGTTATGCAAAAATTTCTTACTTTTATTTTTATTCTCTTAGGGTTAAGCACTGCTTTTGTCCTTTCGAGTCAAACAGCCCAAGCGGCCTCAATCCCTCATCCTGACGGCACGCTCATCGTAGACAACGGTGCTATTTTTATTATCACAAATCGCGTACAGCAAAAGTTGCAGTCGACTCCCCGGCCAAACTATTTTCTCACCATTATTCTTTTGGCCAAGCTGTCGCTAGTAATACCGCTGATCAAGCCTTACCAACCAATTCTACTCTGGGCTGGGGTGATGGGATTTTGCTTGAGGAAAATGGCACAATCTACCAAATCGAAAACCAACAAAAGAAAGGATTTGCCAGTGCAGAAGTATTTTTGGGTCTCGGTTATAAATTTGAAAATGTCTTCTCAGCTAATTTGGTTGATGTCCCATTTGCTAAACTCATTGACAACAGCGATCAAGCACACAGCAATGGAATTTTTGTGATCGACCAAGAAGGTAGAGTCTGGTATCTCGAACAAGGCCAGCGAAGACCAGTCCCTAACCCACAAACTTTATTTTCATACAATCTAACTTTTGACCAGCTCATCCCCGCCAATCAAGCCGACCTAAATCTACCAGAAGGAGCGACTCTTGGATTTAATAGTGGAAGCTTGATCAATGACCAAGGAACAGTTTGGATTGTTTCAGAAAATAACAAAAGCAGTTTTGATTCTGCCGAGTGTTTCTTGTCATTTGGCTTTAACTTTGCGCAGCTTTATATAGGTTCAACCGAGCAACTACAAACCAATAAATCTGCATGTACTCCTCCTCCAGATAATAGTCTCACTTATGTCAAAAAGACGGTTTCGGTAAATGGCACCAACTTTACTGTTCATCTCCTCACTGTGGATACTCAAAAAGTAGAATTTATTACCGATACAGCGGCTGACAATGAATGCAGTGCCAACTGCCCTGGCGCTCCTGTCAAAACTTACGCCGAAGTTCATAACGCCAGAGCGGCAATCAACGGCACATATTTTTGCACCGCAAGCGACAGCAACTGCTGGACAAATACTTACTCATGGAAAGTTTTTGACACCAAACTTGGCCGTATGATCAACGAAGCAGATTCATTTACCAGAAACGAACCTTTTATCGCACAAATGGAAGACAAAAGTTTAAGATTTTTTGATCACTATAGCGATTACAATACTCAACAAAAAATTATTGCTGGAATCAACCACCAACCACTTTTAGTCAAAAATGGTCAATTTGCTGTTGACTATAACAAGCTAGATCGCAAACAAGTTAACGAAAAATATTCCCGCGGCGCTATTGGATTTAAAGGTTCAACTATTTATGCCATGATCGGACTTAACATGACTATCCCTGATAGCGCTCGTGTTATGCAAGCCTTAGGAGCAGAATATGCTTTAGCTTTAGATGGCGGCGGCACTAGCGCCCTATTCTTTGATGGAGAATACAAGATTGGCCCTGGTCGCAACACTCCAAACGCAATTATCTTTAAATAATTTATTTTTTAATGGACACAGCTCAAGCAATTATTATAGGATATTTTGGTGTGCTCAACCTTATTGGATTAGTTGTCACACTAACAGACAAATATCATAGTCTACACAAAGACCATAGAAGAGTTCCAGAAAAAACCCTATTCTTAATTGCAAGTTTGGGCGGCAGTATCGGTACATTGCTAGCTATGCTATTTGCTTGGCATAAAATCCGAAAAATTTTGGTTGTAACAATAATAGTTGCGCTCGCTGCCCAGCAAATATTGCTTTTGGCAATATTTGCTGGGCTTTTATAGCTAATTATTTTCTAACACAGTCTTTACATAAACCAAAAATTTCAAAGTTATGACCTGAGGTTGATGTAAAGTTGGATGACCGGCGAACTGATTGCATTACTAAATCATTTAATTGGCATCCAGGCACATCTTCAAGCCGACCACATTGAGTGCAAACCAAATGATGATGATCGTCTTTGGCAGATAATTCAAAATGGGCATGCTGATGCTGTAAATCAACTTGCCTGACCAAATCTTTTTGCTTAAAATCTTTAATAATCCGATAAACTGTGACCAGATTAGGTTGAGACTTAACCAGCTTTTGCCAAATCTGTTCGATCGTCATTGGTGTTTTTGAAAGCGATAATACCTCCAAAGCTTCGAGTCGACTTGGCGTAACCTTAAACTGATTTTCTTTTAGAGTTTGAGTAAAATTCATTTTATACTTTTCTACATTGACATCATCATAACTGAATGTTATGATAAATGCAAATAATTTGCATTTAAATTTATGAACATCTTATACATTCTTATCGCCAGCTTTTTGGTTATGTTAATGTCATTATCTGGGATTATCTTTACCAAACAAGCTTTACACGACTGGGCCGAACGAAATCTCAAATACCTCACCAGCTTCTCGACTGGAGTATTCTTAGTTGTTGGCTACCGCCTAATTACAGAAATCAGAGAGTCGCATCTCATCCTGTGGGAAATTTTAACATTTGGATTCATCGGCATTATCCTGGCACTTCTTTTAGAAAAATTAATCCCAGGCTCACACCACCATCACGGAACTGGCGAAACTCCACACAAGCACAGCAAAGCTGGTGCTCAACGAATCATGCTCAGCGACACTATTCATAATTTTACAGATGGGTTTTTGATTGTCCCAGCATTTTTGATTGATGTACGCTTGGGTATTGTGACAACTTTAGGTATCGCAATACACGAAATCGCTCAAGAAATTTCTGAGTTCTTTGTTCTTAAAAGCGCTGGTTACAGCAATAAACGAGCACTAAGCATTAACTTTTTGTCTGCTTCGTCCATTATCATTGGAAGCTTAGTCAGCTATAGTGTTGCCGCTAGTGCCGAACAAGCTATTGCTATCTTATTAGCTATTGCTGGTGGAATTATTGTATTTACAATTTTCCGAGACTTAATACCTCATTCTTTCCATAGTGCCCGCGTTGATAAAACTTATCACTGGCATTTGGCGATGATTATTTTTGGTATCTTTTTGATCGTTGGTGTAAATACAATCTTTGGAGAAGAACATGATCATTCAGGAACAAATCATGAATCAGAGACCCATCACTCCCAAGATGTCGATCGTGATGAGGCTCATAACGATAATCATGATGATGATCACGACCAAGAAAATATTGATCTCTCTATTCCAACTCCAAATTAAAATCTTTTCAATTTTAAAGCCGCTGTTTTTTATCGCTATAAAAAACAGTGGCTTTTATTATCCCCTAACTACAACCATCCAAATATAAACCACGTACAACAAAATAAAAACTGCCCCCGATTTACGGTCTAAGACATGCTTGCGACCAATAAACATAAAAATAAACAAAATTAAACTCGCCAAAACCAAAACTCCGGCATCAAGATTAAGCCCATCGCTAACTGACAACGGTGAAATAACCGCTGTCACACCAAGCACCAAACAAATATTAAAAATACTTGATCCAACAATATTACCTACTGCAATATCGACACTTCGGCGGTAGGCGGCTACAACAGAAGTTGCAAGTTCTGGTAATGATGTGCCAAGCGCGATTACAGTAACAGCAACAAAAGTCTCACTCAAACCAAAAGCTTGCGCTAAAGTGATAGCGCCTTTAACAATCCAATCGCCACCCACAGCCAGTCCCATCAAACCAACCAAAATATAAAGTACAGATCTTAACCAAGACATATTAATTTTTGTATCAGGCTTAACTTCCTTAGCTCTTTTAACAGAAAAAATATGATACAAAAATAGTCCAAACAAACCAACCAAAACCAATCCTTCTGACCTTGTAATGACATTATTAATCCCAAGCCCAAGAAAAATATCATTCATCATAAAGACAATCAACAGCGCCGCAACCAAATTGAATGGAATCTCTCGCCAGACCACACCTTTTTGCACAGCCAAAGGAAAAATCAACGCCGCGACCCCCAAGACCAACAAAATATTTGCAATATTACTACCAATCACATTACCCAAAGCAATATCAGCTTGCTGATTCCACGCCGCAATTACATTTATAAAAAATTCTGGAGCAGAAGTTCCAAAAGCTACGACCGTTAAACCAATCACCAACTCCGAAACATTGAGTCGCTTGGCAATTACCGAGGATCCATGGATCAAAAGATCCGCTCCTTTGATTAAGAAGACAAACCCAATAATAAATAAAATATAAACTAACATACAATTATTATACCAAGTAAAAAGCCTCACTCTATAAATAGGCGAGGCTTTGTTGTTTGATTGTTCCTGCAAGCAGAACGCTTGCAGCTCGAGGCTAGTCACCCCAGGCATGTTTCCAAATTTGCTTCATGATGTCATCAAACAAACTTGGTTTTGCTTCTTCCTTCTTCTCCACTTCTGGAGTTGGGCTCGGTGTCGGTGTTGGAGCGACCGTTGGCAATGGCGTTGGTGTCAACTGCATCATTTGGCTTTGATTATTCGCCAAATTACTCGCAGCGACTTGGTCATTGCTTCGGCTTCCCCCTTGTGAACCGAAAAGAAAAAAGCAGAGTGCGGCTGTTGCCACAATATAAACCACCTCCTTTGGTAAAACAAAATGTGTTGCTGTCGATTGCGCTTGAGGTTGCATCTGTTCATGTGCCTGCGACGGCACAGTTACAACCGGTCGCGAATCGTTTTCAATATTTTGCGCTTCTTCTTTAGACTCGGTATGGTTTTGAACAGATTCAGACGAACCTGGCATCACCACAGTAGAGTTAGCAGAAGATACCAACTGCTGTCTAAATGACAGCACAATCGCTGCGCCCGCCGCTAACACGACAATGGCTAGTAAATTTTGGCTCATCATCGGA
This sequence comes from Candidatus Doudnaibacteriota bacterium, assembly GCA_041389225.1. Taxonomy (GTDB): domain Bacteria; phylum Patescibacteriota; class Doudnabacteria; order UBA920; family UBA920; genus UBA920. The sequence continues at coordinate 30,275 of JAWKSI010000006.1, read as the reverse complement.
GCGATGAACGGCCAAACTACTAAGTAGAGCACAATGCCTACCACAGCAAACAGAAAGGTGAGTTTAAAAATTTGCCCGAAAGTTACCTTGTCGAGCTTTTCGATATTGAAGTTCATGGAGCCTCCTTTTGCCAACTTGCATAGAAACAAGTTAGCGGTGTGTATTTTCTGCCAAAAACCTTAAAATCAGGTCTTAACACAGAAGCTATACTTTACCATTTTTGAACTGTTTTGTCAATAAATCAACTCAATTTTACATTGACAAAAACTAGTAAAAATGATATAGTTTAGGATCTTTTTGGGCTAATTTGCTCATTAAGAATCCCCTGCTTTTTGGCAAAAACCATTCAAGTCAAAACCAAAAAGCAAAAATTCCACAAAACAAAAAAGGAGGAGGTGTTTTATGAACATCCAACTTTCCCGCCAACAAATCGCAGCCCTCAAACCCAAACCTCAAATTTGGGAATGGCTAAGGTTTAGTTTTTTCTGCATCGTTCAGTTGATCGAAGAAATCAAAAGCTTCTTTGATCGGGCCGAACACCTAACTGTAGGAGAAACAAAAAATCGAACCCAGGTTTTTATGAAGCATTTCGTAACAGACCTGGAAGAGATTGCAAAAAAAATCAAAGGCAATCCCCAACAGCAAGCCTACCTTGTAGTAGGCGCTGGCCTGGCAATGCTCTTGGTGCTTTTGCAAACCTCAATGTTCCTCGTGCTCAATGGCTTTACACTAAACCATAAGTACGGTGAGCATGACTCGCCAAAAGTGGCTCAGTCACAATCTCAACCAGCAGTACCAACTGCAATTGAGAATGCAACCCAGTTACCCCAGAATATTTCTCCTAAAGTTAAGGAGAAAGCTCTCGGAGTCACCAGGATGCAAGCAACTGACGAACAACTTAGACTTCGAGAAAGAGATTATATCGAAGCTCAGCAGTTCTCAGTGCTAAAGACTGATCCAAGAATGGAGGCGCCCAAGCGAATTTCGCAATACCGTTCGACAATCGAGGCAGCAGCCAAAAAGCACGGGCTCGACCCAAACTTACTGGAAGCTGTTTTAACTCTCGAGAGTCACGGCAAAACCTCTGATCAAAGTCCAACCGGGCCCAGAGGCATTGCAATGTTTGCCAAAGCGCGTGGACGAGAAGCCGGCTTAACTATCAATGAGTTTACCGACGAACGTCTCGATCCGACCAAATCCATTCATGCGGCTGCATTTGCTTTGCGAGACTCCTACGACAGGCTTGGCAACTGGGATTTTGCAGTTGTTGAGTATCATATGGGGAGCGGTGCACTTCAAAAACTTATTGAAATGTATCTCAAACCCCGACCTGACGTTGGATCTCTCAAACAAAATCTCCAAACTTATGGCGTTAACTATCGCGATATTTTCTTTCGCAATAGTCCGTACCACAACCCTGGTACATACGCTATGATCAAAAAGCTGACCATCAAAGATTGGTCGCCGAGATATTTGTACAAAGTTAAATGCTGGCAAGAATTGATGAACCTCTATCGAACTGACCGAGTCGCATTTGAAAAATTGCATAAACAGCAATTCTACAAAGGCAAAGCTCGCAAAGCCAAGATGTGGAGTTTCTTCAATCAAATGGATGACGAACGAATTTTGAAGATTTCTGATATTCTTGATGGAATCAACAAAAAAGAATTCGTCAAACTTCCGGATGGAAACCGCTTTGGTTATACTATTCGGACGTTGGGTAAATCTGATCCCAAAGTTTCCAACCGTCAGTACTATTATTTTACAAAAGTACCAACGGCTGGCATGGTTATGTATATTGGCTCTTCTCTGCAAACTCTGCGAGAAAGCAAAGATGCCGAACCTGCTCACTTTGATATCAGTTCACTCACCCGCACTCTTGAGTATCAAAAAACGTTGCGAAAAAGCAACCGCTTTGCTACCAAAGATGAATCATTCCATTTCTACGGCCTAGCTGTAGACATTCCGTTTAGCTCTCTTAAAGGTAAAGGAGAAAAGCAGGATCTGGAATACATTTTGGAAGATTTGTATTCTGCAGGAATGGTTTCTTGGGTCAGGGAAAACGGCAACTGCTACCACGTTGTTGTCGCACCCAACGAAGAAGCTCGGGAATTCTTCTCCGACTTCTATCACACCAATGTAGGTTATACCAAACCAGAGAACAGGCCGTCGGAACCCTCCGATCATTCAGGCTTGCTCGCTGATTAACTTACACCTTTTATTTCCAAACTTAAACCGCGTAATTTTTTATTGCTATAAAAATTACGCGGTTTTTTCGTACTACAAATTAAAAACTAATCGATTTAATCGCTTCAACCAAACCAGACTGCACCTCATTCTGGGTTTCGGCCGAATACATATCTGGCGAAACATAATAAATTCCCAAAAATGGATAATCTTTATATTTCTCAAATTCTGAATCAGCAAAGACTTGTCTAGCAGATTCCGCATTCATATACCCTTGAATAATCAAAACGATTTTGGACAAATCAGCTTTCTGAGTTTTGAGTTTCTTAAGTTTTCGTTCGATCGCATCAATGGTTGGTTTTTTACTAAAATCAACATCAGTATGAGCCTCCAAAGCCACAAATGGAACTTCCACAGCGTGAGTTAATTGCAGATCCAAATGAGGAAAATTTGCTGTCGGGTCCACCAAGTGAACATCAACCGGAGAATTTTCTTCCAACTCTGGCACAAGCTTATATTCGGCACCAAGAGCTTGATTGATATACTTAAGAAAAATCCCAGCCCAAACTGTTTCGTTATTTTTTTTGATATTCGATAAATCCATAAGCTAATTTTACCACGCAAAAAAATCAAAAATAAAACCGCCTGCTTGAGGCGGTTAATTGTTTAAGCCATTGGTTGAGCGCAGTATTTGCAACGCTTAGCATCCATTGGGACTTCACTCTTACATTCACCACAGTCTTTGGTTGTCGGTCCAGCTTCAGGTTTTTTACCCATGGACATAACCTTAGTCATAGGCATGATCACAAAAAAGTAAATTGCCGCAGCAACCATGACAAAAGAAATTACTGCATTTAAGAACAATCCATAGTTCAAACTCACATCGTTTATTGTAAGTGACAAACTCGAAAAGTCTGGCAACTTAGCGATAGCAGAGATTAATGGTGTCAACAAATCTTCTACCAATGAAGTGACAACACCGCCAAAAGCGGCACCAATAACCACACCAACTGCGAGGTCAACTACATTGCCTCGAAACAAAAACGCTTTAAAATCTTTAAGCATATTTTTAATTTAAGTTAATTAATTACTAATTATATAGTACCAGTTTGAGGGTCGATTTTCAATTTTTGCTTATCGGAATAAGCAGCCAAGGTTAAGGCCATAAAAAGCCAAAAAACCAAAGCCAGGTCATTCTTTAAATATGGGATATCTATTAGTCCATGAATCACCAACGCTATCAAAAACAACATCATTCCATACCAATAATCAGATTTTCGTCTCTGCCAAGAAAAATATAGCATCGCGGCAAGCAATGCCATAAAACTCAACGCACCGAGCAAACCATAATCAACCCAAAAATTAATCACGATATTATGAGCAAAATTGTAATGATCCAAATTAGGATCGGTATTAAAATTATCCCATTGGTAGTTAAAACCATTGATCCCCTGACCAAGAACTGGAGAATCTTTGATCATTTTCCATCCTGTATCCCACAAGCTCAACCTTGCGACACTCGACTTTTCTCCCATAAACGGCAAGATGACCCGATACCTAAGATTAGGAGTTGCAATTACAAGTATGATTATCGCAACCATAAAAAATAAAAATAACGTCTTAATTTTTGGCAGCTGACTCGTAAGCGCATAAACTGCAATCGCTCCCGCCAAACCAAACCAACCACCTCGAGATAAAGATAAAAATAAACCAACCGCCCCCAGCACCCACAACAAAACAAAAATAACATCTGGCCACTGCCACTTATGTAGGAATTCTTGTATTTTTGTAACGAACGACGGGAGCAAATATGCCAACAAAGGAGTCACAAACAAAGCATAATTATTTGGATGAATAAATAAACCAACTGCGCGCTTTGGCTCATCGACATTCCCCCAAAACTCTATCGGCAAACCGATTAACCAAAAATACTGCGCAAGCGAAACTATCCCTGCCACTCCCAAAATTATCACCGCTGCCCATAACAAAATCTGTGGCTGAGTAATTTGGCGTTTAACAGTCCAAAAGTACAACAAAGCCGCCAAATATATCGGCAACCAAACCAAAACCAACCCTTGTGCTAATTTTGCCCCGTCCAACCCGTTAACAAACAGACTAACCAAACTCGCCAAAATAAACCCTCCAGTCGCTAATTTGATCATCAAAGGTAACTCGTTGAGCTTTCGCAAAAATAAACCCATTTCACCACCCCAAACAATTTTGAAGGTTAGCCATAGCGCCACAAGCACAGACCACACCATCAAAAAATTACTTGGGATCCCAAAAATCGAAAAGCGCCAAATGTACAATGGCGCCAAAAGAATTAAACTAGCAAATAAATAAACCATTATTTTGCAGATAAAAAAGTTTTGTACTCTTCTCGATAAATCTCAATCATTGCCACAAATACTGCCATCAAAATCGGCCCGATCAAAAATCCTAATAAGCCAAAGAATTGCAACCCGCCCAAGACCGCTAACAAAACCAAAACCGGATGCAATCTGGTCGAACTTCCAATGAGTTTTGGTCCTAAGAAATTATCAATCAATCCCACAAAGATCGCTCCCCAGATTAACATTCCAACAGCTTGCGGGATATGCCCAGTGACAACAAGATAAATTATTGCCGGCACTAAAGCGATTGATGTTCCTACATTTGGCACAAACGCTGTCACAAAAGTAAACATCCCCCACAAAAATGGCTTGGGAATTCCAAAAATCCAAAACCCAATAGTGGCAATCGAAGCTTGAACCAAAGCAATCAAAAATGCACCTTTGACAACACCATTAACCGCGGACACAATTTTACTAAACAAACGATTTTCTTGATTGGAAGAAATCGGCGAAATATCCATAAACACCGCTTTGATCGTATCCCCATCTCGAAGCAAATAATACAAAACAAACAACAACATAAACAAGCCAACAAAGAAGCTCGCGATATTAGAAATAATGTCAGTCGCCGAATTAAACAAAGTCGAAGTAATCTTTCCTACATAACCAGCGACATCATTGCTCAAATTAATCAGAACCCCGCGCATCTGCTCTGGCACTTGGCTGATGATCTGATCTTTGTTTACAAATATATCTCCGCTTCGATACCGATCATACAAATTGTTTAGCTCAGTATAAATAATTTGACCAAATAACCAAATCGGTACACTCACCAAAATCACAATTGCAACCACGGTCAACAAACTCGAAATTGATTTATTAGAGATTTTGCTATAGATCAATCTGTACAAAGGCCGAAACAAAATTGATAAAATCAGAGCCAAAGCCAAAATATTAATAAATGGCTTAAGAATCCAAAGCATCAACAAAAATACAGCCACCAAAATCGTCAAAAAACTAATACTATGAAGTTGTTTAATCGAAAACATATTACTTTATTTAATACTATTAATATTATAACAAAAATATCTACCAACCAACGAAACGTTATAGAGAGATTGACAAAAACTAAAAAAATCGGTATATTTTTATCAATAACTGGTCGCAGTCGGCCATTTTTTAATTCTATTTTTATGCAAAGAAACGACATCCGAAACATCGCAATTATCGCTCACGTTGACCACGGCAAAACTACATTAGTTGATGCCTTATTGAGGCAAACCCAAACAGTCACCGACGCTAACTCTGATTTGATTATGGACTCTGGCGATCTCGAACGAGAACGCGGTATCACGATTACTGCCAAAAATGCTGCGGTAATGTACAACGACACAAGAATCAACATTATCGATACTCCAGGTCATGCCGATTTTGGCGGTGAAGTTGAACGTACGCTCAAAATGGCAGACGGGGTTTTGTTGCTAGTTGACGCCAAAGAAGGGCCAATGCCTCAAACCAAATTTGTTCTCAAAAAAGCTTTGGAACTTGGCCATCGCGCCATCGTTGTAGTTAATAAAGTTGATAAACCAGGCGCAGATCCAGAAGAAGCTCTCAACAAAACTTTTGATTTATTTGTTAATCTCAATGCTACTGATCAACAACTCGACTTTCCTGTAATTTACGCAAGCGGCCTAAGCGGAATCGCGGCTTACGACGCCGAGCAAATCATTACTGCGATCAATTCGGATCAAACTTTGCCAAATGCCGAGCATAATATTATTCCAATTTTTGAAACTATCATCAAAGAAATTCCTGCTCCACAAGTCGAAGCTGACAAAACTTTTAGTATGTTAATTTTGGCTCTCAGATCTGACAACTACAAAGGCAAAATCGGAATCGGCAAAATCACTTCGGGTTCGGTTCTTGCAAGTCAAACCGTTGCTCACATCAACAGACAAGGCCAAACCAAAACCGGCAAAGTTACCAGCTTACAAATGTATCAAGGATTATCATCTGTCGAAGCCAAAGAAGCTCATGCCGGAGATATTGTAGCAATCGGTGGCTTTCCTGATATCGCTATTGGCGATACTTTATCTGACACCAAAAATCCTGTGCAGATCCCACCTGTCGAAATCGAACAACCAACTATCAGAATGACTTTTGGAGTTAATACCTCACCATTTGCGGGAAAAGAAGGTACACAACTCACCTCTCGAAATATCAAAGATCGACTCGATAAAGAACTCGAAACTAACGTTGCCTTACAAGTTAGCCCTGCAAGCGACAGTGGAGAAGCATTTTTGGTTTCTGGTCGAGGCGAGCTCCATCTTGGCATATTAATCGAAACTATGCGCCGCGAAGGATTCGAGCTTCAAGTCTCACAACCTCAAGTTATTTTTACAGAAATTGATGGCGTTAAACACGAGCCATATGAAATCCTTTCTATTGATATTCCAGCAGAATTTCAAGGAGCGATGATCGAAGAAGTTGGTAGGCGCGGTGGTGAACTGCAATCAATGCAAACCAACAAAAATGGAGATATAAGCGCAGAATATCTAATTCCAACTCGCGGTTTAATTGGTCTCAAAAACCTCCTTTTGACCCGCTCCAAAGGTACAGCGATTATTAATAATCTATTTGATAGTTATAAACCAGTTCACAGCATTGACACCAGTAGCAATACTCACGGCTCTCTAATCGCTTCTGAGTCTGGTAGCAGTACAGCTTACGGTCTTAATAATGCACAAAGTCGAGGTATCTTATTCATCGGCCCTGGAACTGATGTCTATGAAGGAATGGTTGTTGGAAGAAACTCAATCGATACTGACCTCGAAGTTAATATTTGTAAAGGTAAAAAACTAACCAATATGCGCGCTTCTGGAAGCGACGAGGGTATAGTTTTGACCCCACCAAAAGAAATTACTTTGGACTTTGCACTCGAATACATCAATTCATCAGAACTAGTAGAAGTCACCCCACAAAGCATAAGAATTCGTAAAAAATTCTTAACACTCAATGATCGTAAACGAGAAAAACGCCAAACTGCATAAACACAACAAAACCCTGAGCTAAGCTCAGGGTTTTTTGTTTCCTAAATGTTTAAATTTTTATGCAATCAAAGCAATTGCTGGTAAAACTAGAGCAGCTGTAATGGCAATAACAGTTGCCAAAACTAAAGGGTTCTTTAACATACAATTAATTATATCACTCTAATTAATTGTGCTAATGATCATATCCACAATCACCCGAGACGGCAAAGTACTACTCTTGAGTTCTTTATCCAAAGAAGACAATTTGTTAAGCGCCGAAATAATTTGTGCGGCACTATAATTACCAGATAACTTCTTAAGGATAAAAACCCGCCCGCTTTTCCACCCTGTTACTGTCATAATCTCTTGATCAGTTTTGCCCTGTTCAATTAAATCTTTGATCAATAGCAAATTGCGCCACTGTTCTGCCAACAAAGCGACTAATCTAATACTAGAAGAATTTTCATTTTCCAATGTCGATTCATAATATGCTTCGATCAGTTGTGTTGCCTCGGCAATATTTTTTTGAGCAATCATATTAAGCAACTTAAAAATATCAATCCCGGTTTGGTGAATCACTAACTGATCTATCATTTCTTTTGTGATTGGTTGCCCATCGGCAAAGCTTCCAATTTTGAGTAATTCTTGATGAGCCAAATAAACAGAAAGCTTGCTATTCTTATCTTCGGGATTTAACAAACAGCCCGAAAGATACTGAGCAGTTTTGAAATCGAGGGTAATATTTAGACTTTGGGCGTGCTTAACCAACCATTGAGCTGCATTTTGAGAAGTGGGCGCGTCAAACTCCAAAACTTGCAATCCCTGTTCTGGAGACAAAGCTAAGAAGTTTTTATTTTTTGTCTGTCGTCTATCAATGGAGTCTTCCGACAAAATAACCATATTTGGCGATTGTAATAAGACCTGTAAAAACTCTTGAGATAAATTTTGATACTGATTAATAAACCAGTAATTATTGGCTTCTCCAAATAATGATACACCTTGAAGCTCTGAAGTATCTGGAATCTTTTCTGGAGCGTTAACTTTAATGACATCTGCCTCACCAAAATGACCGCTAACCCAACTAGAAATCTCAAAAATATCTGTCCCTAGTAGTAATGTAATCATAAACTCAGTATAGCAAATTACCATTGCCTTATGTCCAAAATTAAGCTAGAATATAATGGATTTTGGAGTTTTGGTTATTTTTTTCTGCTAAGTTAGACCGAGCGGCTTGGCCGCGAGGTACGACGAAAAACTACAATCTCTAAAATCAAGCTTTTTGCTTGGGCTGAGATTGAGCGTAGAGTTGATGAGTGTAACGAATCAACTCCCAGCGAAACGAAAGTTAAGCAAAAAGATTAGAGGAGAAACTGGCGAAGAGTGTTAGTCCATCTCTGATGGACGAAAGCTCGAAGACAGTTTGGACGAGGGCCCTTAGCTCAGCTGGCCAAAGCTTTTGCTTGCAAAAGCTATGATAGCTAAATGAGTTAAGCGCTAAGTTAGACCGAGCGGCTTGGCCGCGAGGTACGACGAAAAACTTAAATCAACCACGCGCCCTTAGCTCAGCTGGATAGAGCGTCTGGCTTCGGACCAGAAGGTCGGGGGTTCGAATCCCTCAGGGCGTACCATAAAAAAGACGGTCACCAATAGTGACCGTCAAAACTTAACGCGCAGCTGCCTAACTGCTACCTGCCGAAACAGAGCAACAACACGACCCATAAGGTCAATGCTATGCCTATGACGGACAAGGAAAACCAATTCCAAGGTTTTCCAAAATTATTCTGCAAACGTTTAAATTTTTCGTCTGCAGTTCCATCCAGTTTATTGTACGGGCTGTTCTTTCCAAGCCCGCACCCACCATTAGAATGCGCCATCCTATTTTCCTCCTCGTAAGCACCAAATTTTAGAAACAATAATCATTTTACTCTTTAATTTACCCTCTGTCAATAATGTAAAAAATTATGCAAGCAGTAATTCTCGCGGCCGGACAGGGCTTGCGCCTACGTCCTTTTACCCAAAACCACCCAAAACCGCTCATTAATATTGGTGGTCAGCCGCTATTAACCCACACTCTCAATTCTTTACCAGAGAATATTACAGAAATCATAATTGTGGTTGGATATTTAGGCGAGCAAATCATTGATCAAATAGGCGATCAATGGAATTCATTACCAATCAAATACGTCACCCAAGCCAATCTGGTCGGGACAGGTGATGCATTATTACAAGCCAAACCACTGCTCAAAAATAAATTTTTAGTCATCAATGGAGATGATATTTATCAAAAATCAGATTTAGAAATTTTAATACAAAATGGTTACGCTATACTTGCCTGGCCTAGCCAAAAACCGTATCAATACGGGCTCCAAATATCACCAGACAATCACTTAATTGGCTTTGACCCTAATTCTTCTTTAACAAATTGCGGGGTTTATCTCTTGGATTGCGGATTTTTTGAATACGACCTAGTTTCGGTTCCAGTGCATAATGGGGTGGAATATAGCCTGCCGCATACAATGGTCAAAATGGCCGAACAAGAAAAAATCAAAGTCATACAAGCGTCTAGCTGGCTCCCAGTGGGAACACCAGAACAGCTAGAACAAGCCAATCAATTTTATAAAACCAAATAACCCCATATGGGGTTATTTTTAATTTAGGCCGATATCTGGACTGTTCTCGGATAGGCTTCGAATCACCATCACAAACCAAAAATACAGCCACCACTTTGTGATGACTGTACTTTTGGTGGGTTGCCTGGGATTCCTCTTCACCCAACCTCGCGGTCTGCCTTTGGCAGACTTCCGCTCGGTTTCCTTCAGAGCCGGCCTTCCTGCGAACAGTCCACAGGACTGTTCTCGGATAGGCTTCGAATCTCCATCACAAACCAAAAATACAGCCACCACTTTGTGATGACTGTACTTTTGGTGGGTTGCCTGGGATTCGAACCCAGAACCTGCGGCTTAAGAGGCCGTTGCTCTACCATTGAGCTAGCAACCCATTCATTCGATACAAGGATAATTTTACTATAAATAAAAGCAAAATTCAAGGTTAACTAACCCCTTCAAACTGGTCAAATGCTTAGTTTGAAACAGCTTCCCGGATAGGGATACCGAAAGGATTTTTTCCATTCCCAAATTCTGGAAGATAAGTTTGATTTTTGATTATATTTTCCTCAATCGAATCATACAAATTAAAATCAACTCTGGTGATTTGAGTAGTTCCGGTAATATCCCCTTGGGTTCCCGAAAAATACTGAGCCACAGCACCTTGTACAATAAAGGACTCCGCGATCAAAACCCCAATCAAAAGAATCCACAAAGTCACAGCTAAGTGCTTTTTGATTATTGAGACAATATCACTAAGTTTAAATGAGATTTTTGGTGTTTCCATTATTCTTGTAGATAAAAATTAGATTCTATAATTGCTTCAACCAAACCATCTTCGATCGCTCTAATAGAAACTACAGTCGTGTGATTGATAAATGAAGTCTTTTGAGCCGAACCAAGATACTTAAGTACATTATTATACGCCCCTTCCAAGGTAACAGAGTACGGCACGATAAATAGCTCGCTGGTCAAGCCTTCCACAGGTTTAAAGTCTTCAACCCCACCATTAACTTGTAAAGAAAAATCCAAATTATAATCATTGGCAATTCCTTCCAAAACTTTTATCTCTTTGACGACTTTGGTATCTCGGCTAAATAGTTCTTGAGGCGGATAATCTTTGCTTCTCAAATCCTCAATGTCTGTGCGGGCTTGTTTAAAGTTCTTCTGTTCTCTTTCCAAAATTATCAAGTCTAGCTTTTTGGTATTGATCTGAGCCAAAATATCTTTATTTCGCTTATCAAAATATGGGTAGACCAAAAAAAACATCAGCACGGCGAAAATCACAAATCCGACTAACAATATAATTACTTTTGATTTTGCAGAAAGTTGACTCATATATTATTCAATAGTTTTTGGCAAAACATCATCTTTATTAATAAATCCTGGAAGTTTAGACGCTGGATCTTCTTCTGGCAGTGGTTCTTCTTTCGCTTTAGATTGAGGGCTCAATCCATTTGGTGAGAGAAATTCTTCTTTAACATAAAAAGTGTAGTAAAAATCAACATCGACTGGCTTAGAAACATTTTCCAAAGGATAGTTAATATCTTCAAAGTGCTCGCGATCTGCTTTGATATTATTGTACAATTCGATGACCAATTCACGAGTTGGCGCAAACCCAGAAATTTCAATTGCTCTGGTTTCGAGGTTAGCACCCAAATTATCAATCAGTACCCCACTTGGAATCTGACGGCTTATAGAATCGATAACTTCTGCCCACTCTGGAGTAGTATTTTGCAAATTCTTAAAATCTGTCATGACGTCATTAATAGCTTTGATCTCTTTTTTGAGAGCAGTGTTTTCGGTTTCGTCTACAGATTTGGTAAGTGAAACAATTTGACTATCGATACTATCAACTTGCTGCACCAAAAAGATACTCACAACAACTTGTAACACTACTCCGATTAACAAAATAATTGTCGAAACTGTAATTGCAACCCCAACCGCATAAGTAACTTTCTCAAAATAAATTTCTTCTTGCTTAAAGTGAGGTAATAAATTTAAATGTCGATTTTTCATGAAGTTCTCCTTTCCACAAAGCCAAACCAATTGTAGTAACAAAACTCAAAGCTTCGTAAGGTGATAAGCCAGTTTCTTTAAAGTTCTGGAGGTGTTCTAACGGATTTGCCACAGTAACGTTAATCGGTGCAAAATCACCTAACATTGGCTGTAAAGTTTCGGCAATATGTTGCAACTTTGCCCCACCGCCAGTTAGTACAACTTGATTAAGATGAGTTTTTTGTGGTCGTAGTAAAACTTAAGTACCTTGCTAATTTCTCCCGCCAAATCTTCGATCGCTGGTAATAACTCGACTTTAAGATTTGGATACTGAACAGTATTAGTAAAACCATATTTGCGCTTGATCATTTCGGCTTCTTTTACCCCAATTCCAGCGGCTTTTGCCAGTCGTTCGGTAAATACATTCCCCGCAATTGGAACCGAAGAGGTAAATTGCAAAGCTGCATTTTCTACCAAAATCATCGCTGTTTTAAAAGCATCCAAGTCAACGATCAAAATCGGCTCAGTGATTTCTTTGGGCACCAAAGCTCGAGCAATGCTTTGCGCTTCTGTCTCGACGCCAATTAACTTAAGCCCAGCTCCTTCGATCACTGCCATAAATTTATCTACAAAAACTTTTGGAGAGGCAATCAGCAATACCTCAATCTTCTTATCAGTACGACTAAGAATTTTCCAATCGTAATAAACTTGCTCCATTGGCATTGGAATGTACGCTTCTGCTTCAAAGACAATCGCATTTTCAATTTCTTCATCTGTCATTGGTTGTAATGGAATAACTCTAATAAACGATTTTGACTCAGGTAAACTAATAATAGCTTGATTAGTAGTAAAAGATCCGTGCTGTGATTTGAGCAAAGCATTTTTGAGCAATTCACTCATTGATTCAATATTGGTAAATTCGTCATTAACGATCAAACCTTTTGGCACGGGAACATTAGTATAAGCTTTAACTTCAGAGCGCGAGCGGCCTAACTTAAACTGCAATGCTTTGATTGCGTGGGCATTGATATGTAATCCAATATAATGTGGTTTTTTTTCAAAAATATCAAACATTACGATACGGCTTGACTCATATTATAAATAGGCATCATTAAGGCGATCGCCAAAAATCCGACGACTCCACCAATCACAAGCAATAGAACCGGTTCAATGATAGACGAAAGGTTTTTCATAGTGTCATCGATTTCCATCTCAAAATGCTCTGCAACTTGATCCATAATCTGCTCTAAATTTCCTGTTTCTTCACCTACTGACAACATTTGAGTAACAATCGTTGGAAACAATTTTTCATTTTGATTTAGAGTCATTGTCAATTGATTTCCTAATTTTACTTTCTCAGCGGCGTCCAAAATCAAATTACGGTAGTAATAATTATCCAAAGATTCCCCAGTTACTTGCAAACCTTGAACCACTGATACTCCAGATTTCATTAACGAGCTCATAATTCTAGAAAATTGGGCGATATTAACTTTGGTTACAATATCTTTGATCGCTGGAAGATTAAGCAAAGCCAGTGACATAAACTGCTTGCCCTGCTTAGTTCTCAAACCAAAGACAATTCCTGCTGCCGCAACTATCATTCCAATAATCACTAGAACAGAATTACCCGCGGCAAAATCTGTAAAAGCAATTACGATCCTAGTCATAATTGGAAGTTCGATTTCTGCATCTTTAAAAGTTGCGGTCAAACCAGGAAGCACAAAGATGGTCAACAAGGTACCGATAATAAGCATCGCAACCAAAATCACAGTAGGGTAAATCATCGCACCTTTAGTTTTGGCTTTGAGATCAGCTTGACGTTGCAATTGAATACGCAAATACTCCAAACTTTTTTCTAAGTTACCAGATAACTCTCCAACTTCTACCATACTAACAAAGATATGAGAAAAAACTTCTGGAAACTTTTTTAGTGTTTCTGTGAGACTCTTTCCGCTTTCAACGTCACTAGACATTTCGGTAACAACACTCTTAAACTTTTTATTTTTTGTCTGTTCCGAAATAATACGCATGGCTCGTGGTGCCGAAACTCCTGACCTAAGCAATAAATCTAAATTTTGAATAAATGCAATTTTTTCTTTTAATGGTACGGTCGAGATATTATTCAAAAGCTCCAGGAAATTTTTCTTTCCGGTTTCTGTAACATTCAAAACTGTTAAGCCACGTTCGGCTAAAATATGCCCAGCAGCAAAACTGCTTGCCGCATCGACAATTCCAGTCTCATTCTCTCCTGCTTTGTTAATTGCTTTATAACTAAATGTTTGCATTATTCTTTGGTTACACGAAGAATTTCTTCGATAGTAGTTTGTTTATCTAAAGCTTTAATAAAACCATCTTGCCACATTGTAATCATGCCGTCTTTAACCGCTTGTTCTTCAATTTGCTGAGAAGTGGCCTGACGAACAATTAGGTCTTGAACTTCTGGTGTATTTTCCATAATCTCATGAATCCCAATACGACCTTTATATCCAGTATTTCCGCATTTTTCACAGCCTTTCCCGTGATAAAACGTCAGTTCCGAAAACTTCTTCTTTGTAGAAATCTTAAGCCGGTTAAGTACTTCCATCAAATGATCGATATTAAATTGGTGCGACAAAGCTTTGGTGTCGCCTTCGTCCATCGGCAATTCTTCGATACAATCTTTGCAAATCACACGAACCAAACGCTGACCCATGATAATGTTGGTGGTCGAAGCAATTAAATAAGGCTGAATTCCAATATCAATCAAACGTGGAGGGGCTCCAGTTGCAGAGTTGGTGTGCAAAGTAGACAAAACAATGTGACCAGTCATAGCCGCGTGCATCGCTTCTTCTGCGGTTTCCGCATCACGAATCTCACCAATCATAATAATATTAGGATCTTGACGAAGCAAAGCACGTAGACCCATGGCAAAAGTCAAACCAATTTTTGGGTTAACTTGCATCTGGTTTGCACCGATAATACGATATTCTACCGGATCTTCGATAGTCGAAATATTAACTTTCTTGGTATTCAAAATACTCAAAATCGCAAACAACGAAGTAGACTTACCACTTCCAGTTGGACCAGTAATCAAAATCATACCATGAGGCTTGTGAATGTTGCGATCTACAACTTCTAACTGTTGATCCAAGAATCCCAACTGATCCAAAGACATCGCTTCACTAGTTTCATTAAGCAAACGAATAACAACTTTTTCACCGTCAAAGATTGGAATAGTAGAAATACGCAAACTAAATTTAAGCCCATCTTTATCTATTTTATAACGACCGTCTTGCGGCAAGCGGTGTTCATCAATTTTAAGATTGGACAAAACTTTAATACGCGCCACCAAAGCCGCTTGAATTTCCTTTGGCAAGGTCATTGCATCATGCAAAACACCATCAATACGATATCTAACAGCCACAGCTTGTTCTTGTGGTTCAATGTGAATGTCAGAAGCTTTTTCGATAACAGCATAATCAAGCAAAGTCTCTACAACTCTTACAACCGGGATCTCTTCAGCTAACTTTTTAAGATCGCTATCCGAAACTTCTGTATCACCTTCGGCGTTTATAGCTTTGGTATTTTCTGCTACCAAATGTTTAATCTCACCTTCCAAGTTAGTATGGTATTTAGAAAGACCATAATCCAAGGACGACTTACCAATCAAAAAGACTTTAATTTCTAAACCAGTTTTCTTTTTGATAAACTCTTGAGTCTGCAAATCTGTTGGGTCAAGCATTGCCAAAGATAATCCAGTTTCGTCTTGTGCAAAACTAATGATATTATGGCGACGAGCGATTGGTTCTGGAACTAAATTAAGAACCTCTTCGGTAATTTCTTGATCTGCCAAATTGACTATCGGAGTAGCAGTTTGTTGACTTAAAAGCTCTAATAACTGTTTTTCGGTCAAAACTTCTTTGGAAATCAAAAAATCTTCCCAAGTAACTGGCGGTTTAGCCTGCTTCCACTCTTCCAAAAGGCTTTTTATATCGCTAGATTTGAGAATATGGTTGTCTGTTAACAGCTTATTAACTTGGTCTGTAACCATAAATTTTATTTCTCTTTGATGTTTGTTTCTGATAAGTCAAACTTGTGTATATTATGTCATATTTAACAAAAATATTCAAACAAAAAAGCACCTGAATTACTCAAGTGCTTTTTTGAAATTCTATTCCGAAATTTATGGCAAGTAACCCATAGTTCCTTCGAATTTGTAACCACCCGCAACTGCAGAATCACGCTCTGAAGTGCTGGTTGTATAGAAGTGATCACCAATCTGAGAGTTATACAGACGGTATAACTGAGTTAGGTCACTGCTTGGATTGGCATAAATATAACCAATCACTCCTTCTGGGTTATAACCAGAAGCATCAAGCTCGGCTTTGTTAGTTGTGTAGAAGTGATTTCCATATTTAGCGCTATAAGAACGATAAACTGGTAATCGGTTTTGGCCAGGTACGCTCAAGACATAACCAGCGACACCTTCTGAAACATAACCACGGCTCAATAGACTATCGCGTTCGGCTACGCTTGTCGTATAGAAGTGATCAGTCGCACGAGCGCCCCATAATCGATACATTGGGATGCGTTCACTACCTGGTCGAGCGTCACCACAAGTGTAACCAATGTTACCTTGTTGAACAAAACCTAGATCCAAAATCGCATCACGCTCGACAGTACTCAAAGTCATCATATAATGTTGAGCGGCATTATTGTACATACGGTACAAAGTGTTAGAACCAGAAATTTGATTTGGGTAAACGTAACCAATTACACCATCAAGTTTATAGCCATAAGTTTGTACATCAGCTAAGTCGGTACCATAATAATGATCCTGACG
Source organism: Candidatus Doudnaibacteriota bacterium (assembly GCA_041389225.1). Classification (GTDB taxonomy): domain Bacteria; phylum Patescibacteriota; class Doudnabacteria; order UBA920; family UBA920; genus UBA920. The sequence goes on along the minus strand of JAWKSI010000006.1, from coordinate 13,303 downwards.
TTCTAAGTTATATGATTGATACAAAGGCACAGTACCAGATTCTTGAGAAGTATAAATATAAGTCGTAATTCCTTCGGCTTGATATCCAGCAGGAACAGAAGAGCTAGTAGTGTAATAGTGATCGCTATTACCAGCATGGTAATATCGATACAAAGCAGCTAAGCTTCCTGTCGGTGCTGTACTACAACTTGCAGCAGAACTACCTCCGCCACCGCCGCCAGAGCCACCGCCAGAACCACCGCCAGAACCACCGCCGCCATTGCCGCCAGTTCCGTCATCAACGACAATAATTGTATAGTCTTTGGTTGCAGTTCTGCCTTTAGCATCTGTAACTTTGACAGTCACAACATAAGTTCCAGCTTGAATAAATTTAGCGTAAATTTGACCAGTGTTTTGATCTATATCTACTTTATACGAAGGATTAACACGGATGATTTCATAAACATATGGAGTTGTTCCACCGCTTGCCGTGATAACCGTATTATAGTCAACATCTTTTTCTGCTTTTGGCAAACTTCCATTACCACCCAAAGTAATACCACCGCCGGTATCACCACAGGTCATTTCTGGACCAACTGGATAATTCAAATCTTGTTGGTTAGCCAATTCCACATCTGCATAATTAAAACCTAAACATGCAAACACATCCCCAGATGGGAAAGGTCGACGAGTTCCGTTTTCTATATAATAGATACTTGAATAATGTGAATCAGGAAAGCCGCCTAGCAAAGTTCCTGATCGGTGAGCCGGTCCAAGGGTAGGATTACAAAATAGAGCTTCTCCCTCTGGCAACTGGCTATCAGCTTTGTTTCCATCAACAACGGTTGTTGGGTCATCACCCAAACAAAGAATTGCGCTAGTTGTTGGATAAGGTAAAGGTCTAAGTTCGCCTTTGATAATTTTGTAAACCGTTGTAGGATCGGTACCAAATTTGACATAACTACCATCAGGATGACGAGTTGTCGAACTCGTAACGATTTGACCAGAAATCTCGACTGAAGTTTGAGCATAGTAATCACCATCGATCAATACACGCAAACGATCGAGCCCAGAAACAAATTCCGCTTCTAAGTTTTCTGGAATATCCCATTTAAATGTATTCTTGTTAGCAATATTTTCTGCCAACATAAGCATCGGACAACTACCATCAGTTGCAGTACAACTTTGCGGCTGCAAAGAAATATCAACTGTGTTCCCAGAGATACCATCCCAAGAAATTGTAACTGTTTCGCCAACTTTCCATTTGGTCCCAGAAGTTGGATTAAGAATCGCTAAATCTGGATGCTCACAAGGACTAGTAATACAGTTAAACACTGTACCACCACCGCCTCCACCGCCAGTACCCCCACCGCCTGGACAAGGTGTAGTCACACAATCGACTTGAATATCTCCATCAGAAGTGTCAAGCTTAGGATCACCTAAATCATCTTTACTTAAATTCGCTGACGAAAACAACCCCGAGAGCTTAACTCCCAAAGTTTTTTCCGACAACGGAGAAGCCAAAAAGGCTAAAGTTCCGCCTAAGAGGACTAACAGGATAACCAGTAGTCTAACTCGTCTATCGTGGCTTACAGGTTGGCCAGACGGTTGGCTATTTTCCTGCTCACGATCAAAGATATTCATATCTTTATACTTAATTGTTTTTTTATTTTTGTTTCAAACTCGGCTAATTTTGGCCGTTTTTGTAATTTGATATTATTATAATACCATAAGTTAACAAAAAAATCAAGAGAAACTACTACTATGAATCTGTTTTATAATATGTCAAAATTAATATATGAATCACTTTAATCTGAGTTGGAAGGTTTATCTTCAAAAATTCCCAAAAATAACAGCAAATCAACAGATAATTGGCAGAGTTATTTCGGAACACAAAACAGATTGGGATATTATCACAGAACAATCATTGTCCAGTCAAAAGGCATGGCTACCGACCACAAGCCGTCTGCAAAATGATCCAGATCAACTTCCTAAAGTTGGTGATTTTGTATTACTTGATCATTCTCCAGAAAATTCACAGCTCACCATCACTCGAGTTCTCCCCCGCTTCTCTGTATTATCTCGCTTAAAACAAGATTCGGAACAAATACTAGCAACAAACATCAACACCATCTTTATCATAGTTGCATACGATCAACCACTTAACCTACAACAACTCAAACGATATATAGCGATGGCACTCGAAGGAAATTCACAACCCATAATTGTATTAAACAAAAAAGACATTGCTCAAAGTACAGATACTCACAAATCAGAAATTCAAACGGCTTTGCCACAAACCCCTGTAATAGAAATTAGCGCCAAAACACAGTTGGGTTTAGAAAGTTTACAAACATATTTAGAACCAGGAACTACTGTAGTTTTGGTTGGTCTTTCTGGTTCTGGAAAATCAACTTTAGTTAATGCTCTACTCGACCAGAAAACTCAATCTACACAAAGTGTCAACAAAGAAGGTTTAGGTAAACATACAACAACCAGGCGAGAAATGTTCTTTCTATCTAATGGCTCATGTCTCATTGACTCACCAGGGATCAGGACACTCGAACAACAAATTAGCAACCAAACAACAGCCAAAATGTTTGAACAAATTGCTCAACTTACAGAGAACTGCAAATTCCGAAACTGCGATCATAGTAAAAGCGAAGGTTGTGCTGTTCTGCAAGCACTTCAAAATCAAGAAATCTCCGAACAAGAATATCAAGATTATTTATTATTCCTCAATCCCCCAAACAATCTTAGTCAAAAGAAGCTTGTCCAATCTGCTCGCCGAACAAAAAGAAAGATTAAGCCGAAGCAAAACTAAAACCACAAGATTTGCGGTTTTAGTTTTGCTTCATTTCATCGCCGCAGCTACACTGCTGCGATGAAACTAATACTCTAATAATCTCTAAGCTTATGAATTTCTGGATGTTCTTTGATACGTTCAAGAGCCTTGGCTTCGATCTGTCTAATACGTTCACGGGTAACACCAAACTCTGCACCTACTTCTTCCAAAGTATGGGTCACACCATCTTCCAACCCAAATCGCATGCGCAAGATTTTTTGTTCGCGTGGATCCAAATCTTGCAAAATCTCATCAACATATTCTCGAAGCAACTGTCGTCCAGCCATATCTGCCGGCCTTGGCTTATCTTCATCTTCGATAAAATCTTGCAAATATGAGCTTTCGTCATCATGTCCGTCATCACCAACCGGAGCATCAATAGATACAGTCTCTTGAGAAATCTTCTTAAGATGATAAACCTTGTCTAGTTCGATACCCATCTCGGCAGCGATTTCTTCTGGCAGTGGTTCGCGACCCAAGTCTTGCACTAATTGTCTTTCAGCTTGAGCGTACTTATTAAGAGTTTCAACCATATGAACCGGAATACGAATTGTACGAGATTGATCTGCCAAAGCTCTGGTGATCGCTTGTCTAATCCACCACGTCGCATAAGTTGAAAACTTAAAGCCACGAGTCCAGTCAAATTTTTCTACTGCACGGAAAAGACCAAGATTTCCTTCTTGAATCAAATCGAGCAAACCCAAGTTACGACCCATATATTTTTTTGCAATCGAGACAACCAAACGCAAGTTAGCTTCGGTTAATTTTTTGCGAGCAGCTTCATCACCCTGCAAAATTCTTTGCGCCAACTCAACTTCTTCTTCGGCTTTAAGTAGTGGAACTTTACCAATTTCGCGCAAATACATTTGAATTGAGTCATCATAAATATCACCTAAATCAAACCCGTCCAAAAGCTCATCCTTCTTCTTTTTGGTTTCGTCTTCGAGCTCATCATCTCCTAAGATTGATGGATTTTCCCAAATACTCGCCACTTCTTGATCTACAATTTCGACACCGTTAGACTCAAGCGTATCCATGATACGTTCGAGCAAAGAAATATTATCTTCGATCTCTGGAACCACTTGCAAAATCTCAGCTTCGGTTACAAAACCTCGACTTTGTCCACGCGCCATTAATTCATCTAAGACTTCTTGCAACTCTTTGCTCTCTTCTTCTGTTAAAACTAATTTAGCTTTGCGCTTAGCTGGAAGTTTTTTGCTGGTTCTTCGTTTACCTACTGGACGTGGTGGACCTTTTGGTTTTTTTTGTTTTTTGAGAGGTTTTTTTACTGCCTTTGCTTTAGAATTTGTTGCTTTCTTTGCGACTTTCTTAGCGACTTTCTTAGCCGTTTTTTTGGCAACTTTTTTGGCTACCTTCTTGGCGACTTTCTTAGTTGTTTTTTTGCTGGCATCTTTCTTAATTATTAAAAATAAAAATTTTCGACATACATTAATATGCGAAAAATATTGCGATAAATTGAAATTTGTTTTGGTTTCTATTAAGCCTCTTGCAACTTAGTTTCGATTTCGAAGCGTAATTTGCTTGCTGTAGCAAACTTTGCGCTTAGCTGCTCTTTGACTTGATCGTTTTTTTCTAGTTCGGCTTTTTTGATTTCGACTGTCAAATCCTGCAAGTAATTCTTGAGGCCAGACAGCTTAAATAGATAAAAGCTCTTCTTTAACTCGCGTAATAACGCCAGTTCGTTATTTTGTAAATTTTCTAAGTTAGATTCTACCATAAAAATCGATTCTTGTACAAATAAATCTTGGCTTTTTTTGACACCTTTTCCTGTTAATACCAAAGCAAACCAAGGCCTAGCTAAATCCGATAAGTAAATCTCTGGCAAGCCTTCAGTTGATACAAACTCGCGGAATTCAGAATAAATCGCCAATCCACCAAAAACTTCCTTTTCCCAAGTTAGACTTTGGGCAAAATTCTTTTGCAAAACCCCTGACTCTGATTGTTTTTTAGATTTGGCTTGCAAAATTGGTACACCAACTTGATTAGAAAGCTTGCTTAATTCTTGCTTAAGAGCCAACTCACTTAAGGAAAATTTTTCTACTAGTTTTTTGAGATAATGATCCTGTTCAAGTGGTGAAGTAATCAATTTGAGCAATGGTAAAATTTGAGTTGAGACATACTGAGTTTGCTCCAAACTTCCAAAATCATAATTTTGCTGAGCAAAGTTAATATAAAAATCTACTGGTAACATACTCTGATCCAAAATCTTGTGCCATTGCTTAGGGCTTTGCTTAATGATCTGGTCAGGATCTTGATCTGCCTGATAACTCGCCAACTTAATCTGACACCCTAAACTCAAACCCAATAGAGTCGCTCGATAAGCTGCTTTTTGGCCTGCGCTATCACTGTCAAAAGCCAAAATAATCGTTTCGGCAAATCGCTTTAAAATTCTAAACTGCTGTTCTGTCAAAGCTGTTCCACTAGTTGCAACTGTATTTGCAAAACCTGCTTGCTCCGCTTGAATACAATCTAACTGACCTTCAACCACAACGACTTGTTTGGATTGTCTAATTGCATCTTTGGCAAAATACAAACCAAATAATTCTTTGCTCTTGTTATAAATTAAAGTTTCGGGACTGTTAATATATTTTGCGGTGTTTTGATCTTGTCCCGGCATAACACGGGCCGAAAATCCAACAGGCTGACCAGTTAAGTTAAGAATCGGGAACATCACCCGATTTCTAAATCGATCAAAGATTTTACCTTTGTCCGACTTGGCCAAAACACCAGCCTGTACTGCAAGATCTTGTTGCACATTTTTGGCAACCAAAAACTTATACAAAAAATCAAAACTATCTGGAGCAAATCCAATTTGCCACTTAAGTATCGTTTGCGAGGATAATCCACGATTTTGCAAATACTCATTCGCAAGTTTTGAAGTCGAGCTTGTTAAATTCTTTTGATAAACACTTACAGCAAACCGATTAATTCTAAATAGCTGTTCGGTGAGTTGCTCTTTTTGAGGATCTTTAGGTTTAAATTCTGGCAACTTAACTCCTGCCATCTCGGCGGTATGGCGAAGAGTTTGAGGAAAATCGTAGTTCTCATATTTCATAACAAAACCAATAACATCGCCACCTTCACCACATCCAAAACAATGCCAAATTTGCTTACTCGGAGAAATCATCAAACTAGGAGTTTTTTCATTATGAAAAGGGCAAACTGCTCGAAAATTACTTCCGCTTTTTTTGACAGGTAAATAACCCGAAATAACCTCTACTACATCGAGTCGATCCTTGATCTCTTGAATTGTATTATTATCTGCCATATATCTATAATTTATCAGTAAAACTAGGTCTTGAAAACTCGACAATAGCCTAAAAAAGTGTTAAAATAAACAGGATTTTTATTTACCATCACCGTTAAAAATTCAGGAAGTGTCGCATAGTGGCCTAGTGCGCTCGCTTGGAAAGCGGGTAAGGTGAAAGCCTTCGAGGGTTCGAATCCCTCCACTTCCGCCATGGATTTGGTCATCGCTTGTGATGATCAAATCCATGGTAATGGTGGAGCATTCTCTATCCTGACCATCTTTGTCCGCCGACGTTAGGAGGCGGAATACATAGCGGAAATGCCGGAACGAAGTTACGGCCTCCACTTCCGCCATGAAATTAACTAAATTATTTATGACCCAACAACCATTTCCAAAAACTGTGGTAGGTGTTCTTGTTTTCAAAGAGAACAAAGTCCTACTCGGAAAAAGAAAAAAAGGCGATGGCTCTAACGAATATGCTGGCCCAGGCGGATCACTTCGTTTTAGCGAAACTTTTGAAGAATGCGCGATTCGAAAAGTTAAAGAAGAAACTGGTATCGATGTAAAAAATGTAAAAATTGTTGCGCTTACCAATGCATTACATTGGCCAGGCGCCCATTATGTAGATATAGAGGCAGTTGCAGAATGGGAATCTGGTGAACCTAAAGCGTTAGACAGTGAGATGATTGAATCCTGGCAATGGTATGATATAACGAGCCTGCCAGAACCTCTAATCATTGGTGACAAAAACGGCTTAGCGGCGATCAAAGAAAATCGTTTCTACTTTGGAACCGAATTATAAATTTTATAAGTAATCTCAAGAACAATGGCTAAATCACAACTCAACAACCTAAGCAAGCGTCAAATTTTGGAAAGTTTGATGCACGAGCAAACTCAAAGCAACGCAACTTTATCTCGCTTGATTACAGCAGTGGCTCGCACAGCAAACCTAGATCCAAAAAAACTTTCCGAAATGTTTGTGGACGATAAAGGCAATCAAGAGTATATTGATAAATTTAATGCTGAGGTAAGAGCTCAACATTCATCAGAGCACCAGAAAGTTACCGCAGAAACTCCAGAAGAAAAAACAGACGAAGCAAAATCAGTAGAAGAATAAACTCAACCAATAAAAAAACTACCTAGTCGCTAGCTATGCGACTAGGTAGTTTTTTTGTTTATTTAACATTCACTGCTTGCACCAAATTCATTCTCTGACCCAGAGGATTACCAGCAACCAAAACTACTTTTTGCCCTTTTTTGATTAACTTTTTTTTCTTTGCCAGAGCAACAAAATGCTGCAAAAGTCCTTCAACATTTTTTAGTGCGCCCAGACTATCAACATACAAAGAACGAATACCCCAATATAAAGCCATCTGACGATAAACTTTTGCTCGATCGGTCAAAATCAAGATTTGCGCAGAAGGCCTCTCTCTAGAAATAAACCTTGCAGTATACCCACTCTCAGAAGTCCCAATAATTGCTCCTGCGTCAACTCCAATAGCCAATCGAAGTACAGCACTTGCGATCAAAGAAGCTTTATAATCTTCGATACCATCATCATTAGTAAATGGCTCAGCGGGCATATCATCGTATGGCGAATCTTCTGTAGCCTCAATAATTCTTTGCATTTCTACCACAGCTTCAACCGGATATTCGCCAGTGGCACTTTCACCTGATAACATCACAGCATCAGCATGATCAATTACTGCATTCGCCACATCACTCACTTCAGCTCGAGTTGGCCGAGGGTTGCGAATCATCGAATCAAGCATCTGAGTTGCTACAATTACCGGCTTAGCATGACTATTACATTTAGATATTAAATCTTTTTGAATCAACGGCACTTGTGAATCTGCTATCTCCACACCCAAATCACCTCTCGCAACCATAATCCCATCAGCCGCCGTTAAAATTTGATCAAAATTATTGACCGCTTCTTTTCTTTCAATCTTTGCAATTATTTTTGGCGCAACAAATTTTTTAGGAAGATGTTTATCAATTAGTTTCCGTAAATTATTGATATCTTTAGCATTTCTGACAAATGACAGGGCAACAAAATCTACATCATTTGCTAACCCAAACTTTAAATCAGCCAAATCTTTAGCTGTCATAATCGGGAAGGTAATCGTACTATCTGGCAAATTAACCCCTTTATGCGACTTAACAACACCGCCATTAATTACTTTGCAAGTAATTTTACCGTGTTGCTTGCTGCCAGATTTGCTAGCCACAACACTTATTACTTTGAGTTCGATCAAACCATCTTCAATCAAAATCCTTTCACCTTTTTTGACACTGCGACTAATATCAAAGTCCATATCAAAATCTTTACCCAAAACTACAGTTTGATTTTTTTTAATAGTTACAGGTTTGAGTAAATCACCAATGCGTATCTTCGGCCCTTGCAAATCTTGCAAAATTGCCACAGGCTTATCCAGCTTCTTCGCTATCGATCTAATATTATCCATTAACAATAAATGGTTGTCATAACTGCCATGTGAAAAATTTAACCGTGCCACGTTCATTCCATTCTCGATCATTTTGGTTAAAATCTTTTTATCTTGGCTAGCTGGTCCAATCGTACAAATTATTTTTGTGCGCTTCATAAATAAAATCTTTAATCATCAATAATTATACCACTTTTAAAAGGTTATTTTACTGGTTTGAGCCCTAAGCTTGTTCTTTCTTTGGCGGTATAAATCTTTATTTTGCCGAACACACCATCATAACCTGGTGTTAAATTTACATCGCCGCTTCTTAACCTATTAATACTTTCGGCAATAAACTGATTGCTAATTTTAGCTATTTGATTAATTGGCGTGTTAAGTAATAAATTAAATTCAGTTTCTTGTGCGACCATCGAATCATAGGTCTCCTGAACTTTTTTGCTCTGCGTCCCATATCCCAAAGTCTCAGCAATAATTTCTTCCAAAGGAATAATGTACTCAAAAGGTATTGCCTTGTCTGGCTTTTGCCCCAACTTTCTTAAACTTAACTCACTAACTCGAGACAAAGTGCCACGCAAAAGCTTTTTCCCACACTTTGGACAAACATCCTTTTGCCTATTAGTTTCTTCCGGTAAGCAACTAAAGTTACAGTTCCGATGACCATCCAAATGATACTTACCTTCTTCTGGGTAAAATTCTATAGTTTGAATAAACTGTTTAGAATTTTTATTTTTTAAAATCTCAAAAATTATATTATACGAAAGTTCTTCTGGGCTAACTTCAAAAATATTTGCTTCACGTCCGAGCTTTCTTAAACTATGAGCGTCGGAATTAGAAATCAAAGCAATCTTATCTAAATCTCTGATCTGCCAATTCATTGGAGGATCACTCGAAAGCCCAGTTTCGATTGCAAAAATATGCTCGGCTTGGTCGCCAAAAGCTTCTTCCAAAGAATCAAATCCAGACAAAGAACCAAATACTCCAAAATGCGGCGTCCATGCATGCGCAGGAATTACTTCCATCCGTTGATCAACACCTTTGGCGATCCTCACTAGCTCATCACAGTGCAAGCCCATAATTGGACGGCCATCAGCCCTGAGATTAACACCGCGATCTTCTAATGTCTTATTAAACTTAGCTACAACTTCCAAACTTGGTGCAAAGACCAAAACATGGACCCGACGAACCTTGTCACCTTGTTTGTAAATTACCGCCAGTTCGGTGCCGCAAATAAAGCGAGTAGAGTTCTCGCTGTTTTTAAGTTTATATAGCCCGGGTTCGGATTCTTGAAGTTCGGCTTCTAGTTCTTTAAACCACTCTGGGTGAGTAAAGTCGCTGGTGGCAACGATATTAATGCCTTTCTTTTGGCACCACTCTGCAATGTTAGATAGATTTAAATCCTTACTACAAGCTCTCGAAAACCGGGAATGAATGTGAAAGTCGGTGATGTATTTCATACAACTAGTCATCCTGAACGTCAGTGAAGGATCCTGAGATCCTTCGGCTAGCCTCAGGATGACCGATTAATTAATCGGTCAGCTTTCTCGCGAACTCTAAATGCTCGGGAGTGTTTATACCATAAACTTCTTCTGCAGCAATTGGTAATGAAAATATTTTTTGACCATCTTTGATTGCCAGTTCAATTACATCTGTTAAATAAAACTCTTGCTGGGAATTTTGACTGCCGATTTTTTTGAGCTGTTCCCACACCCATTTTGAATTAAACATATATATCCCAGGATTAACTTCTGTAATTTCTTGTTCTTCTGGGCTAGCATCTTTGTATTCAACAATCTTGCAAATATTACCTTGTTTGTCGCGAATGATTCGGCCGAATCCCAAAAAATGCTCATGCTCTTCCTGAAAGTCTGGCAAAATCGCTGTAAACATCGAAATCTTCGCGTCATTAGATTGATGTAAATCGGAAAGTTTTTGCAAAGAACGCAAACTTGTAAATGGCATATCACCATACAAAACAATAAAATTTTGTGCTGAAATTTTTGGTTGAGCAGACATAACGGCATGAGCTGTGCCTTTTTGGTCAAATTGAGTGACGTAAATATATTCATCACCCAACTCTTGTTTGACCAATTCCTCTTTGTAACCAACAACCAAAACCGGAGAAGTCTCAAGAATTAAATTACTTACTTCGTTTAGCACATGTTTGATCACTGGCTGACCGTGGAGCGGGAGCAGAACTTTAGGGATGTCGCTACCCATGCGCGTACCCTTTCCAGCGGCTAAAATTACAACTTGCTGTGACATAAAATTTTTTCTTAAACTTGGCTTATCTAAAAGTAAATTACCTTTTTAGTATATCAATAATTTGCCAAAGAAAAAAGCCGCCTACTCTTTCTGAATAAGCGACAAGTCATGGTTTATAGAGATTGCACCGGTACCCAAAATCTCATCTGAGTAGGACAAGCTCTCGTAATCTGGTGTTTGCAATAGATACATTGGCAGTTTGAACCAAAAAGCTAATGCCATTTCCATTAAAACATTACCACCGATATAGCCTTTGACTCCTTTCTTATCATAATTGGCAACCAGGACAATATCTGCCTTTTTGATCTCACCGAAATAATAATCCAAGGACCCAGCCTTATCTTTCCAATACTTGTTGGTAGGATCATACTTGCCGTCTTTGTTCCTTCCAAAATGAACAGGGTCATACTCACCAGCAGCCAATTCCATATCGGTGAGTTTTGGAATAATCACTTGAAACCCAAGATTTTCTAATTCTTGCTTCAATTGTTCCATCTGTTCCAGGAATGCCATTGATCCACAAACCACAACTTTCATCTTTTTCTCCTTTCATATAATTTTTCTTACTATAACACTTTTTATTAATAAAAAACACACCTCAGAAGAGATGTGTTTTTTAAAGGGCAGCTACCTACTTTTGCACTAGCATGCGCTAGACTATCATCGGCACGACAGTGTTTGACTGCTGAGTTCGGGATGGGATCAGGTCGAACCACCGCGTAAATGCCACCCAACTCCTGCATCTTATAATTCTTTGAATGAAAAAATTATAACGATGTAAAAGTTGAAAGGCATTTTTATTCAAAATGCTATCTCACTTTGACAACTAAATAGTGATAATGAGTATTGTTAAACCAAGACGATGATCTTCACAAATTGCTTGTCAATCTAACTTTTGATAAATCAAAAGTTATCTGCAAAAAAATAAAACTTTCGGTTGATTAGTACTGCTCGGCTAAACACGTTACCGTGCGTACACCTGCAGCCTATAGAATCGCTATTCGATGTTAATTGGTGCAAGCACCGCTTAACGATAAATATTGATTGAAATACGCAGTAGTCTCCTGCGAACCTTTCGTTCCCGAAGGAACAACGAAATCTAGTCTAGTGGACGACTTCGCGCTTATATGCTTTCAGCGCTTATCCAAACCCGACTTAGCTACCCCGCGATGCTTCTGAAGAAACAACGGGTACACCAGAGGTCAGTACACCCCGGTCCTCTCGTACTAGGGGCGTGCCCACGCAAATTTCGTACACCCACAGCAGATAAAGGACCAAACTGTCTCACGACGTTCTGAACCCAGCTCGCGTACCACTTTAATCGGCGAACAGCCGAACCCTTGGGAGCTTCTTCACCCCCAGGATGTGATGAGCCGACATCGAGGTGCCAAACCTTCTCGTCGATGTGGACTCTTGGAGAAGATCAGCCTGTTATCCCTAGAGTAACTTTTATCCGTTGGGCTTTGCGTCTTCCACTCGAACGCATCGGATCACTAACTTCTACTTTCGTACCTGCGCGAGTCGCCACTCTTGCAGTCAAGCAGGCTTTTGCGTTTGCACTATCATCACGATTTCCATCCGTGATTAGCCTACCTTAATAAACGCCTCCGTTACCATTTAGGAGGCAACCGCCCCAGTTAAACTACCCACGAGCCACTGTCCTCGACTAGGTTAAGGCCGAGTTAGAAACAACATTTGTACAGGGTGGTATTTCACATTCCGACTCCACAGTTACTAGCGTAACCGCTTCAAAGTCTCCCACCTATACTAAACAGTAGAAACACTGTTCCAATAACACGCTATAGTAAAGCTTCATAGGGTCTTTCCGTCTTGCTGCGGGTAGACGGCATCTTTACCGCCACTGTAAGTTCATCGGAATGATCGTTAAGACAGTCCCCTACTCGTTATGCCATTCGTGCGGGTCGTAACTTACACGACAAGGAATTTCGCTCAAAAGCTTGTTACTCTTAGCTAAAGCTAAGGGTGTGATCATTTCTGCCACACTCTGTATATCGCTATACAGTTCGGACTATATCTTCACTTTAGAAGTGCTTGGAGTTTAGTCTCTGAGGAGAGTTAAATATCTAGACTTCTTCTGTTGATTCATTGTTTCTACGATTTTCGCGATTTGTTTAGCTCCATCTTGTGAAAGATGTTTTTTCTTTTGAATAAAAGAAATAATCTTAACAAATTTTTTGAAATCGTATTTTTTGGCATTACGCAATTGGTATTGCTCAAAAAATGGAACAATGATTGACGAAATATCTGAGATCGACCTTACACAATATTTGTATAAGTCTTCTTTGTGATTATCTTTGCGACGATTTATATAAAGCTTTCCGCAACCGAAAAAAGTTTTAACTTCTTCGAGAGCATCTATGCTTTTAGCGCTTTGTGTAATCACAAACTCTGGAAATATTTGCCAACCAGAAGATGTGGTTTTATTTTTGTTGAAGCTGACGGAAAAAGTTCCTTCACCATCAACAAATTCCACTA
>JAWKSI010000005.1:0-65993 GCA_041389225.1 Candidatus Doudnaibacteriota bacterium | reverse complement strand
GTCGCTGGATCAGGCTTTCGCCCATTGTCCAATATTCCAAACTGCTGCCTCCCGTAGGAGTCTGGGCCGTGTCTCAGTCCCAGTGTGGAGGGTTCCCCTCTCGAGGCCCCTAACCGTCATAGCCTTGGTAAGCCTTTACCTTACCAACAAGCTGATGGTGCCTAGGCCGCTTCCTTAGCGCAAAAGCTTTAACCTTTCGGTCACATCGAGAATTGCTCCACCTTTCGATGGGTTATGCTCGACTAAGGGTACATTCCTAGGTTATACTCACCCGTTTGCCACGCCCACAAGTGGGCGTTCGACTTGCATGTCTTAGGCACGCCGCCAGCGTTCATCCTGAGCCAGGATCAAACTCTTAATAGAACTTTATAAATAAATCTATAAAGGTTGTTCTCGTTAACATTACACCGTAATGTTAACCACAAACTTCTTTTTAAGTTTGAGCTCGTCTACCCATTGGCAGACGCCTCAGAGAACTGGCGATAATTGATTTTGAAGTATATGCTCAATTATCAAAAGCACAATCATTGAACTCAAAAAAATTCACGAATTGATTCCATACAAAAAGTATGGGCACAAATTTATGGATGTTATTTTGTTTAAACTTTACGCAAGCGCAAAGCTCAAACACTTATAACTTTTTTGTACATTTCAGTCACTATGTAGTTGTCAAAGTTCTAAGGATAACTATCCGAATCAGAGAGAATAAAAAACACACAAAGTTTCCTTTGTAGTGCTCACTTCCCCGCAGAATTACAATCGAGTGCAGGCCTTAGATAATCACCGTAGTTACATCTAAGTGGAATTGAGGTCGTTGTCTTTTAAATCTCCTTATTGGATTAATAATTTATCCTTTACTATATTAAGTGTTTTACTGATGCTTGTCAAGAGTTTTTTACCAAAAAATCTCAAAAATATTCCCAGTTTAAATCTTTCTGCTATTATGAACACAAGATGAAAATATCTAACAAAAATATAGTCTGTTTTGGGGGTGGAACTGGCATGCCAGCCTTATTATCTGGGCTTAAACACAATCCCTGGCTCAATATCAGCGCGATCGTGAGCATGTTTGATAACGGCGGAAGCTCAGGTGAACTGCGTGACCAATTTGGGATTTTGCCTCCTGGAGATGTTCTTAAGTGTTTATTAGCTTTATCCCAAGACGAACCAGCTGCCCGCAAACTCCTTCAACAAAGGATCGATGACCCAACTTTGCCCAAACACAGCGGTGGCAATATTATGCTTTTTGGCTTAGAAAAAACTACCGGAGATTACCTCAAAGCCATTCAAACTTTTGGTAAAATTCTTGATATCAGAGGACAGGTTATTCCAGTCACAACAGAGCATAGTACACTCAATGCTATTTATACCGACGGGCAAATTGCACACGGTGAGGTTAATGTCGATCAAGGTTTAATTGATGGCAAGCAAATTCTTAGACTATTACTTGACCCACCAACCCAAGCTTCGGAAGCCGCGGTTTCTGCGATCATGTCTGCCGATGCAATTGTGATTGGACCTGGTAGTTTTTACACCAGCGTTTTACCTAACTTTTTGCCAATCGGAATTAAACAAGCTTTGCAAAATTCTCGAGCGCAGATTATCTTTGTCTGCAATTTACTCACAGAGGGTTTGGGTATGCAAAACACCACTGTCGAACAGTTAATCTCGGAAGTCGAACTCTACACCGGCAAAACTATCAATCAAGCAATTATCAATAATTACGTACCAGATTCTCATAATCTAAGCGCTTACGAGGTCGAACAAAAAAGACCACTGCTTTACAATGGTCCTGACGAAAATAAGTTTATCCAAGCGCCGCTCTGGCAGCCTGGCGCAATCGCGCGCCACCATAGTAGTAGTCTTGCTTACTTAATTTATAAATTGCTTGACCGCTAGCTGTCGTTATCCAAGCTTTGCCACAAATACCGAGATGCGATAGTTCGATATGGTGACCACTTTTTTGCAATCTCTAACAACTGATTATAAGAAATACCTTTCGGCAAATTATAAATTTTTATCATCGCGTTGCGCAAACCCAAATCACCGACCGAAAACACATCTGGCCTCTCGAGACTAAACATCAAAAACATCTCAGCCGTCCACTGGCCAATTCCTTTGACCGCCACTAGTTCGTCGATAATTTCTTGGTCACTCATTTTAGAAAGCTTCTGCAAATGTAGTTTTTTGGTTAAAACATGATCAGCTAAATCTTTGATATAGCTGATCTTTTGGTAAGACAAGCCAGCTGATCGCAATTTGGCGTCGCGAGTTTTCAAAATATCTTCTGGTTTAGGAAAGCTTCCTGGGTATAATTTTCTAAATCGCTCAAAAATTGTAGCCGCTGCTTTGGTTGAGAGTTGCTGCGAAACTATCGCCTTAACCAATGCTTCAAACCGTCCTCGTGGACGTTTTCGCATTTCAAGCTCGCCTAGCTGGATGATAACTTTACCCAGAATTGGGTCTGCTTTTTTGATATGCTTAATGGCTTTGTCTAAGTCTTTCATAATTATATTTTCTGCCCATGCTAGCCTGGTAAATAGAGCAAAGGATTTTGATTTAAAGCTCCTTGGCCGCAAGTCTCCAAGATGACACTACAAACAGTTAGTGGTTTTGTTCAAGTCTTTGAGGTAGCTTAATATTCCTAAGTTTAATAGTCGAATTTTTAAGTGCCTTAGCCAAAACATCTTCATCAAACTCATCTTGCACTAACTGTAAAAAATCCCAGAGAACACTTGCATCATCAAAAGCGCGGTGACGATTATCAACATCAAAACCAAAACGTTCGATAATCGAAGTTAAGTTGTGACGTTTGTGTTCTGGATACAACTGCCGTGATAATCTCACAGTACACAATCGATCGCTTTTAAACTCTTTTCCTAATCTACTAAATTCAGTTTGCAAAAAACCATAATCAAAACCAACGTTATGCGCCACAAATACCGAACCTTCTAACTTTTGCCACAACTCCTCAGCGATTTGGGCAAAAGTTGGCGCCCGCATAACATGACTCTCTGTAATGCCAGTCATTTTGGTAATAAATTCTGGCAGATCACATTGAGGGTTAACCAAAGTTTGATATTGCTCACTAACTTTTCCTGCAACAACCTTTAACAAACCAACTTCAATCACGCGACTAAAAACTGGGCTCCCACCAGTTGTTTCTAAATCTATAATTGTTAAGTTCTGTTTATCTATCATCTATAGAAGTATACACTATTGTATTTGACGACAAAAACTAACTCATAACTCGCGCTCTCTACTAATATCAGTAGACGGGTGTTTTGTTTTGACTACAATCGCAAATAAAAAACCGGCTTTTGCCGGTGATTTATTATTTGATAACTTTGTCGATTAGGCCGTACTTTTTGGCATCTTCTGGTGTCATAAAGTTGTCACGGTCTGTATCTTGTTCGATTGTTTTGAGATCTTGACCTGTGTGTTCGGCCAAAATTTTATTCGTCTGATCTTTGAGTCGGCGCATTTCTTTGGCTTGAATTTCCACATCTGTTTGTTGCCCTTCGGCCCCGCCCATAATTTGATGAATCATAATCCGAGCGTTTGGCAAAGCGTAACGCTTTCCATTTGTTCCGGAAGCCAACAAAACCGCAGCAGCACTAGCCGCCTGACCAATACAAATGGTTGAAACATCGCTTTTGATATGTTGAATGGTGTCATACATTGCCAAAGCCGAAGTAACAACTCCACCAGGAGAATTGATATAAATCTTAATGTCTTCGTTATTATTTTCGGAATCCAAAAATAGCAACTGTGCGATCAAAGTATTTGCAACCGCATCATCAATAGGTTCACCCAAAAAGATAATACGCTCTTTGAGCAACCGGCTGTAAATATCGTAAGCGCGTTCTCCCATCGGCGACTTATCGATAACCATTGGTATTAAACTCATAACTTACAAATTAATTCTAAATTATTATTCTGAATCTTGTGTAGATTCTCCATCTGCTTCTAATTCTTGGGTTGCTTCTTCTGCTTCTGGGGTTTCCTCTAATTCTACTCCTGAAACTTCTACTTCTTCGGTGTCAGATGAATTTTCAGAATCTGGATCTGCTGCGGTCTCTTCTGCTTCTTCGACAGAATCACCACTTCCACCTTCGGTGGCGATATCGATTTTCCAGCCTGTTAATCGAGCGGCTAAACGAACATTTTGGCCGGACTTTCCAATTGCTAATGACAATTGATCTTCTAATACACCAACTTCGGCAGCTTCTTCTGATTCGTCCAACTGAACATTCAAAATCTTCGCCGGTGACAAAGAGTTAGCAATAAATTTAACAGGGTCTTCACTCCATTCAATAATATCGATTTTTTCTCCGCCTAACTCTGACATAACTGTTTGCACGCGAGTTCCTTTTTGACCAACACATGCACCGATTGGATCAATACCTTCTTCGGTAGAAAAGACTGCGATCTTGCTACGACTACCGGCCTCACGCGCCACTGCTTTAATTTCGACAGTACCATTATAAATTTCTGGAACTTCCAACTCAAAAAGTTTGCGCACCATATCTGGATGGCTTCGAGATAAAGTAATCTTTGGTCCGCGGCTTGTAGGCTCAACGTGCAAAATCAAAACCTTAACGCGTTGCCCAACGTTATATTTTTCGGAACGAATTTGTTCTGATGGAAACAAAATCCCAACTGCTTTACCTAAATCAATCAACACAGTATCGCCTTCAATTCGCTGAATGGTTCCATTAACCAAAGTACGTTCTTTAGCCTTGTAATCAGAAAATTGCATGTTGCGTTCTGCTTCTCGTAATTTTTGAATAATTACTTGCTTGGCAGTTTGGGCTGCAATACGACCAAATTCGATTGACTCGCTTGGGGTAATTTCTTTGCGCACAACATCACCAACTTGAGCACCTACTTGCCAGTCTTGCGCTTCTTCTACGGTTAATTCTTTTTGTGCATCTTCTAATTCCTCCGAAGGAGTATCAACAACAGTTTTTTCGTCATAGATTTTTGCAGACAAATGTTCTGCATCAAATTCCACAACAACATTCTGGTCTTTTTCACCATAATCTTTGCGGAATGCCGCCGCCAAAGAAGCTTCGATCATCTCGATGATTTCATCACGAGAGATACCTTTTTCTTCTTCGATTTGTTGTAATGCTTGTTCTAATTGATCATTCATATTGATCTAAGTCCTAAGACTTCCTTTCTTGCGCCTAAGATAACTAGGCCAAATATTTAATTGTCTGGCTTTTACCAAACTAGATAAAAGCTCGAGTAATGATAATTTTCTATTTAATACGCTATAAGAACAAAAAAATGAGCGCGAGCTCATCTGTCATAATTTCGTTTCAACAGCATTTGCATATATTGTAACACATTTATAAAGTTTGTCAATTTGGCCAGAATTAAAAATTTGCAGAAACTCTGCCTTGGAAAAACCCGCATTCTGAACATTAGGACTTTCTTCTTTATCTTGGGAAGATTTTTGGCTAGTTAAATTAATCGCACATACATCAATTTGAGGAACAAACTCTCTGTATTTTGGATTTCGATTCAAAAACCAGTAAACCGCGCGAATCAATCTAATTTGTTTATACTTTGTGACCGCTTCGTGCGGCAAACCAAACTTGGTGGTTGTTCTAATTTTTACCTCGACAAAATAAATATGATCATCCTTGAGCGCGACAAAATCAAGTTCACCTAAACGCTTACCATGGTGGTTATAAGTATTGCGCGCTATGATTGTATAATACTGACGTTGATAAACCTTGACTGCCAAATCTTCGCCAAGTTGCCCCAAAGTTTGATTATAGTCATTTGTTTTCTTCATACTACAACTATAACCAATCGGGGTTCAAGAATAATTAAAGAAAAAATAAAATCCGGATCAAACCGGATTAAATTTTATTTCAATTTGAGATATTTTTCTTTGAGCAACTGTTTTTCTGCGACAACTTGATCTAAACGATATCTAAATAACAAATATCTCAGAGGTGCGATTAACCAAAGCACTCCAACTACCGCAATCCCTACCGCTACAAATCTACTACTTAACACAGACACATTTTGAGTTCGTAATAAAAACCACAACATTTCAACCAAACCAATAATCAATAAAATTCTAGTAATCTTAGCAAAGGTTGCTTTGAGTAATTCGATATTTAGAATAAATCTTGCGATCCAAACTGCGACCGCAACCAGCACCATTGCTGCTCCAACCACCAAAACGGTTTGATCAATTAAATGAATCTGCCCAGAATTTATTCCAAACCAATATTTTTGGCTAAAAAATAAGCCCCAATCAATTTTGTTTAACATAATCTAAATTTAACTTTTTTACATCTTAACGATAAAAAAATCCCCCTGCAAGCGCTTTTTCAGTTTTCTTATTATTTCTTAAATAACAGCGCGTAATGATAATTATCTGCTGGGATTTCCTTAACCAACTTGAGTCCGATGGTTTCTAATAAACCTATGATCGCTTGCTGATCAATGCGCTTTTCCATAGCTGGGCCAAATGGACTTGGTTTGACTTGCCAGTCTACCACCAACATCGCACCGCCAGTTTTGAGAACTGCATACGCATTCTTGATCAAACCTTCCCGATTTTTGACTTCGTGAAGGATACTCGCCAAGATTACTAAATCTTGAGAAGCAGTTTGAATTTGATCAAAATGTTTTTCTAAATCTGCTTGATACACACTTAGGTTCAAAAATCCTTTTTGCGCCGCAGCAGATTTGGTTGCCACCAGCTTTGATTCTTGAACATCAATTGCAGTAACGTGTCCAGCATTACCGACTATCTGACTTGCAGCAACACTATAAAAACCAGCTCCACAGCCAAAATCGGTAACTTGATCTCCGGCTTTTAGCCCTGCTTGCGCGACTATATTTTCTGGTTTTATAAATGCCATGTTCTATTTTTATTTTAAATTTAATATAAAGTTTATTTTGAAACTCTCTATTAATTATATCATTCTTTGTCGTTAGTTATGGTGTCGTATCAAAAACTGTCCAAGCAGACAAAATTAAAAACTTGCTTCTGCTTGCAACTGCTTTACTGTCACAGAGCTGCCTTCAGCGATCTCAACATAAAATCCATTAACTACAGCAGTGCCAGATTCTGGAATTTGTAATCGCATTTTGTTTTGCCCAACAAACGCTTCTAAAGCCGCTTGAGGTTCTACACCGATCACAGAATCTTTTGCTCCGCTCATTCCAACATCAGTCAAAAACGCAGTGCCTTGTGGCAAAACTTTTGCGTCTGCTGTTGGGACGTGAGTATGTGTTCCATAAACCACAGATGCCTTGCCATCTACATACCAAGCAAAAGCATTTTTTTCACTAGTTGTTTCTGCATGAAGATCAACAATCACAATATCATCTTTTTGAGCTTGCTCCCCATAAATCTGATCAAAAGCAACAAATGGACTTATAGCAGTTTGGCTAATTGAGTCAGGCATAAAAATAGTACCGCTAAGATTGATCAACAAAACCTGTTGATTATTTTTGGCAAAGCGATAATAACCATGCCCAGCCCAATCACCTTGATAATTTGCTGGTCGAACAATGTGGTCATAATTTTCTAAGCATTCTGCCAAACCAGCGTTATTATCAAAAATATGATTTCCGGAAGTATAAGCATCAAACCCCAAAGCATTCATTTCCTTTATCGTATTGTTTGTAATACCTCGGCCATGCGCCAAATTCTCTACATTACCAATGACTACATCTGGCTGATATTGTTCTTTCCAAATAGGCAAAACCTGAGCCAGCCCACGCCGCCCAGGTTTTCCCATAATATCTCCGATGATCAAAATTTTTGTCATTATCTTGCGTATTCGATAACTCGGTAATCGCGGATTACATGCACGCGGATTTCACCAGGAAACTTGAGTTCATTTTGCAAACGATTAGCAATTTCGCGAGCTAACTTTTGACAAGCATAATCATCTAGTCTGTCTGGAGTTACAAAGACGCGCAACTCACGCCCACCTTGAATGGCATAAGTTTTTTCAACACCATCAAATGAATTTGCAATCGCTTCAAGATCTTCGAGACGCTTAACATAATTTTCAAAGCTATCCTTACGAGCACCAGGGCGACCACCGCTAATACCGTCAGCAGCATCAACCACCATTGCTTCGATCGACATTGGCTTCCGTCCAGTTGAATGTTCAGCAACATCAGTGTCATGATGATGAGTTTCGATTGCTTCTATAACTTTCTCATGAAGACCAAACTTTTCGGCAATACGCCGACCAATCTCAACGTGAGTTCCTTCCATATCTTGATCCAAAGCTTTACCAATATCATGAAGAAGTGCGCCTTGCTTAGCCAATCCAACATCAGCACCCAATTCTTTTGCCAACATCCCCGCAATTTTTGCCATCTCTACTGAATGTTGCAAAATATTTTGACCATAAGAAGTTCTAAACATCAATCGGCCAACCAAATGCACGAGCTTTGGATCGAAGTTAGTAATACCTAATTCATAAACCGCATCTTCACCAGCTTGTTTAATCTTTTCGTTGACTTCGGCTTTACTTTTTTCGTAAGCTTCTTCGATGCGCGCTGGATGAATACGTCCGTCAGACAATAGTTTATCCAAAGTTAGCTTGGCAATATAACGTCTAATAGAATTGAATCCAGAAATTACAACAGTATCAGGGCTATCATCAATCAATATCTCGACTCCCATAAGTTGCTCAAAGGTGCGGATATTTCGGCCTTCTTTACCGATAATACGACCCTTAAGTTCTTCGTTTGGCAAATTAACAGTTGTAGTCGTATTTTCTGCGGTAACTTCGGTCGCTACACGTTCGATTGCTTGAGCCACAATTTTTTTGGCTTCTTTGTCTGCATTTTCTTCTGCCTGCAAAAGCAACTTACGATGCAAATCTAGCATTTCTTCTTTAATGCCTTTTTCTGCACTTTCCATCAGAACTTTGCCAGCTTCATCACGGGTCATACCCGCAATTTTTTCTAAGTTCTCTAGCTGCTTAGTTTTGAGAGATTTAATTTCTTCACGATCTGACTCAAGCTTAGCTTGTTCTTGATCTAATTGTGATTTTTGTTGATCTAGCTGATCAGTTTTTTTGTCCAGTTCTTTTTCACGACGATCCATACGATCCTCGAATCTAACAATTTGCTGTTTAAATTCTTCTTGATCCTTTTTGGCTGATTCGCTAATTTCCAAAGCTTTTGCTTTGGCTTCAATCAACAATTCTTTTTCTTGATTTCGAGCAGTTTCGAGCATTTTTTCTGCTCGAGCTTCGGCTGAACCAATCTTGCGCGAAGCCATCACTTGCCTAGCAACATAACCGATGATCGATCCTGCTACCAAGCCGATTAAAATATTTAATAACATAAAAATCCTTACAACTGAGTGCAAAGATTAAAGTTTCTTACCAAAAAATTTTAGCTAGCTAGCTAATTATGAGCAATGGTTTATTTGTCGATTGGGTCAAACCCCAAAAAATCCAATTAAAAAGAATCATAAACTGATAAAATAACCGAAATTTGCTTCAAAATAAAAGTAATACTTTAATCTTTCGTCTCAGAAAATTATAAATTTAACTACCTCCAATATACCACTTCTAAGCACGCTGGTCAAACTGTAAAACCCAGGAGCTTTAATTTAAAAATAGTTTAGTTTACTAAGAAATTTGTTATAATACCAATGTAATTAAAATATTTTATATGGAAGAAATTTATGATTTTGATGACTTTGGTCTAGCGCCAAAGGTTGGAGAACCAGCTCCGGTTTTCGAAGATTTACAAAGCTACCACAAGGGAGAGTTCAAAAAAGTCTCTTTGCATGATTATCAAGGCAAGTGGCTAGTTTTGTTCTTTTACCCGCGTGACTTTACTTTTATTTGCCCAACCGAAATTGAAGAATTTGGCAAATTATATCCAGAATTCCAAAAACTCAACTGTGAAGTCTTAGGTGCAAGCACTGATAGTGAGTATTCGCACAAGGCATGGTACGAAACTGATGATCGTCTCAAAAATGTCGAATATCCAATAGTCGCGGATACCACTCAAGAATTAGCAGACATGTACGATGTTTTGGATATTGACGGAAGCGCCCAACGTGGTACTTTTGTCATCGACCCAGAGGGTGTACTCAAATTCCAATTAGTTTCTGCTGATTCTGTTGGCCGAAATATCCAAGAAATGCTCAGAGTTGTCGAAGCATTACAAACCGGAGAACGCTGTCCTGCCAACTGGGAAAAAGGTGGTCAAACTCTAGGTAAAGCTTAACTATCATCTTTCTGATTTATATCAGTAATAAAAAAGTTATGACACAAACATTACTCAAATTAGCAGCCAAACTATTTGGTTCGACACCAGCTTGGGCGCATTGCGATATTCCTTGCGGAATATATGACCCGCACCGAGCCCAAATTGCTACTTTGACGATCATTAGAATGAACCAGCTTGCTGAACAAATGGGCGAGTCTGACCATGCAGTTCACGATCTAATGCGCTTAACCGCAGTCAAAGAAGAACACGCCGAAATTCTTAAACAAGAAATTAGAATTATCTGGGGAGACTTCTTCAAAATAGGTCACGCCGCTAAACATCCCGAACTTCACGATTTAACTCACAAAATTATGCAAACAGCTTCGCACGCAAGACAAAGTTTTGATCTCGCTGTTGCCGAACAGCTTTTGGAGTTAGTCAACCAATTTGCCGAAATTTTTTGGCAAGTCAAAGAAGTTCCGACAAAAAAGGCCATCTGTCCTTACGAACCCAAAAAAGAAGTTATCTATCCCGCTTTGTAAGCAAAGTAATTGAGACACCTTCAAAGCAACACAATGTTTGGATTAAAAATTTTTCGTATCAATGGACATAGTATGGAGCCTGCTCTCAAAGCAGGCTCTTTTGTCTTAGCCAGAACAAAAATCAACAAAATTCTACTAGGTGATATTATAGTTTTTGGTTACAAAGAAGATAAAGTTATGATCAAACGCATAGTCAAAATAGAAAACGACTTAATCTTTGTCGAAGGTGACAACAAATCCGACAGTTTACAAATTCCACCAATCAAAAAGAGCCAAATCACTGGCAAAGTGATTTGGCTCTAAAACCAAAAACCCTGGATCTAATCCAGGGTTTTTGGTTTACTCTTCGCTAGTTTTAGCTTTTTCTGCTTCTTTTTTAGCCAAAGCTTCTTTTTGCTTTTTGGTTAAAATCAATCGACGACGTGTGCGAGGGGTATTATCTCGCAAGTCGCGAACATAATACAACTTGCTCTTGCGAACAGTATCATCTTTGACAACTTCGATCTTGTCGATATTTGGAGTGTGTAAAGGATAGATGCGTTCGACTCCAACACCATTGGAAATTTTACGAACTGTAAAAGTTGCGTTAACTCCTACACCACCTTTGCGAGCAATAACCAAACCTTCAAAAATCTGAATACGTTCCTTATCACCTTCTTTAATTCGGTTGTGAACTTTGACAATATTACCAACTTCAAAATGAGGAATTTGGCGTAACTGTTCTTCTTTGAGATGTTTTACAATTGGCATAATAAAATGTTTAATCAATAATTTGCTACGATTTGGCTATTTAATTTAACCAGTAGTTCTCTTAAGTCTTGTGGCAATTTTGATTGCTTAGACAAAAGCTCACCATCAGGTAATGGAATTTCTAGCTCAAAAGCATGCAAAGCTTGTCTATTAAAACCTAATTTTTGAGCCTGTTTTCCGCCATAGAGCGAATCTCCAACTAATGGATGACACAAAGAATTAAAATGAACGCGAATCTGATGCGTTCTACCTGTATGCAATTTTACAACAATTAGGGTGTATTCGTCAAGTGTCTTGGATACTAGTCTTTCTACAACTTGATACTCAGTTTTGGCAGTCTTTTCTCTGACCATATCAGATGTATCTGTTGTATACTTTCGAAAGTCACGTTGACTTTTGCCCACTGGCGATTGAATCAAACCTGAATCTTCTCCAATATGACCACAAACCAAAGCCAAATATTTTTTGCCAATTTTATGTTCAGCGAAAGCTTCTTTGAGATACAAATACATCTCCTGGTTTAAAGCAACTGCCATAATTCCGCTTGTTTCTTTGTCCAAACGATGCACAATGCCAGGTCGATCAGGTTCCCCAACTACCGAAATCTCAGGATAATGAAACTGCAGTGCTTGAGACAACGAATCTTCTTTGAGGCCCGCACCAGGATGCACCGCCAAACCAGCTGGTTTGTCTAAAACGAGCAAACCATCTTGGTTGTGTAAAATATGCAAAGGAAGATTAACTGGACCTGGTTCTTTTTCTTTGATCGGTTTGTATTCAACTTTATCACCAGAACGAACCACAAACTTTGGACTATCGATTTTCTCTTTATTCACCTTAACCGCGCCAGCTTCTATGTCTCGCTGAATCTTACTTCGAGATAAATCCTCAACTTGCTCCGCCAAAAATTTATCAAGACGAGTCTTGAGATCTACAACTTCTAAATTGTGTTTCTTTTGGGTCATTAAAAAAAATACTTTATCGAATCAACTAAATAAACTATAGCAAAGTACAACAACGCTAAGCCCAGCAACCTTACAAAATATAAATAATACTTACTGCTCATAAAATCCTTAGCTTTATCTGCCAGGAAAGAAATAACTACGCTCACAGCGAGTATGGCTATTAAAAATGCCGCCACAAATACAACAGGAGATAATACAGTCCCGGTTTCTCGAGCTAGGAGAAAAGTGGATCCACCAACAGTCAACCAAAAAACATATGGATATGGGTTAAGTAAGCCACCCAAGATGCCCTGAATCCATGGGTCTTTGATAAGCTCTACTTTATCATTTAACTCTGACTTAAAAACAAAATTCGAATATGCCATATAGCCTAAAAATATCGAACCCAAAAAAGCTATCAGTCCGATCAATAAATCATTCCGCGGTAAGCTTGCAAATAAAATAAGAATCAAAAAGATGCGTACTATATCTAAAATAGTGGCCCCCAGCTGAACTTTAACGCCGGACCAAAAACCATTCTTAAAAACTTGAGAAAATATAAACATCATTACAGGTCCAGGCAAAGCCCCCGCTATAAATCCCAAGACCAGTCCTTCGAGCAAGTAATTAAAGTGTAAATTCATAGCTATTTAATTAAATCTGGGCGATTCTTTTTGGTTTTCTTAAGGGCCTGCTCGCGCCGCCACTCTTCGATTTTGGCATGGTGACCTGATAACAAAACTTTAGGAACTCGAGATTTGGTCCCGTCGATTTCCAAAACTTCAGGCTTAGTATACTGAGGATGTTCTAATAACCCATCAGAAAAAGACTCGTTGTGAGCTGATTCATCTTTGCCCAAAATACCAGGGACGTGCCGCATCACCGCTTCGCTAATAACCAATGCTGGCAACTCGCCACCCATCAAAACATAATCACCAACCGATAATTCTTCGTTTATATATTTTGAAACTCGTTCATCAAAACCTTCGTAGCGACCAGAAACCAAAACCAAATGATCGTATTTTGATAGACGAATCGCAGTCTTTTGGTTAAACTGCTTCCCTCGAGGAGTCATCAAAATAACTCGCGTTTTTGCTGTTCTAAACTTATTCTTAGCTCGCTTAATCGCTTTGATTACAACGTCCGCGCGCAAAACCATACCAACTCCACCACCATAAGGTGGGTGATCAACAGTCTGTCTCGAGCCGACACCAAAAGTGCGTAAATCAATTTCAACAATTCGCAAAATTCTGTTGGCAACCGCCCGAGCGACAATTCCAAACTGCGAATAACTTTTGATAAACTCTGGGAACAAAGTTATAACTGATATTTTTAGCTGCTTCTTTTTCATATACTCACATATTAACACAAAACCCGACTCAACACGGTTTGCTTGAAACAAACGTAAGTGTGCGGAGTTCGGGTTTTGAAAAAATCTTAAAATTAAATCTAAAAAATTAATACGCGAACTAAGTTTAAACAAAATTTACACTTAGTTCAATAATCTTTATAAAAGAGAATCGTATTGATTATAGATTAAAATCATCCATATCATCAGTAGCTGCCATAGCATCTTGTGCTTCACTAGCTGCTGCGTGACTGTCGCCATGATCGCGACGTGGACCACGATGACTTCCTTCTGGTTCATCGATCTTTAGGTTGACACGAGATTTGTGCTTAGCACCAACAACACGAAGAAGTGTACGAAGTGCTTTTGCAGTTTGTCCCATTCGACCAATTACTTGGCCCATATCAGCTGGGTTGATGTGCAAGGTAATAAGAACACCCATTTCATCAACACTGCGATCTGTGCGAACATCATCAGGATTGTCGACTAACGCTTTTACAACGTATTCAACAAATGCTTGATCTGTTTCCATCTTATTCTAATTTCTGCGATAGTGTGTTTGGGCTACGACCTTTACTTAGCCAACTATTGCCTTTCTAAAATACCAAATTTTGAGCCTGAGGTCAATCTTAATATGAATAGCACTAATACAGCTGTAAGATCATTCTGAGTTGTGAAATAAACATAATGTCATCCTGCCTGTACCCAAAGGGTGAACCGCCTTTCTAGCACCACGTCATCCTGAGGCGTCGAAGGGTGAACCGTCTTTCCATCGCAATGTCATCCTGAGGCGTCGAAGACGGTGAAGGATATCAAGGTTTGTTATTAGAGATCCTTCACTTCGCTCAGGATGACGCAAAAGAAAAGGTTTGATTTGGGAATATACGAGAAACAAAAAAACCAAGTTCTATTTCCTGAGACCGACCTCAGGGCAGTGCGGAGGTCGAAGGAAATAGGACTTTGGTTTGAGAAAGAGATCCTTCGGTCGCTTCGCTCCTCAGGATGACAAAGAAAAAAGCTTTGGAGTTCGAGGGAAGAAAAGGTTTGGTTGTAATAAAACTAAACGTTTTAAATTAGTTTGCAGGGGCAGTTTCTGTCCGACTTGGCGCTCCAGAACCAACCGAGAAAAGATAAGGAGGAGTAACAACTTTGAATGTCGCTTCATTAGAACTTATTGTGGCCACATTCTGAAAACGATACAAAGAGCCAAGAGGTCCAACAGGTGTAGCAACAGTCGCATTAACCACAATACTACAAGTTGTACCTTGAGTGATATCGCTGAGAGTAAAAGCAGTTCCATTAAAACTCAAAACACAAGCATCACTATTAGTAGCGTCCAGACTTAATCCTGTAAGATTGAGCGGAGATTCTGTAACAGTTACGCCAGTTAAATCTTGGTTACCAGTATTACAAACATTAATTCTAAACTTAAGAGTTGTTCCTGCAGAATAAACACCGTCGTTAGGCAGACTAAAGATGTCCGAAGCCGCATTACAATCTACATCAGAAGCACCTAGCGTGTTGTTACCAACCTGAATTAGGTCTTTGTCCGAAGTTGTTAGATTTGGTGCACAAACAATTTCACTAATTGGAGTGACTGCTGGTTCACCATATCCGGAACCGCTTGTACCAATAAAGGCTCTAATTGCATAGTAATTGCTAGTCGCTGCAGGCGAGGTATGAGTGTAAGTATATTTACTGTTACCAACATAGGCAATATCAGAACCTATCTGCACCCAAGAACTACCAGCCGAAGTCTTATGATAGACTCTAAAGAATTCTGGGTCAGCACCGGTGCTACCCTTATTCCAGGTAAGATCTATTGTCTCACAAGTTCCTGAGTTATCAGCGCTAACATTAATTGGATCACTTGGCGGAGAAACTGGCGCGACATTAAGAGTGACATAACATCCTTTGTTAACACTTCCGCCGACAGCATTAAAGTAAATTGAATAACTTGTTGGTGTGGTGCTCGCTGTTGTCGAAATGTTGGCTGTCACTGTAGCTGATGGAGTCGCTGGGTTATTGGTATAAGAAACAGTTGGCAAGGTGCCAGAGCTTGGGGTAAAACTATGACTGACTGTCACAGAGCTATTAAACCCATTTTGGGCTGTTAACACAAGATTAAATGAAGTCGATGCCCCAACGATTATGCTCGAAGTAGCTGGTGAACAAGAGAGGTTAAACGTCGGCGCAGGAATGTTGACCAAAACAGAATCAGTGGCATTTGGAGGGCTACCAGGACCAGAACAAGTGATAGAGAAGGTTGTAGTTGTAGTCAAATTGCTTGATTGGCTTCCTGCATTATTAAGTGCAGAACTCGAATAAACGTTTGGGCTAGAAGTTACACTACAAGACGTCGTATAGTAAGAACTCCATGAGACTGTGACTGGCGCACCATAAGATCCATTAACTGGGCCGTTGGAGCCATTAACTTTAAGGTCAACGACTGGCGCTGGTGCTGTTCCCACAATCACATCAACAGTGTCAATATGAGACCCAGCAGAATTAGTACAAGTAAGAGTATAGGTTTTGGTCGAGGTCATACCAGATTCGGATTGAGTTCCCGAAGTACCAGTCCAACCATTTGGAGTAACCGTGCAAGAAGTTGCGTTTGTTGAAGTCCATTGGATTTCTGCAATATCATTGTATGGTATCGTACATGGTCCATTTCCATAAACCAAAGATTTTCCTGAATATTCCCCGCACTTAATATCACCTACCGGCGGAGCAACATATGGATTAACAGTCAAAGTAGTATTACATGTTTTAGTAAGACCACCACCCGTAGCGCTAAAAGTAACCGTGTAAGTGGCGGCAGTGGTTCCCGTCGTTGTACTAACATTTGCGGTGGTCGTGGAATCAGGCACCGCACCATTATTGTTATAAGAAATGGTTGGCAAAGTTCCAGAGCTTGGGCTGAAACTGTGACTAACTGTCACAGCGCTACTAAAACCGTTAGTTCCAGTTGTCGAAATATTAAAAGATGTCGCACTCCCCGCATTAATCGTCCGCGTCGCAGGCGAACAAGTTATCGTGAAGTCTGGAGGAGTGGAAGGGTTTATAGTAATCTCTGTTTCTGCTTGAGTACCAGGAACTTCATAGCACTCACCACTTTGATCTTGGAATATAGCATAAGCATTTAACTGAATGGTTGTAGAAGACGATAAAGATGTTAATGAAGTGGCGTCAAATTCCACTGTCTCATATAATTCATACGAACCATTTGTACATGTAAGGACAGAATCATCATTATTAACAAAATACAAAGGCTGTCCACCAACTAAAACATAACATGTCTCACCTGGGCCACCACAAGCCCAACCATTATGAGTAAATCCAGTAAGACTATCATAAATAGGTATAGAAATTGAACCGGTTGTTCCTGCTGTAATTGTGCTTGGACTAGGAGCAGCATTCACATTTTTTACAAAAGTACTTTTATTTAAATCATAATTTACAAAAGTATTAAAAAGCAAAGCAAAGAACAATACAAAAATGTAAACTATTATATTTTTTGATTTTATTTTCATGTTTATCGAAAAGTTTATTAATTACATTATATCAAAGCATCTAATATAAATAAAACTACCGCACAAACATTTGTTTGTGCGGTGAAAAGGAAGACTTTCAACTTATAGCTGCTCGAGGTACCGAGTAACTACATCTTCTTGGTGCCCGAATTTCTTTGCGAGCAACAAAAAGACTGATTTCTCTCTTTCTATCGAAACATTTTCGTCCTCTGACTTAAAATGTTCAATTTCATGAGAGATTTTTGCTGCCACCGAAATAACAGGAAGCGAGCCATTTTCTCCACTATCATGTTCAAGGACAGAAGTTATAAACAAACTTTCTGAACGAACATAGATAGGTAGTGTTGTTTGGCCCACACCAGAAGACAACGAGAACATGCTTTTTGTTAACAGTGTTTTAGACATCTTTTTGCCAAAGATATCTTTTATCTGCTGATCAGATATCACCACGATAGGTTTTATCTGATCACTTTTCTGTGAAAACAAAAAGTCATAATCTTCTTGAGGAAGAAGATTGATCGCCCTCGTCATAACGGAGGGCAACGTCGATTTTGCTTTTACTTCATTTACTAAAACGAAGAAAGACAAAACCATAAAAATCATCAGTAGAATTTTTTTCATTTTTCCCTCCTTAGGAATTGTATTTATCTCAATCATACAGTAAAATTGATAGTTTGTCAAGTAGGTGAAAAAGTTATCCACAAGTATTGGGTGAACTTTAAAAAAACAATTACTCAAAATTGCGTAAAAGCAAAACAAAAAACCCTTCGCTGTCCGGAAGGGTTTTTTGTTTTTGTTCAATAGAAACTCTTAGATCCCAAGGTTTCTATGCAAAAACCGATTTTTATTGTTGTTCAGTATAGCTAACGCTTACAGTGCGTTCATTAGATTGTACATTTTGATCCATCTCGATCTGCAGTTGACCCTTGGCGTTGGTCGCAAATAACATTTTATAAGTATCGCTGTTTACTGTGCTAGCAATATCCCATCGATTTTCACGCAAATAAGTTTGATAGGTGGCATAAGCTTGAGTTAACGACTGATTTATTCGATAAACTCGTGTCGCCTGAAACCTTCCATCATCAGTTGTGGCATTGTAATTTTGAATAACCACATAATCGGGCTCTACAGGGATGTCTTGAGGATATTTATCAGGAAATTCATTTTTATCAACTTCTACAGTTTTGACAGGGGAGTCATCCTGACTAGTATTTTGCTCTTTGGCATCGTTAGAAACATTAGAAGTAGAGCTTTGCTTTCCAAACATCCAATAAGCAACCCCAACTAGTACCAAAACTGCAACAGAAAGGATTATAATTTTTTTGTTCATTTTTATTTTGTTAGTTAAGTGTTGTATATACTATACCAAATTTTGCGCAATCCATAAAGCTCCTGCGTTTTGGGATCCTTCGACTCCGGCTTCGCCTCCGCTCAGGATGACCAAGGAGAAAAGCGCTCGCTCAGGATGACAGAAAAAACACTCCCTAAGGATGATAGAAAAAAGCGCTCGCTCAGGAAGACAGAAAAAAGCTCTCTCAGGATGACTATAAACCACGTCATCCTGCCTGTACCCGAATGGTGAACCACCTTTCCAACACAACGTCATCCTGAACCGCCTTTGGCGGTGAAGGATCTCTAGATTTCAACCTCTTTCCATAGAGGATTTGTTACACAGATCAAGCGTTCCTTTTTCTTACGAGTCCACCCTTTTAACTGCCTTTCACGCACGACCATCGAATATGGATCACTAAACATTTCGATATATACCAATTTAGTAACATTATATTTTGCTGTAAACCCTTTAATTGCTTTGCTTTTATGTAGATATAATCTGGTTTTAATATCAGAAGTACTCCCTATATACAAAACACTATTAGATTTATTGGCTAAAATATAAACATAATAAAATTTCTTATTCATAGCTCCATGATACATGAGCTAAATCAAGAATAGATAAATTTTTGAATTGAGATCCTTCGACTCCGGCTTCGCCTCCGCTCAGGATGACCAAGGAGAAAAAAGAGCTCAGGATGACAGAAAAAACGCTCCTTCAGGATGGCAGAAAAAACGCTCCCTCAGGATGACTATAAACTATGTCATCCTGCCTGTACCCGAAGGGTGAACCGCCTTTCCACCGCAACGTCATCCTGAACCGCCGAAGGTGGTGAAGGATCTCAAGGTTTGTTATTAGAGATCCTTCGGTCGCTTCGCTCCCTCAGGATGACAGAAAAAACACTCCCTCACCCATTCGGGTACAAATATAATAACGGGGGGAATAGAAAACTTGCCCTCAGGGCAACAAAAAAATTACTTAGCGTAAGCTTTGGCTTGATCCATCTTAATCGAAAGTAGCTGAGAAACACCGTCGTCTCCCATGGTCACACCATAAATAATATTAGCCTGCGCCATAGTTTCGCGGTTATGGGTAATAGTTATAAATTGAGTTTGGTGAGAAAGCTTGCCCAAAATTTGGCCAAACCTAATCGTATTAGCATCATCGAGTGCGGCGTCAACTTCATCCAAAACAACAAAAGGCGAAGGAAAACAAGTTAACAAACTCGAAAGCAAAGCAATTGACGTCAAAGATCTTTCACCACCAGACAAAGATTGAATATTAGAAAGTTTTTTGCCAGGCGGAGTTGCTTTGATATCCACCCCAGCAATATTAATACTTCCTTTTTCGTACTTAGCAATAATTTTTTCTTCGGGCCGTAAATTCGCTGAGTCTTGATCATCGTCCAAATCTTCAACCTGCTCTTCTATATCTTCTACTTCGGTTTTATCTTTAACCAATACCAACTTGGCACGACCACCATTAAACAACAACTTAAAGTACTGTTCAAATTCCACATTAATTTTATGAAAAGCTTTGGTAAATTTGGTTTTGATATGACTATCCAGTTCGTCCATCACTTCTCGCAAATCACTCATACTCTTTTGTAAATCTACCACCTGCTCTTCAAGCCCTGTGTATCTTGCTTCTGTTTCTTGATACTCTGCAATTGTTAAATCATCAACTCCGCCAGTAAGCTCTAACTGTCGCTTAAGCTGAGAAATTTTTTCTTGTTCTTGTTCTGTACTAGCATCTAGTTTTTGCGCGCTGATTTTGTTCAAATCTTGGTCACCAAGTTGTTGTCTAATTTCATTAGTAACAGTTTCGAGATGGGTATCGGCTTTGGCTTTTTGGACCTGAAGCTGGCTCTCTCCATCTCTAATCTGACTCAGCTGAGCTTGCTTGTCTCTAAACTCCTTGTCTTCTTGCGCAATCGCAGCTTTTCGGCTATTTTCGTTAGAATACAATTTTTGCAATTCTGCTTCGAGTGATTGTTGCTCCTGAGACTTTTGATCAATCTTATCTTGAATTTTTTGTTCTTCTAACACCAAATCTTTCACAAAATTCTCACTTCCACCAGACTGAGCTTTTTTGAGTTCTAAGTCAACTTGAAGCTTTTGATTTTCTAAATTATTTAACTGGCCAGTCACAAACTCTTGACTCATAACCGCTTTGGACAAATCCATTTGCCAATTATTGAGCTGGTTTTGCAGTTCGTCTTTTTTGGTATTGAGCGCTTTAATTTGATCTTGCAATTTTTGTGATTCTGCGCCCGGGTTAACCAAATCTTTTGTTGCTTGAGTTTTGAGTTGATTCCAAGCAGATTTAAGCTCTACAGCAGCGTTACTAATCGTATTCAAATCCGTCGCGTCATCCAACACTTGTTCGAACCTGACAATAATATCATCAAACTGCTTGAGAGCTTTTTCTACCAAACTCCAATCAGCGGTCTGAGGATTTTGCAACAAATTATAAAGTTCCTCTGTCTCAGATTGAAGTTGCACCATCTGAGCTTGAGCTTCATCGATAATTTTTTTTGAAGCTATTTGCTGTTCTTGCGCCGCTTGTAATTGAGATTTAAGTTGTGAAATTTGAGTGCCAAGCTTATGACTTTCGATTTCTAAACTTGCCGCGTCGCCTCCAGAACCTTGCATTCCAGTCATCTTACCTTTAACTAAACTAATTTGCTCAACCAAAGCATTTTTTGCATCAACAACCACCTTGATCTTTGTTTGCAGGTCTTGATATTCCGCCAAAACATCTTGATTGTCTTGTTCGTGTTTTTCGATCTCTTGCAAATGCACTTGCATAGTAGCTTCCAACTTTTGTCGTTCGGTTAACAAACTATCGATTTGCTCAACAAGCTGATCACTTTGACTTTTGAATTGCCACCACTGGCCACCAAGATGTTTAAACAACAGCTGTTTAAGTTCGACTTCTATTTGTGCACGCGCTTCCATACGCTTAGCTTGTCGTCTTAGCGATTTCACTCGAGGGCGAAGTTCTGCTAACAAATCTTCAGCACGCATCAAATTTTGCGCAGTAGTTTCTAAACGCTTTAAAGTTCGATCTCTTTTGATATAGTAAGTTTTGACTCCACTTGCTTCGTCAATCAAATTTTTTATTTCACTTGGGCCAGCAAGAATCATTTGATCAATAGTCCCCTGACCAATAACAGTATATCTAGAAGTTCCGATATTGCTCTTGAGAACCAACTCAATAATATCCAAAAGTCGAGCTTTTTGGCCGTTGATCAAATACTCACTTTCACCAGTACGACTAACTCTTCTTCCAATCGAGACTTCTGCGGTTTCTACAGGAATCTTGCCATCAGCATTATCAAAAGTCGCTATAACCTCTGCCATTCCAGCACGGCCGCGTTTATCACTACCAGCAAAAATCACATCATCGCTTTTTTTGCCACGCATTAACTTTGGGCTTTGTTCACCCAAAACCCAACGCAAACAATCCGCGGCATTGGATTTGCCGCTACCATTTGGACCAACAATCGCCGTGATTCCAGTTTCAAATTCTAAAGTTGTTTTTTTGGCAAAGGACTTAAAGCCCTGTATTTCTAGACGTTTTAGATACATAATAGATAATTTATTATACCACGATTAACCTAGTAGACCGGCAATCTTTTGTTATTATAATTGCCAGGATATCCCTTAAATAAAATTATAAAACAAAAGCTCCGAGCAATTTTTGCTCGGAGCTTTTATCTTTTGTCTTTGTTTGGTTACTCGGATCAATCGATCTTACTCTTAGACTATCATAGAATATGTTTTTTCCAAATTTAGTTATCCACTAAACTACGCTTTGAGGTTTTGCAAAGCATTGGTTGCTGCAGAAATTTCGGCTTCTTGTTTAGATGGACCATCACCTCGTCCCAATTCTTTCTTTCCCATCATACTAATCACAACAAATGTCTTATCATGATCCGGTCCTTCTTCCGAAACTACTTCATAAGTTGGTGTAATACTCCATTTGTCCTGAACAATTTCTTGAAGTTTGCTTTTTGGGTCAAGATAAGTGCCACCAGAAATAATTTCAGGCAATTCTACTAAGATATTTTTAGAAATAAACTCTTTGCATGCTTCATATCCCAAATCTAAGTACATCGCCCCTATCAAAGCTTCCATAGTGTTTGCCAAAATCACCTGGCGCGCTCGCCCAGTATCCTTGGCTTCACCTTTAGACATAAGCAAATATTTTTCAAAACCTAATTGGTTGCCAATTTTTGACAACATCTTAAAGTTAACCAACGCGCTCCTAAAATTGGTAAGCTCACCTTCTGGTTGTTCGTATTGATTATACAAAAACTCTGTCGAAACCAGCTCTAATACTGCATCACCCAAAAATTCTAATCGTTCGTTGTGAGGCAAATTAAAACTTCGGTGCTCATTAAGATATGATCTATGAGTAAAAGCTGAGGTATAATGATCCAGGTTTTGTGGTGCGAATCCTGTAATCGCTTGTATTTCTTTGGCTGTAACCATAATGGCTCCAAAACAAGACACAAGAACCTTAAATCAAATGAATTGATACAACATTCTTAATTCTTGAAATTAATTCTTATTTTATTTACTACAACTTTGCAGTAAATAATATCTATCACGCTTTGGCGTGACAAACATTCTATGGTGGGCATTAGAGGAGTCGGTCACCTCCCGCTACTCTCCTCGCTACATTCGCTTACGCTCATTGTAGCTCGTCGAGTTACGCTGCGGCGACCCCCGCCGTTACCAAAAGGTCTCCCAGACCTTTTGGTTTCTACTTTTGCAAATACTATGCAAAAGTAGAACCACTCTATTTCGACATCCATCTACACCATAGAATATTTATCACGCTTTGGCGTGACAAACATTCTATGGTGGGCATTAGAGGAGTCGAACCTCTGACCCTCTCAACGTCAATGAGATGCTCTACCACTGAGCTAAATGCCCTATTATTTGGTCGCTGATGCCGCAAGCGGCCCAGCTCCGTGTTCGCAACTGGCAGAAGCCAGATTGCTCACACCTAAAGAGTATAGATTTTAGGTAAGGTTTAGCGCTTTGCCCATTGTGGACTTCTACGTGCACCTTTGAGTCCTGGTTTCTATCATTTGGTCGCTGATGCATTTGGTCGCTGATGCCGCAAGCGGCCCAGCTCTTTACCAAAATTCCGTTTATATTTATAACACAAACCACCAAACTTGTCACTGCTCTTATTATACTAAACCACCAAATCAAAAATCCCCATATGGGGATTTGATTTTATTCAGAATCAGATTCTGGCTTAGCTTCTTCAGCTTGAGGCTCTTGAGCTGGCTCTTCGGTTTTTTCTTCTGGTGTCGATTCTTCGGTAGGAGCTTCTGTGGATTCTTGCTCTTCAGAACTTTGAGCTGCGGCTTCTGGCTTAGCTTCTTCTTCAGTAGGAGGTTTTGGCGGAATACTAAAAGCTCTAACCTTAGTACCTTCTAACAAACCTTTTTCGATCAACAAATTGTGAGCTGTTTTTGATAGACTAACGTGTTGTTCTTTGATCCAATAATTTAGTCTATCCTGATCGCGAACAATCAACTCTTTAGAATGAGGATTGTATGAACCCAAAATTTCATGTGCCTTTTTTTGATTGGCTCGAGTCTTTTGAGTCAAAACTAATCTAAAATGAGCACGATTTGTTCGACCACCTCGTTGTAAACGAATTGTTAACATAAAAATAAGTCTTACTTGATTGCTGATGCCTGAGCTTCATTGACGGACAAAGCCCAACCATCTCTAAATTTTTTGACAGTCTTTGTAAATCGAGCTGCTCAAAAATTTAGGCTGGTATAAAAATACCTCAATGGACTTCCGTAGTCTACCACCAAACCTGATTTTAGTCAATATTTATTATCACAAACAAAAAACCAAAGTTCTATTTCCTGAGACCGACTTCGCGGATATGCATAGATCTAAATAGAAATGGTTAATACCACCACAATGTCATCCTGCCTGTACCCGAAGGGTGAACCGCCGAAGGGTTTTCTACCACCACGTCATCCTGAGGCGTCGAAGACGGTGAAGGATCTCAAGGTTTGTTATTAGAGATCCTTCACTTCGTTCAGGATGACAGAGAAAAAGTTTAGGACGACAAAACAAAAACCAAAGCTTTTCTTCGAGAATGACTTGGCGAAGGCGCTAGAGTTCGAGGGAAGAAAAGGTTTGGTTTGGGAATATGTGGAAAATAAAACCAAAGTTCTATTTCCTGAGACCGACCTCAGGGCAGTGCGGAGGTCGAAGGAATAGAACTTTGGTTTGAGAAAGAGATCCTTCGTCGCAAGCTCCTCAGGATGACACAAAAGAAAAGGTTTGGTTTGAGTAGAAATGGCAAAGTTTCTTACCTAACTCACACCCTCACCAGAATCTTTGAATTCTGAAGTAAGCTTTTTGTTATCTGGGATAATATCCCCGACAATGCTATTAAACTGATCCTGTTCTAGTGTTTCTTCGCAATCAAACGCTCAGCAATTTTATCAAGATAACTACGATGCTTAGTCATAAGCTCAGTCGCTCGAAGTTCTGCGTCTTTAAGAATCGCCTTAACTTTTCATCAACTTTTGAGGACAGCTTCAAGAGGTTTTTTTGTTCCGCAATATCACGACCTAGGAAAACATTACCTTGCTGTTCACCCAAAACAATGGCCCAATCTGATCACTCATTCCATACTGTGTTACCAAACGCCGCGCCATATTAGTCGCTTTTTTAAGATCGCTACCCGCGCCAGTTGTAAGTTCACCAAAGACTAACTTTTCTGCTGCGTAACCACCCATAATCGATGCCAGCTGATCTAAAAATCCAGATTTACTATGATAATTTTTATCTTCAGAAGGAACACTCAAAGTGTAACCACCAGCACCACCACGCGGTAAAATCGTTACCTTGTGAACCGGATCAGCATTTGGTAAAACAGCTCCAACTAATGCATGACCACCTTCATGATAAGCAGTGATCTTTTTGTCTTGTTCTGACATAACTTTGGATTTGCGAGATGGTCCCATAATCACTTTTTCGATGGCTTCTTTGAGATCAGGATTATCAATTTCTTTTTTATTTTCACGAGCTGCCAAGATCGCTGCTTCGTTAATTATATTGGCCAAATCCGCGCCAGAAAAACCAGGGGTTCGTTCGGCGATTTTTCTCAAACTTACACCTGATGCAATTGGTTTTCCTTTAACATGAACTTGCAAAATGGCTTCACGGTCATTAATGTCAGGCAAGTCGACTGTGATCTGACGATCAAATCTACCTGGTCTAAGCAATGCTGGATCCAAAACATCTGGTCGGTTAGTAGCCGCCACAACGATCACGTTTGTGCCGGTTTCAAATCCATCCATTTCTACTAAAATTTGGTTCAAGGTCTGTTCTCTTTCGTCATGGCCGCCACCCAAACCAGCCCCGCGTTGTCTTCCGACAGCATCAATCTCGTCAATAAAAACTATGCAAGGTGCGTTGCGCTTGGCTTTTTTAAACAAATCTCTGACTCGACTTGCTCCTACACCAACAAACATTTCTACAAACTCAGAACCAGAAATATGAAAGAATGGCACATTCGCTTCCCCAGACACTGCGCGAGCCATCAAAGTTTTTCCGACTCCAGGGCTTCCAAGCAATAACACACCTTTAGGAATTTTGGCTCCGAGAGACAAAAACTTTTGCGGGTACTTAAGAAATTCTACTACCTCTTGCAATTCTTCTTTTGCTTCTTTGGCTCCAGCAACATCTGCAAATGTTACTTTTGGTTGAGAGTCATCGGACAAACGCACAGACGATTGTCCAAAAGTCAAAGCGCGGTTGTTTGATCCTTGCACTTGCCTCATTAAAAAATAAATAAACAAAGCGATCAAGACAAACGGAATCAAAAATGGCAAAATACTTCCCAACAAAATAGTTGCAAAACTTGTATTGTTAAACTCTATTTTGATATTCTGAATCTTCTCTGTTGCAATTCCGCTATCAATAAAGTATCGAGGAACTTCGACACTCGAACTGATTGTTGCCACCAAGAGCTCGTCACTATCTTTTTGCTTAGCTTCCAAACTTCCAGGATTAACCTTGATGCTTTCTACTTTATCTTGGTTAATCGCAGTAGCAATTTCGGACAAGGCTACTTCTTTGGTGCTAGATTTTTCTTGAACAAATGAAGCAATCACCACCGAAACAACCAGGAAGCCAATAATCACCAAAATAATATTTTTTGCAAATTTACCCATAAATCTTTTAAAAATTGAGCCACATTAATAGTGGCAAATTAATTACTCTTTAATTTTAACATTTCTATAAGCTCTTTATAGATTAGAACCGCTCTTCTTCGAGTCTCTATCTCTACCACTTGCTTGATTTCTTGCTTCGCAAGAAACCACACAAGTGGTGCCGGGAAGAGGACTCGGTCACCTCCCGCTACTCTCCTCACTGCATTCGCTTACGCTCATTGTAGCTCGTCGAGTTACGCTGCGGCGACCCCCGCCGTTACCAAAAGGTCTCCCAGACCTTTTGTTTTCTAATCTACCTTTGGTAGATTAGAACCACTCTATTTCGATTCCCATACTTCACACTCCTTTGTGACCAGAAAATCTGGTCACAAAGGAGTGGTGCCGGGAAGAGGACTCGAACCTCCACAGGATTGCTCCCGCCAGCTCCTAAGGCTGGTGCGTCTACCAATTTCGCCATCCCGGCTAAAGATCAAAATAACTAGCTCTGCTAGTTACTTATTATACTGCAAATTATCAAAATGTCCAAGATCAAATTTATTTATTTGAGCACAAAATTCACAATCGCTTGGACAATCGTATAAGACAAAACAACTACAATCAAACCAATAATAGCATTGGTTAATGTCTTGCGTCCATCTTTGACCTGAGCTTCATTTCCACCTGCAGTCATTAACAAATATCCGCCATAAATAGTAAACAACACTGCAATAATTCCGGCAAAGTACAACAAAACCTTGATAACTGTTGTAGCTAATTCGCTAAAGGTTTTGTTTTCGCCAGAACCACCTTTGGGAATACACAATGGTCCAACTTTTTCGAAACCACTATCACAAACTTGATCGCCGTTAGAAATTGATCCGCCAGTAGAAGACGAGCCCGAGCCGCCAGTAGTATTGGTATTACTAGTTGGGTTATTAGTAGAACCTCCACTCGAAGTCGAACCACCAGATGACGAAGTACCAGAACCAGACCCTCCAGTATTAGTATTTGTAGACTCACCGTTAGTATCAAAGGTGGCACCTAGTATTTGACTTCGACTTATTGATTTAACTACTGGACTGCCATTTTCTATGGCAATGATACAACTGTCGCCACGCTGATAACAGTCATCCAAAACAGGCTGACAACTATCCTTACCATCTGGTGCCGCTCCTATCAAAAATATATGATCTGATTTTGTTTTTATCGCACAAAACAAATTTGTAGTCGGAGTCATTCCAGGAATATCAGCTAACACATAACCAGAATATTTGGCACAATCTCTATTTACTGGCCAGGCCAAACCACCAGTTTGCCTGTTAACACATAACTCCGCCTTAAAATCGGAAGCAAAGTTCGCAGCATAACTAACCTCTGCGGTACTAAAGGAATAAAAAACAGCAAAAGCCGCGCCCAAAGACACGGCTATTTTTATTATCAAATTATGTTGCTTTAAACTAAAAGTCAATTTGAATTAGTTTACTAAGAAATTATAAACAGTTTGAACAATAACCCAAGCCATCACGATAACGACTAATCCAACTAAAGCATAAATAACTGTTTCTTTGCCTTTTTTGACTTGGCTATCATTACCACCAGAGGTTAGATATAGATACCCACCATAAATTATGAACAAAACGGCTAGCATAGCTCCAATATACAAAGCCCATTCAATTATGTTACGCACCAAGTCTTGAGGATCACCATCACCAGCCACAGTATCAGGGAAAGCTGATTTAAGATCGTTTAGACCACCTTGCACAGATTGATTACTAGAAAATTGTCCATGTACTACAGTTGGAGTTAACAAAGTTCCAAAGGTCAACACAACTCCAAACAAAGCCACAATTATTTTATTCATAAATAATTCTTAATAATTCTGGAGGTACAAATTAATTCTACTCCCAGAATTATTCGGATAGAACTATATCCGAATAATAACTTCTTAGGTTCCAAGAGCACTACTGCCAGAACCTGAGACAAAACGATAAACGATTTGAACGATAATAAATGAAAGTACAATAATTACCAAACCGATCAATGCATTTGTGATAGTTTTACTTCCTTTACCAGCAGCATCATCATTACCACCAGCAAAGATGTATTGGAAACCACCGTAAATCAAGAAAATTACTGCAATCAAGAAAGCTATTGCCAAAGCCCAGTTAAGTACAAGCCTAAAGATTTCTACAATACTTCCTTCACTACATCGCACACCAGTTCCTTCTGGACAATTATTTGCGATATCGTTAATCAATTGAGCATCTGCCACTTGTGGCACTGTGCTAACAGCCAATGCTGGCATAAAAGCCATAGCTACCGCAACCAATAATGGAGCAAAAGCTACCAAATTAACTTTCTTTAATATTTGTTTCATTTTTTTCACCACCTTTCTTATAAGCTTTTGGCTTATTTAACATTAGCTTTTGGTGAGAGCCAATGCCGTTACATAACTATATTAGTTATTTTTTATATAAATTAATTTTACTACACTTTTTGGAGAATTAAAACAACTTGTTGTCAACAACAAACTTCGAAATCATCGTAATAATTCCAGCTGCAAAAATCACCAACATTAAGCCAATAATGCTATAAGTCAAAATTTCTTGTCCTTTTTTGCGAGCTTGCTCATTTCCCCCAGCTGTCATGTACACATAACCCCCATAAATAATAGAAATTACCGCAATCGCTCCGGTCACAGAATACAACAATGTAGTCACTTTGGTAAAAATAGAGCTTTCGGTACAATACTGCGGCAAAGAATCTGCTAATTTGCCAGCACCAGCGTTTTGAAACTTTTGCCTCAACTGTTCACACTCATCACTAGTCGATTGGCTATTGCTGGAGCTAGTCTGAGCCAACACAAAGTTAGGAGAATACACAAAAATTATTCCTAAAACTAACAATAAACTTAATAATATTTTTTTCATTATTGCAAAATTAAGGTTGTAATAAAGCTTGCACAATTCTCACAATACTAAAAGATAGTAAAGCCAAAACCAACCCAATGATCGCCCAAGTGATCATTGTTTTTGACTCAGCTCGCTTGCGTTCATTACCGCTATTAAAAATGAGTCGAACGCCAGCCCAAATCACCATTACTATCGCTGCCAAAGCAATAATGCTTAGCAAATATTGAATCACTTGTACGATTAGCTGTTCAATTGAAGTTGCCTTAACAGGACTATCAATCTTAGGAAGCGCTTGGCCTTGCCCATCATAAGTAGGTTGATTGGTCGTAGTCGCAGTGCCTGTAGGTTGAGCCAACGCAACTTGTGGCACAATCACTCCAAGAAAACTCAAAATTAACAAAAACTTTTTCATATATTTATATTACTCTTTGAACCAAAGCGACAATCGTAAAAGACAATAATGAAACCACTAACCCAATAACTGCCCCAATGATGATGCTTTTGCCTTTATATATATTATTTTGGTTTCCTTGGTTAAATACAAGGAAAAAACTCCCATAAATAATCACTAATACAGAAAGTCCTGCCACCAATGCAAGCATTATCCTAATTGCTTGAGCAATAATTTCTGGCAAAGTATCAACTTCATCACCCAATGGATTAAAAAATGTTCCTAACGATTGATCAAAATCCACAATCTTATCATAAGTTACATCAGTATCAATTTTACTAGCGTCTAACCCTTGACTACCACTAGCTTGTCCGCTTTGATTACCGCTAGTAGAAGTTGAACCGTCAGAAGTAGTATTTGTACTTTTAGTATCAGTTGGTAATTTGCCAGAACTATCAGTAAACTTAATTTTTTCTGTAATTGTCTTCTCAAGGTGATAAGTATCTGTTCCAGTTTTTGTAAACTCCCTAAGCTCATAAGTATACTCCGCTGGTTTTGCTGAACCTAAACTGATTCGATATGTGTAATCCAGCCCCGAAACTCGAAGTTTTGTTTTATTAAATAAAGTTTTGGTATCAGATTTTGTACCATCATAAAATGAAAACAGCCCATCAAAATATCTATCACTGCATGCGCTACCTCCTTTAATCAAAATCTGAGTCTTATTAGCATTTGTGCTTAAGATATTAGGAATACTACTTCCAGAATTAACAACGTTCGCATTCTGATCAAAGACCAAAACTTGCCAACCACAAGACGCAGCTTTTATCTGATTAAACGGCACCAACCAAGTTACAACCAAAAATAAAAATAATACTATCTTAATTTTTTTATTTACCATTTTGTGCTCCTGCGCCACCAGTTTTTATATAATCTAAAGGATCAGTAAAAACCTGGGTTCCGTTTTTGACTCCAATCCCCAAAGAACCAGAAGCAAAAATTGTATTAATAGCAATAAAGGCGATTGCGACCAAAACTAATCCTACGATAGCGCCAGAAATTTGTTGTTTTGCTGCTGTCATAGCGCCTTCATTTCCTGTCGCCCAAACCATTTTGAGACCAGCGTAAACAATAAACGCAACCGCTACAAACCCAGCCATCCCAATCAAATAATTGATAATGGCAATAAAAGCTCTAAACAAATGTGAGATATTACAAGGATTATCCACGGTATTACCACAAGGTACAAAACCACCTTCGTCAGTTGGTTGGGATAAATTATTAGCACCTAACTGGCCTGAAGCAGATTGAGTATTAGTCGCAGCGGCGTTTTGCGT
Source organism: Candidatus Doudnaibacteriota bacterium (assembly GCA_041389225.1). GTDB lineage: Bacteria > Patescibacteriota > Doudnabacteria > UBA920 > UBA920 > UBA920. Next base: position 34,464 of record JAWKSI010000005.1, on the reverse strand, counting down.
ATTAGATGTTGCTTGAGCCAAATACACTTCACCAAAATCATCAGCCTGAGCAATCTTTGGTATTACAGTTCCAGCAGAAAATAACAGGACAAAAACCAAAACCGCTTGCATCAACCAATGATATTGCAATTTTAAAAAATTAGTCATCTAATTTGTTGATCTTACTAAAGCCGAAGCTTGACTTTGCGCTCGTGACAAAGCGCTACTTACATTTTGACGATCGATTACAATCGCTTCGATCATTTCACCAATAATAGAATCGAATTTTGCTTCGTTTGGTTTATAAAAAGATTTGGCTGTCAGATTAGCGTGCGCGAAAACACCAATCTCCAAATCACTAGTCTGGAGTTCGATTAAATCCCGGCGGGAAGATGGCTGTTTATCTTTTGCATAATAAAGATCCAAAGCTTCTTTGCTAGTTGCATATTTCAAAAATTCCCAAGCTTCTTTTTGGTGCTTTGATTGCTTACTCACCACTTCGGCAAAATAGCTAGCGTAGTTTATATCTGGAGTTCCTAATTGTTTTTGAGGTACTTGCGCTACGTCATAATTAAGATTAGGAGACTTGGCATCAATCTGCTCGCGGGTATAAGAATAGCCGTACAAATATGCCGCTCGACCATTCGCAAACGCATCCACCGAATAATCACTGCGCGCATTCCATGTATAATTTCCACTATTTGGATTAGCAAAAGAAGTATAAAAAGTTGTGGCGTCTTCACCTCCAGAACCGCTCGCAAATTGCGGACTTCTACCATCATCACTCCAAGGTTTAACACCAGCTTGTAACATCAAAAGGTACAAAATATCCACTCCGCGATTAACATTCTCAGATAATCCCATCGCAACCCCGCTTCTTGTAAACACACCCGAAGCATCTTGCACTATAACTTTCCGAGAATCCACCGCTAATTCATTCCAAGTTTTAGCAGGTGTTGCAATTCCCGCTGTACCTAATAAATCTTTATTGTAGTACAAACCCAAACTATCAACCCACATCGCTGTACCAAAAATTTGATTATCATAGACAAAATCATCATTAACCACATCTACAAAAGCATCTTTATATTCTTTGAGAGTATAAAGTCCGGCAGGTGCCGAAACAATCTTATCTTTATACTGAGCTGTCCACGTATTATTTATAGAAAAAATATCAGGGCCACTTCCCGCCGCCAAAGCGTTGAGCAAGTCTGATTCATAATTCTCAATATTCTTCTTTGTGTATTCGATAGTCACATTAGGCTTCTTTTTCTTATAAGCCTGAATAATTACATTCATTTTGTCACTATCAACAAAAGGCTTCCAAAGTGTGAGTGTAATTTTTTCTTTAGAAGTCGATTGCCCGCCAGAGCAACTCGCAGATAACAAACCTACTGACAAAGTCGCAATAAGCAAAAGTAAAATTTTATTTTTGTAAATTTGTTTTAAGTTCATACTAAGATTATAAATCCAAAGATGAGAGATATTGTTTAAGCTCTGGTCCAATTTCTTGATTCTTTAAACCAAAGTCAACCATTGCTTTTAAATATTCGAGCTTGTTACCACAGTCGTGATATTTACCATTTTGTATTTCCATCGCATAACACCCCAAGTTTTCCATCTCTAAGCATGTTAATCATACCATCGGCCCAGTATAGTTCGTCAGGAGTATTTTTAGTTTCAAGCTTATTCTTAGCTTCTTCAATCGCAGGAAAGAAATCTGGACTAAACACATAGCCTCCTACAATAGCGTGACGGGAATTAATTTTTCCCGCACCAGGTTTTTCTACAAAATTTTCAACTTTTATTACGCCTGGGTCTAATTCTGAACCCTGGGCATATCCATATCTTTCATAATCTTCGTCTCGAGTGGTTTGAAAAGCCCCTAAAATAGCACTGCCTCCGTACTCTTGATAAGCATCTACCAACTGCTGGCTACGCGAAGGTGAAGCTTCAAAAACATCGTCACCCCAAAGCACCAAAAATGGTTCATCTCCGATAATATGACGAGCGTTCCAAATCGGGGTAGCGTTTCCTAATGGACCTTTTTGGCGAACATAATAAAAGTTTGCCATATCCGCAATTTTGCGAATTTCTTCTAACTGCTTTTCTTTACCAGCCTCTTCCAAACGCTTTTCTAATTCGAAGGGATAATCAAAGTGGTCTTCGATATTTCGCTTGTGCCATCCAGTTACCAAAATAATATCTTCGATTCCTGCCGAAACCGCATCTTCTACTACATATTGAATGATTGGCTTGTCTACCAAAGGTAGCATTTCTTTTGGCTGTGCTTTGGTTGCCGGTAAAAATCTTGTGCCAAACCCCGCAACTGGTATTACAGCCTTTCGTACTTTTTTCTTCATATTGCTATTATATCACGCGCAAAAAAATTTGTAAGTATAATTTTACGACTACAACTTAGTTAATCTAAACTGAATAGCTTCGAGTAAATGCGTGGATCTAATATTTGGAGAATCTTCTAAATCAGCGATAGTTCGGGCGACTTTAAGAATCTTATTCACCCCACGACCAGACAACTGGTACCGCTCTACGACCTGGGCAAAATCTTGTTCAGAAGATTGATCTAGCTTACAAAATTGTTTTATGGCCTTATTTTTTAATTGAGCATTAGGGCATTTTTGTCTTTTTTGCTGTTTCTGCCAAGCTCGCTCGACACGCTTTTTAATTTGCTCTGTACCTTCGCCTTGTGTCGAAAGCTTTAACTCTTGATACGAAATCCGTGGCACTTGTACATGAATATCAATACGGTCCAATAATGGCCCCGAAAGTTTTTTATTATATTTACTAACTTCTGCGGGGTGGCACTCACACTTTGCAATCGGATCACCATAATTCCCACACTGGCACGGATTCTGTGCTGCCACCAACATAAACCGAGCAGGAAATTTAACAGTTCCACTTGCCCTAGCAACTGTTACCCAACCATCTTCCAACGGTTGCCTCAAAACTTCGAGTACTAATCGAGGAAACTCTGGCAATTCATCCAAAAATAAAACCCCGTTATGAGCCAAGCTTACCTCACCTGGTCGTGGAACCTTACCACCTCCAATCATTGCAATATGAGAAGCTGTATGATGAGGGCTTCTAAACGGACGCTGCGTTGTCATATGTTCAAACTGTGTTGCATTGGCAACCAAGCTATGAATCGATGCAGTTTGAATTAACTGCTCAAAAGACAGTTCTGGTAAAATTCCTAACAAAGCTTGAGCCAACATAGTTTTACCACTTCCCGGCGAACCAACCATTCTAATATTATGCTGACCTGCAGCGGCGATCTCTATCGCTCGCTTTCCAGCGACCTGCCCACTAATCTCTGAAAAATCAACTTCAAAACTTCTCCCAACATCAAATCCTCCACCGATAAAAGGCTCAATTAACTCAATTTGTGACAAATGTCCCAATAATTGATCTAAGTTTTTGACTGGAAAGACTTTGATTGTTTTTACTAAACTTGCTTCCTGGGCATTTTCTTGTGGAACAAACAACTCCTTAATCCCAGACTTTTGAGCCAAAATCGCCATTGGCAAAACCCCGCGCGCGGACCTAATACTCCCATCCAAAGCCAACTCCCCAATGAACATTCTAGCCTGTGGGTCAAACTCTAACAGTCCAGCGGAATGCAAAACCGACAAAGAAATTGCCATATCAAAATGACTTCCATACTTTGGCAGATTGCTCGGCGCCAAATTTATCGCAACCCTTGTGCTCGGGTAAGCAAAACTAGTATGACGCAAAGCACTGCGCACACGTTCTTTACTTTCCTGAACCATTGTATCTGGCAAACCTACTATAATCGTAGCCGGCAAACCATTACTCACATCAGTTTCGATTTCAACGAGCTCTGCACCAGCCCCTATAATTGTTGCGGTAAAAATCTTTTTCATTGCCAAATTACTTTAGCAAATCGTAGTTCAAGATTTCTTCAAGTTTCTAAACTTTTTTTGTTCCAACAAAATAAATTTGAATTAACACCACAATAATTCCGCTTAAAACAAAAATGTCAGCAAAATTTATAACCCCATTAAATATAAAAATAAAATCAACGACTTTACCAAAAGCCAACCGTTCTAATATATTGGCCGAACCGCCAGCGAGTATCAAACAAAAGCCAAGCTTTGTAACACTAGTCATACTTTGATAACGCTCATAAATAAATTTTCCGATCAGAGCAAAGACCAAGACATACAAAACAAACATCACTCCTTTTGGTACATCAAGACTAAATGCAAATTTTTGGTTATAAAAGATGTCTAAACCAATTTGTACAGCGATAAGTTTTGAACTCCAATCTAATAAAATCAAAAATAAAAAACTGGCAAACCAAAAACCGACAGGCCTAGTTTTGGCCTGGTCGGTTTTTAAATTTAAAAAATATTTATGCAAAGACATTATAAAGCTACATCTGCCCAAGGCATTGCTTCGAGACGGGCTTCAGAAATTTGATTTCCTTGGTCATCAGTACCATAAGTGCCATCTTCAATCTTGTGCAAAGCTTTTTCGATTTTTTCTAAATCTTTAGACATCTGTGCTCTAGTATTTGCGTTAACCATATCAACTTCTACTTCTTGAGCGTTTTCATCTAACTCAGTTCCAAGTTCTGTATGTTCGCCTAACCCAGCTAAATCTTCTTGTAACTTAGCTTGCTCTTCAATTAAGCGTGCTTTCATTTTTTCAATAAAATCTTTATTTAACATTTTTGAGTTTCTTAATACAACTCGATTATAACAAAAAAATAGACAACATAAAAGCGCCCCTTCTTGGGCCCCAATATATAAATAATGAACAGGCCAGTAGAGGCGCTATCTGAAAATATCCAGATAGTCGCCGCACATCATAAGATTTGCGGTCGCCATCAACATCAATTTTCAGCGTCCAACACATAAAGTGTTTGGAAAACGTTAGCATCAGCAATCATACTAACTACACTTCATACTCCTCTTACGGCTGTTAAGCCAAAACATTTGTTCCGAGCAATTTTTATTTTTGTTTTTGTAAAAAATTTTCGTTGGTTTAAAAGGAAACCAAGAACCTTCATTTTGTATTTGTTTTTCGACAGACATGATTGCAATGTCTATAACGAAGAGTACAAAGGAAATCTAAGCTCTATCTCTAGATGCCAAAGAGATTTATTTTGAATCTCGAAGTTATGGCCTAAAGCTCAGCGATCCTTCGTTTAGTTAGTATTTATATTTTTATTTCAAGGTACGTTTTCTTGAGGACATTTATATATTAGCAGATTTTTTTGCTTATGTCAATTTTTATCAAAAATTTGATCACAAAAAAGTTATTAAAGTCACCAACTCGATTATTTATCTTGGATCTCTCACAAAAATAGTAGGTAAGTTGGCGCCAGAAACCACTTTGATTACTTTAACTATTTCCATATTGGTATAATTTTTTCTTAATTTGGCAAAAAGTTCTGGTTCTATCTGCGCTAAAGACAAATTATATGGATGGTTTTCATCTAAAGTAGGTAAAGCCAAAAAACTAAGAACATCAACTTGGATTTTATACTTCTGTTTAATCAAAAATGGAGAGGTTGCTAGCAAAACCACATCCTCAAACAAACTAAAATTACGAAACATCTTATTCCCACTACCACTATAATCCTGAGCAAGCAAAACTTTGTGCTCTTTTATTTGCTGATAATAATTTTTATAAAAGTTTTTTAAAGTTAAAGAGTCAGAAAAAACAACAACCTGCTTTCCTCTTTGACTCATTATAAATTCAAAAATATCATGTTCTGTTTGCAAATCAATGTTTGTAAAATTATCCCACAGATTGGTATTAGTTGATATGTCGGATTGTTCGTTATTAAATTCTAAACGGTCGTCATAGTAAAAAAGTGTATCCCTATCTAGCATACTATCTATATAACTTACAGAGCTAAAACTCTCCTTAATTTCCTGAATCTGGAAATTTAGATCAATAGGCTGGCTATGCAAAACTACATTATCTTCTTGTAAAGAAAACCACTTCACAATACCATGTTGTTCTGTAAAGAAATCTTTAAGATTTTTAATCTTTTGGTCAAAAACTATATCCCCCAAACCGACCAATGGCTCTAAACGTTCTAAAAGATTTATTGCCGCTGAAACCAGTTTATTATAATAGTAAGGTTGAATGTTCTTGAGATCCGTAACAGAAATATATGTTGATTTCATTTTTTGTCTTAACACGATTTGAATTAAACCAAAGAACAAATCTAAACTGGACAAAGCAAAGCTCACTTGATCTTCCAAATCCTTTTGTCCATAATCTGTTTCTGGGTTATACAAAAGTTTAACTCCGTAACTCAAACCATTCCAACTAACTCTCGTCCTTGCGCCTTGAGTCAGGTAACTTTCAAAGTTCTGCAAATCAACTATTAAAACTTTTTTATTTTCAAAATTCTGAGACTGCATAATCTCAAACATAGTAGGATAGTCGCAAACTAAATTTTGTTGATCCGCTATGTTATCCAAGCTTGTATTTTTCCCAACAATATAACTTTTGAATTGTCCACCAAAAAACGATAAGTTTAAATCCAAAACTGTTTTGCTTTGCCAGTTGATTTTTTCCCACACCAAAATTTTAAGGCAAAACCTTAGCTCTTCATTAGTCACTGCTTGGTTTTTAAATTTAACAAAGTTTTCTGAATCATAAACTTCTTGAAAACCAAACAAACCTTCAGCAAGACCTGATTGCCATAATTCCAAAACTCGGCGTTGCTCTGGAACGACTAATAAATAATTTTCTAAATGATTCTGTTTCAAATATTCTAAAGTTGCTTGATCCATCAAATGTGGTTTGTCAAAAACTATAACTTTAGAATTTAGATCAAGTTGAGTTTGAATATCCAAACTTTGCTCGCTTACCAAACTATCTTTTCTTACTACATCACGATTAAAGAATTCCATCTCAAACAATTCGTGCCAAACAAATTGTCCTCGAGACATCACCTCAAGTAAATCAGTTTTTAATTGCTCGTCAAATGTTGCATAAATAGATAGCAAGTTTTGGAGTAAACTAATAGTTGTCAAAGCGTCAGACAAAGCCCTGTGACTTCCTGCATGTTTAATGTCAAAATAATGCGCAAGGTTTTCCAAATTGTAACTGTGGTGAGTGGGCAACAAAAACTGTACCAACTCCAAAGTATCAATCGCTAAACCAGACAGCTTGACCCCAGCAGCTTCCAAAAACTTTACGTCCAAAACAGGATTATGTCCAAGAATTGTGACATCAGATAATTTAGTGCTCAAAAAATCTACGTACTCAGAAAGCATCGGCGCCGAATCTAATTCTTCTGGAGAAATACCGGTCAAACCATAAATTTTTTCGTGCACGGGAATTGTTGGTTTAAATACTTGCGACCATTGCTCACCAACTTCAATTCCCTGTTTTGTAACATTAAAAAAAGCAAAACCAATTTCTAGGACTTGGTCTTTTTCGGGATCGAAGCCTGTAAATTCAAGGTCGATACTACAGTATTTATATTTTTTTTCTTGTGACATGCAACTATTATAATAGAATTACTTACTAAAGCCAAAATAAAAAACCCTGGACTCAGCCAGGGTTATTTTTATTTTTCTTTAGTTTCTGTCTCAACACTAGGTTCTTCTGTTTCTTTGTTGCTTAATTTTTTTCGAAGATCTGCATCAATGTCTTTGAGTATCTCTAAGTTCTCTTTAATAAACTGTTTTGCTTTCTCTCGACCAATCCCCAACTTAACATCTTTATAAGAATAAGTGTTTCCTTTTTTGTCTATAACACCCATAACGATCCCTGTGTCTAATAAGTCACCAGCCGCAGAAATTCCTTCATTATACATAATATCAAACTCGGCGACTCTAAATGGTGGAGCAACTTTATTTTTAACAATTTTGGCTTTGGTTCTATTACCCACGATTGCTTCGCCATTTTTGATTTGAGCGCTTCTTCTAACTTCGATACGAACCGAAGAATAAAACTTAAGGGCGTTTCCCCCGGTTGTGGTTTCGGGGTTACCGAACATCACACCAATCTTCATACGAATCTGATTAATAAATATTACGGTAGTATGACTTTTAGAAATTACTGCAGTAAGCTTTCGCAAAGCTTGCGACATTAATCTTGCCTGTAAACCCATATGAGACGCGCCCATCTCTCCTTCGATTTCTGCTCGTGGAGTCAATGCAGCAACTGAGTCAACAACAACTAAATCAATAGCATTACTTCTGACTAAAGTTTCAGCAATATCCAAAGCTTGCTCACCACTATCTGGTTGAGAAATCAAAAGATCATCCAAATTAACTCCAATTTTTGAAGCATACTCTGGATCAAGCGCATGCTCCGCATCAATAAAAGCTGCTACACCACCTGCTTTTTGAGCTTCGGCAATCATATGTAAAGTTAAGGTTGTTTTACCAGAACTCTCTGGACCATAAATTTCGACAATACGGCCTTTAGGAATACCGCCCACACCCAATGCTAAATCCAAGCTAATACTCCCTGTAGGAATAGACTCGACATTTAACTTCTTAGCATCAGCGATTTTCATAATACTCCCATCGCCAAATTTATCTTGAATTTGTTCAATCGCACTTTCAATCGCTGCTTGGCGACCGTTATCAACTTTTTGTTTAGCTTTTGCCATAATTCTTTATACTTAATTGATTTTATTTTAATAATTCTTCAGCTTGCCTGTTAAACTCTACTTCTATCTCTTGATAATTTTTTCCCAATGAACCCAAACTCTTCCCATTAAATCTAGCTCTTGTAGCACCAGCATCATTGGTTTTAACAATCACAGATTCTTTAGCAGGAATACGTTTAGTCGCAAACGCGGGAACTTCTTCTTCTGGTAATTCCACATTATCTTTAATCAAAATAATCTTAGTGCCTCTTGTAAACTCTAACTCCAGCACCATCTCTGCTGGTTCTTCTGTTACTGCGCCAGCCACACGAGAATCATCGATCCTTAAGGAAACATTTTGATACCGTTGTTTTCCAAACTTATTCCTAGCAGTTAATCCAATGTCTTTCTGACCAGGTGCAATAGACAAAGTAGTTTCAAATTCACCCTGCTCTGTCACAAAAACATTTTGACCATTAACTTCTACGCTGGCTCCTGGATCAGTCTTCCCTTTAACTTTAACAGAATCATCTGATAGAACTAATTCTTCAGAAGGCTCTATTATAGTCAAACTTGGTGTTCTATTGACCAGAAAGACTTGCCAAGAAATATATGAAACAGAAACTAAAGCAAAAAGTGAACCACCGGCAATCGTTAATAACTTAGGGGTAATAGTAATATTTTTGAGCTCATCCTTCCAAGATTTCTTAGCGACCATTTTTTCTCTAGCATTATGCTCCAGAATCCCTCTTTCTTTTTTGAACTGTGCCAACAAATCTTCACAAGAAACTTTGTACAATTCGGCCAACTTCTTAAGAAACCCAATCACATAAACATCAGGTGGCAGCAAATGATATTTGCCTTCCTCTATATATAGTAGAAACTTTTCGAATATCTCGGTTTGGTTAGCGACCTCTTCTCGGGTTAATTGAAGGTGCTCCCTAACCGAAGCTAAGTATTCTCCCAAGGTCTCTATTTGAATTTTTTTAGTTTCAAATTCTGCGTTCATAAATATATTACTACAATCTAGTTCAAGATTTTTAAAATTTTATATAAAAGTTGAATCAATTTATTCTTCAGAAGCACCATACTCAGCTCGGTCACGATCCGAAATTTCGTAAACTTCGCGAGGCTTTGCCCCATCAGCTGGCCCGATAATGTTGGCTTCTTCTAAGATGTCTAATAATCTAGCGGCACGAGCGTACCCAATTCGAAGCCTTCTCTGTAATAAAGAAGCCGAAGCTTTGCCAGCTCGAATTACTTCTTCTTTGGCGTCATCAAATAATTCATCACCCATATCTTCTGAACTCATTCCAGGAATCCCTAAATCACGTTTTGGTTTTTCAAGAATTTCTTCATTATAAATCACCGCGCCAGCTTGTTGCTTAAAGAAGTCAACAACTTTATGAACTTCTTTTTCGCCGACATAGGCACCTTGCACGCGCTTTGGTTTTGCTGATTCGGTTGAAACAAATAACATATCTCCGCTACCAAGTAATTTCTCAGCACCACTTGAATCAAGTATAGTCCGGCTATCAATCTGACTCGGAACCTTAAACCCAACACGGTTAGTAATATTGGCTTTGATCAATCCGGTAATAACTTCGGTGCTCGGGCGCTGCGTCGCTAAGACCAAATGAATACCAACCGCGCGCGCCATTTGCGCCAAGCGCACAATCGCCGCTTCTACATCTTGCTTAGCCACCGCCATCAGATCAGCCAACTCATCAACCAAAATAACTATATAAGGTAGAGGTAATTCATTCTTTGTATTATATTCTCCGATATTTCGTTTACCGGCTTCGGCTAATAATTTGTAGCGACGTTCCATTTCGGCGACAGCCCATTTGAGAGCATTGACTGCTTGATTTGTTTCGGTAACTGGAGGTGTCAACAAGTGTGGAATTCCATTATATGGAGTTAACTCCACGCGCTTTGGATCAACCATAATAAATTTGACGTCAGAAGGTGTGTTACGGAACAAAAGTGAAACAATAATACTATTAATTGCTACACTTTTACCGGTATTAGTGGAACCAGCAATCAACAAATGAGGCATCTTAGCTAAGTTCGCAACTTGAGGTCTACCAGCTACATCACGACCAAGAGCGATCATGAGTTTATCCTCACTTTTTGCAAAGTCTGTAGTTTGCATAACTTCGCGCAAAGTTACCAACGCCTTAGCTTTGTTTGGTACTTCAATTCCAACCAAAGGTTTTCCTGGAATCGGTAATTCCAAACGAAGTGGGTGCGCTGCTAACGCAAGTGCTAAATTATTTTGCAAAGATGCAATTTGGGTTAGCTTAACCCCAGCTGCTGGAGCAAAAGTGTACTGCGTAACAGTTGGACCAACGTTAACTTCTCCCATCTCAACATCAATCCCAAAATCAGCTAACGTCTTTTGAATCAATTTTACATTTGCTTCAATATCACCAGAATCTACTTTGGCTTTGTTTTCATTTAATAAATCAAAAGGTGGTAATTTCCAATCACGTCGATCATCCAACTGGATTTCTTGAACCGGTTCGGATTCATCTTGATCCAAAGAATTAGTTACAATAGTTTGCTCAGCATCATCGTCTTCTTGAATTTCTTCTTCCTCTTCTTCGTCTTCTTCTTGGTTATCTGGATCAGCATCAAGAACTTCTTGCATGGCATTAATTTTGAGTTCTGCGACTTTCTGATCAAGAACTTTTGCTTTTTGTTGTTTAACCTTATGAACTAATTTAATAGGAGATAAATCAAAGGTAATCATCACACCGATCAATAAAATTCCTAAAATCACCAAACCACCTGCCCAAAAACCCAAACCACCAAGCAATGGCGCAGTAACCAATGCGCCTAAATATCCCCCAGCGCTACCCGTAGACGCTAATGAGAAAGCTGACTGTCCAACTTCTAAAGCAAAAGTATGGATCAAACCCGCAGCCCCTAAAGCAATTAATCCGGTACCAAGATATGTGCGCAAATCTGGGTAACCAACACCTTCTTCGTCATAGTCTTCGTCTTGTGAAGGAGTGTTCTTAAATAGCAACCAAGCGACAGCAACAAAAAGTACTGGAACCAAATAAGCCATCACCCCAAATAATACAAAAACCAAAGTTTTTATGTACTCACCAACAAATCCTGCGCTACCAATCAAGCTCAATGTGATAATCCCAGCCAAAATTAAAAACACTATTATAGTGATACTGCGTTTGGTTTCTGACTGTAAATTGAGGTCTGGTCCAGAAAAGCTATCCTTAATCGAACTTAGGCTAGATCCTAGCCCAGCTGACTTCTTTTTTTTGCGTCCTTTTTGCGCCATTTTTTATTTTTTGTTAATAAATCACTCTCAATTATACCATTGATTAAGTTTCTGGTACACTGAGCTTAAAATCCACCAGGAGGTACAATATGAGAGAGAACCGTAGCTCAAAGCCTGTAATTTACAAAAAGTTAGTCACGGACGATACCATCGATCAAATCTCGAGAGAAGGGCGCGGTTTGGAATACCGCGTAATCGATGACGACGAAGAGTTTATAAGACATCTGTTGTATAAGTTTGAGGAACTAGGGTCAGAAATCGCTCAAACTTCACCGGCTAACCCTAATGAAATTCTCAATAAGCTTGCACAACTCGTAGTTCATGCAAGGACAGTGGTGACCACTTTGGGAATTCCTCGTTCAAAGCTAGATTCAAAGATCTTCTTGCAAATGTTTGAGGATAAAAACTTTTGTAAAAAACATTTTTTGATCAAAGCGGATCCACCCAAAGATAGCCATACTGTTAATGGCGCCAAACTGTATAACCTGACTATAAAAGACAGCCATGGGGAGATGATTAGTACCTTGATTGAAGAAACAACTGACGCTGCTGCTTTGCACCAAGCACAAGAGTTGGTTCAACAAAACCCTGGATCTAATATTATATCCCTGGTTAAAGTTCTACTCTAATATCTGTTTTTCGTCAAAACAAAAACCCGCGCTTCATTTTATGAAACGCGGGTTTACTATTTAAAATCCTTTAACTTTTACTTTTTTAGTTTTAGCTTTAGCTGCTTTTGGAATAATAATAGTCAAAATTCCATCTTTAAGATCTGCTTCGATTTTTTCGCTATCGATATCGACTGGAACAATTACACTTCTGCTAAATCCTCCCCAATAACATTCTTGATATATATAATCGTCATCAACTACTTTTTCTTCACGCTGTCTTGATCCTTTGATAGTAACCATATCATTTGCAACTGTGATATCGATATCATCTGGTCTAACACCAGCGATAGTCGATTTGATAATAACATTATCTTTAGTCTGATACATGTCTATGTTCAAAGCGCCTTCGTATTCACTCATCCAGTCTTCGTCTTCCTGGCTAATTGGACTTTGAATTGGTGCGGTCTGAGGCTCTGCTGGGATTCGATCTTGAGGTTCATATTCTTCTTCTTCATCGTCATCAGACTCTGCTTCATACTCTTCTTCGTCATATTCATACTCATCTGATTCTTCATCAGTCAATTCGTCATCATCGACCAATTCTTCTTCATATTCCATCTCATCTTGATCAACCATTTCATCGGATTCAGTTTCATAAATGTCAGCTTGGTCGGTTACATCACCACCCATGATTTTTCCAAAAAAAGATTGCTTTTGTCTTGGCATAATATTTCTTTCAGCCTTACTTTTTATTACAAACGATTGTTAGTATTTAGTAAGTTTTAATATCTTTAATATAGTAATACCAATATATCCAAATACATATCTCTCGTCAAACTTTGTGAAACTGATTATTAACCTTATTTACCAACGTTTTACCTTCTTCACCAAATTGGGTTAAAAGTTGAGAAGTTTGGTTGAACTCAAGTTTGGGAGATTGCAAAGCTTTCAGCATAACTGCTTTTAAGCTTTGTGCGTTTAGCTTATTTGGTTTAGGAAAAATTAAATCGTGCGACAGCAAATAATCATAATTCGGTTCTTCTTGTCCTGGTAAAGTATGCGTCACCAAAATCTTCAAACCTGCCTGTAAACTTTCGGCGACAGTTAAACCTCCAGGTTTAGTAATAAACAAATCAGCCGCTTGGTACCAATCCTTGATGTTGTCAATAAATGGCAGTGCGATAACATTCTCAAACCTTTGTTGTTTTAATAACTTATAAAGTTCGGTGTTTTTCCCACAAAAAACCACCACCGTGATTTCCTTAAATTCACTCGTCAAGTTTAAAAACTCAAATAACAAAGTAGTATCAAACCCTATCCCCAATGATCCGACACCAAACAAAACGATTTTATTCTCTGCTGGAATTTTGTATTCATTTCTTAAAGCGATTAGATCGGCGTCCCGTTTTTGTTCCAAAGTTATTCCGCAAATTACAATTTGTTCTTCTGGGTATCCAAGTTTGATTAGTGCTTCTTTTTGTTCTGGGATATTAACCAAATAAAAATCTGCTTGCTTGTAAAACCACAAACGATGAAAATGATAATCACTAAATCCAACACCCAACTGACCAGAATAAAAACCACGCTCCTTGAGACTGACCATCGCTGCTGTGGCAGTTGTTTGAGTCGTAATAACCATGTCTGGACTGAATTCATCGACAATGTTTTTTACATGCTGGGAATGTGACCGCGCAACTTTGAGCCGAAACATCAAACCAATTCGAGTTACTAGCTGACTAAAATATAACCATCTCCAAACAAATGGCAATCGACGGTTAACAAAACCGTGCAACCAAGTAGAGAAACTTACAAGCGACCCAGATTGTAATTGCAAAACATCTTCTAACTTAACTGTATATCCAGCATTCTCCAGATGCTTGCCTATATTAAGCGCTATATATTTATGACCCAAGCCAACAGAAGTATATAAAATTAGTATTTTTTTCACGTTCTTAATTTAATTTAACAAATCTAAGTTCAATATTTTTACAAACTTTTTTAAAGTATAGCTCAATTTTTGTTAAACAAAAACCGCCTGTAATAATTTAGCTAAATTATTACAGGCGGTGATCACTATTTTTTCCATCTTGGGGCAAAACCCGCTATAAAAGCAAAGAGTCTCGCCTTCCATTTACTTTCACCTCTAGCAACTATAGCCTCGACCATCATTTTCTTAAACTCATTTACATTATCACCTTCATACATCAAATGTCCGTTACCATAACAATACGAACAGTACAACTCATGCTCCCTTTCGGCACCTTTTGGGTCTTTGCCAAATGGCATCATGCAGCTTTGACAATTGTCTTTTAAATTTTTCATCTAGTTATTTTGTTAATGTTTTCTTAGGTAAATAATCTTCCCACCAATATGGCTCGCTCGAAACTCGTGAAACGAAGTTTTGCTTACCTAGCATTGGAAACATAATTCGCACATCTTTAGCTCGCGCCAAATGTTTGAGCTCAATCACTGGTTCATACCATCTATGCACTGCCAGATCAAAGGTCGACCAATGAACAGGAACTAACAATTTTCCCCGTACTAATTTATGAGCTTCGATAACTTCAGTTGGTGTCATATGATGATATTTCCACAAACGGTTATATGCCGCCGATTGAATAAATGTAACATCAAACGGGCCATAATGATCACCAATCTCAGCCCATTCTTTAAAGAATCCAGAGTCTCCGCTATAAAAAAGTTTTTTCTCTTGACCTTCGATCACCCATGAACCCCAAAAAGTTTGGTTGTCTGCACCGGTC
Organism: Candidatus Doudnaibacteriota bacterium; assembly: GCA_041389225.1. GTDB lineage: Bacteria > Patescibacteriota > Doudnabacteria > UBA920 > UBA920 > UBA920. The sequence continues at coordinate 19,191 of JAWKSI010000005.1, read as the reverse complement.
CATCGACCAGAAGTATGTTGTGCTGGAGTAAGAACAAACTTAACCTTCCCAATTTGTTTGGTTTCCCACCAATCCAATTCGATAATCTTTTTTGGGTCAACTCCCCAAAACTCTAAATGTTCACCGATGCCAAGCGGAACCAAAAAATGTTTAACGCGGTGGTGTATTTTCTTTATCAAATTATAATCCAAGTGGTCGTAGTGGTCATGCGAAACAATCATACAATCAATCTTTTTGAGATCAAAAATTTGATCTGGAAAAGGATGAAATCTCTTTGGCCCCATAAATTTAAAAGGTGAAACTCTTTCACTTAATACAGGATCTATAATAATAGAGACTTCATCTATATTGATTGCTAGAGAAGAATGTCCAAGCCAAGACCACCAAAACTTTTTGCCATCAGATGTGTCCCAATGCTCGTATGCAACCGGCAACGACCGTTGCGGTTCACGCTTGCGTTTATCACCAAACAATAAACCTGGCAACATTTTGAAAACTTGCCAGTAAGGGATTGGAGCAAAAGCATTTTCATTGTGAAACCGACCAAGGTAATAGTACTGAGACTTTTTTATTTTTTTTATACGTTGTTTGTTTTTAGGAAACTTTCCAAAAATCTTAGGAACCAAAGACATCGATCAAATTTTAATTTTAATTTCTATATTTATTGTATCACTAACTTTAACCTGAGCAGCTTTCCTGACTTTGGCTTTAAGCGGTAAAACATAGCTCGAAGATTTCTTATCTGGAAAGATCGAAGTATCCCATTCAACTTGCTTAAGTTTAACTTTAACTGGCAACGAACCAAAACCAGCTGCAAGATCACCAAACTCGTTTCTAATTTGTTGCCCAAGTTTGGTAGGAAGCGTTACAAAGTACCAAGCGGCCTTACCTGGATATTCCCAAATCTCAGATTTAAATTTGTAAGTCGGTGAGGTCATGAATAATTTTTATATAAAACTTTTCGTAAACTTCTCTGGCGGAAAATGGTTAATCTACCACAAATGGCAAGCAGGCTATTGGCGGAAGAGGTGGCAGACTATCGTCTGCATTTCCGCTAGTATTTCCATCAGCGATGGAAATAGAGGATGGTCAGGATTCTTCGAATCCCGCTTCTCCATGGATTTAGCCAGCACCTTCGGTGCTATCCAAATCCATGGCGGAAGAGGTGGGATTCGAACCCACGGTACTGTTTCCAATACACTACATTTCGAGTGTAGCCCATTCGACCACTCTGGCACTCTTCCCTATTAAATAATATTTCGGCAAAAACTTGAACGATGAGCAGACGACAAACCATATTGCTTGATCGCTTCTCTATGTATTAGTGTACCGTAACCTTTATGTTGCGCAAATCCATACTGAGGAAACTTTTTATCTAAATCTACCATTAAGTTATCTCGTGTCACCTTGGCCACGATTGAAGCCGCTGCAATCGAATGCACTAGGCCATCACCTTTTACCAACGGCATTTGTTTGTAACTAAGTCCTGGGATTTGATTATTGCCATCTACCAAAACATAAACCTGAGAGCTGTGCTCGATGGTTAAACTTTTTAGAAGATCAGCAACCGCAAGGTTCATAGCAGACAAGCTTGCTTGCAGAATATTTATTTTTTCTATTTGCTCAACAGAAGCAATGCCGATTCCAATGTGAGCATGCTCCAAAATTTTTTCTGCTAAAGCCTCACGTTTTTTCTCTGAAACTTTTTTACTATCTCTAATTTCTTCCCACCAACTTTCTTCGATAGGTTTTTCAAAATAAACCGCGGCCGAAACCACCGGCCCAGCCAACGGACCACGACCAACTTCGTCTACCCCAACCACAACCGAGAAATCTTTGTTTAGTTTTTGTTCAAGAATAAATCTGTTATCCATCGATCAATAACTTAATGTAATTAAGAGCTCTAAAATTTTTAAACCGAATAAACACGCAAGCTTTCCTCTATTATATATAAACCTTGATCAAACAAAAAACACCCAGCGAGTGTTTTTTGTTTGGTGGACCATACCGGAATCGAACCGGTCGCCTCTTCGGTGCCACCGAAGCGCTCTACCAAATGAGCTAATGGCCCCAATTTTTATTAGACCAAAAGCTTTGTTATTAATTTTGTACTTCGTCTTTTGTTGCGGGAATAAATGTTTGGTTTTGAGAATTTTGAAAAATCTCTTTCCATTCGTTAGCAGTTTCTGTAAGTGGACTAATAACACCAATAACATTCAAGAACCAGCCAATTAAAATAATCGCCAAACCGGCTCCCAATACATAACCAAAACCAGTTAGCATTCCTTTAACAAATGACAACCAAACGTTTCCCATTCTTCCCGAAATAATTTCTAAACGGTGGTTAATTTCTTTGATTTGTTGTTCGTCTTGTATTTGCATAATTATGGACCCTCTGGAGGGAATCGAACCCCCATCGTCTCCTTAGGACGGAGCCGCTCTATCCATTGAGCTACAAAGGGTAGCTGTCAGGAATCATTTTAATTTTTAAATGTTACAATTAAACATATTATAACTTATCTATAAGCTTTGTAAAGAATTTTAAACTTCAAAAGTATGAAACTTATCTTACAAAAACTAACCAATTTATTTTTTTGGTTAAAACAACAACCACCTATCACTATTCTAACTTTCACATTACTGATTGGCTTATTTATTCCATTGAAAATTAGCTTTCCTTGGTACTTAAGTAACTTTAGCGGAGAATACTCAGACTTCTCTACTCCTGCTTTGTATATAGTAGACCCACTTGCGATTGCCTTGGTAATTCTACTATTCTTTTCAGATGTAAGTAAAAAAAGTAAAGCCCTGGCTTTAAGTCTCTTACCTATATTTATAATTAACGCAATAATTTCAGAATTTGCTCAATTTAGTATGTACTTTGGCTTGCGGCTCTGGCTAGCTTTAGCTATTCCATTGATGGTCACAAACCATAAAACATGGAAGGAAAACTTTTATAAATATTTGATGCTTTTAGTTTGCTTAGGGGCGATTCAGAGTATTATTCTAATTGCTCAATTTGGTCTTCAGCACAGCCTGGGATTACAAATCCTAGGTGAATCTGTCTTTTCTAGTTCCATAATAAACTCTTCAAAGATAATATCAAACATTGGGATTACAGTAAGACCATACGGCTTATTCCCCCATCCTAACATTATTGGTGGTTTATTGGTCCCGATACTAATCATTAACTTATATTTACTTAACAAATCTAAACAAAAAAATGTGGCAGCTATTTCGGTTATTTTAGCTTCAATTATTTTGGTAGGAATCTTTTTGAGTTTTTCGAGAATTTCAGAATTTTCTGCATTAGTATGCGGTTTTTCGTTTCTTATGAAACTGATTTGGGATAGAAATTTTCTAAAGATAAAACAATTACTTCCGATCATTTTACTAACAATTTTTTTATCAATTTTGATATTACCAATACAATTTAGTCGATCCCTGCAATCAAAGACTTCAATAAACGAAAGGAAGATATATGCCCAGTCTTCTATTGCGATGATCAAAGACCATTTGCTAATCGGAGTAGGTTCAGGACAAAACTACTTTAACATTCAGAAATATTCTAAAACTAACTTAGCTCCTTGGGAAACTCAACCAGTCCATAGTGTAATCCTAATAGCTTTATCTGAGTTTGGCTTATTAGGAATAGCTTTGATATTGTTAATATTTAGCAAAATAAAAAAAATACCACATGGAGAGTTTCACCACGTGGAAAAATTTTGGATTTACCTTTTGATTATTGCAATTTTACCAGCTCTACTATTTGAACATTACTATTATACAATCTGGCCCGCTACGCTTATTTTTGGTTTTATGTTATTTGGTTTTATTTTCAAAAACCTTACTTATGATAATCTTTCCCAGAGAGGATAGTCATAGCACGATAAATCTGTTCGACCAAAACAACTCTTGCCATATTATGAGGAAATGTCATTGGACTTAAAGATAAAGTGTAATTTGAAAATTCTTTAACCGAAGGATCTAATCCAATTCCACTTCCCAAAATAAAGACAATCTCTTTTTGTATACTGCCAATCCGCTCGATAAAAGATGCAAATTCTAAAGAGTCTTTGCTCAAACCAGCTTCTTCCAACATCACAACAACAGAATCGGATTTGATCTGTTTTTTTATCTTTTGAGCTTCCTTAAACCTAACCTTGTCTAAGTCAGTATTTTCAAAATATGGTTCTTCGGCAAGTTCTATGATTTGGAATTTTGCAAAAGGGGAGAGTCGCTTGCTAAATTCAGCCTCTAACTGCTTATAGCCAGATTCTTTTAACTTGCCCAAGCAAATTATCGAAATTTTATACATAAGATTAAATAAACCACCCTAAGGTGGTTTGATTTAGAACAATTTTTGGTAAATATCCTGCAAAAATGGGTGACTTTGATTATAATAATACAAAACCACCAGAGCTACAAAAAACAAACCATTTACAACTATAACCCTGATCAAATCCTTGGAAATTAAGTCATATTCTTCTTGATGAGCCTGATAAACAGTATTTGTAATAGAGGAAGTCTGGGTTGACTGCGGTAAATTTGATGCAGAAGACACTGCATTAATTATAGTAGAAGGAGCTCCGGTCTGTGAATTAACAGATGACTGGGGCGCTCTGTTTGGTTGTTTAAATTGTTTGCGTTTTTTCTTTGACATATGAGTAAATATTACTCATATAGCATACAAAAATTACTCCCAAAGAGCAAGTTGAAGTGCTATGCAGTTTGGGCTACAATTATTATTATGAGTCCAACTTCTATAAACATTATTAGTTTAGCTTTGGCCATCGGCTCGCTCATCTTAAGCACAGCCGCAGTGTTCTTTTCTTACCAAGCAAGATTTTGGAAGCGTATTTTTTCTTCCGATAACGAACCAGAAAATCTAGAAGAAATTGTACAGCTTATCGCAGAAAAGCTTAGTCGTCTCAAGTCTAGTCAAAAACAAACAGCACAAGAACTTGAACAACTAACCCAAACTATGCGATCAGCTATCCGCTACTCCGCGCTCAAAAGATTTGACTCTCAAGCTGATGATGGTGGCAACCTGAGTTTTACTTTAGCTTTACTTAATGGAAACCAAACCGGAAACATCATCACAAGTTTACACGGTCGGCAACACAACAGAATTTACTGTAAGCAAATTATCGAAGGTCAGCCGATCCATCAATTGAGCCAAGAAGAACAAGATGTTCTTATTGACGCATTAACCAATCAAAGAATTAAATAATTAATTATATAAAAATGGCACAAGACAATTCAGCCGAAACAGTAGTAGGCCCATCAGTTAAAATTCAAGGCGACTTAAATTCCGAAGGCAACATCAGAATCGAAGGAAGTGTTGCTGGTAAAGTGTTTACAACACAAAGCGTTCATGTTGGAGAAGCAGCAAGTCTACAAGCTGACATGCACGCAGGAACAGCAATTATCGCGGGACAAATTCAAGGCAATATTACAGTAGAAAATAATCTAGTATTACAAAGCACAGCCAAAATTAAAGGTGATATCACTTGCGGTATTTTGCGGGTAGAGGATGGGGCTATTTTTAGCGGCAAATGCTCAATGAAAGGCGCACCTGATAAAGCCAAAAGCACAGCCGAACCAGAAGCCGAAAAATAATTCTCAAGTCTTTACTTCAACCCTTAGATTGCAATGTATTTTTATATTCTCGACGGAACAAACATACCAGCACCACAATTTGAAAAAGCGCAAGTAACTCTGCAAGGACTTCTAGCAGAGTTTCGCATTTCTGGCGAAATGGTGAGAGTGACAAGTATTCGTACTATTCAAGATTTAGTAGAGCTTGCCAGCCAGCGCGGTGTCAAAACTTTAATTGCTTGTGGAACTGATGACACATTTAATTTAATGTTGGCCTATCTCAAAGGTCGGGACTTTGCTTTAGGTTTTATTCCATTAGTCGATGATTCTTATCTAGGTAACATTTTAGGGCTCGATAATCTTTTGACTTCTGTTAAAACAGTCGCCGCACGGCGCATCGAAAAAGTTGATCTAGCAGTAATGGGAGAGAACTATTTTATCTCACAAGTTGAATTTGGAGTTGCTTCAACCCAAATCAAAAAAATGAGCTGGTTCGCAAGTTTGCGTAAACCAAAACTCAAAGAAACCAAATTCAAAATCCGCGTTGATAATTCTTACACCATGGAAATCGCTTGTCTTGGCGGGACCGTGACTAACAGCAGGCCGCACAGTAGCAGCAAAGCTATGATCGCTAATCCAACTGACGGATACCTAGACTTAATGACTTTGGAACCGATGAACAAAGTCGATGTCCTAAAATATAAGCCAGACATTTCTCAAGGCATGTTGGAACAAATCCCAAAAACTTCTGTCATCAAATGTAAGCAAGTCGAATTCTTGGAACCTCGAGGGCTACCGCTAACAATCGCGGGACGAACCTTTGCCAAAATCCCTGCCACAATTTCGATTATTCCTAAACAGCTTCGCATGATCGTCGGTCGCAACCGCACATTTTAAAAACCTTAGATCTATTCTAAGGTTTTTAAATATCTTTCAAAAAATCACGTGGGCGTTTTTTTAAAACTTCATCCAAAAAGAGCTTGATTTTATAAGGATTTTTCGGTATAGTTAACAAGTCAATTTATTTTTAGGTATGAATTTATCGTCGTTATCGCATGAATTGAATATGTCTATCAAAGAGCTCCGCACCAAAGCTAAGGATGCGGGTTTTGATATTTCGCCGCGCGCAAACAAAATCGACAATCAATTAGCAAACGATATTAAACAAGCCTTAACTGGTACTAACCAAGAGTCCACCGAAACAAAAGCAGAACAACCAGCAAAAGCCGTGCAGCTTCCCGAATTCATAAAAGTTAGAGATTTTGCCGAACTGCTAAACCTACCGGCAACCGAAGTTATTAAAACTCTGATTATGAATGGTGTGATGGCAACGATCAACGAAGAGATTGATTTTGATACAGCAACTATTATCGCAGAAGATCTAGGATTTTCTGTAAACCAAGAAAAAACTCAATCCAACTCTCAAATTGGGGTTGGATTTTTGCAAGAACAATTGGCTGCAGAAGAGCAATCAGACCTGCAACCACGACCACCGATCGTAGCTGTTATGGGTCACGTCGACCACGGAAAAACAACTTTACTTGATGCTATTCGCGAAACAAACGTTGTTGCTGGAGAATCTGGCGGTATTACTCAACACATCGGAGCCTATCAGATTAAAGTTAAGGACCAGCTAATTACTTTTTTGGATACCCCAGGTCACGAAGCTTTTGTAGAAATGCGTGCTCGTGGTGCTAACGTTACCGATCTTATTATTTTGGTTGTTGCTGCTGATGACAGTGTCAGACCACAGACTATCGAAGTTATTAATCGAGCTAAATTTACCAACACCCCAATCATTGTTGCGATTAACAAAATCGACAAGCCAACCGCTAACATTCCAAAAGTAAAACAAGAACTCTCAGAGCATGGAATTTTGACAGAAGATTGGGGAGGTAAAGTTATTGCAGTGGAAATTTCTGCAAAACAAAATCAAAATATCGACAAGTTGCTCGAAATGATATTGCTTCAATCCGAAATCGAAAACTTTTCGGCTAACCCACAAGGTAAAATTTTGGGTACAGTAGTAGAATCACATCTTTCTCAAGGACAAGGGCCAGTCGCAACTGTAATTATTCAAAATGGGACTCTCAAAACTTCTGATATTGTTGTCGCGGGAATAGGGCACGGCCGTGTTAAATCACTTGAGGACGAACATGGTAACAAACTTAAGTCAGCTGGACCATCAAGACCAGTCTTGATTTCTGGGTTTTCTGATTTACCAGAAGCGGGTGATATCTTGCAAACCACCGAAAATCTCGACCAAGCCAGAGAACTATCACTTATAGCCAAAAAGATTAAGCGCAGCAGACGCTTAACTGCTCGTCCAAAACTTCAAGGTGATAGTGACAACAAATCACTCAACTTAATCCTCAAAGCAGATGTTGCTGGTTCACTTGAAGCCATTAAACAATCTTTTGCCAAACTACATAACGACGAAGTTCAAATCAATATTTTAAGCGAGGGTGTTGGAGAAGTAAACGAAAACGACGTCTTGCTAGCCGAAAGCACCAAAGCCACAGTCCTTGCTTTTTCTGTCAAAGCCAACTCCAAAGCCGAAAACCTAGCCAAGCAAAAAAATGTTTCGATCGATCACTATACAGTAATTTATGAACTTCTCGAAAATGTCACCAATGCTGTAATCGAAATGTTTACCCCAGAAATGGAACGCGTGAGCTTTGGTCGAGGAGAAATTCTCGAAGTATTCATGACGACAAAGACAGTTATGATTATTGGTGGGAAAGTTAAAACTGGTGAAATTCGAAAGAAGGCACCAATCGCAATTCTACGACCAGATAGCGAAGGTGAGCTTGCCGAAGTTGGTCGCGCCGAAATTGAAGAACTGCAGCAAAACAAAGTTACTACCAAAGAAGTATCAGAAGGTAATGAATTTGGTATGAAACTAAAAACCAAGGTCAGGCTTCAAGCTGGTGACATTTTAGAAAGCTTTGAAGAGAACCTTAAACAAAAAACTTTGTAGTCAAAATTTATTTCTACGGGCCTTGGGCAAAGACAATTGCCCAAGGCCCGTTTTATTACAAAGCAATGCGACCAAACTTGATATAATATAATTATCCTGCTATAGTTCTTGGTTATTTATAATTTAAACATGCAATCCAAAAATCCCAACCAACTTCCCAAACTCAACTCATTGATCCAAAAACTTTTGGGAGAAATTTTACAACCTTATTTATCAGAAATGCCAGGACTAACAACCGTTAGTGATATTGAGGTTAGCAAAGATAAGCGTTGGGCTAAAGCATGGCTCTCAATAGTTGGCACCGAATCTGACGATTCAATTCTGGAACACATCCAAAAGAACGCTTACGATATTCAAGGACAACTCAACCGTGCACTCAAAATGAAGCCCGTGCCTAGACTACAATTTTATCTAGACACTTCGCCAAGATATGCTCAACATATCGAAGAACTTTTAGACCAAATCAAAAAAGAAGAACAAGAATAATGCCACTTACTCAAGAATTTAGCCAAGCCGCCCAGCTTATCAATAAAGCCCAACGGATAATTTTTACAACTCACGAAAAAACAGATGGCGATGACCTTGGAAGTGTTTTATCGATCGCCCAGCACTGTCAAAAACAAGGCAAAGATATCGAGATAATAATTACCGGATCAGTTCCTTCGGCACTTTCCGATCTCAAACTTAGCGAACTTGTTAAGGAATCCAGTTCTAATACTAACTTTGATTTACTAATCATATCTGGTTGTAGTAATATTGAACGCACCAACAACCAAACAATTCAGAATCTAAAAATTCCAACTATAAATTTTGACCACCACCCCGACAATAAACTCTACGCAACTATTAATGTGGTCGACGCTACTAAATCTTCGGTCGCCGAATTAATTTATGATTTTTTTAAATTTAATGATTGGGAAATCAACAAAGATATTGCGCAATGCTTGCTTACAGGGATTATCACAGACACTGGGGTTTTGCAGCACAGCAATACTCAAGCTAGCACCTTAGCTGCAGCATCCGAATTAATGCAGCACGGTGCAAGCATTCATCATGTTGTTCAAAAAAGTTTTACCAGACAATCGATTCAAAGTTTGCGAGCCTGGGCAGTCGCCTTGGAAAATTCTTACTTTAATCCAGAAAACAAAATGATCTATTCTATAATTACCCAAGAACAACTTGCATCACTCGGAAATCCAGAATTAAATGTTTTCGAAGGAGTTGTAGAAACCCTGAATAAAGTTCCCGAAGCCAAATTTGCGATGTTTCTCAAAGAAGACGATGGACGAATCAAAGGCAGTCTTAGAAGCGACCCTTTTAAAGGGATTGATGTCAAAAATATCGCTCAAAAACTAGGCGGTGGCGGACACAAATGGGCCGCTGGATTTTCTATGTTTGGTAAATTAGCCAAACAGAGCAATGGTAAATGGGAAATTACCAAACAAATTTAAACAAAATTTTGCTCTAGATTTTTTTTGGATAAATGTGTATAATACTAAAGATTTTTTGATTCTCTATGCCCGGGTGGCGGAACTGGTAGACGCGCAGCCTTGAGGTGGCTGTGGGAATTATCCCGTGGAGGTTCAAGTCCTCTCTCGGGCACCAAAGGTTTGGTTGTCTCGTTTAACGAGCAAGGTGATTAAATTATTTTATAGGCACGTGTAGCTCAGTTGGCTTTGACCGAGCTTGCGAAGGTCAACATAAATAGATTTAAGATCAAAAAACAAATTTAGACCGAGCGGCTTGGCCGCAAGGTACAAAGATGAGTATAAATAGTTGAGGGCGATTAGATCAGTTGGCCAAAGCTTTTGCTTGCAAAAGCGTATAATAGCTAAATGAGTTACAAGTTAGGTTAGACCGAGCGGCTTGGCCGCGAGGTACGATGATAAATATAATAGTTGAGGGCGATTAGCTCAGTTGGCCAAAGCTTTTGCTTGCAAAAGCGTATAATAGCTAAATGAGTTAAGCGCTAAGTTAGACCGAGCGGCTTGGCCGCGAGGTATGATGATAAATATAAATAGTTGAGGGCGATTAGCTCAGTTGGTTAGAGCGCTTCGTTTACACCGAAGAGGCCATAGGTTCGAATCCTATATCGCCCACCAGCCCTGGTAGCTCAGTGGTAGAGCAGGCGCCTGAAGAGCGCCGTGTCGTCAGTTCGATTCTGACCCGGGGCACCAGCCCAAAATTAAATACCAGCGGGTATAGTATACCGGTATTATGCCACCTTGCCATGGTGGAGAAAGGGGTTCAATTCCCCTTACCCGCTCCAACAAAAAACTCTCCCTAAAGGAGAGTTTTTTGTTGGAGGAAGATAAATTTTATTTTTATACATTTGTACTGTATTTAGTATTCAATCTCAGTTCTAGCCCATTCGCTAGGGGGTAAAATAAATGTCAGCAAATTTCACTGACTCTTAAGAATAATTTTGAAAAGTTTATTAGATGTACATTATTCGCTCCTTTACTAAAATTCTTATTCCTGAGTTCACATCAATCAAAGGGATCGAGAAAGACTCCTTCTTTTCGTTAGAAGCAATGAAATTTTTCGCATACTCCATCGCTGTCTGACCGTCATCAAAAACAAGTGTAATAAATTTATCAACGCTCACAATTCGGCATTTAAACTCTTCACTATTAGCGAAAGTATATGATTCCCATCATCAATTTTTGACTTCGATGAAGTAATTTTTTGTATGAATAGTCTGCATACAATCTTTACAGCCGATAATCCCTGCGGGATTACATATTATAATTAATACTCGCTTCTTTTGGTATTTCTAATTCTTGCATAAATCCTCCGATATTCTAATTTTACGAGAGTCAACATTATATATAAATTATAATTTCGGTTCAAGAGAGAAAAGCGAAACCCAAACTTGTTCTAACATCCTCTATTATGGGCTCAACAAAAAACTCTCCCTAAAGGAGAGTTTTTTGTTGTATTTTCTTAACTACGGTGTAGTTGCTTATCAATTTCAATGGAAGTATATTGAAAAGAGTGTTGAAATTAAAACTTCAAATTCAAATCTTACACTTCCAGACTTCTACGTAAATCCATCCGTTCCAAGATGTATAATAACCATCAGGTTATTTCTTTATCCCAAGTTTTTCACTTAGTTGCACCGTAATCATCTTCTCTATAGACTCTCTATTTGCTGAACCTTTCACAATAATTCGATTCTTATCTTCTTGAACGCTCTTAATCAAAATATGAACCAACCCTCGTTGGCTAACGACAGCCTTGACCCTGCTTTTTTGGTCATTATATATTTTAAAGTCTTCGAGACCTTTCACCTCAAGAAACCGACAATATAAATGTTATCGGTTTCCCCGCCCGGTCATCTAACTTAGTGTTCTTACGATTTTTTTTATAAAATCTAAAACTATCTGCCTCTAAAAAATAAACCCCTGTGCCGTAATAATTATGCATACCAGGTACCAAAAGTAATCCCTCTACCCCGGGCTCTAACCTGCCATCCCAAGCATTTTTATCAGACGTATGGTATAGCTTAACCTTCAAATCCCCACCGGCCTCTAGTCTAAAGATCTAACAAATCCTGAAACTCATGAGATAATTCTTCTCAATTTATAATATGCTTTGCTGTTTTCTTTTCTAGCTGATCTTTTGGGTTTAATTCCTTGAGTAAATCTTCTTTAGACTTTATATAGCGACTTCTTTTTGTTCGATACTCGTCTAGCGAGCCTATAGACCTAAACTCCATGATATTAAAAAATTATTTCAAATTTATTTTACCATAGCAAATGTCGATGAGTTATCTATATCAAACCAATTAACCTCCAAAGTACGACCAAAAAAAGAGAACTTGGCTTAAATAAAGGCAAAACTCCTTATTATGTCTTGATTTTTATAGCAAATCTTGGTATTATATATGTGTACGGTACTGCTTATGGCAGTCTTTTTTATTCCCAAAATCCATTGTTGATGGATAAAACTAGAGTTAAAAAAGCCCCATTTTGCAGTAACCAAACGGTCTTTTAATCAACTATTAAGCCAAATCGGTAAAATACAAAGTTTTTTAGCTTTTGCTTACCGGCCCGGACAATAGGAGTTGCCACTGATTAAATGAAAGCTCCTTTGACCCTCACGTCTGTGATCGGAAAAGTCGCTGCATTAGCGGCCTTCCTACCACTGCTTGCTGTGATTTATCCAGAAACAGTGGCTGTAGCTTACGCTGCTCAGACTTCAGGGGAAAATGCTCTAGTTTTTCAAGTCAACTCAAAACAAAAAGCAGAAACTCAGAATGATGTTATCGCATTTAGCGGTCCTCAGTTAACTTATGAACAGATCGTACAAAATGATCCTTTAGTTCAAAAAGTTCGCGCTTACCTAGAATCCAAAGGTTCTCCTTTGGCTATCTATGCTGAAGAGATTGTAAAACAACCTCAATGGCAACGCGCACTAGCTATTAGCTATGTAGAAAGTAACTTTGGTAAGCGATGTCACTCTAACAACTGTAGTGGTATCGGTGTTTCTCCTTCACATCCGTCTTGGAGAACCTATGCTACCAAACTTGATTGGTTTAAAGATATGAGCGCCTTGCTCGAAAAACCAATCTATAAACACAAATATACCAACTGTAATTCGATGCGTGGTGTATATGTAGTCCCTGGTAGTGACCGATGGGTTTGGGGTTGTAACCAAGTAAGCAACGAATTGCTTGCAATTACAGCCGAAGCTCAAGCCGAACGCATTGCTTTGGCAGAACAGTCTGCGTCAAATACTGTCGTAGCTACTCTTCCAGCTTTGCAAAATAATCTTGTTACAGTTTTGCCTATTGTAAAATAAATCAAAGCTCTCGCCCAGGCGAGAGTTTTGTTTTATCAAAAAACATACTATAATACTGCTATACAATTAAATTTAAAGAATAATGATTTTTGGTTATTTTAAGGGTAGAGAAGGTTCTCGCCCAGCAGAGGAAGATGCTGCTGATTTTTCTTGGACAGGTGAAACTAAAGAAGAAAAGTCTAATTTAAAGCGCCAAATGGATCTATCGGCGGCAGAGCGTCACTTAGACAGAGCTCACGAGCTCTTAGAAATGGCGAAAGCAGATGAAACAGCAGATGTAGAAGCAGCAGAAAACTTAGTTAAACAAAGAGAGGACGAGCTTCTAGCACTATCATCAAACGCAAAAGAAACCGAACACTAAATAAATTAGCCTCCAAACCATTCTGTATTCGTCCTAATTTATGTTTAAAAATAAAATCCTCGCACTAACTGTGCGGGGATTTAAATTACAAAGACTTGAAGTTAAACATAGCTTGGGCTAAAATTAGTAGGTTACTGGTGCGAGGTGCGGTGGCGAAGTGGTAACGCTGGGGTCTGCAAAACCTCCATGCACGGGTTCGAATCCCGTCCGCACCTCCAACACAAAACGCCCGGGTGGCGGAATTGGTATACGCACAGGACTTAAAATCCTGGGCCAGAAATGGATTGAGGGTTCAAGTCCCTCCCCGGGCACCAAACTAAAAACACTCTTTACAGAGTGTTTTTAGTTTGAAGAATTTCTTAATTTTATTCTTCTGATGCTTGAGCATCTTCTTCTGGAGCAGAGCTTTCTTCTTTAACTTCCGCTTCAACTTCTTTTTTTGGCGCTTCGGTTAACTGCTTAATAGACAACCCCAAACGATGTTCCGCAGGTTCAATTGAGATAACTTTAAATTCTCGTTCTTCGCCTTCTTTTACAACTTCGTTAGCATCTTTGACTTCTTCGTGAGCCAATTCTACCAAATGGGCCAATCCTTGAATTTCTTCATCAAGTTCTACAAATACACCAAAAGGCATAATTTTGGAAATAGTTCCTTTGACCACTTGGCCAAGCTGATATTTTTTCACAGCTTCTTGCCATGGATCTACTTGCAACTGTTTAATAGACAAAGAAACACGATTCTTTTCGATTGCGATAACTTTGGCCTTCACAATGTCACCAACTTTGTACAAATCTTTTGGATTGTCAATGCGTTGCCATGCTAATTCGGAAATATGAACCAAACCTTCCAACTCACCAAACTTAACAAATACACCAAAGTCTACAATACCAGTAATTGCTCCGGTTACTTCATCACCAATCTTGAGCTCTGATAGTTTATCCCGTAAATCAGCGGCAAACACAGCTTTTTCCGAAACAATCAACTTTTCTTCTTCGCTATCAGCGGTAATAACTTGCACTGTAAAGTGTTCGCCAACATAACTATTAAGAATATTCAAAATTCGATTTTTATCACCTTCTTCTACACGAGGGTAGTGTTCGATTGATAATTGTGAAACTGGCAAGAACCCAGTAACATTGTTAATCTCTACCATCAAACCACCTTTATTTGCTGCCAAAATCTTAGTAGAAACAGGATCTTTGCTTTCCATCAATTCTCGCAATGTTTGCCATACACGTTCGTGGCCAGCTTGGCGAAGCGACATTTCAACATTGCCTTCTTTATTTTCTGTTTCTACAACAGAAGCAGTGATTTTGTCACCGGATTTAAGCGAATTAAGAGTAGCTTGGTCATCATAAAGCTCACGACCTCTAACCACCCCAACTCCATAACCTTCCAAATTTAAGTAAACTTCATTTTTGGTTACCGAAATAATAGTACCTTCAACCATATCTCCAGGTTTTAGAACGCGAATTTCAGCACCACTTGCCAACAAATCATTCATGGTTTGAGCAGAGCTATCTCCACTTACATCATTAGGAATAACTTGTTTATCGTCTTGAGAATCAACGACCTCTACTTCTGGAGAGTCAACTTGATCTACAACTTGTGTGTCTTCTGACATATTTATTCTTTCTAGAATAATGTAAAAAATAAGCAATAAAAAACAACGCTATTTAGTCGTTGAAATAAAATCTAAAAGCTAAATTCATACATTAATAATTAAACGCACCAATTACATAGACTTATTGGGGGTTAATATTTAAATAATGGCGCGTACACCAATAAGTGATCATATTATATTTAAAAAAGCACCTTAAGTCAAGCAATGAGAGACGTGGGGAAGGGTGCAGTAATTATCGATAAATTTTATTTACTATGATATACAGGTGCGCTGTAGTCAAGTGCAAATCTGGCTTAGAACTGCTATAATTCTCTTATGCATATACAGTATTTTGGCTTGTCGAGCTTTAAAATCACGACTAAAGAAGCCACCATTATTAGCGATCCTTTTAACAAAGAATCTGGCCTAACCTCGCCAAAAGGTAAAGCAGAAATTGTAACATTGGCCGAAAAAAATAACGACCTTTATAATGTTATCTCTGGAATCTCTGGAGATCCATTTTTAATTTCTGACCCAGGTGAATACGATCTAAAAGGAGTAACAGTAACAGGGATCCCGTTAAAACAAGATGATAATCGTTATGTTTCGGTTTACCTCATCGAAAGCGAAGACATCGCAGTGCTTAACCTCACCCACATTAGAGAATGGAATATCGAAGAACGCCAACTAGAAGAGCTTGGACAAATTGATATTCTAATTCTTCCAGTAGGAAGCAACAGCGTACTAACACCAAAAGAAGCGGCAAAAATTGTCCACGAAATCGAACCAAAATTTGTAATTCCATCTCATTACCAAATTGATGGGCTCAAACTCCCTTACGAACCGCTCGAAGTCTTCCTTAAACAAATCGGAGGTAAAGCAGAAACCACAGAAAAACTCACCATCAAAAAGAAAGATTTAGAAGATGATAAAACTAAAGTTATTGTTTTAGATTCTATTCGCTAACTCACCGAATCATATGAAACAAATTCTCGAAAATATCAGAAACAAACCCGACCACAAAAAAGAAAGATTAATCTGGATTATTGTTGGCATCGTCGTGCTTGGGATGTTGATCTTATGGATTTTTTCTTTAAACGATCTTTCTAAACCAACCAGCAAATCAACGGAAATTATCGAGCAAGTAAGCACTGATGCACAAAATTCTCAAGATCAATTTCCAGATTTATTTAATCAACAAAGTAACTAATTATGCCAAACTCTAAAGACCCTAATCTAACTCCCGACCTCAATATTGGATTAGTGCGACCTCGGTCACTCGAAGACGAAATGCAAGAATCGTACATCGACTATGCGATGTCTGTTATTGTTATGCGTGCGCTCCCAGATGTTAGAGATGGAATGAAGCCTGTCCACCGTCGTATTTTGTATGCAATGCATAACATGGGAATGCGAGCCAGCGGTAAAACCACCAAGTCAGCGAAAATCGTTGGTGAAGTTTTGGGTAAATATCACCCTCACGGCGACACAGCGGTTTATGATTCTATGGTAAACATGGCACAAGAGTTTTCTTACCGATATCCACTAGTAATTGGTCAAGGAAACTTTGGTTCTATGGATGGTGATAGCGCTGCGGCAATGCGTTACACCGAAGCCAAGATGAGTCCTTATGCAGAAGCTGTTTTAGAAGATATCGAAAAAGATACAGTAGACTTTCGAGATAACTATGACACCACCGAGCAAGAACCAATTGTCTTGCCAGGCAAACTTCCTAACTTGCTTCTTAACGGAACTTTGGGAATCGCCGTTGGTATGGCAACCGACATTCCACCCCACAACTTAACCGAAGTCTCACAAGCGATTATGTCGCTTATCGACAACGAAGATATTTCGATTGACGAACTAACTGATATTGTACAAGGACCAGACTTTCCAACTGGTGGTATTATTTATGATCGCCAAGCAATCAAAGAAGCTTACTCTACAGGAAAAGGTGGTATTGTCTGTCGCGCCAAAACCAACATAGAAGAACTCAAGAATGGAACCTTTAGAATCTTGGTTACCGAAATTCCCTTCCGTGTTAACAAAGCAACTCTATTAACTAAGATCGCTGATCTTGTTAACGACAAAAAAATCGAAGGGATCAAAGATATTAGAGACGAAAGCGACAAAGACGGAGTTAGAATTGTAATCGAACTCAAAAAAGGTGCGCTGGCAAATAAAATACTAAATCAATTATTTAAATTTACCCAACTTCAAGATACCTTCCACATGAACACTTTGGCACTTATCGAAGGAATCGAGCCAAAGGTTCTTAATCTCAAAACTATTCTCGAAAAGTATCTTGAGCATCGCCAAATTGTTGTACGCCGCAGAACAGAATTTGAACTACGCAAAGCTCAAGACAGAGCACATATCTTAGAAGGACTCAAAACTGCGCTTGATCATATTGATGAAGTTATCAAAATTATCAGAGCAAGTAGTGACCGCGCTGATGCTCATGCTAAGTTAGTCAAAAAGTTTAAACTTACTGATATCCAAACAAGTGCAATCTTGGATATGCGATTGCAAACCCTTGCTGGTCTAGAACGCAAAAAAATCGAAGACGAACTCTCAGAAAAACTCAAGCTCATCAAAGAACTTGAAGCAATCCTAAAATCTAAGAAAAGAATTCTTGGAATCATTCGAGACGAAGTTCAAGAATTGCAAGATAAATTTGGCGACGAACGTAGAACCCAGATTGTTCCTCAAGGTATCGGTGACTTTAAGGCCGAAGACCTTATCCCAGAAGAAGGTGTTATTATTAGCACTACTAAATCTGGCTACATCAAACGTCAATCACCTGATACATACAAAAAACAAAGTCGCGGCGGTAAAGGTGTAATTGGTCAAACTCTCAAAGAAGAAGATGTTATTGATACAGTTATTACTGCGTCTTCCCATGACGACATTATGTTCTTTACCAACAAAGGACGTGTCTTGGTCACCAAAGCATACGAATTACCAGAAAGTTCTCGTACTAGCAAAGGACAAGCCTTGGTGAATTTCTTGTCACTATCTAATGAGGAGTTTGCAACTGCGATCTTGGCAATGCCAAAACAAAACGAAGCAAAATTCTTAATCATGACAACTACCCAAGGAGTGATCAAAAAAGTTGCTAAAGACGAATTTAGTAAAGTTCGCAAGTCTGGCATTATCGCAATTAATCTCAAAGGTGACGACGAGCTCCGTTGGGTCTTACCAAGTTCTGGCGCTGACGAAATAATCTTGTGCACTTACGCAGGACAAGCGATAAGATTCAAAGAGACTGACGTCAGACCGATGGGTCGCTCTGCCGCTGGAGTTAACGCTATGAAACTCAAAAAGACTGACAAAGTAATTTCTATGGATGTGATTTATGCAGAAAAGAAAGGTGAAGATAGAGAAGTCTTAGTTGTTAGTCAAAATGGTTTGGGCAAAAAAACACCGCTCAAAGAATATAAAATTCAAAAGCGCGCCGGTAGCGGAATCAAATCACTTAACGTTACTGCAAAAACTGGCCCAGTTGTGGCAATGAGAATTATTGATAAAGCCGAAAAAGAACAAGACTTGTTACTAATCTCAAAACAAGGACAAACTATCAGAACTTCGGTTGGTAGTATCTCCACACTAGGACGATCCACTCAAGGGGTCAAAATCATGAACCTCAAAAATGGAGACAATATCGCTTCTGTAACTGTTGTATAAGACAAAAACCGCTTTGGCAAGCTTTGGCCAAAGCGGTTTTTTGAAAAAATTTTTTGATTTGAAGCCAAATCAAGATTAAACTATAATACATAAGCATTGCTTATTCTTATTTATATTGCAATGAGTATTACAGAATTTTTGCGAAGGCGTAT
>JAWKSI010000004.1:0-74977 GCA_041389225.1 Candidatus Doudnaibacteriota bacterium | reverse complement strand
ATTTCGATTTCGTCTTCTTCTAGTGACAAAGACATAAAATTAAACTGCGTTAAAATCCAAGTGAGGATTGCAGAAAGCAACAACATAAAAATCCACGCGAGACCAATGATAGTGGTAATGTTGCGACTACGATGTTCGATCTCGCTTAAGTTTTTGGCTGCTAGTATAAAACCTGTATCATCACTGATGTGTTTGATAATAGCTGCGAGCTTGACACCTGGTTCTGGTTCCCAGGTAAAGCGAGTTGCGTCTTCGGTCTTAGCTTTATCAAAAATATCAGCAGGAGGAGTTGGAGTAGAATCATTAAGTCTTCCAGAACCTGCAATGAGTTTGCCGTCATTATCGTAGGCAATAAAGAATAGACTAAGACTGTTTTTGACATCTGTCTCGCGGCTAGTATCGATCACAGCTTCTAGGGGAGTGCCAAGCTTAACGTAAGAAGTTATTTCTTGAACTGCTTCAACTTGTGGATCATCCGCATTAGCGCGGTACATTTGCTTGGCAACTGTCGAAATAGTAAGCGCAAGAGTGCTAATAATAAGAGCGATTGTTAGGAAAATCGCTAATGGGATGTATTTTTGGGGGATTTTGACTGGCATATTAATTAGTAGTTATTTTATGTCTATTTAGCATAACAAAAAACCGCGCCATTTTGTAGCGCGGTTGATTTTTGGTGGTTTGTTTAGAATTAATTACCACTAAGAGCCTTCTTACAAGATTCTTGTTGGTCTGCTGGCAATTTTTCACAGATGTTAGTGTCGATTTGTGTGTCTGGTGCATTAGCTTGATCTAAGTTAGCTGGCAGATCCATAGCTTGCATCATTTGGTCAAAATCTTGAAACTCAATATTGTTTGGTAGATCAAACATCGTAGAATCAGGATCCCAAGACTCACAGTCTACTTTGACCGAAGTGTCACTGTTGATTGGCTCTGGATTATTTTCGGGATTATCTTGAGCTGATGTTTGTTCGTCAACAGACATGGTAAAGCCCATAGTTTCGTTGTCGCTCCAAACACTGACTTTATTTGTCTCGGCATTAAATACAATATGACCTTTGTAAGTTTGCCCGTCAACAATATTATCAACGTCTGCTCGATATTTATCTTTGGTAAAGTAAACTTCCCCAGTCATTGGTTCGTCTTCTTTGTTGCTAGAAATAGTGCACTTTTGATTTTTATTTAGGCTCAATAATTGTTTGAGCGAAGTATCTTCAGGGTTTATGGAGCTGGCTTGATCAGCTGTATCCTGTTCCGAAGCTACTTGGGTGGATTGTTTTTGGCTAAGCAGGTATGCGCCGCCGCCAAGGATGATGATCGCTATCACGATCCCAATAATTTTGTTGTTCATATGGTTAAGTTAATATTTAATGTTTAAATTTGTTAATTCTTGAGTTAATTGCTCAAGATTTTTGTAAAGAATTGGAATATAGCCGATTTGGTCTGCCAATAGTAAACTCGAAGTCGAATCGTCTATAAAAATTGTTTCTTCTGGTTTGACTTCTAATCTTTGAAAAAGAATATCGAATGCTTCTGGTGATGGTTTTTGGAATCCAATCTCTGCAGAAATTAGACTGACGTCAAAGATCTCATTAAGCCCTTGTTGTTTGATAATTTTTGCTCCAGTGTGATTATTGTTGCTCAAGAGTCCGACTTTGTAGTTGGTTTTGAGAGCTTTGATTAGATCAACCATTTGGGTATTGAGTGTTGACTCAAATCTTTGTTTGATCACTTGCCTAATCTGATCGTCTTTGTCTGCGACTCCAAATAGGTGAGCGATCTCTATCCAAACATCCGCGTAATCGGCGCCGGCCACATTAGCTTCGGTATTGCGCTTGAGGTATTCGGTTTGAAGTTTATCATGGTCAACCCCGGTAATTTGACCAACACTACGGTTCATACTAATTGTCCCAGCAGGAAAGTCGACGATAACGCCACCCCAATCAAACCCAATCGCTTTGATATTATTCATGTTTTTAGTATATCAAAAAACCACGCAAGCGTGGTTTTGGATAATTAGCTAAGCCAATTAAAGATCGCAGCAATGATTAGTATATTGCCTAATCCTGCTCCAGCCATGATCATAATTTTTTTGATGACCATACCTTCTTTGTTTCGACTCCAAATTGTCGAACCAATCTGAGCAGGAACTATAAATCCTAGCCATAAGAAGAAAGCAATTCCGTATGGATTCCAAGAACCAGGAAGGTTGTCGCGGAACATGGAATAAACTGTGGTTAGTATGAGTGTTACAACAAATTGGGTAACAAATAACGGCGCCATGCCTTTTTTCATTTGGTCTTGTTGTTCTGGGGATAGCTCGTCATAGCTATTGATTTTTGCCCAGGCTTTGCCAAAGATTGGGGTGTACCAAATTGCGCCAAAAATAAATTGTGCCACGGTTGCGACCAAGATCGCCATATAGTTAAATTCCATTTTTTTTGTGTTAATAAACTTGCTTATATTATAGCACTTGTCTTTGTGTTCAAACAAAAACGCCGCTATAACAGCGGCGCTTGGCTGGCCAAGGCTGGCTAGAACCGTGGTTCGATCAAGCCCTGCAAAGGCTTTTCTAAGTGCTTTTATTACAGTAGAATCGACGCGTCTCAAGCACCTGCGAAAAAGTGACAAACATGACATAATTTCAATCCAAATATCGATTATACTTGACAAATTTATCAAATTTATGTTTTAATGATTTCTAAGGATACTTTTCAAAAGGAGTGAATATATGAGTTTAAATTTCTTCGTTTGCGGATTTTTGTCCCTAATGGTTCTCGTCGCTTTAGTCTCAGCGTTGTTGGCGTTTTACATGCGCCGCACAGACACTAATCCGGCCGCGGCTCCCATCGCATTTATGATGCTCAACGGCATCACTGTCGTTGCGAACATCGTCCTGTCGTTTGTAGCAACCTGTCTTCTGGGAATGAACTATAACCCCACTATGGGCCATCAAATCGCGGATAGAGAGCCTATCTTGTTCGGCCTATCATATGCCGACGGGTTCCTGTCTTCATTCATGCACGTTGCTATCTTTTCGATAGGCATCGGCATTGTGTCGATACTCTTGTCGGCATCTATCTACGGTATGCAGAGATTCTTCGTCGCTTTAACTGAAGAACTCACTTAAGCTCCAACCAAGAAATTACAATGACGCCCTTATTCTCTGAGGGCGTTGTTTTTTATTTGCAAATCACTGATTTCCTAAATAGCGAGGCGTAGTATTTAACACCGGATTATTGTTTGAGTTTGTTTACGTTATTTATCATTAGCGTTTTATTAATCCATAAACATAGGCCATTGGATTGTTTTCCCAATAGTATCTAGGGTAAGTTTTTTTAAACTTGTTACTAATTGGAATACAAGGAGCTGTTTTAACAATTTTAAAATATTTTTTGAATAAATATTCATATTGTTTTTTGGTTTTGATTTTACGCTTGTCAAGTTGGTGACGGAAGTCTTGTAAGAACTCATCATCAACTGGTAGCCAGTCTTCAATACTGGCAATGGCTTTCCATTGCTTATATTTCTTCAAACCATCTAGGTAGAAGTTTTTAAGTTCCTGAGTAGTGTTGAGGAAGTAAACTCCTAGCTGTTTAGTTTTTCCAAGCTTGATAGCATGGTTAATAAGTTTATTCGTAATGTAGTGAATAATTACTGGAATTATAACAAAAAAACCGCCCTTTCAGCGATCTTTATTGACCCATTTAGGTCACACGATAAAAAAGTCTTGTGGCTGGGGTAGCAGGATTCGAACCTGCGCATGCACGGACCAAAACCGTGTGCCTTACCGCTTGGCTATACCCCAATGTATTAATAATATTAATTCTGAAAAACTTTACGTGTTACAACTCTTGCAGGCTTGTGATGTCATTCTTGACAATCTCAGAGCTTTGAAGAACAAAACAAGGAGTCAAATTAACTCATATATTATAAGACAATTGATAGATAATTTCAAGTTTTTACTAAAGGCAAGTTTTAGGTGGTATAATTAATTTTATGACAGACTATGCGTACAATCCTAATAGAAATTACAAGTGGAATTATGGCGGACCAAATTGGAAGCTTTCACGATCCAAGATAGATTTGTTTGGGGAATGTCCACGTTGTTTTTACATTGACAATAAGCTTGGGACTAAGCGTCCGAGCATTCCAGCTTTTTTGATAAACAGTGCGGTTGACGCCCAGCTGAAGAATGAATTTGACGGTTATCGGCGAGCAGGGGAGGCTCATCCTTTGCAGCTTGAATATGGACTTGATGCTATTCCGGCGACACACACGCAGTTAGATACTTGGCGGGAGAACTTTGAAGGTGTTATGTATTTGCACTCTCAAACCGGCTTGTTAGTTAGCGGTGCGATTGACGATTTATGGATCGACAGCAATGGTAATTATATTGTCGTTGATTACAAGGCAACTGCCAAATCAGAACCAGTGACAGCTTTAAGCGGTGGTTGGCATGAAGGCTACAAACGTCAAATGGAAGTTTATCAGTGGCTGCTCAGGCAAAATGGCCTCAAAGTTTCTGATACTGGTTACTTTGTTTATGCTACAGGCAGATTTGATCAACCAAGTTTTGATAAGGTTATTGAGTTTGATATCAATTTGATTCCATATACTGGGAGTGATGCCTGGGTTGAAAAAACTTTGTATCAGATTAAAGATTGTTTGGAATCTAGCGTTATTCCTGATTCGGGCGCAAGTTGTGAATACTGCGCGTGGTACATGGCGCGGCAATCACATATGGATCAAACTTCATCCACTCAAATGACTCAGTCTGATTTGAGACCTAAGACAACTAATTTTAAGCCGTATCCTACGAAGCGAACCACCAAGAAAGCATCTGTTCACAAATCGTCTCAGTTTAAGTCGGATAATAATCAGTCTGCATTATTTTAAGTTTTTGTACTATAAAGCCGTCAAGATTTGCTAAGTTCTAAGCAAATCTTGACGGCTTTAATTTAGACTCAAAAACAATTATACTAAAAGTAAGATAAGTAAGTTATCAAAATATGAAATATTTTAATACTTTGGCCAAGATAAGCACTGCTGTTGTAATTGCAATAATTGTTGTTATGGGAGGTTTGGGTTTGGCGCAGGCAGCAGAACTCAAATGGCCAGACAATGATGATGCAAGTCTGAGTCTAAGTACTGGCCAGACTTACAAAAATTTGTACGCTGGAGGAGCTAATGTCGCTATTAATTCTGATGTGGCAGGAGATTTGTGGGTTATGGGAGGCACGGTTCATATCGACGGAAATATTGAAAAAGATTTGGTTGTGATGGGCGGTTCGGTTTATGTTAACGGATCGATCGGCGATGATTTGCGAATACTTGGTGGTGATATTTTGGTGAGCGGCTCGATTGGTGGTGATATCGTTGGAGCGGGAGGAAACATTAGAGTAAACGACAAAGCAACTATTGCTGGTGATGTCTTAATCGCGGGAGGTAATGTTTTTTTGGACGCGCCAATTGCTGGGCGCTTAGACGCAAGAGTTGAGCAACTAACTCTTAATGCCGCGGTCAATGGTTTAACCGAAATCAAAGCGCAAAAAGTTAGCTTTGGTTCTAATGCGATTGTGTCGACCGAAGGTTCATATTACAAAGCTCATCAAGAAGCGCAGATTAGTGATGGCGCTCAGGTCCAAGCAATTCAATATCAGGTTTATCAAAGAGGTGAAGATGGTCACAGAAAACGCGGCATGGCAGCAATCTTTACTTTAGGGTTTGTAGTCAAAATAGTCGCAATGATTTTGGCTGCGTTGCTGATGATTAAACTATTTCCTCGCACTGCACAAACCTTAGTTAATAATATGGCAAATAAGCCTTGGCTCGGTTTGTTGGTTGGATTTTTGGCTATGATAGTTGTACCGGTTGGTGCTGTGATTTTGTGTTTAATTATGTTTGGTTTTTATATCGCTATTATCGCCGTGTTATTGTGGATTTTGTACATGGTTGTTTCAGCTTTATTAGCGAGTGTGTTTGTGGGTTCTTGGATTACAAAATTCCTTAACAAAACAACACAATTAACAGTTGATTGGCAGGCGGTTGTGATTGGTGTAGTAGTCTTGGCTGTGATGATGTTGATTCCGATTGTCGGCGCAATTGTAGTTGCTTTGTTATGGCTAACCGCTGTTGGTACGGTAATTCGGTTTGTCTATCATCATATTAGGCAAGGTGAAGGTGGGGAAGTAATGGTTGTTGAAGATCAAGTTTAGTTTGAAAAGGATTTCAGTAAACCTCGAGTTGATCGGGGTTTATTGTTTCTTTGGTTAATTTACGGTAAAATTATTTTTGAACTATTAACTTTAAAAAATTATGGGAATGTTTGATCAACTCAAAGATCTTAACGAAATGCGTAAGCAAGCCAAGCAAATGCAGTTGATGTTGGCCCAAGAAGAAGTGGAAGGCAAATCTGCTGGTGGCAAAATTACGATTGTTGTCGATGGTAACCAAGAACCAAAGAACGTAATTGTGGATGATTCGATTGTTGGAGATCGAGGGGAAATTGCACGGAATATTAAAGAAGCTTTGTCGGATGTAAGCAAAAAACACAAGAAGATGTTACAAAAGAAATTTGGTGGCATGATGGGGCAATAGTCTTATCCTTGGTAATCGCATTTGATTAAATCTTAAACAGAACTTGGTTTTGATACCAAAAATTAAAGAGGCCGGAGCGCAATCACTTGCGCTCCGGCCTTAAATTTAGCTTCGTTTTGATCGCCACTTCGCATTCGAAACAATTTCAAATGTTTCTTGGAAGAAGAGATCAAAAACATTTAGGATGGCGCTTACTAGAATCCACCAAATGATGGCAGATATCAGGACAGCTAACCATGCTGTTGGGTTGATGTCATAACGAACAACCCACATAGAGCTGACAACAACAGTCGCCAGCATTTGTAAAGATGTCACTCGATACAAACTCCGATATTTTTTGTCAGAACCTATAAAATAGTTGCTGACCAAAAATATTGTGATCGCTGCCATGTTTATTGCGATGGCGGCTCCAGTGACATCTTTTGGACTTGATCCTGGCGTTAAGCTCACACCAATGGGCCCAAAGGCCGCAAAGGTCAATCCCCATGTGATGAGCATCAACACTCCGATTAGTTTTTTAAGCCAAACGGGTAGTATGTCTTCGTATCTTTCTTTTGCCATATTCCCTCCTCAAAAATAAAAATTTATTTTGACATAAACAGATATAAATGTCAATATTAGCCTTATGAGAAGTGCTAAAAAATCTACAAGAAAAGTTTTGATGGCTTTGTCTGGCGGCGTTGATTCGGCGGTCTCTTTGGCGTTATTACTAGAACAGGGATATCAGGTGGAAGCGGCTTTTATGAAGAACTGGTCATCGCAGGAAGGCTTAAAGTATGATGAATGTCCTTGGCTTCAAGACCGTCATGATGCTTTGCGTGTGGCAGCTTTTTTTGATGTTCCTATGCACACACTTAATTTTGAGAAGCAGTACGAAAAGCATGTGCTGGACTATTTTTTTAAGGAGTACCAAGCTGGACGTACGCCAAATCCAGATGTGATGTGTAATAAAGAAATCAAGTTTAAGTTGTTATATAATTGGGCGATGAAGCAGGGGTTTGATTTTTTGGCAACAGGGCACTATGCACAAGTAGAACATGGTTCCAACCCAAAGTTACTGCGTAGTAAAGATAACTTTAAGGATCAAACCTATTTTATTTATAATCTTGCAGCCAAACAACTTCCGCACTTACTATTTCCTATTGGCCATTTGCAAAAAAAACAAGTCAAAGCTTTGGCTAAAAAACTGCGCTTACCTAATGCTGCCAAAAAAGAAAGTATGGGACTATGCTTTGTTGGTAAAATTAGACTTAAAGATTTCTTGGATCAAAAACTCAAACCAAAGTCGGGAGAAATCTTAGATCAATCTGGAAAAGTTTTAGGTCGCCACCAAGGGTTGGCTTATTATACAATTGGTCAACGACATGGAATCAATATCGGGGCTAATGGTCCGTGGTTTGTTGTCAAAAAAATCTAAAAAATAATACTTTGATAGTGACCAATAATCCCGATGATCCAGATTTGCTGGTTAGCACAATTCAACTTCATACGGTTAACTGGATAAATACACCAGATTTGTCTCAACCAATTACTTTATGGGGGCGATATCGACATCAAGGAAAGCTTGAGCGACTAACGCTTGAACGTTTGGCAAAAGATTTGTACCAAGTAACTTTTAAACGTTCTCAAAAAGCGATTGCTAGTGGTCAGAGTTTGGTTTTATATGATGGTCAAGAATGTTTGGGTGGGGGAGTTATTGTTTAATTTATTAGTTTGAGTGATTTGAGAGTAGAGGCTCCGCGCGTCGCGCCTCTTATTGATCATCCTGCCTGTACCCGAATGGGTGAGCGGAGTTGAAGGATCTATTCTCAAGTACCAAACCTTTTCATCCTCGAACTCCACGCCTTCGCGAAGTCGCTTCTTGAGAAGAAAAGCTTTGGTTTTTTGTTTTGTCATCCTGAACGCTTTTTCCCTTCGTCAGGCTGAACGAGTCGAAGGATCTCTATCTCAAACCAAAGTCCCATTTCCTTCGACCTCCGCACTGCCCTGATGTCGGTCTCAGGAAATAGAACTTTGGTTTTTTGTTTTGTCATCCTGAGCGCTTCTATTTGTGTCATCCTGAGCGGAGGCGAAGCCGGAGTCGAAGGATCCCTGAGATTTTTTACCAAGGTAATCAAATTTAGAAAAGAAAAAACCGAAGGAAATAAATCCTTCGGTTGTTCGATTTTTTTTGGAGTTGTTGCTGGTCAAGTTTTCAAAAAACTCTCCCTCTCCGTTGCACCGAACGAACTGGTTATTCTGCAAAAACTGTCTTTTTGGCTTGGTCTCGCTTTTCTTTAGCGAGATAAGCTTGACGGTTTTTTTGCAGCCATTTTTCTGAGGCTTTTGACAACAGTAATTTTGACTGTTGTCTGGTTGGCGGATATTTCATGCCGGGTTCTAGCTGAACACAGCTTTCATCCTGCCAGCCACCTACAGAAACGCAGAGCTTTGACTCCTGATCGTCAAATAGACCAGGCTTAGTCTTGGCTCTAACAACGATGTGTTGTTTGGGCTGGAGCGCTTGCTTAAGCTTTCCTGCCACCTCAATCGCTGCCGTGGAGTCAATCTCTTTGTCTGCGACAATGGAGATTTTTTCTTTGGTGTCTTTGAGGACTAAAGGCTGGTAAGCCTTTTTTTCTTTTTCTATCTGTCCAGAGACCGATAGAAAAACAATAGCCCCGATGCACGCCGCTGTGGCGATTACAAAAAGGGCGATTATCTGCGCCCCGAAATCGGTTTTGGACTTCATTAGCCTGTTCCTCCTTATTTATTTGTGTTAAAGTACCTATAGTTAAAATAACAAGATATGAAATTAATAGCAAAATTTTTATCCAAATCCGAAAACTTTGCCTTACTGGTTGGGTTAGGACTATTCTTAGTTGGGTTTTTGGGTTTTTTGTTTAAATCTAGTACATTGGTGCCAAATACTACTCTGTTGTTATTTATAGCGATAGGTATTTGGGGAATTTTGGTTGGAGTTAATCACAAAATAAAATAACATCTGCCAGAAGGTAGATGTTATTTAAACTGAGCAGTCTGTACGATTGTATAAAGTTCGTCGCGGTAGTTAGGATTGAGCGAGCTATCAAAGGTATAATAGTATGAATCGTGTTTGAGTCCATAAATTTGGTAATCAACCTGAACACCGTATGTTGTGTGTGGTGTTCTAAAATCTCTAAAAGGTAGCTCGGCCAATCCAGCAAAAGTGGTTTGGCTGACAAAAATTTGCAATGGTTGTTGTTTGGGTTCTGGTTCTAACTCCAAAACGTAATATCCGGGGATTGTTTTTGTTTCTGCGATTGCCCAATTTGGTGGCAAGCTAAGTTTGATGGGATAATTGGGGTCTTGATAATCGACCCAATCTTCGGTCGACAGAAGTTGTGGTTCTGTGATCTGAGCGATAATTGATTTTGGCTCGATTGGTGCTTGAGTGTAACTGAGGTTATTTTGAATTGTCCAGCTAATAATCATGACAGCAATAACAATTGCGAACACCCCAAAAATCAATAAGACAAAACTGCTAGATTGTTTGGAAAGGTGTAGCATTTTATTTATTGAGTTCTTGTTCGATGGCTTTTTTAAAGTCTTGGGTCAAATCTTGATCGGTGTTGGTAGAAGAATAATCGCTGATTGGAGTTTGTTTGTCTTTAATCGAAGAATTAAAAACTTCGTTAAGATTGCTTTGGTCGCCACAGTAGTATAGATTTTTGGTTAGATTGACGCAGTAGCCAGGATTTTTTTTAACGTATGAGTATTTGGGCACAAACCAAATTGCCAAACCAACCAAGGCAATTATTAAGATATAAAAAATGTACTTGAGTAAGTGAAGCATTTTAGGATTTTGTGTTTCAAAGTTTTACTTAACATAATTATATCATGTTGCTTTGGCTTTGTAATCCTTGTCACAGAACAGCAATTTGACGTATAATATGGAAGTTAATTTGGCTCCTCGTTTTCTTCTTGGTGGTTCTAAATATGCAAGAATGGCATCGCGTAGGCGTGAGAGTTTGAGGTTTCTTAGAGCCATCTATTATTTCTCTTTGGGGTATAGCCAAGTGGTAAGGCAGCGGCCATAGGCTTTGCTTGCAAAGCCGCTAGAATAGCGGTCCCGTCATTTGACGGGTAGCTAATCAAACAATTGATCGTGGAATACTTTGGGGTATAGCCAAGTGGTAAGGCAGCGGCCATAGGCTTTGCTTGCAAAGCCGCTAGAATAGCGGTCCCGTCATTTGACGGGTAGATAATCAAACAATTGATCGCGGAATACTTTGGGGTATAGCCAAGTGGTAAGGCAGCGGGTTCTGGTCCCGTCATTCGCAGGTTCGAATCCTGCTACCCCAGCCACAAGACTTTTTATCATGTGACCTAAGAGCATCATATTAATTGTAGTTTTCACATAAACAGCCTAGGGCGACCTAAGTGCATACCTATCTAGATTATTTAAAAGCAAAAACCAATCGCCGTTGGGGCGTTTTTGTTATACTCACATTATCTAACAATTCACTTATATAAGATGAATATTCAATTTCTAAATACCGCTTATTATCTTGAGGTGTTCCAGGATATGGAAAAATACGGTTCAAGAGCATATTATGAACATTTTAAAGGTCAGAATTACGAATTACCAATTACTGTAATTGAAGCTCTTGCAGAAAAGAATAACTCAGATGAGCATAAATAAATCATCTAATATTGAACATTTTCCAATAGTTGATCGTTTGCATACCGATGTACTTGAAGATAAATATGGACCCATTACCTCAAAGGTTATAGTACACACGATAAAATACGCGAAGCTCATTTAGTTGATGGGTTAGGTATATCTCGTACATTCGCTATTACTTTTTTGTCTCAAGAATTAAAAAATATTGAAGTTAATGAAATTAATTCTGAGATACAGAAAAGTGTGCCTATCGGTAAAGCTTTTAGGGATCATGGGTTCAAGATTAGAAAAAACGTCATTGATGTTTTTCTAGTCAAAATTTCTCCGCAACTTAAAACTGCTTTTCGAACAAACAGTGATTTTGCTAAATCTAGATTATCGGAATTTTATGCGAAAAAGGAAAATATCGAGCCGATTATTTACGGGACAGTGGTCGAAATCTACAGCCCTGATTTCAGGGAGCCAGTTATCAACGATACAGATGTTGCTCAAATAAATCCTTCGACCAGTGCTTTTAATAATATTGGAATTTCTATTAATGAAATTTGGGAGAGATTAGGTAAGGATAATGATTGGGATGATATATCAGAAATATTCAATCAAGCCAAGCATGATAGTTTGTCGTCGGTGGAGTTTTTTAAAAAGAAAATTAAGAACCTTCAAGGATTAGAACTCCCAGTCGAGTAAAGTTAGACAAATTTATCTGCATAGTTAAGACATTTTTAGTTCTTGACCTAACTGCGTTCGAATCCTGCTACCCCAGCCAGCGCCGAAAAGCGCTTTTTGATACAATAAAATTATGGAAAAGCATCGAATATATACAATGAGTTTTGCCAGCGTCTATCCACATTACGTAGCCAAAGCCGAAAAGAAGAATCGAACCAAAGACGAGGTTGATCAGATTATTCTTTGGTTAACTGGGTATACACCCAAAAAGCTCGACTCGATTATACAAAAAAGAATCGACTTTGAAACTTTTTTTGCCAAAGCTCCCAAGTTAAATCCCAATCGATCTTTAATTACTGGAGTTATTTGTGGGGTCAAAATCGAAGACATCAAAGATCCTTTAATGCGTGAAATCAGATACTTAGACAAATTGATAGATGAATTAGCCAAAGGCAAATCCATGGAAAAGATTTTGCGAACAACTAAAGAATAAAATAGCCAACTTTTATCAAAAAACCATCTAGAAATTCTAGATGGTTTTTGTTTTGTAGGTAAGTTTGTAGTTAGTGTTGTCGGTTTCCTTTACCATTGCCACCGCCCCCGCCTGAGTTTCCGGTTTCCTTTGGTGAAGAAATAATTTCTTGGTAGTAGCTTTGAGAAATATAACTTGGAGTATATGTTTGGCCGTTTTGTTCTAACTGCGAAACAAATGATCGCAAGTGGTTGCGCGAGCCTTTCATCAAGTTTTGATAAACGTTGATAATATCAACATTCTTAGTTTCCTCGAGATACTTTTGGAGATCTGCGATATCCAAATCTTCGATCGTTGCGCCAACTTTGAGCCCTTCGGTAAGTGACTGCGAACCTTGCGCTACAAGTTGATCGTAGAGATTTTTGAGTTCTGGATTGGTGAATTGACCGACTTGATCGTTATTTACAGGGTCGATGATATTGAATCTTGATAATAGATTTTGCACGGCATTTGTATGGGTTTGTTCACTGCTCGCAATATTGTTAAAGATCGATAAAGACCATTGTTGGTACAGTGTTAAATAAACATCGCGCGCTAATTTTTCTTCTTCGCGCATGTAAATCAAACCTTGTTTTTCTGATTCGAGTAATTGAGTATCGCTAACTTGAGAAAGAATTTGTTCGATCTGTTCGTCGCCAATATCGATTTTCAAAGTATCCCAGTATTCGCTGTGCAAAAGTTCTTGTGCAGAAATAATTCCACCTTTGAGTTCAACAATCTTTTCAAATCCTTGAGCTTGCATTTTTTGGACTGCCTGAGCAGAACGATTACCAGAACGACAGTAGACAAAGTAGGTCAAAGTTTTGTCCAACTGATTGATTTGTTCGATAAAATCAGAACTTTCAAAGTCAATATTGATCGCCGTAGGAATATGACCTTCGGCAAACTCTGCTGGAGTCCTAACGTCTAGCATTTGAGCGCCTGGTGTTTGCTCAAAAGTTAGTGCAAAATCTTCGCTCGAAAGCAATTCAAAGTTCTTTGAAACTTCTTGATTGGTTTGCATTGGAGATTTGTGGGTAGCATTCCATGCAAGAAATCCGCCAATAATCAAAATAACCCCAATGGCATAGTAGTAAGTTTTGTTCATAATTTTTGTTAGTTAATTTGCGGTCTTTTGAGAGCTTTGTTGAGACACGATCTGAGTGTCATGTATTGACCACTTCCATAGGCTAACATAATCACTGCGGCGGCGTAAACTACTAAATCTTCGGTTTCCCAAGCTCCAAATTGAATTAACATGGTCGTGACCGAAAGCGCAAAGAATACAGCAATGGCAATTGTTGTAATTCTGGTTAAGTATCCAGATATGAACATAACACCAAAGATGATTTCGGCAAAACCTGTGCTCAAAACAAAAAGTTCGTTTGTAAACCAGGGGAATAATGGTTGCATAAAATTCCACTGATGAATATCTAAAAATGCCAAACTTAGCTCTGGGTGGAGTAATTTTTCGGTGATTGCGAGAATAATTAGCGATAAGCCAGTGCCCCAGCGTAAAATTGGAACAGCGTAAGGTTTGAGTGAACCAATTTTGCTTTGATTATCTTCGGCATTAATCCAAAAGTAAAAGGCGAGTGAAAGCAAGATTAGGTTTTCGAGCAAAGCTTCGATTCCTCCAGAGTAGATAGTCGAAAATATAGTTATGACAATCAAACTAATTGACGCCCATTTGACTTTGAAGTCAAAGACAAACATTAGGCCAAGTATAATTTGGATATACTGGAGTACAGTCAGGATGGTGTTGGTATCGCCATCAGCTTCAGGAATGATTACGATTTTCCATAACAGTGCAATAGAAATCAAGAATAGTCCCAAAAAAGTTTGGGCGACACGGTTGATTACTTTGCTGTGGTTTTGGGCAAGGTTAGTTAACCAAGCAGGAACTTTAGCGATTTTGTCTAGTTGTGAGCCGATTATGACTGCCAGGACAATTAAGCCAAGC
Source organism: Candidatus Doudnaibacteriota bacterium (assembly GCA_041389225.1). Lineage (GTDB taxonomy): Bacteria > Patescibacteriota > Doudnabacteria > UBA920 > UBA920 > UBA920. The sequence goes on along the minus strand of JAWKSI010000004.1, from coordinate 60,595 downwards.
CAAATCCAAACTGCAGGGCTGGATATTGAATACCAGTTGGTCGGTGCGGTATTTTGTGCCAAGATTTGTTCGCTATCTACAAACCATTTAACATGAGCCAAAGCAAATGATGGAATTACCCATCCTGCGATTGCTGGAAAAAAATAAAAGAGTTTTCTCATAAGAGTTAACTTAATAATATTTAATCAAAATTTTGTCGTAGGTGGTTCATACTAAAGTTCCAATCTGCATCAGTTTTTTTGTGAGGGTTAAAAATATTTTGTGGGTCAAAAATTTGTTTTGTTTGAACAAAAACATCAAACATTTGATCGCCGTACATTTGTCTTAACCATGGGCCACGGATCATTCCGTCGTTGTGTTCGCCAGATAACGAACCTTTATATTTGAGTACGACTTGATTGATTTCTTTCATAGCAGGTTCGAGTTTAGCTCGTTCCTCGGCTTTTTCGATATTCATGAGCGGGATGATATGAAAGTTTCCATCGCCCATATGTCCAGCAATTGTGGCAAGTAGTTTGTATTTGTTGATTATTTTGCGGATTGCAGGCAAGAATTCTGGCAAAACTTGCGGTGGGACGATTAAATCATCCATAAATGGTGCTGTGTGTTTGTCACGAACTTTTTTGCGTAAGATGTTAAAACTTTCGTGTCGCATAATCCAAAACTTGCGGCTTTTGGCTTCGGTTTCGTCTTCTTCGAACAAAGCTTCGTGTTTAAATTCTTGTAGATCCTGACGCATTTGATGCACGCGCTCAGCGACGATTTCTGGTGTCTCGTCCTGAAATTCCACTAACAAAACCATTTTAGGAATACCGCGCATCAACTTAAAGAGTTCGGGAAAGAGCTGTAGTCCAAGTTTGAAAGTTTCCCACCAGCCAATTTCTTTGTGAAAGAAAAAGAACAACTTAAAACTGAGCATTAATGTGTAGTTGTCAAAACCTTCAAAGGTAGCCGGTTTGTGAGTTAGAACTTTATTGATAATTTTGCCCAAATCCTTGATTGAACGTAAGAAAATCACCAATGTGCCGGAATATTTTGGCGCAGGAACTAATTTAAAATCAATCTCGGTAACCAAACCTAGAGTTCCTTGCGAGCCAACGATAAGCTTGGTCAGGTCAAAGATTTCGGTTTGAGGATTCCAAACATTCCATAGGTGATATCCGGTGGAATCTTTGCTAACTTGAGGCTTGGCTTTGTTAATGACTTCTTGTTTAGCAAGAATTAGTTCATAAATTTGTTTGTATAGATTGCCTTCATAGTCACCTTGGGCAATTTTTTGTTCTAGTTCGAGTTTGCTTAGTGGTTTGACTATATATTCTTTGCCGTCTGCAAAGACAACTTTGAGTTGATTGATAAAGTTTTCGGTTTTTCCGTATTGTAACGAGCGTTCGCCTCCTGCATTATTTGCAACCATTCCACCGACTGTGCACAGATCGCGTGAAGCAGGGAAGCTTGGCATCAATGAGTTGTGCTCGAGAGTCGTTTTTTCAAAATCACGATAAAAAACTCCAGGTTGTGTTACAGCTTGGTCGGTTGTACTTGAAATAATTTGGTTAAAGTATTTTGTAAAATCTAATAAGATTGAGTCGCTAACACTACCGCCAGACATATCAGTTCCACCGCTTCGGGCTGTGAGCGATAACTCAGGATGTTCTTTGTGGTTCTGATTAACAAATTGAACAAGATTGGTTAGGTCTTGGACATTTTTTGGGTAAACCACAACTTGTGGCTTGAGCTCAAACATACTGGCATCATGACTGTACTTTTGCAGAGTTTCTGGTGAGTCTTCGATTTCGCCTTGTAAGATTTGAGTTAATTTTTGTTTTAAGTCTTTCATTTGATATTTATATTTTACTTTAGTTTGGTCAGCAAGGCAAAGAAGCTATGCACAGATGTGTTAAAATAAAGGTATGGAATTTCTTCCTTACGAAATAGAAAAAATAACACAATTTGATCTTTGGTTACCAAAAGCGCTGGGCTTTATTGGAGTGCTGGTGGTGTTTTGGGCACTTAATTATGTTTTGAGAAAAATTCTTAAAGCAGTTTTGTATCGTACCAAAGTGCATCGAGAACTGATTGTAATTTTGGTTGATAATGTTTTGTGGTTAGTGTTATGGATCACTGCTTTTGTGGTTGCCTTTGACTATATCAATGTGGATGTAAATGCAGCTTTGGCAGGAATTGGTTTTTTTGGAGTCGCGATTGGGTTTGCGGCCAAAGATTCTTTGGGTAATATTGTAGCTGGAATGATGATTTTTTGGGACAAACCTTTTCAGGTTGGGGAATGGATCGAAGTTGATGAAAAATTTGGCCAGGTGAAAACTATTACTGTTCGTTCTACACGTATTAGAACTTTGGACAATACTTTTATTATTATTCCTAACCAAACGATTATTAACTCGGCTTTGATTAACCATTCTGCTGAAGGTGCAACGCGCGTCAAAATTGCTGTGAGTATTAGTTATGATCAGTCTATCGATTGGGCGCGGCAAACTTTGTTGTTGTTGCCTAAGGAAATTCCCTTTATTTTGCAAGAACCAGCGCCTGATGTGATTGTAAGTAATTTGGGAGATTCTGGGGTGGAATTGCAGTTGCGCATTTGGCTTGATGATGTAAGCAAGGAGCGCTCGGTGCGCTTTAAATTGCAAGAGTTGATTCGCAAAGCTTTTGCCGAAGTTGATATCGAAATTCCTTATCCACATCAAACTGTGATTCTCAAACAAGATAAATAGCCTTGGGTCGGAGCTATTTTTCTTTTATTCTTCGTTTCTCATTTTTTCAAACCAAAGCTTTTTTTCTTTGTCATCCTGAGCACTTTTTTACCTCTGTCATCCTGAACGCTTTTTCCCTTTGGTCATCCTGAGCGGAGGCGAAGCCGGAGTAGAAGGATCTCTTTCTCAAACCAAATCTTTTCTTCCCTCGAACTCCACACTGCCCTGAGGTCGGTCTCAGGAAATAGAACTTTGGTTTTTTGTTTTGTCGCATTAATCCTCTGTCATCCTGAGTACTTCTATTTGCGTCATCCTGAACGAAGTGAAGGATCTCTTTCCCAAACCAAACCTTTTTTCTTTGTCATCCTGAGGAGCGAAGCGACCGAAGGATCTCTAATAACAAACCTTGAGATCCTTCACCGTCTTCGACGCCTCAGGATGACATTGTGGTGGAAAAGCGGCTCACCCTTCGGGTACAGGCAGGAAATAGAACTTTGGTTTTTTATTTCTCGTATATTTAAAACAAACCTTTTCTTCCCTCGAACTCCGAGCGCCTTCGCGAAGTCGTTCTCGAGAAGAAAAGCTTTGGTTTTTTGTTTTGTCGTCCTGAACACTTCTATTTCTGTCATCCTGAGTACTTCTATTTGTGTCATCCTGAACGAAGTGAAGGATCTCTAATAACAAACCTTGAGATCCTTCGCCGTTTTCGACGCCTCAGGATGACGTGGTTGTGGAAAGGCGGTTCACCCTTCGACGCCTCAGGATGACGTGCTACTAGAAAGGTGGTTCACCCTTCGGGTACAGGCAGGATGACGTTATAAATCATCAAAAAAACAAAAACCTCGCTTTGCACGAGGTTTTAAAAAATTGCTAAGTTTATTTTTCAAAGCGATCGATGCTTTTTTGTAAATATGCTTGAGCTGCTTCTTTGTCTTCAAAATCACCAACGACAACTTCTTTGTTTTGCAAGAGTTTATAGGTTTCAAAGAAATTTTTGATTTCTTTTGAAGAATGTTCTGGAATGTCGTTGAGCGATTTAACGTCTGCAAATCTAATATCTTCGGTTGGGACAGCGATGATTTTGTTGTCAGTTTCGCCACTATCAGACATATTCATAAATCCAATGGCGCGCGCCTCTACTACTGCACCGGGGAATAAAGGGTTTGTTGAGAATAGCAAAACATCAGCAGGGTCACCATCATCAGCTAGTGTTTGTGGGACAAACCCATAGTTTGCTGGAAATCTTTGCGAGGTAAACAAAACCCGGTCGAGTTTGATTACGTCTAACTTTTCGTCATATTCGTATTTGTCTTGACTGCCTTGAGGGATTTCGATGATCACATTAAATTTTTCAAGACTGCCAGAAGGAACATCTTTTAGTGCCATAAAATTATCTTAATTACGATATGCTTATTATAACTAGATTCTTTGAGGCCTACAAGAAGCTTTGATATAATGAATATATGACGTTTAAAGAAAAAGTTGTCAAAGTGGTGCACCAAATCCCGTACGGTAAAGTTGTTAGTTACGGACAAGTAGCGGCGGCTATCGGTAGTCCTAGAGCGGCGCGGCAAGTTGGTTGGGCACTCAAAGCGACAGACGGGGATAACGACTTTCCTTGGTGGCGAGTGATCAATAGCCAAGGCTTGTTATCTATTAAAGGCAATTGGAGCAGTACTAAGCAACTTCAAAAAGAGATGCTAGAACAAGAAGGTGTTCAAGTTTCTGGCGATTACAAAATTGAAATTTCAAAATATCGACACCAGTTTTTATAAAATTTGGATATGAAGCTTTCTAAAACCAAAAAAATATTTATTGCCGTTGCGTTGATAGTTAATGTAGTGTTTTTGACAGATGTGACTATAGTTTATGGTTTACCCAAATATCAACCGCAAATCGACCAAACTGCTGATGCTGTGATTGTTCTAGGTGCGGCGATTAATTCGCCAACAATTGAACAGCGCACAATTAAGGGTTTGGAAGTGTACGAATCTGGCGCGGCTAATTTGATTATTTTTTCTGGTGGTAAGATTGCACCGAGCGATGTTTCGGAAGCTCAGTATATGCAGAAAGTTGCGCTTAGTCGAGCGAGCCAAGACCTAAATTATTTGCTAGAAGATCAATCTCAAAATACTTTTGAAAATATGAATAACTCCAAGGCGCTTTTGGAAAGTCGACTTGGTAAAACAGCGGGAGAGATGAATATTGTGATCGTGAGTGATGAGTATCATATCGGGCGGGCGGTGATGATTGCCAAGCGCGCGGGCTTTGAAACGGTTTATTGGAGATCGCCAGACCCAAGCTATTATCATATCCAAGAACTCAAATATAGTTATTTTAGAGAATTAGTCGCGATGTTTCGATACATCCCACGATTTATTTCGGGCTAACCTTTGACAAGAACAAAAATTTATTATATAAATTAATTTAACTTTAACACAATAATATGTACGAACAAGAACTTCAAAATTTAGGGCTCAGTGAAAAAGAAGCCAAGGTTTATACTGCTTCTTTGCAGCTTGGACCAGAAACAGCGCAAAATATCGCTAAACACTCAAAGGTTAACCGCGCTACGGCTTATGTCCAGATTGATTCTTTAAAAGAAAAAGGTTTAATGAGTGAATTCTCTAAGGGTAAAAAAACTTTTTTTACAGCAGAAGATCCTGAGATCTTAAGTCGATTGATGGACAAAGAACAGGTTGAGCTTAATTTTAGAAAACAAAAACTAGATGATTTATTACCAGAATTATCCAAGTACTACGTAAATATTTCCGCTGAACAAGAAAGACCTAGTATAAGATTTTTTGAAGGTTCTGATGGTATTGCTCAAATTCGTAAAGATTTTCTTCGTACAAAAAATCAAACCATTTATGGTTTTATGGATTTCGATCAGGTGATGCATAAGTTGGTTAAAAATCAAGAAGATTATACGGCAGAAAGAGTAAAGCGTAAGATCCAGAGTAGGATATTGTATACACGATCCAAAGGCGAACAAGAGTTAGACAACGACCCTAAAAAGTTACGAAAACTTAAATTTGTCAAGAAAACCGAAATGCCTTTTGAGTCAGATATTACAATTTATCAAAATAAGGTTGCGATTATTTCGTACAAGAGTGAAGCTGTGGGAGTGATCATAGAAAATAAAGCTTTTGCAATGACTATGAAAACTATATTTAACTTACTGTGGGATAAAATATAGATTTTGTATCTTAACATAAAAACTGTCAGTTACTATTGACAGTTTTTTTAATTTATGATAATCTACTTTTGATTTTTGCATACTAAATAGGAGGTGAGGCGCTATGGGCTGGTAAAAACCCGAGGCATGCGCCTTGGGTTATTGTGACCTGAGGCGCTAAACTAACTGTTGATATATGTAAAATCAATCAAAATATAGGAGGTGCTTCAAATGCATTGGTGAACGTTATCAAAATCAAAGACCGTTGAGTTCAAAGAATATCTTGGCAATGGATCGAAAATTGGTCATAACATCAAAATTTTGTTTGATGTATTGGCAAAAAATTCGAATCTAAAAACTTGAACCGAATGGTAAAACTGTATTTTTTGATTATTCAAAAAATTCTACCTACTCTGGACTGGCATCGGAAAATCAAAATTTCCGGTGCCTTTTAATTTATAGTTAGTAAAAAATATCAAAATATTAAAACATAATCTTTTTTAAATAAGCCAGAAAATAGATAATTATAATTTTTTTGTTAAAAACTCTTGACAAAATTATTAATTAATGTATAATACATCTCGTAAGCTGAAATTTGTCAAACAAGATTAACAACTTTTTCTGATCTGTGTTGTTCACTTAAACAATATATGTAAACCAACGCTAGGACTCGGTCGGCTATCTAGAATAGCGGGGTCAATATTCAAATAACAAAAGCGTTGCTAGGCATAGTGGATCACATAAAGGTTGTTAAGAAAGTTGGCACTATCAGCTTTTTATAATGCCTAATTTACTAAAATACCCATTTTGTAAATTGCACTGCCCAAAAGTTTGCGACTAAATATTAGTCCCAGCTTACCAAACTTGCGGGCAGTCCGGTGGAAATTGGTTTATATCAGTTTTTGCCTGACTGCTCACGACCATTCCTTAGACAGCCGAGAATATCGGCCAACCGTAAACCCGGAAAGTCTCGACCTTGTCGGTGGTGTCGAGATCCTAATCAACCAATCTCTGCTAAGGGACGTTGGATTAGGTGACTAAGGATAATATAGGAGCAAAAAAATGAAAAACAAAAGGCGGCTTAAAAATGTAAAATTTTGGTTGAAAAAAACTCTGTTGGGTAAAGAGAACCAGGAAGGGTCCCAAAAGGGTTTGGAAATCGCGACATCATCGTCACGTTGCGATTATCCGGCTGGCTCGGGAAGTTAACTCTCGCCGCCTAGCATGAAAAGAAAAAAATGAAAACCAAAAACACGTCCTCCGCTGCCCGACGTCAAAAACCTGAGCAGCTAGCCACGGACTGGCTCCGTGATCACGGGTTCACCTGGAATGGGCAACCAATTCGCAAGGTGAACAAAAAACAGTCTTCGTTCGAGCGCAGTATGCTCGTTCAAAACATGCGCAAAGCATGATTGCGAAGAAATATAAATCCAAGGAGGTGACTATGGCTAATGAGTCATTTTACTAGCACGATTGTCTTAACTATTTAATCGTGCGCCTATTCTAGCTCCTATATTATTAAATGGGATCTAAAATAGGCGTAAGCCTAACATGGTTGTGCATAGCAAGGAAGGGAACGAACTTGTGATGGCACGGCTGTGAGCGTTTCCGGCAGAGCATTGCGTGATGCTGAGCCGACACCTTAATAGGTGGATTTGGTCCGATTTTTAACGGGTGAAGATTTCTCGTGGAATATGACCCCAGGACTACCGATATGAGGTTACTTCGAACTTGTTAAAAATAAACGAACTTGAGCCAGCATGCTGGCCAAGAAAAACCGCCTTATATCACCACCATTTGCCCGCATAACTCGTTCGTAACGCAAGCGACTAGGGCTGTTTATTGAGGATACTTCTACTCGCAAAAAAGAGCCGGTGGTCTGGTTCTTTAGAAACAGACCACCCTGACAACAATCCCCAGGAGGGATATCACATGAAAAATAAGTTTTACGGTCTCTAGTTGAGGCTGAAGCCGGAGGGTGACTACGTGAAATAGTTACCCTCACTTATTTAAGCCCACAAGATTTGCGAGCTTAAATAAGTGCTCGGCACTTATAGTTCTTTATAATTTATGGTTTCAAATTGCAGAAAGTATTACCGCTATGCTAGCGGTGGTAATTCTTTCTGTAAAGAGAGACCAGGTAAGCCTGGAATATCATACACTTTTTTTGGAGGAAACTATGAACAATATCCAGGCAAAGAAAACGAATTTCGAAGGTGGCGAAACTTTCGACAGGTCCTTGCGCGAGCAAGTTATCCAAAACTTAATGGTGGGCACCAGTGGTGACACATTCTATGCGTCTAAGAGGGAACTCTCGGAACAAGCAGAGAGTGTGTTACGCCAAGGTATACAAGAGGATCCGGAGTTTGTGGCTAAAGCAGCAGTTTATGCTCGCAACCACGGACTTATCAAGGATGCTCCTGTGAAAGCATTGGCTATGCTCGCCGCTGGTCGCGGCAAAACGAAATCTGCTTTCGAGGCAGCGTTTAACCTCGTGATTAGAATTCCTGATGATTTGCGCAAGTTTGCGCTGCAGTTGTCTTCAGGATCTATAGCTGGTAAGCGTGGTCTCGGCGGCTTTGCTAAGGTCGCGGTAAGAGGTTGGATGTCTAACATCTCTGAGCACCATGCGGTTAAGTATGGTTCGCAGTCATCCAAGGGGATGACACTCAGAGATCTTATTAAGATGTCGCACCCAAAACCGCAGAACGAAGCAATGTCCGAACGCTTTGGTTGGTTGATCAGAGGTAATAAGGCTTTGGGCGCCAACCCTGAGCTTAATCCTCAGATTCGAGCGTTGGAAGCTCTGAAGCAGGCCCAAACCGAGGAACAGGTGATTGCCTTGATTCGTCAAGGTCGGTTGCCGTTTGAGGTAGTGGTCCCTGCTGTGCAGCAGACAACGCCCGGAATCTGGCGTGAGCTTTTGTTTCAAGCGCCGTACATGAATCTTCTGCGAAACCTTGTGACGTTCACTCGCCACGATGTGTTTCGGCAAGAAGATGTTGTAAGCCATGCTGTTACAAAACTCATTGATCAAGACCAGATCAAGCGGAGTAAGGTTTTACCGTTCCGGTTTTTTGATGCCTACAATCAGTATTCCAAACAAGAATTGAAAGACTCGCGCATCTTAGATGCACTGCGAGAAGCCTGCAATTCGTCGTTTGTGAATCTGTCTTCGTTTGGCAGCCAAAATGTAGCGATCGCTCCTGATGTGAGCGGGTCTATGAACTCTACCTTTGGCAAAGGTGACACTGCGTTCATAGATATCGCCGGAGTCTTTACCGGTGCGCTATTGCGGCAAATCAAAAACCGGGCAATCGTTCTTCCGTTCGAAACTCGGGTCCGCCACGACCACTCTATTTCTGTTCGGGATGACGTCCTGGTTACAGCAGAAAAGTAGCTCGACTTGGCGGCGGCGCAGCACAGCAGTTGGTGCACCCATACAGCATCTTTTGACCATATCCATACAGATGTCTTCGTGGGGATTACTGACAATGAAGATTGGGCTTACAGCGGAGGCTGGGGAACCACTGGTTCTTTTTCGATCTTTGGCGTCAGTACCGGAGCAAGGTAACCCCTATGCGAAAGCATTCCTTATTACTATTGCACCGTACCAACATGCAGTAGTTGTGCCCGACGGAGAACCGGGTGTTCATTTTATCTACGGATGGAGTGAACAGGTATTGCGTTACATTAACTTGATTCTTAAGCCGCAGGCGCCAGCCGGCGCAAGAAGGAGGGTATGGATCTCAGTACAGGTTCGATTGTCAGCGGTTAACCGCGACCCACGCAGATGAGCGACTGGCTGTAAATAGTCCATTCAATCCAGTAAGTGACTGGATCCCTGTCTGACTGCGTGAAGTCTGCTTCCCGGTTTACGTTGATGCGCTTTTCATAGCTGCTCGCTTATGTCCAAAGACACACTGGGGTATAAAAGACCGAAGCCTTTACTGCTAGCGCAGTAGCCATTTGGGCCAGTGATAAATTAAAGGGAAAATTAAAAGGGGGAACGTACGCTACTGCTCTAGTAATTTTTATTGCTATCGAGCGCGAAATTCCAGCTCAATGAACGTACATTGGGCTCTCTTTTTGAGAAGGGAAATAAATTTTGTCTTCTCAAAATCAGATCTTAAAATTTTCGGAGGTAAAATTCTGAAACAACCTAAGTTGTATGAGGCTATAGTAACGACTGTATCTTTAGTGGGCGCAATAGTAATTGTGTTTTTAGCGGCTCTAAAAACTATTTTAAATAGTTCTTAGAGCTTCTGTCTATCGCTAATTTGTGATACTGATGAGTCTTTAAAGACGAAACAGAGACTCTGTGGGGGACGACAGGCTTCGACAGGGTTGATAGCTGCCAGAGAGCAAGGAAAACACCCATTGAAAGAACTTGCGATGATCTGTGTTGGATTTTTTGATCTTGGATCCGGGTTCGATTCCCCGGCGTCTCCACCTTAAATTAAAAAATACATTTCAGTTCAGTCAGAGGGCACTAAATGAGACAAAAGTTAGGAATTTGTTTTGTGCAATCTTTATTGCTGCAATATCGACGCAGCTTTTGTGAATTCTGTTCTTATCGTACTCGAGCAAATTGAGAAAGGTTATCCGGTTGCGTGGGACGCAGTTGGATTTGCTATGGTGTTGGTAGCAGGCGGTCTGTTGCTGAGCTATCATCTGATCAATTTGATGATCAATGATCTCACATATATACAAGTTGAGCCAAAGCCTCAAAATGTTCCCTCTAAACCCCCCTCTTAATTTGGTCTAACATACGAGGTGGTCGAAGAGATTTGGGTTTAACAGAACCCAGGACAAAATCTGTTTTTTTTATTTGGTATATCTAAAAAGCGCCGACAGGCGCTTTTGTTTTATTCTATAGTAAACTATTGTTTATTTGGTATAATGTTTTTGTATCAGTATTTTTTATTCACAGGTTTTATCAATGGCTAATGAATATTTTAACAGTAGTTATGGCGGTCATAATTTAGACATAAAAACTACTAGTCAGGAAAATCAACTTGAAAAGTCTTCAGAGCTTAAAGAGTTACTAGACACAGTTGATTCAGTAATCGAAGCGCATTTAGAACATGCTTACAAGAATGACGAAGGTCAAGAGGCTTTGATTTTTAAACTAGATTTATCTGCTCACTTTGGTTCTCTATCGGATGAAGAAAAAAAACAAATAGAACCTTATTTAGGTAAAACAAAAAATCTTAAAATTTTAAAAGTAACAGATCCAGACAAAGCCAAGAATGAGTTTTTATGGCAATCGAAAGCTTATGAGTTATATCAAAATTTACCAGATGAAAAGAAGTTAGAATATGCTGCTATCCCTCATCCTTGGTTGTACCATACAGTTGAGATAAACGATGACTTGAAAAACAAATTAAATAAACAAAATGCAAATCTGTCTGGTAATCATGCATCTGTTATTTTGATGGAGTGGGTTGACGGGGATGATTTGCTGGAAGTGTTGTATAAAAAATACCTTGTGCAACAAACCTCCGCAAATCTTGGTGATTTGGAGAAGCATGGTATACAGTCTTTATTAGTTAAAGTTGCAACGAGTCTACAAGAACAGCACAACTTAGATTTTGATTCATTGTCTGTCTTACAGCAATACAGAGTTTTGCTAAAGTTTTTAAAAACAAAAGGTCAGGTATTAATCAATAAAAACCAAGTACAACAAATAAAAAATACTTTGCAATTATTGCATGAAAATAAAATCTTTCATAATGATTTGCACTTACGCAATTACATGATTGATTCTGATACTGGGCAAGTTGAGCTCATCGATTTTGCTCGTGGCGGAGAGTCTAGGGCTAATCATGAGAATAACGTCACTGATGAATTCTTGTTGAATTTGTTATATGAATTTAATTCAGAGGATGAAGCAGGTAGTAGATTTTTAGATGATATTAATAGAGATATTGAAAAAATTATAAAAAAAGATAGTGATTTAAATTCATTAGTTACAAAATATGTAGAGACTCCGAAAGATCAATTAGTGCATTTATTGCAACAAGATTTAAGATCTGCGTATCATGATTCTTGGCAAATTAAACGCTTAATGGCTGCTATTCAGTTAATTGAATCCGAAGATGTTTCTCTGGCAAATTTGATAAAGCAGAATATAGCTCTTAATAAAGAGTTGTTGAGTATTGAATCAAAAAAAATCGTTTTGTCTTATTATAAAATTTAAAAGTCGCGTAAATGGGCAATATTTACGTGACTTCATGATAAGCTTTTCCTTGTTATGATAAAGATGGACTTTTGTTGACCATCTTGTTTGTCTTCTTTAAACCTTGACGAGTATATGTTAAGGTCGTCAAATTTTACCTCAAATCCTTTGTTGATTTGATTTCGACAAAAAGTAATTTCTTTCTCAGACAAAATATTAGGTTTTTGTCTTCGAATTTAGTTGCTTTTTGAAAATTTTCTACGATATTCATAAAAGTTATATACCTCCATTTTTGTGCGGTTTGTAAACTATACAATAATATAATGTATTTGTCAATTAATTTTTGACAAATTTTGTCAATAGTTTTATAATACACACAACTAAATATCCATAGACAGTTGGTGGCCGAAAGGCTTTAAATTGCTGGATTTTCGACTTCATGAAGATTATCCACAGCAAGCCCGCCGAGGAATCAATAACGCATTTATGCTTGTTGTTTTAATCTCGGCTTAGCCGAGTTTTTTATTCTCACGGATATTAGTAGAAAGGTCGAAGTTTGAATACCATTAGGTATTCAGAAATTCCTAAAAGGAACCCAAACACCTCAAAAGGTGTTGGATAAGAATTTATGGCAAAAACAAGACAACAAAAAGAACAAGATTTAGTCGAACTCACAGAGCGCATCAAAAATGCAAAATCTGTAGTATTGTCAGAATTTCGTGGTACTAATGTTAAAGATATTCAAGCTTTTCGTAGCACGCTTCGTAATGAAGGCGTTAGCGCTAAAGTTTATAAGTTAACATTGCTCAAAAAAGCTTACGAAGCTAACAAGATTGATGCCACCGAACTCGAATACAAACTACCAGTTATTATGTCTTTTTCGGAAACTGATGAAGTTTCTCCAGCGCGAGTTATCAAGAAGTTTGCCGCAGATGTCAAAACTATTAACATCCTCAGTGGTGTAATGGATGGAACATTTATCGGCGCAGCCCAAGTAACTGCTTTAGCAGACTTGCCAAGCAAAGAAGAACTTCATGCTAAACTTGTTGGTACAATCAACGCTCCGGTTTCAGGATTTGTTAATGTCTTGGCCGGAAATATCCGCGGTCTCATTAACGTTCTTAATGCGAAAGCGGCAAAATAGTAAGAAAATTTATTTTCTACAAATTGTGTAATTAAATCTCATAAACATGTCAGAAGAAGTAAAAGAAGAAACTAAGACAGTCGAAGTTCCAGAAAAGTTTCAAAAACTAGTCGAACAAATCGAAAGTCTTTCTGTATTAGAACTTTCCGAATTGGTAAAAGTTCTTGAAGAAAAATTTGGTGTTTCTGCAGCCGCTCCAATGATGATGGCTGGTGGAATGCCTGCTGCTGGTGGCGACGCTGGTGGTGCAGAAGAAAAAGATGAATTTGATGTAGAACTAGCAGGTTCTGGCGACAACAAGATTGCTGTAATCAAAGTTGTTCGCGAAATCACTGGCTTAGGTCTAAAAGAAGCTAAAGATATGGTAGACGGCGCTCCTCAAATGATCAAAGAAGGTGCTTCTAAGGAAGAAGCAGAAGAGATCAAGAAAAAGATTGAAGAAGCTGGTGGTTCTGTAAACCTTAAGTAAACTTCAGTTTATAATAAAAGACCCTCATCGAGGGTCTTTTATTATTTACAAAAATTTAAAGCTCAATTTGTAACAACTGGTCGCCGTTTAAGACGTAGATTTTGTCGTTGTTTTCGTCGACTACAAAGTCTCGTAGATTTGTAAATTGGTCGCTAGTGATATTTTTGACCAAGCCACCTTCTTTGTTGAGTACGATAATTTTATTGTTTTCTGGATCTAATAGATAAATATATTCGTAATCAAGCTCGGTATAGATTTTACTTTGATCAGAGAGATTCTTAACAGCTGGGGAAAAGTCCTGTTTGTCTCCAGAGTTATATTTATAAATTTCTCCACCAGAAATAAAGTAAATGTTTCCATCTATTGCTAAGTCAATAGCATTTTTTAGAGCTTGGTCTTCGACTGAAGTTTGAGGGTTTGTAAATCCAGTATTGGTTGTTGCGAAGCTTCTGATAACAGCATCGGCTTGATCAATAATATAAACTTTGTTGTTAACCGCATATGTTTTCATTCCACCAAAATCTGATTGGTTTGGTACTTGATCTTTGGTGCCGTTAGTTACAGAGCCAGTTTCTGTGTTCCAAATTAGTAATTCACTGCCATTATAAACTGCGGCGCGGTCGGCATTTTTGAGCGCGATTGCCTGAATAATAGATTCGGATGTTGAAAGTTCATTATCCGAAATACTGCCGTTGTTGCGATTATAACTTACGATAGTTCGGTTGTTTTCAACAGCGATATAGTCTGGTAAAGCGATCAGGTGATCGCTACTCGCTAATGTCCCAAGATTTTTAACTGTTGCAGTTTCTACTTTATTGAGTTTTTTATCAAGATCTTGAGCTAGGGTTTTGAGTTCGTTAACTTTATCAATATTTTCTTGTGACTCAGGCTGGCCTAAATTATTCAAAAGGTTTTGTGCTTGAGCGAAGAGTTCTCGAGCTTTGGTTTCGTCTCCAAAGATCAAAGAAGCATTAGCGTCATTGAGCTGCTTTTCGATTTCTGTAAGCTGTTCTGTGTTAAATTGTACTGTTTGTGTGGAATTATTTTGTAATTTGGCAATGGCGATGTTAACAACCAAAATTAAAACTAATCCAACTCCAGCGAGCATAAAGAATTTTTTTTGTCGGCTGTAATTGTTGATTCGTTCTGGTTGAATCTTCTTGGCGGTGCTTTTGAGTTTTCCTTGAACCATGCCAATTGTTTGACCAGAATGATTAGCTAGATTTCGCCAATAGCTGAGTTTGAGATATTTGTCTTTGATATCTGCAAAAAAACTTTTTGCCAAAATTCCTCCAGTTTTAGCATAATTTTTAACCGAATGGGGAATAAATCCAGCTTTGATTTGGCTTTTGATTTGCGGTGATAAGCTTTGCGATTGTTGGTCTGGAGATTGGTTTAAAAATTCGGCTAAGTCGACTTCGTCTGGGGTGATTTCTGGACTTGGTTCGGTTTGCAAAGCAAAAATTGAACCACAGGCGATCTCTGGACCCATATCATCTTGAAGAATTTCGATGATTTCTTGAGCTGCAATCGGGAGTTCGTTTTTGTCGACTAATTTTTTGATTCGATCAACTGAAAGGTGGTTGAATAACTGCGAGGTTGACAAGACAAACATATCATTAAGTTTGAGCTTGCCTTCCGAAAAATGTTCAAAAGTTTTGAGCGGTTGGTTGGTATTGCCTGGTTCTGTGACTGAGACAAATTTTCCATCACGATAAAGCAACGCGGAAATTTTTCCAACTGAGCTTACGCTCAAAATATCATTATGTTTAACTCCAATGATTGCGTTGAGTTTGCCCAGCCAATGCGTTTTGCCAATAGTTACCAATTTACTCAGTTCTTCATTGATTAGAGCAAGGGCGTTCTCAAAAGTTTCGGCTTCAACTTCGCCACGGTAACTTCGTTTGATGGCTGAAGTAATTGCTTGAGATATTCTTTGGCATTCATCCGCTGCCGCTGGATTAAACATCGGCAACTCACAGATCACATAAAGTTCGGTATCTTGCGAGTTGATAGTTTCGGCAAAAGTATAAACAAAACTACTCGATTGTTTATTATCGCCAAGCTGGATTTTGACTACTTGTGTTTCTAATTCTTGCATAATTTATATTGTATTCATTATATCATTTTTGGCACAAAAACAAGAAATTTTTGGGTTTTCCCCAAGTACGGCTGTGGTATAATTTTTTTATGAATACTTTACTTAATGATATTATCGATTCTGTTGTAGAAGCTAATTTGCTAGGGTTTTTCTTGGCTTCTTCGTCTCGAACTTATTCTCTCAAAGAATTAACTTCGAGAGTACCGCATACTCAAGAGTCTGTCGCAGCCGCAGTTAAAGAGCTAAGCAACAAGAATATTTTATCAACATGCCAAAAAAATGGCATTAGTTTTTTCTATCTCAATCCCAAGAATCATATGCTCGAAGAGGTAAAAGAGGAATTTCAAAAAATCGAAAAACCTATAGAAGACGAATTATTTGCCGAGCTCAAAAAGCTAGGTGATTTAGAAGGGATTTATTTGTCTGGAATTTTTACAGGAATGCCTGGTTTACCAGTCGATTTATTGTTAGTCGGCAAGGTTAATTTGAGTAAGTTGGATTTGTTTTTGCAAACAACCAAGAGACGCCTTGGGATAGAAGTGGATTATAGTATTATGAGCAAAGATGAGTTTGAATTGCGCAAGGGAACATTTGACCGTTTTATCAAAGACATTTTTGATTATCGACATATTGTTGTTCACGAAGGTCGAGTTATTAAGCGTAAAATTGCCAAAAAACAACCTTCTAGTTCTAAACCTATCAAATCTGCAGCAGACAAATCTATCGCAAAAAAAGTCATCAAAAAAACTAGTTCAAAGTCTCGAACTACTGCTAAATCTAGTGAGGGTAAAAGTTTGGTTAAGTCTGGTGTTAAAAAAAAGGCTTTAGTCAAAAAAGCACCAAAGAAAACTACGACCAAAAAGCAAGTCACTGCGAGCAAAAAACAAGTCGTCAAAAAAACTACTGGCAAGTCTCGGCCAAAAACAAAACAACGTAAAGCAAAGCGTAAATAAAAATCATGGATTTAACTGAGTTTTATCAGAAATCGATGGAAATGTTTCCAGAGTTTATGAGACCGTTTATTGGTTTGGGGTTGTCGGTTTTTCTACTGTATTCGGTTTTTGAAGTTTTGAAAAAGAATTTTATATTTTTGGTGGTTTTGATTTTATTATTACCGGCTTCGGTTCCATTTATCAAAGATGGGGTAGTGATGTTGTTTGAAGTCTTGCACTTCTTATTTCCGTTCTAAAGAAAGTGTGGATAACTTTGTTTCTTTTCAAAAAATAGCTATTTTATGAGCTATTTTTTTATTTGACATAAGGTGAACGTTCGTTTAATATCATAATATAGAACAGGTAAACAAACGTTCACTTTATCATTAGTTACAAAAGTATGAGTTTAACAGATAGACAAAAACAATTACTCAAATTTATTGTTGAGCAGATTAGAGATCATAGCTTGCCCCCATCTTTGTCCGAAATGGCAGATTACTTGGGAGTTAAGTCAAAAAACGCGGTTTCCAAATTACTTCGAAGTTTAGAAGAAGGTGGTTATATAGAAACTAATGGTAAAGCTCGAGGTATTAATGTTTTAGACAGTTTGAGTTATAGTCTTCAAAAAGGTTTTATCAGAGCTCCATTAATTGGTTCTGTGCAAGCAGGTATGCCACAATTAGCTGAAGAATATATAGAAGATTGGATTAACTTGCCTCAAAGTTTGATCAAGGGTCGTAAGGATGTATTTTTACTGAGAGTGAGAGGGGATAGTATGATCAACGCTGGAATTCATGAAGGGGATTTGGTTATTGTTCATCCTACAAAGGAAGCCAAACATAATGACATTGTCGTAGCATTATTGCATGACGAAGCTACAGTAAAGAGGTATGTTCAAGTCAAAAATCGAGCTTACCTCAAAGCAGAGAATCCTGATTATCCTAATATTTATCCAAAAGAAGATTGGATGGTGCAAGGTAAAGTCGTCGGGGTAATCAGAAACTTAGAATAACTTACGAGCTTATCTAGCTCAAATATCGTCTTAAAATTAAGATTAATAATCATAACAAGAAAGGAGTTTGTTATGTCTGATTTAGAATTAACAAAAACCGAAATTATCAGAAAACTAACCATGCTCTGCGCGCATTGTTCTAGTGGAGTTAATCATCGCTGTTCAGTTCAGAAAATTACCCAAGAAATTAAGTCATTTAGTGGAATTCCATTAATTGTGAATAACGAATTTAGAGGTGTTTTAGCTCAGCATGCTTAGGTTTCTGTACTATCTAATTGATGTTTAATGTTTTGTATTGTATTTTCGTCGCATTTAGCTAGGGTAGGAAAATATAAGGATTTTATGAGCAATTTATCTGTAAACTCTGATAACTAAGTTACTAGCCAATTTGGCTAGTATTTTTTTTGGCTTAAATAAAAGGTTTTTGATGTAGTTTTCTTGACATTTTGGCAAAATAAAGTATACTCACAAGATTTATTGCTAACTGGTGTTGGGATAAATCAACTAATAAGTAATGAGCGGTTTTTATAAACAGCCGCGAATTTAGGAGAAAGCACTAATGCTTAAAAGTCTAAAAAATCATCTATCGTCCAGATTTGGGATTTTTTCGAGCGTGGCTTTGATCGGTGCTCTTGCGGTCGTGATGTTTGCGATTCCACAAATCACAAATATTCATACTTCTGCGGAAAACTGTGCAAACCCGCCAATTACCCCAACATTTAACCACTGGCCGGTAACTTACGATGATGCTAATACGCCTTTATGTCATGATTTTCCTGCGATTGACGCTGGAAAGTATGTTCAAGGTCAAGATACTGTCTTTTCTCAAAGTCAATCTGACTGGCAAGATGGTCTAACCTTAAATACTGGTGAACAAGGTGTTGCTCTTTTGTATCTTCACAACGGTGCAGCAAACAACTTGGATCCATCAATGACTACGGCTCGTAACGTAAAAGTTACTACTCAAACAGATACTTCTGTTGGTGGTACTCACACATTGCGTGTAACTTACAGCGCTGATAACGCTGCATCTTATACCAAAACTTTTACAGTTAATACACCAAGTAACGCTAAATTAGAAGTTCTTTCTAATAGCGGTCAGATGTATGACTACGAAGGTCGAGTAATCACAGGTGAAAGTAACCTAAACTTAGGTAATTCTACTTACACAGTTGGTGATTTGGATGCTTGTTTTGAATACAGCGTCTTCTTGAGCTTTAAGTTCCGTGTAGTTGCTGATAGCACTCCACAAGACACCACTTTGTCTATTGATAAATCTGTAAAGAATATCACTGACAACACTGGCTACTCTAGTAGTGTTAATGCTGATCAAAATGATCGCGTTGGCTACAAAGTTGTAGTTACAAACACTGGTAGCACTACTGCTACTGCGGTAACTATGTCTGATGCTGGAGTTAGCGGTGTATCTATCGACCGAAATTCGGTTAAAGTAGGTAGCACTGACTCTAACTCTATTGCCAGCAACTTATGGTCTGGTACATTGCCTGGTACTTTGAATCTTGGCGATTTAGCTCCTGGTGAAAAACGCTACATTAGCTACGAAGCTAGTGTAACCGCAAGCAATGGAACTAAGACTAACACTGCTTATGCAGATGCATCTAACACTGATCGTGTTTCTGACACTGCAAGAGTAGTTATCAATGATATTGTTACTCCTGGCCACGGTGATCTTCGTATCACAAAGTCAGTTGATGATTCTGAAGTTCGTTCTGGCGACACTGTTCGCTTTACAGTTACCGTTACCAATACTGGTGACGAGACAGTAAACAACGTTCGCATGGAAGACAACTTGCCATCTGGGTTTGATCTAGATGACATCGTTAGCTCTACTTCTAGTAATTATGATAAAAGCGGTAATCGCTTGACTGTTCGAATGGGTGATCTAGATCCAAACGAATCTAGCACTATCAAGTTCGACGCCAAAGTTACTGCTTCTGGTGATCGCACCATCTGTAACACAGCTTATGCTAACGGTGATGATGTAAATGAAGTTTCTGATGATGCATGTGTACGAATTACCCAAACCCCTACAACCGGTGGTGGTAATCCAAACATTGTTATTTCTAAGAAAGCTTACAACGATACTAAGAAAGTTGATGCTGTATCAACTTACGCAGATCGTGGTAACTACATTACATTTACCTTAACTACAACCAACACTGGTAACGCAACTGCGCGCAACTATGTAATCAAAGATGACCTTTCTGGTGTTCTACCATTGGCTGACTTGATTTCTGCACCTGGTGCAAAGTTGAGCGGTAACGTTCTTAGCTACGATGCAATGGATATTCGAGCTGGTGAAACTGTAACCAAGACTTTCCAAGTCAAAGTTAAAGAATCTCTTGCTTCAACCATCTCTTACCGTATCACTAATACTTATGGTAATACTGTGGTAATTACAGTTCCTGGACAAGTTACTTACCAAGCTCCAAAGACTGGTAGCGCTGCTACTTCTGCTGGAGTATTCGCTGGTCTAGTAACAGCTGGATTTGTAATCTTCCGCAAGCGAGAATCAATTCTTAAATTCATTCTTGCTTAAACGCAAACAAAAAAACCTCCCATCCGCAAATCTAGCGGAGGGAGGTTTTTTGTTTTGGATTTCAATCAAGGCTTATACAAGAAAAAAATTTAGTAGTTTTCTTTGGGTTTTTTGGCCCAAAATAGCATGAATAAGCTTCGCGCCAAAATACTAAGATCCAAAAAAATTGACCAGTTTTCGATATAGTAAGTATCAAGTCTAACTTCTTCTTCGAAAGGCAAAGTTGGCCAAGTGATTTGTGAGATTTGAGTTAGCCCAAAGATCCCTGGTTTGATACTAAGAATGCGTCCATTGGTAGCTCGATATTGATCGACCTGTTCGGGGATATGCGGCCTTGGGCCGACCATACTCATATCACCTTTGAGCACATTCCAAAATTGAGGAATTTCATCAACTTTGACTTTGCGGATAAATCTACCAACTCGTGTTACCCTGGGATCATCTTTGATTTTGAACAAAGGTCCTTTGCGGTTTTGATCGTTACTATCGATAAGCTGATCAAGTAATTCTTGGGCTTGGTCTTTGCCATATTTATCTCCGACACTCAAATGAGTAAACATGCTACGTAGTTTGTAAAAAACAAAGTTTTTGTTTTGCCCAACTCTGATTGATCCATAAAAAATTGGACCGCGACTGTCTAGCTTGATCGCGATGCCGAGAATAATAAACAGCGGGATTGTAATGATTAGACAAATCAAAGATGCGACAATATCAAAAATCCTTTTTGTGACTTTACCCCAGCCATCGAGCGGGGTATTTTTGAGCGTAATTACAGGAACACCTTTGAGGTTATTGAGGTCAATAACATTGCGTTGTACTTCAAATAGATTAGGAATATAACTAAAGCCCAAGCCATGTTGCCTGGCAAAATTCATTAGTTGCAAGTTAAGCTCGCTATCAGCTTGCGGGTTAGCTTGAACGATTTCGTCGATTTGATGATCAAGCGCAAGCGGGGTGAGTTGTGAAAATAAATTTTGATCGTTAGGGAGTTCGATTACAACATCATAGCCATACCTTTTGTCTGATAAGATCGACTCGATTACTTGAGCTTCTTTACCGTAACCGTTAACCAAAGCTAATTTATGTAATCCCAAGCCTTTTGCAAAAAGACGTTGTTGAATACTCTTGAGAATTAATCTGCCGATTAACAAAAAAACTATGCTCAAAATCCAAGCAGACAAAATAATAAATCTTGATGGGAAAATCGATTGATTAAAGAAAAACAAAACTATGACAATCGATGCGCTAATCGATACACCTGTAATGATTTTGTTAAATTCATACAAGAATCGTCGGCTACCACGCTGTGCGTACAACCCCAAAAATGCAAAAATCAAAATCATAACCGGGATCACTTTGAGCAAGATGATCAAAAAGTCATTAAAACTTAGTTCGAATTGGACTGGTCCTAGCAAATCACCTGTGATAAACCTTTGGTCTTGGTAGCGCAAATAAAAAGAGGCTATCCCAGCCGCGATAAGCGCTAGGATATCCAGAGGAATAGAAATTAGATTAAAGATTAATTCTGGGCGTTTCATTGAGCTTATTATAGCATTGCAAAAAGGCTTTTTCTAGCTTTTTTATGGGCGATTTTCATGTTATCATGGTTGTATGAATAGTACTGATTTTCAATCAATGAATACTCAATCTTCCGCTCAAAATTGTGCGGTTTTATTTGGCGGAACTGGTTTTATTGGCGGTTATTTGGCTTTGGAACTTTTGGCGCAAAAAGCGGTAGAGTCTATAGTATTAGTCGATATTAAGCCGCCGCAATTCCAAGAATTTCCGCAGGAGTTTAAACAGCAATTTGATCACGGGGTGATTAAATTTATGCAGCATGATATTACACAACCAATTCCACAAAATTTAGTTCAAACACCAAAGTTGATCGCAAATTTGGCTGCCGTGCATCGTGAGCCGGGACATTTGTCGTATGAATATTGCGAACAATCTACCCGGTACCAAAAATATTTGTGACTGGGCCGAACAAGTTGGTGTGAGAACATAATTTTTACAAGTAGTATTTCGGTCTATGGAGCGACCGAAGAGAAGATTCACCCAGCTTCAAAAATCCCTGAAGACACAAAACCAGAGCCAAACACGCAGTACGGGATTTCTAAATTAGCGGCGGAGAGGAATTCATCAAGAATGGCAAAACCAATCTGCTGAGCGAAAATTATTAATCGTCAGACCTGGGTAATTTTTGGCTCAGGAGAAAAAATGTCACAAGAATGGTGCGGGCGATCATTGGTGGATATTTTTCTTTACTAGCAATTATACAACTCGCAAAGCTGGTGGTTATGTCAAAGAGTTAGTTAAGTCGATGTTGTGGATGTGGCAGAAGTTAGAACAACAACAAGCTGGTCAGTTGCTGTATAATTTTTCGACTAATCCAATTCCGACGGTGCAAGAATTTTATGAGACAATTGTTGATGTTTCGCAGTCTAAACACCGAACCTTTAATGTCCCATTCTGGCTTTTGTTATCAGGTTCGTATGCTATTGGCTTATTAGAAAAAATAATCGGCCGGGGTCTTGGTATTAATCCGACACGAGTCAAAAAATTACTTCGTTCAAATTATATTCAACCAAAAACTTTGCAAGAGATGGGATATCAATATTATTTTAGTTTGCGTTCGGCCATGGAAGACTGGAAAGCGCAAACTCCTAAGGACTGGCAATAATGAAACGATTTAGAAAAGCAGTTGTTGTTGTGACAGGTGGAGCAGGGTACATCGGTAGCCATGTTGTGGCAGAGTTAATCAAAGCTGGCGAAGAGATTGTTGTTTTAGATGATCTATCTGCCGGCAGCGAAGAAAACCTATTTTTAGGCCCGGAATTTATAAAGGGCGACTTTGCTAGCCCGGCAATCTGGAAAACAATTCTTAAGTACAATAAAGTTAAAGCTGTAATTCATTTGGCAGCAAAAATTGATGCTAATGAGTCTTTGCTTAAGCCTGGTTTGTATTACGAACACAATACTTTCAAAACTATCAAGTTGCTAGAAATTCTTAAAGGTGAACGGATTTCTAAATTAGTTTTTGCTTCTACAGCAGCTGTTTATGGCAGACAGATTATTTTACCAATAAGCGAAAATGCGCAGCTCAGACCAATTAACCCTTATGGGTCTTCTAAGCTTTTGGCAGAGCAGGTAATCGAATATTATTGTCAGTACCTTGGCCTAAATGCAGTAATCTTGAGATTTTTTAATGCGGTTGGAACAACCCAAGAGGTGATGGTTCATCCTCAAAATCCGCATGGGTTATTAGCGCAAATCAAAAAAGCGATTCAACAGAATTCTATTTTTAAAATTTTTGGCGATGAGTACGAAACCAAAGATGGAACCTGTATCAGAGATTTGGTTCACACAGTGGATTTGGCGCGAGCGCATGTAGCGAGTCTCAATTATCTTAAAGAGTTTAAAGGTTTGGCGACTTTTAATGTTGGATCAGGAACAGGCTTTACAATCAAAGAGATTTTGACTGTAGCTCAAGAAGTTAGCCAACAAAATATCGAAATCAAAGTTGCTAAACCTCGAGCTGGAGAAATACCAGTCTCGGTGGCAGATATTAGTGTTATTGGACGGGTTTTAAAATTTGAGTTAAAATATTCTGACTTAAAGACAATTTTGAATTCAATTTTATTGTAAGACCAAAAAATGAAGGAGGGGAGAAATGTTTGGTAGTATTGAAATCGAGGAACAGGCGCTTTGTGAAGGTGCAATGAAGTTTATTTTTGAAGCAGCAAAAGATGTTGAGAGAAGAGGATTTTTGTTAGTTCCTCATCGACAAGTCGGGTATTCTAGGCTCGAAGCTCAACAACTAAAAATTGCAGAGTTGTATTACAGTAGTTTAGTAAAGTATTGTTCAAAATTAGATAAAGAGCTTTACAATAACTGGTTCAAGATGATTGGCTGTTTGCGCTGTCCGCCAAACGGAAAAGGCGCACAAAATCACTTGTTTATTATTGACAATGGTTTGATTTCTGATTTTTTGCAAATAATTTTTTCAATAACCAAGTATCAGGCACGTTCTGCATTGGTACTTAATCATTTTCTTGGCATGTCCGTTGCTGATAAGAGGAAGATCGGGAAAATTCATTTGCATGTTTGGAATGTAAGAATTTTTGAGAATTTCAAAATTCCTGAGTTACTACAGACAGTTCAAAAAGAACATTCCTATACCAATCTTCTTGCTCACAGAGCATTGATTTATGATTTTTTGGAGAAAAGATCGAGAGATCTTTTGACCGAAGACTTAGAAGGCTTACGCGGTTGAGCCTTTTAAATTTGAAATATTTTTGGCTTTGCGTTGTAATATATATAATGACCTCTAGTCAGTTTACGATTTATTGAGATATTGTGGAAAATAAAGAACCTTTGGATATGGTGGATTTGTTGGATGAAGAAATTGCTCAGCAGATTCTCAAAGCTACAAATCAGGATCAGCAATCTCAAATGTTTGCAGTTTTGGTGGAGCGCTACCAAAGTAAAATGCAAAATTATGGTCGACGATTATTATTCGACCATTCTGATATCGAAGATGTGGTCCAAGAGATTTTTCTCAAAGCTTATGTTAATTTTAGAAGTTATGATCCGACGAGAAAATTTTCGACTTGGTTGTATCGTATTGCCCATAATGAATTTATTAATCATGGAAAAAAATTCTCTAGGCAAATTGTAGATTACTTTGACCTGGAAGTGGTGTTTCCTTGGTTTAAAAGTTCGCAAAATGTAGAGAGTGATTTTGATCAGCAGGAATTGTTAGAATCGTTGGAGCAGTACATAGAAAAATTGGATTTTAAATATAGAGAGCCACTGTTGTTATCGGTTCAAGAACAGTTGAGTTATCAAGAAATTTCGGATGTTCTGCGTATTCCTGTAAGTACTGTAGGTGTAAGAATTAACCGCGCTCGCACCATACTCAAAAAACAAATTATGAAACTTAAGACTAATTGATATGAATAATTTACAAGACCCACAATCAGATTTTGTAACCAAGTTACAAGCTAAGCATTTGGCCATGAAGCCGAAGTGGTATTTTTTTGTGCGCCAAGTTATCAAAGCAGGTTTGGTTGGGGTTTTTGCAACTTCGGCAATGTACTTTGTTAGTTTGATTATTTTTACTTTGTACTCGAGTGGCGCGATTCATTTATCAAGATTTGGGTTGATGGGTTTGTCTGATTTGCTTTTGTCTTTGCCATGGCTGATCATAGCGTTGGCCTTGGTCAGTGTTTTTGGGTTAGTTTGGATTTCGGACAAATACCCAATCACTTACCGTCACCCATTGGTTTTTACTTTTATTTTTGTAGTTGGTGTGGTGACTTTGGGTAGTTACGCAATTGGTCAGACTCGTTTGCATGACACTTTGGCTGTGTTGAGCAGTAAAAGTTTTGGATTTTCTTTTTCACCTTACCCTCAAGCTGAGATGATTAAATTGCACAATGCCGAGGTTGGCGAAGTTGTGGAAGTTGACGACGATGGTTTTTGGATGGCCAATCGAGCCCACGATGAAGTTTATGTAGAAATTAGTGAGCAAACACAGTTTGCGCCCAAAGATGCAGAGATTGAAAATGATGATATTGTGATTGTTTCGGGTTCAGAGAATGACAAAAAAATTCGCGCCAAAGGTATTAAGGTTCTACGGGAAGGTGATAGTCCGTTGATGATGCCTGGTGGAAGCAAAAAGGGACACTCCAAATCACAAGATGATCGATAACTGTTTTATCTAAGCCAATTAAAATTTGAAATAATTTTGTGAGTTGATTGTAATAATAAGCAGACAACGCGTTGACTGTCTCAATATTAATTTATTAATGCAATTAACTTTGCAGAAAGTTACTTGGATGAATACAAATAAAAAGTTATTAATCGCTGGGTTCTTGCCAGCAGTAGCGTTCCTTGTCTTTGGCGCTAGTGCTGTCTCGGCTCATGGAATGTTTGGTGGTCTTGGCAAGCTCAATGATATGAGCGAAGAAGATCGTCAGCAGTTCAAAGAACAGAGAGAAGCGGATCGAACTCAGCACCAGCAAAAAGTTGCAGAAATTTTAGGGATCAGTGTAGATGAGCTAGAACAGGCTCATCAAGATCATCAGAGTCTTGACCAGATTATTCAAAGCAAAGGTTTGGATGCTGACAAGATTAAACAGCAGCTTCGAGATCTTAGATTAGAAGAAGCCTCTCAGCGTTTGCAGAAAGCTGTAAGTGACGGAAAAATCACACAGCAGCAGGCTGATGATAAATTAGCGCAGATTAAAGAGCGCTTGGATCAAGGTCCACCAGAAGATGGTAAACAAGATGGTAAATCCCGATCTAAGCACGGCCATAATAGAATGGGCCATATGGATCGAGACTAGTCATGGTCTTATTAAATCTCCTTAAATATTACCAACACCTTTCTCCTAAACAGCTCTCTAGTCGAGAGCTGTTTTTTGTGATAAAATTTTCTTATGAATAAAACAACTTATATTATTGTGGGTATTATTGCGGTTGTGGTTATCGCATTTTTTGCCCTAAACAGTAAGTCTGACAACCAAGTTGCAGATTCTTCTGACACAGCAACCACACAAGATACACAGACCAGTGATGGCGCTAGTATGGATCAGGCAAAAATGGAAGAAAACACTTCTACTGATGGTTCGTCTGCATCACAAGGTCAAAAAGCATTCACTATGGCAGAAGTACAAGCGGCAAATAATGCCAGTAAGTGCTGACTGCTATTAGTAGCACGGTTTATGACTTAACTTCTTGGATCGGCAAGCACCCTGGTGGTGATCAAGCGATTCTTAGTTTATGTGGTACAGATGGTACAGCTGCTTTTAACCAGGCTCATGGTATGAATGAGAATGCAAAAAAAGCTATTACCCAGTTCCCAATTGGCGCATTGTCTAATTAGCTCTATATCATCCTGAGGAGCTTGCGACGAAGGATCTCTTTTGTAGATTCTATATTCAAAATCAATAGCAAAAAACTCTAGATAATTCTAGAGTTTTTTGCTATTATATTACCGTTATGAATACTACAAATACCCCAACAATCCAATCAAAGCAAGAACAATATGACATTATTTTGTTCTATAAATATGTTTATATTGAACACCCGTTTGCTTTGATGAAGTCACAAAAAAAGATCCAAGAAGCTTTGGGTCTTAAAGGGCGTTCGATTATCGCTGGCGAAGGGATTAACATCACGCTCGAAGGCACCAAAGAAAATATCGATAAGTATTTGGAAGATCTCAAGAGTGACAAGCGGTTTGCTGATATTCCGATCAAACGAAGTCCAGGAACTGGTCATGCTTTTCCAAAAACTTCGGTTAAAGTCCGTCACGAAATTGTGACTTTGGGTTTGGATAAATCATGTGATATAGATCCTAACCAACAAACTGGGATTCATCTTAAGCCAGAAGAACTACATCAGTGGTTTGCCGAGGGTAAAGAATTTTATATTATTGATATGCGCAATGCATACGAGCATCAGGTTGGATATTTTGAAGGTTCGGTATTACCGCCAATGGATAATTTTAGAGACTTGCCTAAATTCCTCCAATCGATTGAGCATCTCAAAGATAAAACCGTGCTTACTGTTTGTACTGGCGGAGTAAGATGCGAAAAGGCTTCTGGGTATTTGCTTGCCAATGGTTTCAAAGATGTGTATCAGCTTGATGGTGGAATTGTGTGTTATATGGAAAAATATCCAAACGAAAACTTCCTTGGCAAACTTTATGTTTTTGACGAACGTATGGCAATGGGATTTTATACAGATGATCCCAAACATCAGGTGGTGGGGAAGTGTTGGGTTTGCAAAAAAGCGACCGAAACTTACACTAATTGTAAAATCAACGATTGCAATCGCCAAATGATTGGGTGCGATGATTGTTATGAAAAACTAGGCGATGACTATGTATGCCCGCCGGAGATTGGCCACAAAGCCAAAACTCGTAAGAGCTAATAAGAGGTGTTTGGTCTATTGCATATTTTATTTTGCTGTTACTTTCCAAAAACACCGCTATCGACGCGGTGTTTTTTGTTGCCAAGTTTATTTTTGTAGTTTTTGTATGAGGTGATAAATTGCCTGCAGGTAAAGCCATTTGTTAAGTTTTATTTTTTGCTAGAGGTGTTTTGGATTTTGTTTCTGGATTACAATAGATGACCCGTTCGATTCTTCTAAGAATAACCAAAGTAAAAACAACGCTTGTGCGGTGCCTTTACTTGGTAGCCCATAGGGTAATTTCGCGTCAGCTTTCTGCTGAAAGCCTCCTTGTCCTGGGTTGCACCAAACAGCTCCCAGCTGTTTGGTGATCGCTCGACTTCAGTTTTCTCTGCAGAGAAAACTTTGTCTCGCTTCAACCCGTTCGATTCCTCTAAGAATAACCAAAGTAAAAACACCGCTTGCGCGGTGCCTTTACTTTGGTAGCCCATAGGGGAATCGAACCCCTGTTGCTTGGATGAGAACCAAGTGTCCTAACCACTAGACGAATGGGCCATGTTACTTT
Source organism: Candidatus Doudnaibacteriota bacterium (assembly GCA_041389225.1). Classification (GTDB taxonomy): domain Bacteria; phylum Patescibacteriota; class Doudnabacteria; order UBA920; family UBA920; genus UBA920. Next base: position 31,819 of record JAWKSI010000004.1, on the reverse strand, counting down.
GGATTGAGAGATCTGATTGTGGATAAGCTGCGAATAACTTATGGAAAACTAGAGGATAATAAGTGGACAAGTTTTGTTCTATTAAGTATAAAGATTATAAAAATTTGAAGAAATTTTGAAAAGAATTTGAACCGAATCTGTAATTTATAAAAACTTTATAAAAAATATACTTTAATATCAGAATAATTTTACCAAAAAAGTCTTTTATTGGGAAGTGTGGTATAATTAATGCAAATCTTTAGAATTTTATTATATACTTGATGAAAATTTTATTATCAATTTTGATATTAGCTGTTGGGTTTTTGGCAGCAGGTTGCACTGATGCTAAGTTGCCTCGAGAAGAACCATCTTCTCCAGCAGAGTCATACGAAGTTTTGCCAAAATAAAAATTTTGCAAAATAGCAAGGAGGGGTTTGGGGAGTCTTATGCCTGAGAAACAACAAAGGGGTGGCCTGCGTGGGCTACGCAATGACATTATTAAACCTTAATGTCATTCGAGGGTTCGTGCCCCTCTGAGACTTCCCAAAACAAGATCGCCGTTTTATCAAAGCAGGGGACGGCGATCTTTTTTTATTTTTGATTGTTTTTAGGATTCAGTTGTTGTAGTATCCGAGGTGTTCTGTAGTTCGTCTAGATTTTGTTCATCAGATTTGGGACTTGCGTTGTTATCATTACTTCCAATAATGTTTGGCGCTTGTACGTGTTTGGTAATTTCTTCAAAGCTTGGTAGTTGGGTCAACGTAGTAATTCCTAATTGTTGCAAGAAGTCGGTCGTGACCTGATAGGCAGGGCCTCGCGCGTCGCTAGGGTTTTTGATTTTTTCGATTAGTCCTCGCATGAGCAATGCTCTCAAGCTGTACTGCGAATTAACCCCTCTAATGGCTTCGATTTCGGCTTTGGAGATTGGTTGTTTGTAAGCAATGATAGACAAAACCTCAGTAGTGGCATCGGTTAAAGATTCTTTGAGGTCGGCGTTGAGAAAGTCTTTGACAATGTCGCTATTCTGACTGTTAGTCGCCATTTGATAATGCGAATCATTATGAAGGATGACAACTCCTGTATTTTGCCTTTCCGCAATCAGTTGATCTAAGGCTGCCGAAATTGAGTCTTCTGGTTGATTGAGATTTTTGGCGATTTCTTTGGCGGTTAGTGGTTTGCTCGCCACAAATAACAAGCTTTCGATTTGTGAACTAAGTTGATTCATACTAAATAATTATATCAAATAAAAGGTTGGTGACGGGAAAATTATTCTTTGGTTGTTTCCTCGATGATGGTTTCTTCTTCAGAAGAAATTTCTGTAATAGTGGTGGCTTGGTATTGAGTAATAGTCACGTCAGAAAACAAATCTTCCTGGTCAACAGTAAATACGCGTTGTTTGATCAATTCTAATAAAGCCAAAAAAGTAACAATCGCTTCGTCTTTGGTTTTGGTGTTACTCAAAAGTTGACTAAGTTTGCTTTCGACCTGATTGGATAATATCGCTTGAATATGAGAGATTTTGTCAGAAATTGAGATTGCTTCCTTAACTTTGGCTTTTGGCAAGTTGTCTAGTTCTTTGAGCTGAGTAACAATTCCCAAAATTGCTTGATGCAAAGAGTTTGGGGTGATGCTTGGATCAGGAAAAAAATTGATGCGTTCCGAAAATACTAAACTTCGAGTAAAGCTTTGCTTTTTATTATCGTCGAGTTGCTTGATTGCTTTGGCAGCTTCTTTGAATTGTTTGTAGACCAAAAGTCGTTCGGTCAGATCTAGCTCTGATTCTTCTTCTACCGTTTGAACTTCCAAAGTCGGGAGGATTGCTTTGGATTTAATTACAAGCAGGCGCGCGGCGATTGTTAAGTAGTCGGCGAGACTGGTTGGATCGATTTGCTCTAAAGCTTTGACGTATTGCAAAAATTGTTCGGTGACTTGCGCCAAAGAAATTTCGGTTACGCTAAGTTCTTGCTGTTCGATTAGGTTGAGCAATAAGTCTAGTGGACCTTCGAATTGTTGAAGTTTTATTTGTGTCATTTTACTACACTACTTAGTCCTATCTTAAAAAGAAAGGGCTTGGTTTTTGTTTTGGAATAAAAATTCGTTCTGAAATATAGTTTATAAAGTTTTGATCAATTTGATGGAGAAAAATTATTTTTTGCTTTTTGGGAGATCGAGTTTGATATGCAGATCTTTGAGTTGTTGTTCGGTGACATCCGACGGTGCGTCCATTAAAGTGTCAATTGCCGAGCCATTCTTAGGAAAGGCAATGACTTCGCGGATATTAGGTTCGTTTTCGAGAATCATAAATAGACGATCTAAGCCAAAGGCACAGCCACCATGTGGAGGTGCGCCATATTTGAACGCATTGATCATAGCCCCAAACTTTTGGTTAACTTCTTCTTTAGAAATTCCAACAACGTCAAAAGCTTTATACATAACTTCTGGGTTATAGTTTCGGATTGCTCCGCTACAAATTTCATAACCATTAGCGACCATGTCATATTGGTCGGCTTTAATCTCTAACGGTTCTGTTTGGTCGAAAGCAGTTAGTCCGCCAACAGGCATAGAGAATGGGTTATGGGAAAAGTCAATCTTTTTTTCGTTATCATTATATTCATACAAAGGAAAATCGACAATCCAAGCCAGCGCGACAAGGTTAGGATCTTTGAGTTCTAGTTCGTCAGCTAGAGTATTGCGCAAAGTTCCCAAAACTTTGTTCACAAGTTTGCGTTCGTCAGCTCCAAAGAAAATTGCGTCACCTTTTTGTGCGCCGGTTTTGGATATAACAGCGTCGATTTCTTCTTGGGTAAAGAATTTGAGAATAGGGGACTTAAGTTCATCTTCTACCAGAATATAAGCCAAGCCTCCTGCGCCAAGTTGTTTAACTTGTTCGGTAAAGTTGTCGATTTGACTGCGACTAAATTTGGCACCTCCAGGAGCACAAATCGCCTTAATTACGCCATCTTTTTGCTTTGTTAGAACATTTTGAAAGACTGTAAATTGCGTATCTGCAAAATCATTGCTGAGATCAACGAGTTTGAGATCAAAGCGCAAATCCGGTTTATCACTACCATATATTTCCATTGCGTCGTGATACGGAATACGAGGAATTTGTTCGTTAACTAATTGCTTGTGAGCAAAATCGGTTACTAAGTTTTTGATTAGAGGTTCTATTGTTTGTAAAACTTCCTCTCCAGATTCGATGAAAGACATTTCGAGGTCGAGTTGATAAAACTCACCTGGGTGGCGATCGGCGCGTGGGTCTTCGTCTCTAAAACATGGAGCAATTTGATAATACTTTGGTAAGCCGCCGACCATAAGTAATTGTTTAAATTGCTGCGGTGCTTGCGGTAAAGCATAAAACTTTCCTGGATGAAGTCTAGACGGAACAAGATAGTCGCGTGCACCTTCTGGACTGCTGGAAGTTAAGATAGGTGTAATGACTTCTGTAAAATCGTTGGCCGACATAAAGCTTCTGATTTGGTCATTAAACTGCGAACGGCGTTTGAGCCTAGACTGCATTTTGTTGCGACGCAAATCCAAAAATCGATATTTGAGTCTAAGTTCTTCGTTGACTTCATCTGCGCCATGACCAATCATAAATGGCAAAACTTCTGAGCGATTAAGAATTTCTAGCTGGCTTACCAAAACTTCGACACTTCCAGTTTCTAAATTTGGATTTACTAAGTTTGGCTCTCTTTGTATAACTTGACCTGTCGCTTTGATGACAAATTCGTCTTTGCACTGACTGGCGACATCAAATGCCTCGGCTTGTTCGGGATTAATGGTGAGTTGAATAATCCCGCTGTGGTCTCTGAGGTCGATAAAAATTAGGCCCCCATGATCGCGAGTCGAAGAAACCCATCCCGCTAGAGTTATAGTTTGATTGATTTGTGATTTGCTCTCAAGAGCTAGTGTTCGATTTTGCATAATATAAAAACCCTTACAAATTACCAATGATAAAATTAGTAGTTTGTAAGGGCGCTCATCTTTTATATGAGGGGCGCGTTGCCACCTTACTTTATGAGGCTGTTTCCAGGCTCACCTTGGGAGCATTTAGAATCAAAGAATTCTCAATTTAGCTCTTTGCGATAACGGGCAATTCCGAAGGGTTCTAATCATCTTTTGTGTTTGAATTCTATTCATGAATAAAACCAAAGACTTTCTTCCCTTAGCTCAGCTGTGTTTTAGCTTCTTAGCTTTGCTTTATTATAGCAAAGTTTGAGCTTTTTGTGCAAATAAAAAGGGACGGTTATAGTTTGTTAACCGTCACGAACGGAGCGTGTAAATCACCATCGGGTGATTTACTGTGGAACTTTGTTGTTGTTGACAGAGGATACGATTCCACAGCTCCGTTTTGTGCCAGCTTGGTGATTGCTCACCAAGCTGGCACATACTGATATAATTTTTTACTCGTTACTGCATTGCTTTGAGAATTAGTCATAAGGACCAGCATCAAAGTAATTTGAGCAAAAACTTTTTTAAAAAATTCTTGATAATATTTTCTCCAGAATTAGGGCCACAAAACGAAACGATTTTGATGTTTCGTTTGCTGAGATATTTACCTTCTTAAAGTTAGGGTGATTTTACAGCATGATTGGGTTTGTGTCAAGCGACGTGTTTTTTGGATTTTACGAAGTTTAGTTTTTAAAAATACAAAATAAAAGACCGACCCACTAAATTTTACCGGAAGTGGGTCGGCTTTCTTAGATAATTAAATCGGAGCAGGCTAGTTTCCTAGCCAAATGGCGGCTCAACGTGCAGCCACCGAAAACGACTTACAAAAATCATTTGGCCTCCTTGCCAGCCTTCGGAAAATTCTAGCTGGCTCTTTTTTTGAAAATTTGTGGATAGTCGAGCAGAATTCTCGTTATACTCGACTATCCACTTGTTGCCCCCTCCTGATCACCCGTTTCTTTTGACGGAGGGGTTTTGTGGAGGGCTGTGTCTAGTAGCCCTCCTGTCGCAGTGTTGTACTCTGGACGGTCTCGTGACCGCCAAGGGTCACCTTTTCCCTTATGGTAGCAGAGTTCCAACAGCCAAAAAAGATTAACATAGATTCTTATTTCTGTCAAGGAATTTACCTCATTTTTTAGAATTTTTTTGATAAAAACCTTATTTTTGCGGGGTTTTTTGGTATAATATTTAGGTAAAGCTTATAAAAAAGACACGTACAAAATTTTTAAAAATGCTCAAAAAAATTGTTTTAGATCTAGAAACCCAGCAATCATTTCAAGAAGTGGGTGGGCGAGGGAAAAACCACTTGCTCAAAGTCTCTGTTTGTGGAATATATGATTATTCAACTGATACCTACGAGATTTATACCGAATCTGAGTTACCCAAATTAGCCCCGATTCTTAATCGAGCTGATTTGATCATTGGTTACAATATCATTGATTTTGATTTTGAGGTTTTGCAGCCTTATCTAAATTTTGATCTATCCCAAATTCCTGCTTACGATATTATGCAAGAAATCCAACAAGTAATCGGACATCGAATCAAATTAGAGTCAGTTGCACAAGCGACGGTTGGCAGTGGAAAGTCGGGGAATGGTCTCGAAGCAATTTTGTATTATCGAAACAATCAAATGGATTTGCTCAAGCAGTATTGTCTGGATGATGTCAAAATTACCAAACAGATTTATGATTACGCCCTTCAAAATCAAAAGATTTTGTATCGCGATTATTTTGATATCAAAGAAGTATCATTAGCCTGTGAGGAACCAGAATCACGTTCTAGTGTCCTGACTCAAGAGGTTTTATTTTGAAAATTTATAGGAGAAAATTGTTTTGGGCTTTTTTGAGTGCAATCATTTTGTGGTTTGTGCTAAGCCTAGTTTTTGGCGGGAGTTTGGTTTTGCCTCAAGGTTTTGATTTGTTTGGCTTTGAAATTAGGTATTACGGTTTGATTTTAGCGACTGCGGTCTGGGTTTCTTTTTGGGTGTTGCAAAAACAATTCACTAAGAATTTTTCTTCCATTGTAATTGACCAAAAGTTGAGTTTAGAAAATTTTGTTGTAGTGATTCTGGTTTGTGGTTTTATTGGTGCTAGAGCTTATCATGTGGTTACAGACTTTGAATTATACCGTGATAATTTGGTAGGAATCGTTGCGGTATGGAACGGGGGCTTGAGTATTTTTGGGGCCGTGGCTGGTGGTTTTATCGGTGCTGTGATTGTTTGGCGGTTTTGGCTTAAGAACTTATCTATAAGTTTACTGCAATGGTTAGACGTTTTGGCTCCTAGTGTTTTGGTCGGACAGATAATTGGTCGCTTAGGTAACTTGTTTAATTATGAAGCTTATGGCTTGCCAACTAATTTACCTTGGAAAATGTTTGTGCCAGTGGATTTTAGGTCACTTGATTATTTGAGTGTGGCTTTTTATCATACAGTTTTTTTATATGAGATGATTTTAGGATTATTGTTGCTTTGGCTAATTTTAAAGAGGATAGAATCTCATTATTATGTTGGGAAAATCTTTGCTACTTGGTTAGTTGGTTATGGTTTGATTAGGTTGGTTAGCGAGTTGTTTAGGCTTGATCATCATGATGTGGCTGGGATTAGTATCAATTATATTACGCCAATATGCTTTATTCTCATCGGATTAGCTTTGTATTTCTGGCGAATAAGGTTTAAAATACAAAGGTATGAAAAATAAGCATAAAATTTTTAGTGCGATTGTTGCAATTTTGTTTGTGGTTGTTGTGCAGTGGTTTGTTTCGCCTGTGCCGGTGTTTAGGTTTTTGATCCCGGTCTTTTTACTGTATTTGTCTGGGGTAATGCTTTACACCTGGAATTATTTAATCAAAAAAGATGATTTTTCATTTTGGGTTTGGTTAAGATTGCCGATGTTTTTGGGTACTTGGTTTTGGTTATTATTTCTTGTGCCTAGTGGATTAGCCAAAGGATTGTTTTTGCTTTTGTCGGTTGCGTTGATCTTCTTTTTTACAAATAATGTAGGGAAAAATGGTCAACAACTAGCGTGGAATCAATACTTAATCACTTTATTTGGAGTAATTATTGGTATTAGTGGATTTAGTTTTTATTTTGAAGAAGTCAATGGATTGATATTTTTGATCGGTTTGTTTGGGTTAGTTTTGCTTGGGACACGAACCGCGGTGCAACAAATTCCTCACCCAAATAGTGTAAAGTGGTTAGTTAGTTTAGTGATGGCATTGTTTGCAGTTGAGTTGCAGTGGATTATGCTATTCTTGCCTTTGCACTATACGGTTTTGTCAGTTTTTATTTTTAACATTCTCTATCTATTGTGGGCAATTTATTATCATTATCTTTACCAGACTCTAAATCAAAAACAAATTCAATTTAATTTTTTGATGATATTATTATTAAGCATCTTAATTTTATTGACCACGCCGTGGTCAATTCAGTCATAATTATGAATAAAAAACAGATAGTATTACTTTTGTTGGTGACGTTTGTGTTTACTTGGTTGGTAAACTTGGTTATTGGAAACTGGCTCACTGCGCGAGTTTCTACTTTGCCTTTGGCGAGACAACTAAATTTGTTTAATCCTCAGGCGCCGATTGTCGTTAATAATCGTGAAGTCGTTAGGGTTAATAATTCTAATGATGCAGTTGAAACAGCGCAGAACGCCAAATCCAAAGTTTCGAGCGTAGTTTATATCGAAAACGATCAGTTGGTCAAAGTTGGGTCTGCAGTTAACTGGACGAGCGATGGATACTTTGTTTCTACTGACAAAACTTTTTTGACCCCTGGCAAGATTTACGCCGTGATTACTGGTATGGGGGATTTATATCAAATCGAAGAGGTGTATTCTGATCCTAGTTCTAGTCTAGTGTTGATAAAAACTTCGGCCAAAGATTTACCAGTTTTGGATTTAGTTGACCAAAATGATGTGAGGTTGGGTCAGCAATTAATCGCTATTCAGAATAGCACTACAAAAGACATGGCAGAATTTGAATCGGGCTATGTCAGTAAACTACCGGTTGATGTTGGATCGCAAATCTTTGAAAGTGATTTACTAGCACGGGTTTATAGGTTACAAAGTTTTGGTTCGGAAAATTATGGATTACCAATATTAAATCTTAATGGTAAGTTAGTTGCGATTTGGGATGGGGAAGTAGGAATAGGTAGCGATCGTGTAGAAGCTTTTGTGAATAGTTTCTTTGTTAACGAACAACAAGCAGTTCGACCGGGGTATGGTTTTAGCTACCAAGTTTTGAATGATACCGAAGCCAAAGCTTTGCAAGTTAATTCTGGAGTTAGAATAGTTGCAGTGGCACCAAATAAATCTGCCGCAAATGCAGGGCTTAAACCTGGGGATATAGTTTTGAAATTTAACCAAACAGAGGTTAATTTGGAAACGGATTTTGATCATTTGCTCAAAACTGTTGCACCAGAAGAAATCGTACAGTTTGTGATTGAAAGAAATGGCGTGTCGCTAGATTACCCATTAACCACAGTAATAATAAAATAACACTAAGATTATTTTGAATAATCCTAGTGTTTAAATAAGATAATTTTATTATAGTGTTAGCCGGAGCTTCTTGTTTCTTTGTCATCCTGAATACTTCTATTTGTGTCATCCTGATCACTTCTATTTTGTCATCCTGAGGAGCTTGCGACGAAGGATCTTTTTCCCAAACCAAAACTTTTTTGAATAGCTAAACCAAAGTTCTATTTCCCTCGACCTCCGCACAGCCCTGAGGTCGGTCTCAGGAAATAGAACTTTGGTTTTTTGTTTCCCATATATTTAAAACCAAACCTTTTCTTCCCTCGAACTCTAGCGCCTTCGCGAAGTCGTTCTCGAGAAGAAAAGCTTTGGCTTTTTTTGTCATCTTAAACTTTTCTCTGTCATCCTGAGCGGAGGCGAAGCCGGAGTCGAAGGATCTCTAATAATAAACCTTGAGATCCTTCACCGTCTTCGCGGCTCAGGATGACGTGATGGAAAGGCGGTTCACCTTTCGACGCCTCAGGATGACGTGATGGAAAGGCGGTTCACCTTTCGACGGTTCAGGATGACGTGGTGCTAGAAAGGCGTTTCACCCTTCGGGTACAGGCAGGATGACATTGTGGTGGATAGACGGTTAACCTTTTGGGTACAGGCAGGATGACGTTATGTTTGTATAAATCTTTTTAGAATTCGCGGCGACCTTCTAAAGCGCGGGTCAGAGTGACTTCGTCTGCATATTCAAGATCACCACCCATTGGTAAACCTCTAGCAATTCTGGTGATGGTAACATTCGAATCTTTGAGCAGCTTGGCAATGTGTAGTGCCGTGGTTTCACCTTCGAGGGTAGGGTTTGTGGCGATGATAATTTCTTTGACTCCAAGCGCTTCGATTCGGTTAAGCAAGCTGGAAATATTGAGATCTTCTGGTCCAATACCATTGAGCGGGTCAAGGACTCCGCCGAGGACGTGGAATTTTCCTGTAAAGCTGTTGGTTTTATCCAAGGCAATCGCGTCTAAAGGTTCTTCTACAACACATAACAGCTCGGTGTTTCGGTGGGGGTCTTGGCAAACTACACAAGGATTAGTTTCGGCCATATTGTGACATTCCGAACAAAATATTATGTCGGCTTTGAGCTCTTTGATACTATCGGCTAAAGTCAAAAGTTCGATGTTGTCTTGTTTAAGCAGAAAAAAAGCTAAGCGTTGTGCAGATTTATTGCCAATGCTTGGAAGTTTGGAAAGCTCGTTAATTACTCGTTGCAACGAAGTTGGAAGTTTGAGCATATCTAAAATTAGTTAAAATCAGTTTCGGTTAAACTTTGTAAGACGGCTTCTGGGCTAGTGTCAAAGCTCTTGTCTAAATTGCGGAATGAAGTTCGACTAGCGTCAAAGAAGAGATCAAGTTTTCCAGTTGGTCCGTTACGATGTTTACGAATATGAATTTCGGCAATGTTAGGTTTACTTGAATCTTCACCTTTGTACATATCTTCGCGGTAGATAAACATAACTACGTCAGCGTCTTGCTCGATAGAACCTGATTCACGCAAGTCAGCCAAAACCGGAACCTTGTCTGGTCGTTGTTCCACACTACGAGAAAGCTGAGATAATGCCAAAATTGGTACGTTAAGTTCACGGCCAAGAACTTTGAGACTTCGAGAGATTTCACTTACTTCTTGTACGCGATTATCACCATTACCACTGCGTCCCGACATTAATTGCAAGTAATCAACTACGATTAAACCGAGTTTTTGTTCCATCGCTAGACGTCGCGCTTTGGTGCGGATTTCCATAATCGATCCGCCGGCTGTGTCATCTATAAAAATCGGAGCTTCGGATAATGGTCCCATAGCTTCGCTGAGTGACTCAAAATCTTTTTCGTCTAACTGGCCGGTTCTAATTTTCCAAAAGTCCACATCGCTTTCGGCAGCTAAAAGACGATCCACCAACTGATCTTTGCTCATTTCCAAAGAGAAGATGCCAACAGGTGTGTTGGTGTGAATTGCGACATATCGCAAAATGTCTAACGCTAATGAAGTTTTTCCCATAGAAGGGCGGGCGGCCAAAATAACCAAGTCTGATTTTTGCAAACCGCCGAGTTTTTTATCAAGTTCGATAAAACCAGTTGGGACACCGCGCAATTTACCTCGCTCGCGGTGAAGTTCATCGATACGTTCAAAAGTATCGTGCAAAACGTCTTTGATACCGATAAAGTTTTGTTGTAGATGGTTTTGAGAAATACTAAATAGTTTTTGCTCAGCTTTGTCCAAAATATCTTCAACTTCACCGGATTCGGAAAATGCTAACGAGGTGATTTCGCTTGCCGAGGCAATTAGTCGACGTAAAGTTCCTTTTTTGCGCACAATGCTTGCGTAATGGACAGCGTGAGCTGCTGAGGGAACTGAGTTAACTAATTCGGTCAAATAACTTGCCCCGCCAATTCGATCAATTTGTTTGGACTCTTCGAGGACATTAGAAACTGTCAAAACATCAATTGATTGATTTTTTTCAAACAAACTTAAAACTGCTTCATAAATAATTCGGTGACGATTATCATAAAAATCATTAGAGATAATCTGGTCAGCAACATTAATAATTGCGTCCTTATCTAGCATCAGACAGCCAAGCAGAGCAATTTCGGCTTCGATATTTTGAGGTGGAAGAATATTATTAGGTTGATTGTTAAAATCTGCCTCAGACATATTTAGAAATTAAGTAAGTTGGTTTTTTTATTGTAGCAGAAATAAAAACCAGTCAAAATTGACTGGTTTTGTGTTTTATGGCTTAGTTTGGGAGTTTATGGACAGTTTGTCCACTGGAAGTATCCACAACCTCATAACCAAGGCTTTTGATTTGATCTCTAATTTTATCAGAAAGACCAAAATCTTGACTCTTTCTGGCTTTTTCTCTTTGATCCAATAATTCCTGGAGATTTTGTGGTAAATCTGGCAAGTCGATTTCTTGATCATTGGTCTGTTTTTGAGAAAGTAAACCAAGCGTTGGTTCGTAAGCGTCCCAATTGTCTTTGTCAGCTAAAGCAATTGCCAAAGCTTGAGCGGTATTAAGATTGTCATTGATCGAATCGAGAAAGGCTTGTTCAAAAGGTTGACCAGTGGTGCTTGTTTGCAATTTAATCCGACTGTTGCGCGCTGCTTGCAAAGCTTCCCAGGTAAAATTAGCTTGTTTGTTGTAGGCGCTTTGAAGAGTTAGGTATCGTAAGTCCAAGGCGTCAAAGCCTTTTTCTTCTATATCCATCACGCGGGTATAGTTGCCTAAGCTTTTAGACATTTTTTTGTTATCAAACATTAGATGCTCACTATGAATCCAGTGTTCGACAAAAGGTTTGTAAAAAGGTTGAGATTGAGCGATTTCGTTAGTGTGATGAGGAAAAGTTAGATCAACTCCGCCAGTATGAATGTGGGTTGATTGATTTCCAAAAGCGACTTGGTTGATTACGCTACATTCGATGTGCCATCCAGGACGACCTTTGCCCAAAGTTGGGTGATCCCAAAAAATTTGCGCGTCGTCTTGGTCCCAAGCTTTCCATAAAGCAAAATCGCTTAAGTTATCTTTTTCGTATTCGTCAACTTTGACTCGAGCTCCAATCTTTTTTCCTTCCAAAAACTTTTCGCCGACCAATTGTCCATAATCACCAAAGTCATCTTGGTACTTTTGGATATTAAAGTAGCTGGAACCATCGTCGGCTTGATAAGCGTAGCCTTTATCTATCAATTTAAGAATAAAATCTTGAATTTGTGGGATAACTTCCGAAACCTTGATAAATCTAATTTTCTGAGGATCGATATTTGCTTTTGTTAAATCTTGCAAAAATAGATCGATATAGGTTTGAGTATATTGAGCTAAATTGGCCACGTTTGCTTGATCGCCAAATTGCTTGATTGTTCCTTTGATGGTTTTATCGTCAACGTCAGTGAGGTTCATAACCCAATCGACTTGTTGTTGATTGGTTTGGAGTGTTCGGTAAATAGTATCGGCAATAATATAACTGCGCATATTGCCAATATGGGCATAATCATAAACAGTCGGTCCACACGAATACATCCGCAGTTTGTCTGAAGTTGGTTTGATTTGGTCGACTTGTTTGGTTAATGTATTCAAAATTTGTAACATAAAAACAGTTTAGCAAAGTTTGTTGGTAAATAAAATAAGCACTAAGGTTTTAGTGCTTATGTTCGTGAGGATGAAGATTTTTGAGATGGGCTCGTTTGAGTTTATTAAGACTCGAAACAGTGTGGTTGGCTTTGATTATGTCGTTAAGGTGAAGACTCCCTACGTAGTGAGAGAGCAAAACGTAATCTGCGCCGGCGTTATAAAGCATACTGGCTTCGAGTTCATCTTCGGCTGTAACAATTACTTGGATGCGTTTCTTTGCGCTTCGGGTATATTCTAAGATTGCCATCGTGTCTTTGAAGTCGGGGATAGTAGAGATAATCAGTCTGGCTTTTTCGAGATTAGCGAGTTCGTGAACATACGGATCTGTAATGTCGCCACAAATTGCGTAGTAGCCTTTTTGTTGATGGTCGTGCACTACATCTGGATCATAATCGATAATCACTACTTCTTCTTTTTGTTTTGCCAAAGGTTCGAGTAAGTGGCTACCTAATCGGTTGGTGCCGACTATGACAATATGATTCTTTTTTGGTGGCTCGGATTCGATATGGTCTGAGTTATGCCGATGAAAATCAAATGCTTTGAGTGGACGCTGGAAAAAGTGATAGAGCTTTTCGGCAGACTCAATACTGTAAGAAGATATCGCTATTGTGATTATTCCAACTAGAGTAATGATGGTTACGTGTGTATTGTTAAGATGTCCAACACTCACCCCCATCGCAGCTAAGATTAGGCTAAATTCTGAAATCTGTGCCAGAGTAATTCCTGACAAAAATCCGACTCGCGGTTTGTATCCCATGATACCTAAAACAAATAGAATGATAATCGGTTTGATCCACAATACAAAAATAGATAATAGTACCGCTGGTAGAATAGCTTGGCCTAAGCTAGCAAAACTTAGTTCTGAACCTAAGAAAATAAAAAAGATAATAACAAAAAAATCTCTCAGAGGCTTGACTCGGCCGCTGACACGATGATGAACTCCAGAATTTGCTAGAGCTAGTCCAGCAACAAAACCTCCGACTGCGGCGTTGAATCCGATTAGTGGAAGAGTGAATAAAGTTGCAAGACCCAAGGACCAAGCTAGGGCAAAGAGCAAAACCATTTCGTCTGATTTTTCTATTTTGGCGACAAGTTTTGGAAAGATAAATTTACTTAACCATACAACCACCATACCAATAACAAAAGCTTTGGCTATAGTTAGAATGATTTGTGATCCAAGTCCAAAGTTAACCCACGGGTTATTGCCATTGTCTGCAACGCTTCCCGAAAGAAAGATCAAAATAAAAATTACCGCGACGTCTTGCATCAAGAGCATACCAACGGCAAGTTTCCCGTATAAGCTTTGAAGGTCTCGCTTTTCGGAAAGTAATTTGACAACAATAATTGTAGAAGAAAATGTGAGACCAAGCGCGATGTATAGCGATGGAATAATTCCTAACCCAAGAGCAGCAGAAAGTCCAAACCCCAAAACAAAAGTCATGATGATTTGGCTTAAACCAGCTATAACTGCAGCTTTCCCGATACGTTTGAGCTGAGAAACATCTAAGTCTAGTCCAACCATAAACAACAAAAGGGTTATACCAATTTCGGAAAGACTTTGAATTATTTCACCATGATGAAGTTGATAAATTCCTAACGGACCAATAATTAAGCCAGTGATGATGTATGCAATAATGCTTGGCTGTTTAAGAATTCTAATCAAAAAAGTTATTAACCCAGCGCCAATCAAAATAATTGTCAGTTCGGAAAAAAGATTGTTCATTAAAAATTTTACTTTATTTTGGTTTCGAGTACTGCAAAGATAGCTTTATTATAACACAAAATTTGCTCCTTTGAGCCTAAATGGCTACAATATAGTCATGGATTATCTCAAATATGACGCAATTTTTTTGATCGGCCCGCAAGGTTGCGGTAAAGGAACTCAAGGCCGAGTCTTAGCGAAAAAAATCGATTTCTTCTACTGGGAGATGGGTGCAATTTTGAGAGAAGAAGCTAAGAAGGATACACCTTTTGGCCGTAAAGTTAAGGACTTGATCAATGCCGGTCACTTATTGGAAGATGAGGAACTTTATCGTGTTCTCGAAACAGAACTTCCTGAGGTTATTAAACACAAACGCATAGTCTTTGATGGGGTTCCTCGAACTGTACCGCAAGGAATCTTTTTAATTCATTATCTTCAACAAAGTGGTTATAAGAATTTCGCGACAATCTTGATAGATGTTCCTCACGATGAATCTGTTAAGCGACTATTAGAACGCGCTCACCATGAGTTTCGCGAAGATGATACTCCAGAAAAAATTAGTTTTCGACTTGATTTATACGAAAAGCAAACCAAACCAGTCCTTAAGTTTTTGGATGCAATAGGAAGTTTTTATACGATCGATGGAGTTGGTTCGATTGCGGAGATTACTGATCGTATTGACCAAGCATTGGGAGTTAAGAGTGCCTAAGAAAACTCTTCAACAATTAAATTTAATTCTGCTGGGCGATCCTGGAGCTGGCAAAGCCACTCAAGCCGAGTATTTTTGCAAGAAATATAATTTGTACGATTTTGACATGGGCAAAGAGTTAACTTTGCTCCGTGAAAAAAACCAGCAAGCTTCCAGAGAGTTGCAGAATAATTATGATTTAGGACAGCTCGCCCCAACCAAGATGGCTAGACAGATTATTAGAGAGACTTTTGAGAAGCTTCCTACTACTCAGGGAATTTTGTTTGATGGTCATCCTAAAATGTTGGGTGAAGCAAAAATCGTTGCGAGCTTACTCAAGAAAACTTCTCGTACTAAACCACTGGTTTTGTATATAGGAATTTCTATGGATCAAATGGTAAAGCGAGTTTTGGGAAGAGAAGGCTATCAAGGAACCAAGTACAAAACAAGGCATATGGATACTAAGGCAGGGTTAAAAAATAGAATGAGAACCAAGCGCACTAACATTAAACAGGTGATCGAATATTTTGATTCAATTTACACTTTTGCTAGAATCGATGGAATGGGAACTCGCACCGAAGTTAGAAAGCGGATTCAGAAAGCAATTGATTTTTATCAAAAGAATTACAATCAGATTTATAATATTTAATTATGAAAAACTACACCAAAAAACCAGATGAGATAGAAAAGATCGCCGAAGGGGGAAAGTTACTCGGACAAATTTTACAAAACACTGCCAAGTTGGCACAACCTGGAGTTTCAACTGCGGAACTTAATGAGTTTGCCGAAGCAGAAATTCGTAAAGTCGGTGGGGTACCAAGTTTTATTGGTTATGGTGAAAAAAATAATCCTTTCCCAGCTGGTTTGTGTACTTCGATCAATGATGTAATTGTGCATGGAGTTCCTTCAAAAAAAGACGTTTTAAAAGAAGGCGATATAATCGGATTGGATATTGGTATGATTTACAAAGATTTGTTTACGGACACTGCGATTACAGTAGCGGTTGGTGAAGTTTCTGATAAAGCTCAAGAATTAATGAATGTCACTAAGCGAGCTTTGGAGAAAGCAATTGAAGTCGCAAAACCAGGAAATGCAATTGGAGATTTGGGCTTTGCTATGCAAAGGGAAGCACAAAAAGCCGGCTTTGGGATAGTTAAAGATTTAGTCGGACACGGGGTTGGTTATGCGGTCCACGAAGATCCTTCGGTGCCATGTTATGGGCAACCAGGGCAAGGAATCAAACTAATTCCGGATATGGTTTTGGCGATTGAGCCAATGTTTTGTGAAAACAGTGGCGAAATATTTTTTGACCAGGATGGTTGGACTATTCGCACCAATGATTATGGTCTGTCGGCTCATTTTGAACATACAATTGCAATTACTAATGACCAGGCTAGAATTCTAACTTTATAAAATATAACGAAAATGAAAAGCCGAAGCTTGGCTCAGCCAAGCTTCGGCTTTGATTTATACCTCGGGAACTTCTGGAATCGTTATATACCGGTATAAGATTTCATTGCTTTTTACCATACCATATAACTTTTGTGTATCTGGACAACGAAGAATCATAATCTGTCCAGGTTTTAACACCTCGATATTTATATCTTCGTCAAAGCACTTAGAGACTATCTGGGCTGCGTCTGGATAAAGGGTTTCTAAATCTTTTTGGAAAGCCCATTGACCATAGTGGATGATATGGCCAGTCATAAACTCCTCAAAATCTGTTTCAAAATAATAAGTTTGGTATTTCATTCACCCTCCTGTGGTTTTGGAATTTTTAAATTCTATTTGACAGCTCGTGATTAAATTTAGCGATTAGCTCTTCCTGCGTCAAGGTTCCCAAATCTTGATCGCCGCGTCCTCTTACAGCAATTGTTGATTGGTCTTGTTCTTTATCTCCGACAACTAAAATGTATGGAACCTTTTCTTTGCTGGCTTCTCTAATTCGTTTACCAATAGACTCAGTTCGGTCATCGGTAGATAACCGTAACTCAGGAATAGATTGCTTTAGGGTTTGGGCGAGTTGTTTTGCATAATCGTGATGAGCTTCGGCGATTGGAATAATTGTTGCTTGAATAGGAGATAACCAGAAAGGGAAGTTGCCGTTAGTATGTTCAATCAAAATTCCCATAAAGCGTTCGATCGAACCCATAATCGCAGCGTGAATCATGACAATGCGCTCGTCTTCACCTTGTTCGTTAACGCAAGAAAGATCAAAGCGTTCTGGCATATTCATGTCTAATTGAATGGTCGCAACTTGCCATTCTCGACCAATGGCATCTTGAGCGATAAAGTCTAATTTTGGACCATAAAATGCAGCTTCTCCGATACCGTCAAAAGTTTGAATTTGTTTGCTCTGGGCAATTTCTCGTAAAGCTTGTTCAGCGATTTGCCACTTATCTTCACCACCCAAATAGTTATCAGGATTTTGTGGATCACGCATTGATAAGCGAACCTTAAGTTCAAAACCAAAAGGTTGATAAAATTCTTCGACAATTTCCCAGATCGAAGTGATTTCGTCTGGTTTGGGAGATGATGAAACATCAGCTGCATCATCTTGAGCAAAAGCTCTGTGACGCGAGTTAGTCCAACGCAAGCTCACCAGATTGTTCATCACGGTAGCACATGGTGGTGTTGGCGTATCTTTGTAGTAAATCACGGTAGCTCCACTTTTGCGGTTGTAAATCTGATTGTGATGAGGACAGTTCATTGGCTTCATTGCAATACTCATGACCTTCGAGTTGTAATTCTAAAGAACTCGTCTTAAATTTATCCCAATGACCGCTGGTTTGGTAAAGTTCTTTAGTGATGTGGAATTTCGACTCGGTCATAGCCTCGAGTGTTGCGTAAAGACCAACCTAAATTATCTAGTAGGTTGCGGATCAAGGTCCTTTGGGGTACAAATGAAGTCCTGAGCCAAGCTAAATCGAAAAGGTGTATAAATCCAAAGCTGTCCGAGTTTTTGTGGTCACGTTCCGCAGCTTCTTCGCGTTGCTTGAGGTATTCGTCGAGTTGTTCTTTAGTTTCGGCAGGCCGTAAATGCGCTGCATTTGCAGTTCTTTTCGTCGCCGCGCCAATAGGCACCAGCAAGTTTGTCCAATTTAAAGGCGTCTGCGTTTATTTCGGAAGTATTAGCAACATGGCCGCCGCGGCATAAATCAACAAACTCACCAGTATGATATAACGAAACTCCTTGATCTGTACTTTGAACTTCGAGGTCTTCGCTACGATCAGCTTTGCTGGTTCCGTACTGTTGAATATCAACGATCAGCTCAACTTTAAAAGGTTGCTTCTTATCTTCAAAGAATTTTTTAGCAGAATCAAAATCCAAATCTTCTCTTGTAAAATCTAATTTCCCAGAGATCTGTTTTTTCATTAGTTTCTCGAGCTGTTTGAGTTCGTCCGGAGTAATTGGCTCGTTTAACAAAAAGTCATAATAAAAACCGTTGTCGATGGTTGGGCCGACACCAAGTTGCGCGTCAGGTCTAATTTGCAAAACTGCACTGGCCAAAAGGTGGGCGAGTGAGTGTCGGATGTTTTTGAGTTGATCTTGGTCGGTTGACATAAGTTTAATTTTGAGTTAATATAAGAGCTCGTTTTTATATATTTGTATAAAAATAAAAAATGGATTTTTTAAAGGGAGGAAAAAATAATGCCAGATTCTGGTGCAGCTGTAGCAACTGAGGTGGGTGAGCTTATCACTCCTCAATCCTCAAAGCACCCAGCGCTTCACCTGATGGTCAGGTGTACTAGCTGTGATGCTAGTCAACTTAATTGTTCTCGTTGTGAGGGCAAAGGTTATTTTGTGCCGGAAAATTCCGGTAGCAAGCCAAAAAGAATTTTGTAAAAAACCCCAGACGACAAAACGTTAACAAATGTTCTGTTGTCTGGGGTCTTCTTTTTTATAAAGACGATTCCGTCCCAGTTCGCCATGCTTAGATTTGCAAATAAGCAAGGCCTTTTATATTAGATTTGTATTAGCTCCTCGTTTGGTAGACGATTCGTCGCTAAGAAATATGATAATTAAAGTATATCAAAAAATGAAAATAAAAAAAGCCTGGGTTGCTCGGCGAAGACACAAAACCCAGGCGTAGAGCTTGCAGCCACTCGCTGAAGTTTGGCTGCAAGTAAAAAATTTTTTAGGGGCGACCCTCCAACATTCCCCCACGGATGTTGGTCCCGAAGGTCGCCCCTCCTTTTCCTCCCTTCCGCCAGAATGGAGGTTGAGTACACTTATTAAACCAGCAAAACCATATTTTGTCAAGTTTAAACTATAAAATTTGAAATTGTTTTTATTCGACAGCTAACACTTGTTGGTTGCGGTCATAGACCATACTAACTTCTGGAATTTTGCGAAGTTGGTCAATAAGTTCTCGGGTAATCCTTACTGTGGACCTAGTTTTAAGAGTTTTTGAGTCTTGGGAGTTGTGGCCAACATTTAAGTAAACTGGTGCTTCGCCAGGAAAAGCTTCAAGAATGGCTTTAATTTTTTGTAATACATCTTGGTCTTTGATATTAACCACTGAGATCGTGAGATGCTTTTGTTTTTCGATTTCGCCCAAAGCCATCAAATATAGTTCATCGTTTGGCAAGACTTTAATATCTTCGGCAATAATTTTTGTTTCACCATCTTTATGAGAAATCTTTCCGCTTACGGAAACAACATTGTCAATCGCGATAAATGGCACAACTAAGTTCATAACTTTTGGAAAAACTATTACTTCAACCCAACCAGTTTGGTCTTCGATTCTAAAAAAAGCCATCGGGTCATTTTTTTTGGTGATAGTTCGTTTTTCTTTGACGATAATTCCGGCAATTTGAACTTTAGTATTCTCGGAAAGTTTATGAGTTGTTTTGATCGAAGTAAAGTCAGAAACAACTTGTTCATAATCGACAAGTGGATGGCCAGAAACAAAAAGTCCTAAATGCTCTTTTTCGTATTTGAGTTGCAAGCTTTGGTTCATTGGTGGTGTGTCTGCTAGCTTGAGTGAACCGACTTGAAGGGATTTGCCAAATAACGAACCTTGGCCGAGTTCTGTGGCTTTGTTGTGTTCACGGAGATAGTCCAAGACAGGTTCGGTGCTGGCTAAGAGTTGGGCGCGATGGCCAAACTTATCCAAAGCCCCTGACTTTGCTAATGCTTCCCAAGATTTTTTGTTGAGATTTTTGGTTTGGCAGTGTTCGAGAAAATCTTGAAGCGTTTCGAATTTAATATTATTTTTGTGACAATCGATAATTTTGTTAACGACGTCAGAGCCTAGATTTTTGATTGCATCTAAACCAAACCTAATAGTTGTATCGTCAGTTACGGTAAAACCACCGTAGCTTTCGGTGATATCAGGCGGTAATATTTTGATTCCCATTTTGCCACATTCTTCGACTGCCGCTCGGATTTTGTCTTCGTCACCAGCTTCGGCTGTCATTAATGCAGCCATAAACTCCACGGGATAGTTGGCTTTCATGTACGCTGTTTGGTATGAGACAACTGCGTAACTAGCAGAGTGAGATTTGTTAAAACCGTAAGCAGCAAAAGGTTCGATCCAAGTCCAAACCTTGGTTGCTTTGGCTTCTGGCCAATTAGATGATTTAACGCACCCTTGAATAAACTTTTCTTTTTGTTTGGCCATCTCGGCAGGGATTTTTTTACCAACAGCTTTACGGAATTTATCAACTTCTTCCCAGGTGTAGCCAGCTAGGTCGTGAGCGATCATCAAAAGGTCATCTTGGTAAACCAAAATTCCGTAAGTACGGTTAAGGATACGCTCTAGCTCTGGATCGAGATAACTGATTAGTTTGGGGTTATGTTTGCGGGCAATATAATCTGGAATAAATTGAAGTGGCCCTGGTCGGTATAAGGCAATCATAGCTGAAAGCTCGAAGATGTTATTCGGCTTTAGTTCTTTAAGATATCTTGTCATTCCAGCTGAGCCAAGTTGAAAAACTCCAAAAGTTAAGCCAGCCGAAAGCATGGCAAAAGTTTTTGGATCAGGATGGGGAAGATTACCAATATCTACTTCGATATTGTGACGGTACTTAACTAGCTTGAGGGCGCGTTCCAAAATCGCCAGATTTCGGATTCCCAAAAGGTCGAGTTTGATCGCCCCAACGGCATCTGATGACATGTTTTCATCCAAGGCGTACATGTCATATTGTGTAATTAAATGTTTGCCGTCAGATTCTGTTTGTAAGGGAATGTTGTCGGTGATTGTCGTTGGGGTAATTACAATCCCTGCGGCATGCACAGAAGCATGGCGGACACATCCTTCGAGTTTTTTAGCAATATCGATGATGCGTTTGGTTTCTTGGTCGGTTTGGTAAATAGTTGCTAATTCTGGGTTTTGTTCCATCGCAGATTCTAGAGTCACAGTAAATCCTTGTTTTCCAAGCGGAATCATTTTGGCGATTCGATCACATTTACCATACGGCACGCCCAAAGCTCTACCGACATCTCTAACTACCGCTCGAGCTTTCATAGTTCCAAAGGTGATAATTTGAGCGACTTTATCTTTGCCGTATTCCGAAGTGATCCAGTCAATAACTTCGGGGCGGCGATTGTCAGCAATATCCAGATCAATATCAGGTGGGGTTGGTCGATGTTTGGTTAAGAATCTTTCGAAAGGTAATTGATAGTGCAAAGGATCAACGTTGGTGATTTTGAGAATGTAGCCGACAATTGAACCTGCGGCACTTCCTCTGGTGTTGGTGAGAACTTTGAGCTCGTGGGCTCCTTTGACGATATTGGCCACCATCAAAAAGTAAGGAGCAAATCCTTTGGAGCAAATAATATCCAATTCATAATTGATTCTCTCTAAAATCTCGGCAGGGATTTGTTTTTGCTCATCACCATAAATTGGGATAGCTTTTTGATGAACAACTTGAGTAAGATGTTCTTCGGCGGTTTGGTTTGGTGGGAGGTCAACTGACGGAAAAAGCTTTTGTCCGGTTTTGATTTCTACATTACACTTATCTGCAATTTCTTGTGTTGTGGTGATTGCTTCTGGCCATTCTGAAAAAGTCGTTGCCATTTTTTCGGGACTAGCGAGTGACAAATCATGGCCGCGCATATCAAGTCGATTGGTTTCATTGACAGTTCGACCTGTTCCAATGCAAACCATAACATCTTGCGCTTCTGCATCTTCGGGGTGGATATAATGGCAGTCTTGAGTGGCAACATACTTGAGGTTGTGTTTTTTGGCTAACTCGACCAAAGCATGATTTGGTTGAAGTTCTTCTTGATCATTGAGCGAATTCTTTTGTAGTTCCAAATAAAAATCTTCGGGTGAAAATATTTCTAAATATTTTTGTAAAATCTGATCTGGGTCTTGTGCTGTAGATTTGATAGCGCGCGGGACTTCGCCGCGAGGACAGCCAGACAAAGCGATTAGTCCTTCGCTATGCTTACTAAGTAATTCTAAATCAATTCTCGGTTTGTAATAAAAACCTTCGAGATGAGCGGTAGTCGTTAATTCGATCAAGTTGTGGTAACCAACATCATTTTTTGCGAGAAGAGTTAAATGGTGGTAGTCAGCATCAATTTTTCCTTCTTTGAGGTGAAGCCCGCGAGGAGCAATGTATGCCTCAAGCCCAATGATTGGTTTGATCTCGTTTTTTTGCACGTATTATAGAATTCCACTGCACCATAAAGCACCCCATGATCGGTGATCGCGAGAGAATTCATACCTTGCTCTTTGGCGGTTGTAACTAAATCTGGTATTTTGGAAAGGCCGTCGAGTAATGAATAATGGCTATGACAATGTAAGTGTGTAAAATTCATAGGTTGGGAGCAAATTTGCTATACTAATATTAACATAACTATTTATTAGCATGGCTTCGCTCAAAGAAAATATACAAATTCAAACAGAAGGTTTAAATTTAGCAGTTTCAGACTTGCTTTATCGTTTCAAAACAGGCATCTCTAATCTTCCAACCTGGCAGAGATATTTAGGGTTGATTTTACTTATTGTGGTTTTTGTCGGCGGTTTGGGTTTTAGATTTGGTGGAGAACAAGTTTATTCTGCGACTTATAAGACTCAAAGTTTGCTTGCTCACGATTCGTTTAGCGAACCAAGCAATGTTAGTGTCGAAAGCGTTAAGGTTTTGGCAAGTGGAGAAAACCGTTATTCTGCTTACGCAGTCATCAGCAATCCAAATTTGGATCTGTCAGCCGAAAAAATCAATTATGAGTTCAAGCTATACAATACCAATCGAGAATTAATCAAAACGGTCACAGGGAATACTTTTATCACTCCTAACGAAAAAAAATGGGTCGTGGAATCACGCATCGATACTTTGGATGCTGTTGCTAGCGCTGAGTTTTCGGTTGGTCAAATTGATTGGCAGAAGAAGCTAGATTTACCAAAAGTTGACTTGAGATTTAACCAACCGTTTCTTAACGATCAACTTAATCCACCAACTTTATTTACCCAAGGTTCTGTAGTTAATAACAGTCCGTTCAGTATCGCAAAGGTAAGTTTGGTAATTGTTTTGTATGGGCAAAATAATGAAGTTGTAGCCGTGGCTAAACGTGATGAATTCAACCTCGTTCCGTATGAACGACGAGTATATAATTTACCATGGCCAGATTTGAATTCTAACCAGATTACTAAAGTCGAAGTTCAGGGTTACACCAACACTCTTGATACTCAAAACTTAACATCAGGAAGTTCGAGTACTGGGCAAAGTTTGAGTCGATAAAATGAGTATTGTTTCTACAATCAAAAGTTATGATATACCGCTGTTACTAATCAGCGGTCTGTTATTAATGATTGGGCTTGCGGTGCAGTATGCAATTTCTTTGGGTGAAGGTGATTTGCAGGTATTCTGGCGTCAGTTTATTTATGTGGTGCTGGCTAGTGGAATGTTTTGGTTGTTTAGTAATTATAATTATCGATTACTAACCAAAGTCAATCGGTTGATTTATGCTTTGTTAATTTTTGCGTTGTTATATTTGCTGTGGTTTGGTGACCCGATTCGTGGTAGTGCTCGTTGGATTGATTTTGGTTTTTTTAGGTTACAACCTGCCGAATTGGCAAAGCTGTCTGTCGGAATTGGTTTGTCGCGATGGTTGTATATTAACCGCGGCCAAATCAATAAACTTAAAAATATATTTTTGACTTTTGGTTATGCTGCAGTGCCGGCAATTTTGATTGCCCGTGAACCAGATTTGGGTTCGTCATTGGTTGTAATGGCAATTTGGTTTGGACTTATTTTGATTAGCCCAATTCGAAAAATTTTTGTAGTTAGTTTTATCATTGCAGGCTTGATATTTGCCGGGGCTTCTTGGCAATTTTTATTGCACGACTATCAAAAACAACGCGTCGAAGTTTTTCTTAATCCTGATTTAGATCCACAAGGACAAGGTTATAATGTAAGGCAAGCGATTATATCGGTTGGGAGTGGGCAAATTTGGGGTCGAGGTTTGGGTAAAGGCGTACAAAGTCAACTCAAATTTTTACCAGAAAAGCACACTGACTTTGTTTTTGCTGCAAGTTCTGAAGAAATTGGCTTCCTTGGTTCGGCCTCGATTGTGGTTTTATTCTTTTTGTTGCTACAAAGATTGATCAAAATTATGAAAACCGCGCGGGATAATTTGGGGCGTTATTTAAGTGGGGCAATTTTGTTTTTGTTTGCCTCACAAGTAATCGTTAATCTTGGAATGAACTTAGGTTTATTGCCAGTGACAGGTATTCCACTCCCGTTAATTACGTTTGGTGGAAGTTCAATGTTGGTTTCTGGGATAGCCTTAGGAATTGCCCAAAATATTGTTCGGCAGTCAAGAATTATGCCTGGTTAAATCCTTGTTATTTTGCTAAGTACTGATATAATTAGTTGGTAAAAGGTAAATTATTTTATGAAAAATTTTGATATCAAAAAAGTATTAAATTGGCTTGGTTTTATGCTCAAATGTCCGGTTTGTAGTGCCAAATATTATAATTCTAATATTAAGATTATCGATAGCGAACAGTTAGATAATTTTTCGGAAGCGCATTTGCTTATTCATTCCGACTGTCACAAATGTAAGAGCTCGGTGATGTTCAATATTGATATTAGTGGCCAAGACGTCTTTACTGTAATTGCAAAAACTGACTTAACCAAAAAAGACAGCTCTAAATTTAGTAAGCTGCCAGCGATTGATGTTGACGATCTGATTGACATGCATCAATCAATAGACGCCTTTGATGGAAATTTTATAGACGCTTTGAACAAATAAAAAAATAGCTCAGCATTTGAGCTATTTTTTTATTGAATACAACTTTGCCCGGTGGTGATTATTCCGTTACTGTTGTTTCCGTAGTGATAATAAGTTGGGGTACAGTTGGTTACACCATCTGATTGTTCGATTTCGTTATTAGGATAACTTTCCAAACCATAAATAATCATATACCAATTGCCAGGGTAGGTTGAGAGATAAAAGTAAGTTCCGCCACTGGAAGGGAGATATTTAGCAGTCGAGCCTTGTTTGGGATCAACAGGTTCTGCGGCTAGGAATGGAGAAAGCACGCCCGAAGTTCCATAGTGTCTAATCCAGTGCCCGCTGCTATAGGATTGGACGCTATTACACCAAGCAGAGTTTGGCACGGTCGCCCCACAGCCTGAGCCTGCATTAGAGATAGGGAAGTAACCATTTTGGTCGTAATACTGCCTAAGTGCGGTTTTGAGTTGAGCAATGTCAACAATTCTTTTGGAATCTCGAGATTGAGCTCTAGCTTTGATCACAGAGTAAGAAATTATAGTTGCTAAAATCGCGATAATAGCAACTACTATTAATAATTCTAAAATCGTGAAGCCTGATTGATTTTTTTTCATGGTTAGAAGTATTTTCTTTATTATATCATATTGATGGGTCATTAGCTTTTAAGGATTTGATTACCCAAAAGAGTCAAAATCTTATCCTTGCCAAAAAAACCTAAATACTTTATAATATCTGGGTATTTATGAATTTTTAAAAGATTAAGAAATTTATGCAGAAAATCCAATTAAAAGCCGAAGCGAGAGAACTTAAAACTCGTGACAGCAAGCAGTTGCGCAAAACTGGCCTCATTCCAGCCGAATTGTATGGATATAAAACTGAGAACACTCATATTTCTGTTAACATGATCGAATTACAAAAGATTGTTCGTGAAGCAGGTGAAAGTACAATTTTGGAACTAGTTTTGCCAGATGGTAGTAATAAGAATGTTATTATCAAAGCTATCGATTATCATTATTTAACAACTTTGCCGATTCATGTAGATTTTATGTCAGTGAATATGACCGAGAAGCTGACTACAAATATCGCATTAGAATTTACTGGGGAAGCGATGGCAGTTAAAGCATTGGGTGGAACTTTGGTTACTATGCTTAATGAAGTAGAAGTCGAGTGTCTTCCTACTGATTTGCCACAATCTATCGAAGTTGATATTTCTAAGTTAGAAACTTTTGAAGATATAATTTTGGTTAAAGATTTGGTTGTTTCAACTGGAGTTGAAATAAAAACCGATCTTGAAGAACCAGTTGCTAAAGTTCAAGAACCTCGCGATATGGATGCCGAGTTAGCTGAAGATTCTGTAAGTGAAGAAGAAGCAGTGGCTGCAGTTGCTGGTGAAGACAAAGCAGAAGATGATAAAACTGAAGATAAAGAATAATATTCAAGTTTACAGCTTTTATAAAAACCGCGAAATGTTTAGCTAAACATTTCGCGGTTTTGGTTTTAAGTTGATGACTTTATGATTGCATATCGATTAAGATGTTTGAGGTCTTGGTAAAATTCTAATTTGACTTGATACAGAGGTTTGATATGTTCAGCCCAAGCTTCAATGTGCTCAACCGAACTTGGGTCGATTTCGAGTAAAACTTTACCTTTGGGGGTTAATTTTTTGAGCGATTGGTCAAGTAGTTCAAGAATAAGTTTTGAGTTATCAGTTCCATCAGTAATTGCACTCTTGGGCTCAAACTTGAGATTGTTTTTAAGTTTTTTGTAATCAGAAATTGGGACATAAGGCAGATTGGCCACTATGATATCAAACTTGCCAGGGATTTTATCGAGCAAAGAGGTGTGGTAAAACTTGATTTGAGATTTGAGTTTAAAGTGTTCGGCATTTGCTTTAGCAACTGTTAAGGCTTTGATAGAAATATCGCTAGCACAAATCAAAGCTTTGCCTTTGAGTTTAGTCGCCAAAAAAATAGCAATAGCGCCAGAGCCTGTGCCAACATCTATGATCCTTGGCCGGACTAACTTTTGTGCTAATTGCTTAGCTTTTGCAGCTAACCATTCGGTTTCTGGCCTTGGAATCAAAACACTAGGGTTAACTTTTAGATCAAGATCAAAGAAAGGCTGTGTCCCTAAGACATAGGCAATTGGCTTGCCTTGGCGTCTTAATTTTGCAAATTTCAAGAATGTACTTAGTTGTTTGGGGGTAAGTTCGTAATATGGCTCAACAAATAAAAACTCTTTTGTTTGTCCGATTGCAGCAGGTAATAATAGCTCTGCTTCGATATCAGAGTTCATTAAGAGAAGTTGTTGAATGTTCATTTTTATTTAAGGTTTTCTTTTTTGATTGCTAGATCAGCTTTTTGTAATTCGGCAATAATCTGTTCTAGGTTGCCATCCATAATCAGATTGATTTGATTAAAGCTTTGGTTGATGCGATGATCGGTAACTCGGTCTTGAGGAAAATTATAAGTTCTAATTTTTTCGCTACGGTCACCAGAGCCAATTTGACTGCGTCTATTAGCGGTAAGTTTGGCGTCTTCAATTGCCTGAAAATGAGCCGCAACTCGAGCTCTGATCACGTTGAGTGCTTTAACTTTGTTTTGACTTTGAGATCGTTCGTCTTGGCATTGCGCTGTGATTCCGGTAGGTAAGTGAACAATTCTAACGGCACTATATGTTGTGTTAACACTTTGACCACCATTACCAGATGATGTGGTGGTTTCGATTTTAAGATCTTTTGGGTCAATAGAAAAATCTTTTCTTCTATTTCTGGCATAACTGCAACGGTGATTGTGGATGTGTGAACCCGCCCAGATTTTTCGGTTTCGGGGACGCGCTGTACTCGGTGTACTCCTGATTCATATTTGAAAATTCCGTAAGGTGCTAAGCCTTGTTGGTTCTGATTGCCACGGATTTCAAAGATTACTTCCTTAAAACCACCAACATCACTTTGCGATTGACTGGTTAGCGAAACTTTCCAGTTATTTGCTTCGGCGAATTTGCTATAAGCTCTAAAAATTTCAGCAGCGAATAAAGTTGATTCGTCACCACCTGCGCCTGCGCGGATTTCAACCATTGCATTTTTGTCGTCATTAGGGTCTTTGGCAATTAGATCATTTTCGACTAACTCGGTGAGTTCGATGATTTGAGCTTCGAGCATTTCATTCTCTTCTATTGCCATTGCTTTAATTTCTGGATCGGGCGATTCGAGAAGTGGTTGGTTGTCTTTGATTTGTTGTTCGTTTTTGAGAATGGCATCGATTTTTTCAACCACAGGCAAAAGCTCGGCTTGTCGTTTTCCGAGTTTGGCAATATCAATATTTTCTCCACTGGCAATTTGCTCAGTTAGTTCTTGATATTCGTCTTTGAGTTTTAGAAATTCTTGTCTCATAATTAAATACTAACACAAAAACCACTTAATAAATTATGCTTGTTTGCATAACAAGTGGTTTTTGAATAAAAATAGCTAAGCTTGATCTTCGTTTTTGCTGCGTGCTTTGCGAGGCTTCTTTTCTTTCTTTTCTGATTGGGCTTTGGCAGCAGCTTCGCGACGCTTCTTGAAACGATCAACATTTCCAGTAGTGTCAAGAATCTTTTGTTTACCTGTGTAAAAAGGATGACAATTACTGCAAATTTCGGTGTCGATAGCAGTAATAGTAGAACCGGTAGAAAAAGTATTTCCACAAGAACAGGTTACTTTGACATCAGTGTTATATGTTGGATGAATGTCTTTTTTCATAATGTATACAATTAACTTTGGATTTAATTGTCCTTAGTTTTACTAATTTTAGCGAGCTTTGTACTTTTTTGAGTACTTTTGGCGATATTGTAAAGCTCTGCCGTGCAAACTCCCACTATAGTACTATGATTTGCACTTTTCGTCAATAGCTGTTATAATCTCCGGGTATTAATTAAACATACTTCTCTAGTGATTATCCTGTCGTTTTTGGCCATCAGGCAAAAACAGATCCGAGAAGTAGAAGAGAAAGGATAACAACATGAAAGATATTAGTCTTTTAGAGTTGCTCAAAAGCGGGGCACATTTTGGACAAAAGAAGTCTCGCTGGAATCCAAAAATGAAGTCGTATATTTATGCGACTCGAGGTGATCTGCACATTATCGACCTCGAAAAAACCAAAGCTTATTTGGCAAAGGCAGCAGATTATGTAGAATCTGTTGCGAAGCAAGGCGGAACAATTTTGTTTGTTAGCACAAAGCGCCAATCACGCGATACTGTTAAGGCTTTGGCTCAAAGTTGTAATATGCCATTTATCAACGTTCGTTGGTTGGGTGGAACATTTACTAACTTTAGAACTATTCAAAAAACAGTTCGTAAGTTAGAAAAACTACAAGCTCAAAAAGCTTCTCCAGACTTTGATCTTAAGTACACCAAAAAAGAACGCTTGATGATCGAACGTGAGATCGAAAAGTTAATCAACTTGTTCGAAGGAATCAAAGATATGAAGCGTGTTCCCGAAGCAGTCTTTATCGCAGATATTAATTATGATGAAATTGCACTAACAGAATCTCGCAAAATGAAGGTTCCTGTAATTGCGATTTGTGATACTAACACAGATCCAAGCTTGGTTAATTATCCAATTCCGGCAAACGACGATGCGACTGCAGCGGTTAAGTTGATTACCGAAGTAATCGCCGAAGCTATTAATCAAGGTAAAAAAGCAGGAGCGGCTATCAATGCTTCTGTTGATTCTAATAAAAATTAAAATTAATTTAAGATAAATTTTATGTCTGATAATAATTTATTAAAAGAGTTGCGCGTAGCTACTGGTGCTGGTGTGATGGATATCAAAGAAGCGCTCGAAGAAGCTAATAATGACAAAGAAGTTGCGATCGAAATTCTTCGCAAAAAAGGTTTGGCCAAGCAAGCCAAAAAGGCAGATCGTGTTGCTAACGAAGGTGTAGTCGCAAGTTATATTCACGCTGGTGGTCGTATTGGAGTTTTAGTGGAAGTTAACTGTGAGACAGATTTTGTTGCTCGCACTGATGATTTTAAAGCTTTGGCTGATGATGTTGCCATGCATATCGCGGCTGCTAATCCGCTTTATGTTTCTGCCGAAGATATCCCTCTTGAAGTAATTGAAAAAGAAAAAGAAATTTATGCCGAACAAGCAGGGGATAAACCAGCTGAAGTTTTAGAAAAAATGCTCGAAGGGAAATTGGCAAAATTCTTTGAAGAAGTATGTTTGCTCAATCAACCATTTATCAAGGATGGTGATAAAACAATTGCTGATCTTTTGGGAGAAGCGACCGGTAAAATGGGTGAAAATATCCAGATTCGTAGATTTCAAAGATTTATGCTCGGTGTAGAATAAGCTGAGCTTCTAAATTTACAAAACCCTGACCTAGGCATGGTCAGGGTTTTGTAAAACTTTGCTATAATAAAAAAGTAGAAAACTTAAGTGTTAATAATTTTGCCGTATCAAACTTTGGTGAACATAATTTTTATCTTGTCGGTTGTAGGAGCGATAGTTTTGGTATTGAGACGTTTACCAGAAGCAACAAGTTCACAGTCCCACGATGCCAGTGGTAATAAGAATTTGGGGCAAAGTAAAAATATTTCTGGTGCTATTGCGGCAAATAAAGTTGAGTTACTCAACAAAGGTTTGCCTTTGCAATCTTTGTCTAAGCTTAAGTTAATTTTGGCCAAACAGTGGCATTGGTTTTCGCAATTTTTGTTGGAAGCTAAAGGGCTTAAGCACAGCCCCAAAATTAACTATGGGGTAAAGAAAATTGCTTCTCAAGATCAGCTTAAAGCTGATGATAAACCAGCGGTAGTAATTCAGGATGAACAGTATTATATCGATTTAATCAAACGAAACCCTAAGGACAAGACTTACTATGATTTGCTTGGTAACTTTTATTTTGAAAATAAAAAATTTACTGACGCGGCAAATGTTTACGAATATTTAACAGAGCATTCGCCGACTAAATCTGAGTTTTGGGCAAAACTTGGTTTTGCAAATTTGTATTTGCAAAAATTCCCCCCAGCTATCCAAGCTTACAAAAAGTCTCTTGAGTTGGACCCGAGTTTTCCTGGGCGATATTATAATTTAGCTTTGGCTTACCGTGGTCAAGAAGAATGGCAGTTGGCCTTCGAAGCGATTAAGCAAGCAGTAGAGCTTGAAGCAAATAACCAAAAGTATAACGATTTGATGTTCGAATTAAAAACTAAAGTTAGTTCGCTTGCGGTTGATAAAATTTAGTTGAAAAAAAATCCCAAATAGAGTAGACTATTTGGGTATTTTGATTGCTTTTTGCAATCGATTTCACACGTGCTGTGCAAAGTTAGACTGACTTGGCTCTGCCAAGACAGTACGACGATTAGCACAAATCACACACGCCGTTGTAGCTCAGTTGCCATGACCGAGCTTGCGAAGGTCATCAAACTTATAGCTAAAATAATCAAAGTGCAAAGTTAGACTGACTTGGCTCTGCCAAGACAGTACGACGATTAGCACAAATCACACACGCCGTTGTAGCTCAGTTGGTAGAGCGCATCCATGGTAAGGATGAGGTCCGCGGTTCAATCCCGCGCAACGGCTCCACAAAAGTTGAAGCCACTTTAAGAGTGGTTTTTGTATTCTTCAAGACTCAAAATGTAATATGTAATCTCCAAAATATGGTCACAAAATACTTCCGAA
>JAWKSI010000003.1:0-98420 GCA_041389225.1 Candidatus Doudnaibacteriota bacterium | reverse complement strand
TTGAATGGTATTTCTTGATTCTGACCTTTCATTGAGAGTTCTAACCATTCTTGCAAAATACTTAAGACTGATTTGGCAAAGCCCAATGGATCAAAGTTCTTGGCTGTTTGTTGCTCAAAAAATTCTGGCAAACTTTGATCTTGTCCAGTAGTAATTAACTCAAACAGTTGCTCAATGGTTTGGCGCGAAGTTGTTCCCAAAATCTCAGAAACATCATCGAGTGTGGCGTCACTTGGTAAGACAGCGACAGCGCCAAGTTGCGTCAAAGCATCGCGTAAACCGCCTTGTGAATTTTGCACAATCAAATCCAAAGTTCCGTCTGGTAGTTTTAACTTATCTTGCTTAACAATACGTTTGAGAACCTCGGCAATATCTTGAGATTTAATTTGTTTAAAATCAAAGCGCTGTGTTCGAGAAACAACTGTTTCAGGGACTTTATGAGCATCAGTAGTAGCTAAAACAAATAACACATGGCTTGGTGGTTCTTCAAGCGTTTTTAATAAAGCATTAAATGCCGCTTTTGACAGCATATGGACTTCATCTATAATAAAAACTTTAGTTCTGCCAAAGGTTGGTTTAAAATTGATGTTTTCGATCAACTCTCTGATATTATCAACTCCAGTATGAGAAGCTGCGTCGATTTCCACCACATCCAAAAAATTTCCACCGGCAATCGACATACAAGTTTCGCAAGTTCCGCAAGGATCTCCGTCTGACAACTGATTACAATTGACTGCCTTTGCTAAAATTCTTGCGAGAGTAGTCTTTCCCAAACCTCGTCCACCAGTCAGCAAATACGCATGCGCCAATGCTTGGTTTTTGGAAGCATTGCGCATTGCTTTTAAAATTGCTTCGTGACCAACTACTTGAGAAAAATTAACAGGTCGATATTTTTGATAAAAAACTGCCATATCACAAAATTTGATTGAATATACAGTTATTATATCACACGCAAATCTTGAGAAATTATAGCTTTTTTGTGACTTCAAACCAAAAATCGCCCGGTGGGCGATTTTTGGTTTAAAACTAAATTTTATTTTTTAAAGACCAGCAATTTATAAGCAATAAAGTTCCATATCAAGGAAACCCCAGTGGCCATAGCCTTGGCCAAATTCTTAATTAAGTCTTCGTTATTAATCAAAGTGGTAAGTGGATCAGCTAAGAACCAAGAGACCACAGCGACGATCGAACTGTTAATAATCAAACCTACAACACTCACAATCACAAATTCAAAGAATTGCTTTCCCGCATTTTCATTGTTCTCTTGAGTTAGTTTGAGATGAAAACCATACCAAGTAATCAACTGAGCAACCAGTAAAATAATCAACAACAAAAGATAAAAATTAGGAGAAACTTTGTTAGCTGCTCCGATTACAACAGCTAAGAAAGAAAAGAATCCAACAGCACCAACACAAGCCAACCTAAAAGCATTCTGGAATGGCGAAGCATTTCCTGCGGCAAAAGCCCAAGCTTTATTCCACAAATAGCTTTGAATAATAGCTGCGCCAAAACCTGCGATATTGATCACCCCCAAAGTGTATCCTTCGGTAATTCCCAACTGCTTAGTAAGGTAATTCAAAATAATAAAGTCGAGCGCGGTATTCAAAGTACCAATTGCTGCAAACTTAAGAATTTGCAATATCACCGGTTTGTCATGCAAAATTTGCGACAATTTGGCGTTATATGTATCGAGTGTGGACATATTTAATTAAATTTTAATTTAAATCTAAAAGCTATTAACCTTCTACTAAAATTCTTCTGGCGCAGAGTCGCTAAATTCATCTTCTGCCAAAAAATCTTCATCAGTAGAAAGTTCATCTTGAGCATCGTCCATATCAATCGGACTCATTTCAACTTCTTCGTCTTCAGGCGCAGAAGAACCAGACATCATCATACTTGCATCTACAGCTTGCTCTCCTCCTGCTAACGGACCGCTCTTGATGACATGCTCAACTGCTGCCCATTCACTCTCGCCTTCTTCTGGAACTACAATGGTAACTTCGTCGCCTGATTCGGCTTTAAAGTATGTGAGTGAAGCCAACAAAACTTTATAAGTCTTGCCTTCGGCGATAACTTTGTAATCACCTTTCTCGTCTTGCATCAAAATACCGACGATTTTTTTGCGTTCGATAGGCCCAATTTGTTTATAAATAAAGGAACCGTCATCATTGATAGTCAACTTGAGTACGTCGCCTTCGACTAATTTTGACTTAGACGCATAGTTTGCTGGAACTGGATATTGTTTGTTATCAGGTCCAATCATATTTTGACCATCAAAAACACCTTCGATAATTTTCCCACCATCGCTGACTGCCAAGCTATTAGCGCGTTCGGCAAAATTAACAGAAGACTTAGCCATAGGCGTATTTCCTAAAGCTTCTTTGAGTAGATGTTTGGCAGATTGAATATTCTTCTCAGCCGCTTCGATCATTTGTGCAATCAAGGCTAGAGAGTCTGGATTTGACATAAAATTTTGTTTTTATTTCTCAGAATATAAAATGCAAATAAATCTTACAGTTCTTGATTCTGATTTTGTTTTAATTACTTTTATTTTCGTTTCGGAACGTCATTAACGTTGCTTAGATTATACCATACTTTTTATTATCCACAAAAAAGTCCCGAAACACTACGTGTTTCGGGACTACTAAAAAGTTTACTCAGCGGTCACCAAAGGTGAAGTTTGGTGAAATTCTTTATGATCGTTGTAAAAACGAATAAAGAATTCTTTTGCCACTGGGTCCGGAGCAACCACTACATGATATGCAAGGTTCTCCGGAATCCAACTGATGAACCCGATCGAATCGAGTTCATCTAGGACAAATCTGAGGTCCATTTGCTGCTGGGCATTCAACCGAGTCTTCGCGATGTCAAAGGCAGAGCCTAAGACATGAAACGATAACTCTTTGGTCGCTGCACCATTAATTTTGGTTAGTCTCTTCTGATAGTCAATCGTGCGACTGACCGAAGAAACATCCAAAACAAATCCTGGTTGATTATGATCTTTTCGCATTTGCTTAAAGTTCATACTCACCCAGAGCAGCAAGCCAGCAACTTCTGGTTTTGTTGCAGCGTAGCTAGACGCATTTGGCAAGTCCATCTCACCGATACCTCCGGCACCGATGCGAAGCCTATAGCCAAATTTATCTGGATCTTTTGGTAATGTGACCAAGTCACCAGATTCGATACGTCTCTGAAGGTCATTAAGATCCTTAATAGCCTTGCAGTTCTCGTCATAAAAAGTCCCCATGCGATACTTCGCACGTTTACCTTCGTGCTTATTAGCTGCCGCTAATTTTACAAAGGCCTCTTTATCAGAACGATACAACTCCAGAAGTTTCGCCGAGCAGCGAACTTTCCAAGCATAGTGAGGACCCCAATCTTGATCCATCAATTCCCGATACATTCGATATGTGCCAGGATTGTGGTAGGGGTGCATGTCAAAAAACATCTTCTCAAAAGTCACATGGTACTTTTGAGCATCTGCTTTTCCACCCAAACCGCTCGCTTGGGGAGCAAGGTATCTCTTGATCCACTGACGAACATCTTCTCGACTACTATGATATGCCATAACAGCAAAATCCCAGTTGCCAAAAAAGTCATACTCGTCTGCCAAGAGCTTAGCCGTGCCATACGCTGACATTTCGATGTCAGTGCGAAGATCTTTTGTAACTGGAGGAATCTCCTTAGGAGCTTTCTCTCCACACGCCAGACCTTTGACCTCGACCAAACAACGCCCATCTTTGACTGGACCAATGTTGATTCCAGTCCTTTTGGCGATTTGACCAGGACCCACTGGTCCAGTCGGACTTTTTGCGTTTTCTCTACCGAAGCTCTCCAAAAAATGGATTGATTCGATAAGTTCTCGCGGAACTTTATATTCCACAGCAGCGCCATCGATGTACGACTGGTAGTCCTTACTGGCAATACGCTCGGCGCCTTTTACCGCACCATCTTCACGCATTATCCAAAAGGTTCTAGTGTCCGACATCTTGCCGACACGCCACTCAAGCTGATCATTGGTCATTAAATGCCGATCAGCCCCTAATGGCGCTGGCACCAAATCCGGATAAGGCATAGCCGAAGATGGTGTTAACTTAGCTGGAGTGGTCATGATTAACTCCCAACTAAAATAAACACCAAGCCCTGTAACCAACATTGCGACAGCTGACACCACAAGGATCTTGTTGGTGTTTTTTGAGCCAAAGACTCCAGCAAACGCAACAAACAAATTGCGAGCTTGGGATCTAAGGGCTCGACCCAAATCTGTCAAAACTTCTATTGAAAAAAGTTTTTGAACAACTTTGAATCCACCAACATAGATCTCGACTAACCTTGATATCTTTGAATATCGCGTTTGTTGCTTGCCCAAGTAAAGTAGTTGCAAAACTACCACTAGGGGCAACAACACCCAAATGCCCCAAAAATGAATACCAACAATCAAAGCTATCGCACTGAGCGCAACAGCAACAAAACCAGCCACCTTAGCTGGATTAATTTTTTTTGTCATTATATTTCACCCTCTTTGAGATTTTATTTACCTATTTATACCATAAATCAATAAAAATGTCAACTTTAAGATTCTATTACGAAAAGGCTTGATTTTTATGCAATTTAGTGTCATAATTGACCTCCGTGAACTTGTTCACGAGATCAAAAAGGAGGAAACAAAATGCGTTTCCACAAAAAAGCACTAAAATCGTTGGTGCGGGCAATTTTGATTACTCTACTCTTGTCTTTATTGACAGTAGTGAGCAGTCAAACCCTTTGGGGTCAAACAATTCCAAAGCAGACACCAGGCCCACTGCCGACGCCGCGTTCAGAGCCAACTAAAGCTTGCCCTTGCCGACAACAAGCGCAAACTCCTGTTGGAGCGACCTCCCCTATCCCAACACCTTCACCGGTGATTGTCGATAAAGGAGAAATTGAAGAAGAAGTTTCTGTTCCGACAAACATTGCACCTGCTCCCAAAAAAGCTGTGCGCAAAAAAGTCGCAAAGAAACAACCAAGAGTAGTTCAGCGTAACAAAGCCCGCGCGAGCAAAGTTACTAAACGGGCTAAACCCAAAAACGAGCTGTCAAAGCGACGGTTCGAAGGAAGAAATCAAGCTCTTCTTCCCCGACAGTGCTAAGTACAGCTTGTGAGCAAGTTGCTTGTCCAAGCGTCAAAGGTATAGAAGACAGCTTAACCGAAGCCAAAACCAAGCTCGATAAACAGAAAACCCAAGCTTGATCAAGTTCAAAAAGAGCTCACCGCTCTCAAGAACAATCAAGCCTCGAACGCCAAACTACCAGAAGAACAGCAATCTAAGTGGTGGTGGTATCTCGGTTTTCTTCTGCTGAATGCCTTACTCTCGGCATTTATAGCAACTGGAGTCTTCTGGTTTTGGATTAAAGACTGGTTAGAACAAAACTGTCATTGCGGCAAAGTTTTAGCGGGTGATGACACTGAAGAATCCCACTTCAACCCTGAATCAGACCAAGCAACTGTTGTTGAAGTCGAAGAAGAAGAAAGCGAGCATCAAACCGATGAAACTCGTTTTAGTTAGTCTTTAACTTCAAAAACTTCCCCAAAGATTCAAGATAAGCAAAGATAGCTGGACCACTCGGTGCTAATGAACACGTCTATAATCGACGCAAGTAAACGTATCTAAGGCTTAAACAAAAAACCGTACTATTATATAGTCGGATTTTTTTATTATATTTTTTTATATGTAAGAAAGTATTTTTACCATGACATGTAAACCCAACATCATCCTGCCTGTACCCGAAGGGTGAACCGCCTTTCCATCACCACGTCATCCTGCCTGTACCCGAAGGGTGAACCACCGAAGGTGGTGAAGGATCTCAAGGTTTGTTATTAGAGATCCTTCACTTCGTTCAGGATGACCAAGAGAAAAAAGTTCTCAGGATGACGCAACAAAACCAAAGTTCTATTTCCTGAGACCGACTTCCAGGGCAGGCGGAGGTCGAGGGAAATAGGTTTGGTTTGAGAAAGAGATCCTTCGACTCGGCTTCGCCTCCGCTCAGGATGACAGAGGGTTAACGACAAAACAAAAAACCAAAGCTTTTCTTCTCGAGAACGACTTCGCGGAGGCGCTCGGAGTTCGAGGGAAGAAAAGGTTTGGTTTGAGATAGAGATCCTTCACTTCGTTCAGGATGACAAAACAAAAACCAAAGTTCTATTTCCGAGACCGACCTCAGGGCAGTGCGGGAGGTCGAAGGAAATGGGACTTTGGTTTGAGAAAGAGATCCTTCACTTCGTTCAGGATGACCAAGGAGAAAAGGTTTGGTTTGGAAAGAGATCCTTCGTCGCAAGCTCCTCAGGATGACGAGAAAAAACGCTCATGATAACGCAATAAAACAAAAAACCAAGCCAAAGATTTTTATGCTAAAATAAAGTTATGAATATTCCTAATAACCAATCTATTGTAGAAGAACTCGGCCTTCAAAATTTACCGCAACAAGAACAAGATCAAGTTACACAGACTATTATCAACCATTTACAAGACTTACTTATTAACACTTTTGTTCTAGAGCTGGGTCAAAAACAAAGAGAACAGTTTTTACAAAGCCTGAACACCGAAAGCTTCGATGAAGATTTGATGTCCAAACTAGCAATTCAAGTTCCTGGACTAAATCAAAAATTACAATCTACAATCGAAGCAGAATGGGATATTATCAAAACTGCATATAACCAAACCAAAAAATAGCCTTAAGGCTATTTTTTGGTTTGAGAAGCTTTTAGTACCAACCCGAACCCTCGAGTTTTGGGTAATACTTGAAATCCCCTCTCTCTTCCAGTATTTGAACTGTTCCAAACCTTAATAAATTCTTCACGATTTTTTCCACCTTTATCACCCATTAAACCAAAAGTAGTCTGTATAATTTTGAAGGCTTGGCTGGTTTGTGGCTGACGCTCTTCCAAAGCGATTTCCATTAAAAGTATCATGCTATCGATTAATGGTTCTTGAATTTTCTCATTATTATAATCAACATTCTTAGTTAAGAGATCATAAACAGTATCAATTGTCTCTTGATCAGCCTGACGATGAATAATGTTTTTCCATAAAGAATTTCTTTTATCTCTATTAATCAAATCATTCCAGCGTTTTTTATTAACCTGGGTTAAGTTAGAAACCCATTGTTCTCTTGCCAGTACTGATTTTTCTACAACCTCTTTGCTTCCCAAAGCTCCAGAATTTGGCTTTTTGTCCGAAGACTGATTTTGATCGTTATTAAGAGCTTTACTTAACTCTTTTTTCAATCCTAAAAATCTGGTATTAAAAGTCTTATCTGATTTAGTATTATTGTTACCAGAAGGTTTCACCTTTCCAGCCAAAACCCCTTTGACTGAAGGTTTTGATGTCAAAACCTGATCATCTTCTTTTGAATCTGAAGATCCAAAATCAGTCTGCTCATTTAATTTTGAGAACATAGCCTTACGGAGAGAATTTCCTGACGCCGTATCTGGTTCAATATACTCTCCTTCGATAGTTGATTCTGTGGAAGCATTTGAGGCATCATTCAAAATTTCTTCTGGCTCATAATCTGATTCTTGAAATTCATCTTCCGGATTATATCGAGATTTTCTTAACGCATAAGTGGCTGCTGCTAGAGCAGCTCCAGCTGTCACGCCTAACCCAGTAATCAAATAAATCAAGTTATTCTTAGACTTTTTGCGTTTTGATTCTTGAGTTGTCGCGCTTTCTGCGGGTATGTCTTCAGTTTTATCTTGAACAGAAGAAACAGCTATAGGTTCGGCGGATAATTTTTCTAATTGGTCCTCGATCCTATCTTTGTCAATTTTGATCTCACTAAATTCATTATCCAAGATCCGCAGCTCTTTGGCATGCATTTGTTCTAGTGATTGTTCTGACAAAGAATGGTCTTTGGTTTGCAATAAACTTTCTAAATTTTGTTCTTGCTCGTCAGTTAAAGTGTTGGCTTGTTTCAAAGCATCTACCAAAAAACTACCTTTGATTGTAATCCGATCACCGGGTTCAATCGCATCATCCATGCCTTTAGGCCAAGAAACCCCACCCGCCTTATCTACTTGTTTCTTTAGATATTCCTCGGCATAGATTAATTGTTCATCAGAAAAATCGCCAAGTTTTTGACCGTTGAGTTTTCCACTGTTAATTAAATAATCATGCAAAGCTTGGCGGTACATTCTTAATTCCCCATCACCTTTATCTGCAACCATAACAAAATCTTTAGTCTTTAGGTTATTAAGAGCTTC
Source organism: Candidatus Doudnaibacteriota bacterium (assembly GCA_041389225.1). Taxonomy (GTDB): domain Bacteria; phylum Patescibacteriota; class Doudnabacteria; order UBA920; family UBA920; genus UBA920. The sequence goes on along the minus strand of JAWKSI010000003.1, from coordinate 90,182 downwards.
TTGAGTTGCCCGAGCTGTTTCTGCTAATGTCACTCCGTTAATTTGTTCTTGAGACAAAGTCGGTGCAGTGTTTTTCATAGCATCCGAAGCGCTAGGCTTAACCATCTCATCGACCGATCGGCCAGACAGATGAGAAGTTACATAGTCATGGACAATGCCACCAATAGTTCCACCAACTGCACCAGTAATTGCACCCTTAATAATCCCTCTGGCTAGTTTACCTCGATAATCTTTGAATTCAACTTTTTGCGTTTCGAATTGAACTTGCTTAATAAATTTACTAACTTCTTTGTTATTTTTAATTTTTCCAAAGAAAGACAAATCTTTCCGAGAATTTTTACAAAACTGCAAAATATGATTGATTTTCTCTAATTCCGAATCAGAACTTTCAACCTTCTCGTTATTAACCGCTAGTTCTAACAAAACTTTTGCCTTCAGAATTTTATTTTTTAGTTCGATATTTTGACTCAATTCCTCCAAATTAAAGCCTTCGCTTTGCAATTGTTTTTCTGTTTGACCAATTTTCTGAGCAGCGTCAATAGCCAACATGCTTGGCATTTTTCCACTTTCAGGTTGCAACGAATCTATAACGCTGTCAATTTCTTGTTCGTATTTGGTTAAATCAATTTTCTTTCTTTCTTTGAGAAAAGTTCTCACCCCACCAACCACAGAACCTGCGGTGGCACCAGCCAGAGCAGCTGGAACCAAACCAGCGGCCATGCTGGGACCAGAAGCTGCGCCTATTATCAAACCTGACCGAAGCGTATTTTTGGCCAAACCTATCGCGTAGTTAACTCCTGCTTTTCCAACCAAACCTGCTACTCCACCAGCAACAAACTCTCCAGCAATATTTTCAAAACCGGATTTAATACCGCTAGTAACTTTCTGAAAAAACTTTTCTTTATTTTCTGGTTGACCAAATTCTTGTTTAATTCTACTAATTTCTTCTTCCGAAATATCAGGATAGTGTGATTTGATAAAATCATCAAGCCACGACAAATCATCGATAAACTCTCGTTCTACGGCTTCAGGAACCTGCTCTTCAACATCTTCAAAAGACTCTTGGTCTTCTGGAGATTCTCCTTTAGGGCTCAAGGCTCTGCGCAACCAACTTTGTTGATGATTATTATCTATATCAGTTGAATGCTCAGACTCTTCTTCATCGACAATTTCCGCATCTATATAATCATCAGTCTGATCAATAACAATGCCCGCATCCAAAGAAGCTGGCTTATCTGGATCATCGACTTCTATAACTTGACCTGTTGATTCGGTGCCAGAGCGAATTAATGGCTGCGAAGCATAATCATCATCTTCCCAATAGTCATCAGAGTCATGATGATCAGCTCGAGGATTGCCCTGAAACCAATTTTTAAATCTTTCTAACATATTTATATTCTATCACAAAAAAAAGCGCCGCGATTGTCTTGCAATCGCGGCGCACATCGATTATTTGTTCACAACCAGGTTGGTGACATCGGCACTCTTTTCAGCCGCTGCCACCTCGTCCTTAAGTATATGGCGATGAGTTCTGGAATCACCCTTCTTCTCATCGGTACTTCTGCTCGCGGCAGGTTCTATGCCATCTTCTCTCGAAGCGGTCTCTGAACCATCACCTACTTCGACTTTCAGCTCTGGTAGTTGAAAGTGCTCATCATTACTCTCAGAAATATAATGAGCCCCTACAGCAATCATGGCGATTGCCAGGTCACCTTCCTCTTTTAAGCCCAAAAGACCCATAACAGCTTTGTCGTTTGAATCGTTAGGCTTAAGCTCGGTTGAGCCAATTAGTATTGCTGGTTTGTTCGCAAACTTTGACTTGAGAGAATTAACCTCCCTCATCAAAACCAACGGGATGTCCCCGACAGCATAGGCAACCAAAATCAACCTATGCGTATTGTTTTGAATATCCTTTGAAGTCAAGTTCAACAAACTTAACTCCCAAAGTTTCTTAACTACTTCGTCAACCTGAGCAGTCGTTTCGGAACTATCTACTTTTACAGCAGAGCCGACCCCGACATAGAGTCCCATGCTATCATTAGGACTTTCCTGCAAGATCTCATGCAAGTCCGACCTATCGAGCGAACCTGTGTTGAGTTGGTCAAGAAGAATAGATGAAATAACCGAAATAATTCTTGCGAATTGTTCGCCATTTCTCTCTAAAAATTCTTTCAAACCAACATCTTGGTTAATTTGCAGAGCTAGATCAAGCTGTTTTGCCTGATCAATTAAAAGCACCGGGTAACCGGATTTTTTAATTTTCGCATGCTGCTCCTTAACCTGGCTTTGTTTGGGTAAATCAAACCCAAGATCTGGAAGAATTTCAGTCAAAATAATAGTCTTGCCTTTGAGCGAGTTATTATCTTGACAGAGATATTCAGCCAGCTTGCCAGCGCAACCCAAACCTGTTCCACCGCCAAGACCAAATACAAAAATTATTTGATCATAGGGCTCAAGCGCCGAAATAATATCGGCTTCAGACTCATCCCAAGCTTGCTCACCGTGTTCTTTTTTACCCCCTGATCCATGCCCTTTCCTACTTTCAGGGCCAATCAGGATCGCTCGACAACCATCCAACTCATTTGAGTCTCGATGGAGTTCATTTGAATGGGTGTTAAAAAACAGAGCATCAGGCTTTACAAAAAAACCTTTTAACTGCTCCATAACTTTGCGAACAAACTTCCCTGCCTCGCCGCCAAAAGCCACTATTACTTGCTTTGGAGGTAACCCCAATTCTTCTGGGCTATAGATCTTTTTTTCAAAGCCATTTTTTGGCTTTTCTATAGGCTTATCGTCTGATTTGCGCTTATCGTCTAAGTTATTGTCGATCGCGACAAAACCCTCATCTCTTCTAAACTCCATTGGCATCTTTCTTTCCTCCTAAACTAAAAAAAACTTTTAATTGCGGGCTAAATCCCAGTGAGTTTACAATTTCTTGCAACTCAGAAGAGACTTCACCTTTGTTCTTATCTTGACCAAAACTTGGAGATTCCAAAATCATCAAGACAGAACCATCGGATTTCATCACAGTCTCTACACAACTGATTTCTGGTGTTGTTGACATTTCGTACTTATTTTTCAAAGCCAAAAAAATCAACTGACAAATCGCTTTATTTTGCCTAAAAATATCTTGTTTCTGCTCGGAAACTAGATATTTTTTTTGGGCAATCGTTTTTTTTAACTTGGCAATTTTCCACCGATGGTAGACAAACCCTACTGATAAAAGCATCAGCAAGATTATTATTACCCAGAAAGACAAATTTTCCATATTCATTATCCCCCGTAAAAATATAAAAGTGCAAACAACATTATACTTCAAAACCTTAATACGGTCAACTTGGTTTTGAGTAATAAAAAAGCTGGAAGAGAGTTTTAAACTCTTCTTCCAGCATAATCTTTTTGGGCTTTCTCAACTACTTCCGCAGTTGATAGACAACAACGGTCCAATAACCACTGTTGTCCTTAAGCCCTTGAGCCGAATCATTCGGCCCAATCTTAAGCTCTACTTCCTCAGGGTAGAGCTTTTCAAACTTTTTACCCACATACCTCAATTCGTTTTTGGAGCCATCGTTTAAAATCGCGCCAAACTTGAGATTTGCAGGCATCGGGTAACTAGTACCCAGACCTTCAGGTGAACCCAACACGCCTTGCGCATCAACCACCTGATTCTTAGGGTCAAAGTAAGCGGCGTTTGACACCACTAACTTAACCCGACCTTGGTACCGCCCTAGAGACGTCCACGCTTGGTTGACCGGAACATGCTTTGCATGAACCATCATCCAAGTGGCCGTCTCTTCGACCCCTTGCCCGGGTTCACTGTAATCAGTGACCCGAAACTTTTGCTCGCAGGTTTTTTGATATTTTCCTACGAGTTGGGCCAGATCATCGGTAGATGACTCGAAAGTTTTTATACTCTCAATCACTTTACCAAGATCTTCTTCATCCACCGCCCCTTCGTACCTCTCGCGGTACTGAGCGGTGATTTCTTCTTTGAGCTGATTGCAGGCATACGCCTTCTGAACGCTCAAAGCTTCCTCAACCTTGGGGCCAACGAAGATCCCCCACAATTGCTCTTTTACGGTAAACTTCTTAGAAGCACCGTCAGCAACATGGGAACCAAAATCGAAAGGGCCACGGTCATGACGAGTAGCGATCGCCAAACCATTCGCGACTGTAGTCACGAGTGGCTTGTCGATGGCCTTAACAATGGCGTGGCCAACGACGACTACCGCCAAAAGCAGAGCTGTCGAGACCAAAACCAAAGCCAAAAGCCATCGAAGCCAAAAATGCGACGACTACGATCGCGATGATCGTAGTCAAAAGATTCTTTCTGTTCATCATATAATCCCCCGCGACTTGGTCGCTTTTGTAGCTTCCTCGGAGCCTTTTTTCAGGAAGCTCGATAAAAACTCAATGCCAGTTTCGATAACTTCCCAGGTTAGCATCATCGGCAAAAATCCTAAGATTTTACCAAAGAAGCCGGATCTAGGAATTATCCTTTGCGCCATTCCTGCCGCGCCGTGAAGAATCCCTTCCCCAGCTTTGGCCACGGCGCCGGCACCTCCACCATTGCTGCTTCCTTCGCTTGATCGCCTTTAATTTTTTGGGTGATTTTGGCATGTTCTTTGCTTCATCACTAAAAGCGACAAAGAAATAAAGTATAGTCATCAAAAGCAATAAAACGGTAAAGAGAATTGCGCGACTGGCAATCGCCTCAAAGTTGTGCTCAACTTTGGGGTGCTCAGGTGAGCAAACCAAGACGCTCTTTTGCCTTGCTCCAACGATACGACATCGGAGCATCTCGAGCTTGCCGCATTGCCTCTAACCTGTTGATAGGTTTTTCTGCTTGAGGCTCTTGATGCTCAAGCAAAACCCCTCTTGGTTGCGACAACGAATAAATCGTCAGTCCAAACGAGAGACCGGTCATCAACAGAATCGCAAACCAAACAGAATTGTTACTCCACATGGGTCGATAAGACCGACCAGTAAAAGCAACAATCAAAAAAAGCCCCGATAATAAACACCGGTGGAATCACCAGTGCCCAATGCCACAGCTGACCATTCGGTCAAAAAACCGAAGGCAAAAACCGCCGAAGCAAAGGCAAGCAAAAGCCAGTCAAACCGCGGAAGTGGTTGTGGGCTGCTTTGGGCCTTGGAGAGTAAGCTTAAGCTTGCTCTGATAATCTTTGAGAAGTATATCCAACTTCACAAGGACCAGGAAGCTCAAGCCTACAATGCTCCAAATGTTGTTATCCATTTGGAGTTCGAAGTATCCGTCGCTCTGATCAATCGCCATATTGTTGTCATTTTCGATCTTGATGACCGAAGCAACATAGGTTTGATCAAAGCTAAACTTCTGGCAAGTTTGGTCACCCATCCCCTTGCGGTCTGCAGCAACGGCCAGGCGTTGGAAAGTCCACCTTCTCTAACCAATCTACAACAATGATTGGTGTTACTGTTTGGTGCCAGTCTTGCCCGGCATCATGCGCCAAAGATGAAATTCGACAGTAAGGAATGAGCTGGTGCTAACAATTGCACCACAAGACTACCACCAGCTTACTGTGCTTTAGGAATTACTAATTCCAGCAGACCAGCTGTGTCGGTCTTGGGACTAGTGCCAAGATTAACACCATTGATTCTTACTTCAACGGTTTCATCTTTAACTAACCCACCTCCAACTTCCCTGATGTCAAATTTCACTTTGACATCTTGGTTGAGCAACACCTCAGTGCCCAGCAATTTTGCTGTCCACTTCGGCTGTTGCGGCGTCCGCGAGCTTCTATTCTTCTTTCCAATTTCCTCCAAAAAAACTAAAAAATTCTCACAGACACAAAATATGCCTGCTCATTGCCATAACTCTACCATATTTTTTGAATATTTGTCAATGTTTTAATTATCAAAGGAAAATTTAAAATACCGCTTTTAAGCGGCATTTTATAGCTAAAAATCAACAAAAAGTTAAACCAAAAAGTTAACTTGTTTTTTCTATCCCTGCGGGACCAGCTGACATCATATCTGCGATTTGACTTGCTTCCAAAATCTCACGCTCTACTTCGTCTCTTGGACGACCAAACTTAAGCCGAGACAAATTTTTTATCGCTTGCGCTGTGGATACTTGTTGTTCTGTAGGTTTTGGTAGTGGATATGTTGCCATATTAAATGGCTTGCTTGCTGTCCCATTAATCATCAATTTAACAAACGCGTTATACTTATCAACATTCAACAAATCGAATTCATTAAAAATCGGTGCAAATTCTTTCGCCATTACTTCACTATCCTCTACGCCGATTCTAAAACTAACCATACTACCAGTGTTGCCAAATACCGCGTCTCGCAAATCACTGCTTGCCGCGCCATGCGCCCCAGCCCCTTGCGACAATTGCGCCAAAAACTGATGCGCAATAATTAAATTCAATTTGTACTTTCTGGCCTCACTCAAAATACTCGAAAATGCATCGGTGATAAAGTTTTGAAATTCATCAACATAAAGATAGAAGTCGACGCGTTCACTTTCGGGCATGTCGGCTCGCGACAAAGCGGCCATCTGAATTTTGCTTACCAAAATCAAACCAAGCAACTTTGCATTCATCTCACCAACTTTTCCTTTAGCAAGATTTACCAGTAAAATCTTTTTGTTATCCATCACATCTCTAAAATTAAAAGAACTTTTGGACTGACCAACAATATTTCGCATCATAGAATTTTCTACAAAACGCCCAACCTTAGAAACCAAATACCCCAACATTTCTGATTTATGAAAATCAGAAGTCTTAGCCATTTCCTTTTCCCAAAAAGCTTTGACTACTGGATCGGTGAGCTTAGAGATTTTATATTTTTGAAAATCAGTGTCAGTAAAAATTCGAGGGATCTCGACTAAAGTTCCTGGGTTATCTTCGTCAGCCATCAAAGTCAACATGGCGTTACGCATGTTGTGTTCGAACATCGGACCAAGCATAGCGGGATCAGTAACCAATTTGTAAAAAATTGAAATCATTTCTTGAACAGCAAAGTCCTTTTGTTCTTCACTTGTTACCTCAAGCATATTTAGACCAAGTGGTCGCTCCGTATCAAACGGATCAAACAAAATTACATCTTCGGCTCTTGCATTTGGCACATGAGGCAAAACATCTTCGATAAAATCACCATGAGGATCGATAATGCAAAGCCCTTCCCCATTTTGGATATCCTGAACTGCCATATACTTCATAATCTCAGTTTTTCCGACACCGGTTCGACCCAAAATATACATATGACGACGACGATCTTCTCGATCTGCATAAATTTTGGTCTCGAGCCCGCGGTACAAATTTCGACCCAAAAGCACGCCAGTACTAGCCACATCGATTGGCGCTGGAGCTTTTTTGCTATGAAGCCATTTGATATTTGGTGTTTCCAAAAAAGGTGTTGGCAGGTGCCACAAACTCGCCAATTCTTCGGTATTCAAAATCATTTTTAGACCATACCGTCGGTAGATTCTAAAGAGATAATCTTTGACAATCTTATTCTTTTTACGACTTTTGATTTTAAAACCATTAAACGGCTGAATATTGTATTGCAAAAAAGAGCTTGTCATATTATGAACAATTCCTTTGGCCTGACCTGGAGTTTGTGAACTAGCAAGCAACCGAATATTAGTCGCAAAGCCTGGACGACTCGCCTTCTCTTCAAACTTCTTAACCATCTCTTGTTGCATCGGTGTTAGCTGAATCGCGCTATACATTCCTGATAAATCACTTCGCTGCATCGAATGGCTTTGCTGATTATGTCCTCCAAAAACACTTTCTTTGATGCCGGTACCGACTTCGTGTGTAATTTTCCCAGCGATACCTTTGATAACTAAGTTTGGATTTTTTCCTTGCTGAATTTCTAATGCATAGTTTCTCGGCCTACTTTGCCACCCAACCCCGGCTGGATACAAAATAAACTGAATCGCCGCGCCATCTGTTTCGGACAATTTTGACATTGCATTAGTTAGTGAGTTAAGTGGGTCGGTTTCCATATCTTCGTAAGTTCTAAATGGAAAAACAAAATCTTTTTCGAGCATTAACTCAACAGCTTCTAGCTCACCGCTTGGTTGAAATGGATTATAACCTTTGACTTCTTCGATGTAAGCGTGCGGATATTGCGCTTGCAGTTGTTTTTCGATTAACTGCTGTAAATGTCGCGGACAGTTTATATAAAAGAAATCTTCTTGTTGACGCAAGCGATTTCCAAACTAATATAATCTTGTGGGAACAATCTAAATCGTTTGCCAAGTATCGGATAAAGTTGCAAATAACTGTTCGACAATCGAAGAATTAATTTTTTTCTGTTCTTCCAAAGAACGACTTTCTTTGGCTTCGTCGGAATTTTCTTTTGGCATTACGATTTCCAAAAAAACCCAGTTCTTAGTCCGAGGAAAAATAATTTTGGTGTAATGCCAGTGTCGATGCGAAGATAGTAAATAGCGAGTAAAAAAATGCCCCGTAGAGTATAGCGAGTAAAATTACAGCAACGACTATAGTGTTAAATTCTAACCCAAATGGCATTTTTGATTTTGGTTTTTAGTTTTAGTTTTCTACTGTTAAAAAATTAGTCTCCCAAATAAATCTTCAGCAACCTCAAAAGCAGAGTCTGTGCGATTAAGATTATTATCATTGAGCAACCCAGTTAAGACCTGAGTTGGATCTTGGGTTTCTGACTCACCGATTTCTGAAGCATTCTCTATGCTTTGGGTTTCTTCCATAGGCAAATCGGTTACTGATGACCCTTGTTCTACTGGTGATGAAATACTCTTATCGATCAATGCCAAAATTTGAATCTTCCTTACCATCCTCGATACTCCCAGGAAACTCTACAGCAGAACCCTCCGACAGATTAGCATTCTCTATGATTTGTTCCGGTAAATCTCGATTTTCTCTTGATTTTTTTGACATAAAAGGGATATTCATATCATTTATTATACCAAATTTTGACCGAAAGACTAAATTTCTTACTAAAATAAAAACCAAAGTTCTTCTTCTCGAGAACAACCTCAGGGCAGTGCTGAGGTCGAAGGAAATGGGACTTTGGTTTGAGAAAGAGATCCTTCGGTCGCTTCGCTCCTCAGGATGACAAAGAAGGAAAGATTTGGTTTTAAAAATCACTAAAGTAAAATTTTATCAAATATCGATTAGTAACCCCGGTAATCATGCATAGTCAACTGAGCTTCGATTTGCTTAACCGATTCGATCACTACTGCAACAACGATCAACAAACTCGAACCACCCAAACTTAATGCTTGTGTACCAGTATACTGCTGAACAATAAACGGTAAAACAGCGATAAAACCTAAGAACAAAGATCCTGGTAAAGTAATTAAGTTGAGGACACGATATAGATAATCTGCGGTTTGTTTTCCTGGTCTAATTCCAGGAATAAAGCCGCCACTTCGTTGCATATTTTCTGCAACATCATCAGGGTTAACTACAATGTTTGAATAGAAAAAAGTAAACGCAACAACTAGCAAGAAGTAGGCAATTCCATACCACAACCCTTGGTTGTTAGAAAAATCAATGGCTTTTTGTGCCCAATCGGCAACCATTTCATTTTTGGCGTTAACAAAGAACTGAGCGACGATAGCTGGGAATAACAATAACGAAATCGCAAAGATAATCGGAATTACACCAGCTTGATTAAGACGTAATGGCAAATGAGAATTTCCAACACCACCAACTTGTCGATCACCGCGCATCCGTTTTGCATAAGTTACCGGAACATTACGCTGAGCTTCGGTTACGATAACTACTCCAGCCACCAAAATCAGACCAATAACGATAAACGCGATAATAGTTGGCAACTGACTTGGGTCATACAATTGAACAAACGAACCAATACTTCGAGGTAACGAAGAAACGATACCAGCAAAAATGATTAACGAAAGGCCATTCCCAATTCCGTATTCAGAAATAATTTCACCAATCCACATAACGAACATTGTCCCAGCGATAATCGAAATCAAAGTCAAAAACCATTGGAATGGAGAAAAGACTCCAAGCAAATCAGCCCCGCCTTGCGACTGCAATAGACGAATAGTTCCGAAAGCAGAAATCGCTGTCAAAGGTATGGTCAAAAATCGAGTATAAGAATTAATTTTGGTTCGTCCTGCCTCACCGCTTTCTTTTTGTAATTCGGTCAGAGATGGAACTACCATCACCAGCAACTGCATAATAATCGAAGCTGTAATATACGGACCAACACCAAGCATCGCAATCGAAAAGTTAGTCATTCCCCCACCAGAAAAAATATTGAGTAAATTCAAAAATTGATTTGATTCAAAAAAAGCTCGAAGTCCAGAAACGCTTACTCCTGGGATCGGAATATGAACCAAAACACGGGTTGCTAACAATAGAATAGTGACCATAAAAATCTTCCAACGAAGATCTTTAGTTTTCCAAATTAGGCTTAATGTATTCATAAATTTAGTTTAACACAAATTTTAGTTTTGGTTTCTGTCAAAAGTAAAAGTCAGATTCTATTTAACAGAACCACCAGCAGCAGTAATTTGCTCTGCTGCAGTCTTAGATACAGGAACTTTAACGGTTAACTTTCTTGTAAGTTTACCAGTCAAAACTTTAACTTTACTGCTAGTAGTTGGAACCAACCCTGCTTGCTTAAGAACAGAGATAGTAATAATCTCACCGTCTTTAAATTGATTAAGCGCATCCAACTTTACAACTGTAGCTTTTGGATGAATACTCTTAAAACCACGGCTCTTTGGAATTTGTCGAACCAATGGCATTCGTCCACCTTCAAAAGTCACTGGAAGTTTGGATGAACCGCTACGAGACTTCTGCCCACCAGTACCACGTCCAGAATATGTACCAGAACCACTACCAAAACCTCGCCCAACGCGTTTCTTGGTTTTAGTTGATTTTGGATGTTTTTTGAGTTGATGAATCTTAATCATAATCGTATTTATTTACGCATTGCTTCAATTTCTTCTTTGCTCTTAAGTGATTTAAGAGCTTCATAAGCGGCGCGTACATTATTAATCTTATTATTTGAACCTAAAATCTTGCTCACAACGTTATGAACACCAGCTACATCAAGCACGCTGCGCAATGCTCCACCAGCAATCACACCAGTACCAGGTTTTGCTGGTAACATGATAATTTTACTCGCCTTGTACTTAATTTTAACTTCGTGAGGAATTGTTTCGTTAACAATTGGAACTGTAATCATACTTTTCTTAGCAGCGTTAACTGCTTTGTTAACTGCTTCGGCAACGTCCATACCTTTTTTGAGTCCGATTCCAACTTTACCTTTTCGGTTTCCAATTACCACCAAAGCACGAAAACGCATACGCTTACCACCAGCAACAACACGAGTAACACGACTTACTTCGACAAGCTTTTGTTCAAATTCTCTTGGTTGAGGCTTTTTGAATCCTTTTTTAGGTTTTATGTTCTTCTTATTCATAATCTCTTATTAAAATTTTAGTCCAGCTTCTCGCATTGCATCAGCCAAAGCTTTTACTCGACCGTGGTAACGATAACCACCGCGATCAAACACAATAGTTTCGATTTTTTGGTCCAATGCTAACTTAGCGATCTCACTCCCAACTTGAGCAGCTTGCTCTACTTTATTACCTTTAAGCGCCAAGCTATTTGCACTTGCCAAAGTTTTTCCAGAAACATCATCAATAAGTTGCGCGTAAATTTGACTAATCGAGCGACTAACAGACAAACGTGGGCGCACCAAACTACCAGTCACACGACTGCGAACACGGCGTTTTCGGAGAGCCAATTTATGTTGTTTAAAAACTTGCTTATTCATCTTTATTCTAAATAAAATTATTAACCACCAACTGCTTTAACAACTTTTCCAGCTTTGCGCAAAATCTGTTCGTTACTGTATCGAATCCCCTTACCTTTGTAAGGTTCTGGTTTACGGTATTCACGAATATTTGCCGCAACTTGGCCAAGCATCTGTTTGTCGATACCAGTCAAAGTGATAGTGGTTTGATATTGTTCAATGGTTGCCTTGGTTGGTTGTTTTTCTACTTGAGCAGAAATACTATCAGGAATCATATGTTCGATTGGGTGAGAAAATCCTAAGTTCAAAACCAACTTTTGACCTTGAAGATCAGCTTTAAAACCAACCCCAACCACATCAAGTTCTTTTTTGTAACCTTCGGTTACACCTACAACTAAGTTATTAATCAAGGCGCGAGTCAAACCCCAAAGAGCTTTTTGCTTTTTGTGATCTGGTTTAGCAACGCTAGCAACAACTTCATTTTCTGCCAACTCAACATTAACTAGTGGATGGATAGTAACTGATAATTCTCCTTTTGGACCAGACACGCTCAAAACTCGGTCAGCTTGTTCGTACTTTGCTGTTACACCGCTTGGTAAAACGACTGGTTTTTTTCCTATTCTGCTCATCTTTATAAATATAAATTAGAAATTGATTAATTTAATATCAGTAATTCCTTACCAAATTTGACAGATCACTTCGCCACCGATTCGATCTTTACGAGCTTGTCGGTCAGTAATAATACCTTTCGAAGTTGAAATAACAGTCACTCCAAACCCACCATTCGTATAAGGAAGCTTGCCTACAGGAAGATAAATGCGTTGACCAGGAGTACTAACTCTTTTGATTCCGTTAATCACAGGAGTACCCTTGTCATCATATCGCAAGTTAATTTGCAACATCTTGATACGACCAGATAGTTCGTTAACGCCGCTAACAAAACCTTCTTGCAAAAGAACATTAGCAAGATTGTGCTTAAACTTTGAGTAAGGCAAAACTAACTCAGCTTTACCTGCAGCTAAAGCGTTTCGTACTCGGGTTAACATGTCTGAAATTGGATCTGTATACATAGTCTTAATGTTGTGGAAGTAATCTTCCTAAAAAATAATGGAGTGAGTTAATAATGTTAATCTACCAGGATGATTTAACTACACCTGGAATTTCTCCACGGCTTGCTAATTCTCTGAAACAAATTCTGCATAGACCAAAGTCTCTCATAAAGGCAGCTTTACGCCCGCACTTCCAACACCGCCTAACAACTCTAGTAGAGAACTTAGGGTGTTTTAAACTTTTATTCGCTTTTGCAATGAGAGCTTTTCTAGCCATAATTTATAATTACTTTGGTTATTATTATTTAACAATCTCTTTGTAGTCATCCCGGCTATGCCGGGGTAACCACTCCAAGCTTACTAATCTTTAAATGGGAAATTCATTTGCTTAAGTAGCATATATCCTTGATCATCATTTTGCGCCGTAGTCACGATCGTAACTTGAAGATTAAAAATATTATCCATTACTTCGTTTGTAATTTCTGGAAAAATAATCTGTTCTTTGATCCCAAGATTAAAGTTTCCACGACCGTCAAATCCTTTACGAGAAATTCCTCTAAAGTCTTTAGTACGAGGCAAAGACACGCTAATCAACTTATCCAAGAAATCATACATTCGCTGTCCTCGCAAAGTTACAGTCATACCAATTACTTGTCCTTCTCTGATCTTAAAACCAGCGATAGATTTACGAGCTTTGGTTTCTACTGGAGCTTGGCCAGCAATTACAGTTAAATCTTTCTTAATAGTTTCTAGCATCGAAGAGTTCTTGAGATACTTTCCCAAACCGATATTAAGATTGATCTGAGTTACTTTAGGAGTCGCCATCACGTTCTTGATATCAAACTCTTTTTGCAAAACTGGAGCGATTTCTTTATTATATTTTTCTTGTAATCTATTCATTTCTATACAGCCTTTCCACTCTTTTTAGCAATTCGTTGTTTGGTACCATTTTCTAAAATTTGGTAGCCAACACGAGTTGGTTTATTAGAATTAGAATCAATTAACATAACATTAGAAATATCAATCGGGCTAGCAAAACTGATTCTCTGAGCAACTTGGCGACGAGTTCGACCACGTTCAAATTTGGTGTGCATATTAACGCTCTCTACAACTACACGACCACGAGCAGGATAAACACGCAAAACTTTACCAGTCTTTCCTCGGTCTTTACCAGACAAAACTTTAACAGTGTCGCCTTTTCTAATTTTTAATTTAACTTGAGTCATCTTAATAAAATAGATTTTATAAATTTAAATTACCTCTGGGGCAAGTGAAGCGATTTTGGTAAAACCACGTTCTCTTACTTCTCTTGGAATTGGTCCAAAGATACGAGTTCCCTTTGGTTCACCTTTTTCTTTATCAACAATTACACCTGCATTTTCGTCAAAGCGGATATAAGACCCATCTTTGCGGCGAATTTCTTTTTTACTTCTAACAATTACAGCATAAACTTTGTCACCTTTTTTTAAACCAGCGTTAGGTGCGGCCTGCTTAACAGACCCCATAACAACATCACCAACTCTAGCGAACCGACGGTTGTTTTTGCCGTTTACAGCAAATAAGGCAACCACTTTGGCCCCAGTATTGTCAGCGATTTTAATTCTTGATCGAAGTTGTAACATAGCTTTTTGCTTAATGCTTTGAAGTCTTTACTGAAAGGCGAATCGGAGAATCTCTGGTGGACAGAGTTTCTCTGAACCGACTTTCAGGCGATGTCAGAGCATTCTATATATAAAATAATTAAACTTTTTTGATTACTGCAAAGTTTTTATCTTTGCTAAGAGGTCTAGTAGATTCGATTATTACACGATCACCAACCTGATAAGCATTTTGCTCATCGTGAGCTTTATACTTAAATGACTTGGTGTAACTCTTGTGGTACTTAGGGTGACGTTTGATTACATCAACCTTAACCACAACTGTTTTATCCATCTTGTCAGAAATTACAGTCCCAGTCATTTGTTGTTTGTTGGATTGTTTGTCCATAAATCTTAGTTAGCCTTAAGGCAAAGATATTAATATTAATTAGCTCGAATATAAGTGAGGATGCGGGCAATGTCTCGTTTGACTTTAGAAATCTCATGAGCATTTTTGAGTTGCCCCAATTTATTTTTCATTCGCATATTTTGCAAATTTTCTTGAAGTTCTTTAAGATTTTTTTGCAAATCTGCTGGTGAAAGTTTGGTTATTTCGGAATATTTCATACGGCTTACTCCTTAATCAAAAACTTAGTTTTTACAGGTAACTTATGTGCAGCGAGTCTCATTGCTTCGCGAGCTTGAGCTTCGGTTACACCATCCATCTCAAACATAATACGTCCTTTTTTGACCACAGCTACAAAATGAGAAACCGCACCTTTACCACTACCCATTACCGATTCGTTACCGTGATCAGTAATTGGTTTATCAGGAAAGATTCGAATCCAAATTTTTCCACCACGTTGAACACTACGAGTCATTGCTCGACGAGCAGCTTCAATTTGACGAGATGTAATAAATCGTCCTTCTAAAGCCTTAAGGGCAAAAGTACCAAAAGCAATAGAATGACCAGAGGTTGCTATGCCTTTATTATGACCGCGATGATGTTTGCGGTGTTTGACTTTCTTTGGAATCAACATAACGATTAATTTGGATTGATAAAATTAGTTAGGCTGTTTTCTTGGTTACAGCTTTGCGAGCAGGTCGAGCCGGTTTGTCAGATTTTTGAGCTTCTTGATTTTCAAACTTATCACCTTTGTAAATCCAGACTTTAACTCCGGTTGTACCATAAGTAGTATGAGCAGTTGCTTTGGCATAATCGATGTCAGCACGAATAGTGTGAAGAGGGATTTTACCATCAGACAAATGTTCGGTACGAGCAATATCTGCTCCGTTGAGTCGACCACTAACTGCAATTTTTACACCTTTGGCGCCAGATTGCATAATTTGATCGATTGATTGCTTCATTAAGCGACGGAATGCTGCGCGCCGTTCGAGTTGTTCGGCGATACCGCTAGCAATAACCTGCGCATGAAGGTTGATGTCTCTAATTTCTTCGATGTTGACTTTGAGATCAGATTGGATCTTCAAAGTTTTCTTAACTCGTTTTTTGAGTTCTTCGATTCCAGCACCACCCTTCCCGATAATCAAACCAGGCTTGGTAGTGTGAATAATTACCGTAATTGTTCCGTCATTAAGACGTTCGATATCAATGCGGTTAAGTCCAGCTTTGCGCAAATGCTTTTCGAGATATTCACGAATGCGAACATCTTCCGAAAGTTGTTGAGCAAAGTTAGATTTAGAAAACCACTTAGATTTCCAAGTTTCGGTAACTTTGAGACGTAATGCAGTTGGATTAATTTTATTACCCATATTGAGATAATTAGATTTTAGACTGCTGGCTAAAGACTTTGATAAATCTTTATGCATCAATCTAAAATCGATTTAGATTAATTACTTATTAGTTGTGCGATTACTACGTGTATTGCGGGGAGCAACTCGGGCTGATTGTTTCTGTTCTACAACTTTGGAATTCTTTTCTTGATGAGTTTCTTTGACACGTGCAGGTTTTACAGCTTTGCTTTGAGTCTCAACTGGCTTACCAAGATTATCTTCCGAAGTTTGTAGAGCCTTGTCTTTAGCGTCAGCTTTGGTTGATTTAACTTTTGCTGTGCTTAGCTTTGCGACGCCTCGTTCTTCCAAAACTACATTAACATGAGAAAGTTTGCGGCGGATAACAAAGGCACTACCACGAGCACGAGGTCGAACTCTTTTGAGTACTGGACCCATATCTGTTGTAATACTCTTAATAAACAACACATCACTGTTAAGTGAAAAGTTATTAACTGCGTTAGCAACAGCAGACTGCAAAAGCTTAACCACCATTGGTGCAGCTTTCTTGTTTGCAAATTGCAACTGCACCATTGCTTCAGAAACTCTCATATCTTTTACAAGATTAGTTACTAAACGCATTTTACGTGGAGAAATATGCAAATTGCGAGCTTTAGCTGTTACCAATTGTTTTGGAGTAGCTTTGCCACTATTAGATTGTACAACTTTTTTTGCCATTTGAGTTAATAAATATCAAGTCTTAATTTTGAATTAACGCTTTTGGTCTTTGGCTTTTTTACCACCATGACCAACGAACTTACGAGTCGGAGAAAATTCACCGAGTTTATGACCAACCATACTTTCGGTAACAAAAACTTCTATAAAGCTTCGGCCATTATGCACTTCAAAAGTATGACCAACCATTTCTGGGGCAATACTACAAGCACGAGACCAAGTTTTGATTTTATCACCTGGTTTAGCGGCTTCAACTTTTTTGATTACTCGAGGGTCAATGTAAGGCCCTTTTTTAAGTGATCGACTCATAATTAATTATTCTAATTAAGCTTTCTAATATCACCGAGTCTTGCGTTAGACTCAGGACAAACTCAGTAATTTACCGAATCTCTCCTGAGTCTATCGCAGAACAGCGATACCAAATAAATAGTGAAAATAAGATTTGATTAGCGACGTTTCTTAGTGCGTCGTTTAACAATAAATTTACTGCTTGGTTTTTTCTTATCACGAGTTCTCACACCAAGCGCGTGACGTCCTTGCGGAGTCTTTGGATACTTCATACCGATAGAGTTGCGAGCTTCTCCACCACCATGAGGGTGATCCACTGGGTTCATCGCTTTACCACGGACAACTGGTCGACGACCCATGTGTCGTTTGCGGCCAGCTTTTCCGATACGGACATTCATCCAATCTGAGTTTGCTACCTGACCAACGCTAGCAGTACAAGTTTCGCGTACTTTTCGAATTTCACCAGAAGGCATCTTAAGAAACGCGTAACCACCTTCGATATTTTGAAGCAATACACCATTTCCAGCGCTTCGAGCAACTTTACCGCCTTGTCCAGGAATCAACTCTACATCATGGATAAAAGTTCCAACAGGGATTGAAGAAATTGGCAAACGGTTACCCGGATGAATTTCTGCATTCTCTCCATACATAACTGTATCACCTACTTTGAGACCACGAGGAGTTAAGATAAATCTTTTAACACCATCACGGTAACTAATCAAAGAAATAAATGCAGTGCGAATTGGATCATATTCGACTGACTTAACTGTCCCAGGAATATCTTTGCGATCAGAACGGTTAAAATCGATAATACGAACCTTACGTCCTGCGCCACCGCCACGGTGACGAACAGTGATTTTACCAGAGTTGTTTCGGCCAGCGCTATTCTTTTTGCTCAAAATCAAAGACTTGGGAGTCTTTTCGGTTTTGGTCAAAACAGAATAGTCTGTCACGCTCATCTTGCGACGACCTGGAGTTGTTGGTTTGTATACTTTTACTGCCATAAATATATTTAATGCCTCATGTCAATCTAATTTTGACACTTGGTTTTAGAGGATGCTGTCATCCTAAACGCAGAGAAGGATTACTGTAAAGTGAGAAATTCTTCGCTCCGTTCAGAATGACAGGAGATTTATTAAATGAGAATTAGCTTTAGCTTGGCTCAACGATATTAATTTCTTTGCTGTCTTTGGTCAAAGTTACCACCGCTTTCTTGAAACCAGATCGTTGACCAACAACACGGCCATAACGACGCTTCTTACCTTTGATTGATACCATGTTAACCTTATCAACTTTAACACCATACATTTGCTCAACCGCTTTACGAACTTCAACTTTATTAACAGGTCCTAGGACTGTGAACAAATATTTCTTCAAAGGTCCAATCAAGCCAGCTTTTTCAGAGATTCTCGGTACAACCAAGCCTTTGTTGCCAATTCCGCTATGACCAACATTGATCATTTCTGGGACTTTGGCTTCTGCTTCTGGTTGTCCGCCACCATCAACTACCGGAGTATCCTGTGTGGTAACTTCGGAAGTTTCTTCGTTTTGATCTTTTTTGGAAAAAATTGCCATAAAATGGTGATTAACTTGATAAATAAATTTAAGCGGTAACAGGTGTTGCGACAACAGCAGATTTAGAAGCTGTTTCTCGCAAGTAAGTTTTTTCAATAACTTCTAGACTATCTTGCACAACAATCATAGTATCAGCGATTAAGACGTCTTTAACGTTAAGACTTGAAGCCAAGACCACGTTAACAAAAGGAATATTGCGGGCTGCGGCCACCAAAGTCTTTTGGTTGCTTGGTAAAACTAGCATTAGCTTTTTACCAAGGTTATCCAATTGAGTAGAAAAACTAGTGATAACTTGAACAAATTCTTTGGTCTTTGATTCTGGAAGTTCAATCTTATCAACGATAATCATTTGATTTGCTTGAACTTTATCGGTTAGAGACATAAACAAAGCTTTGGTTTTAGCTTTTTTATTAATCTTTAAGGTCCAGTTGCGATCGCTAGTTGGCCCAAAGGTGATTCCACCGCCACGCCATATTGGACTACGGTTAGAACCAGCACGAGCGCGGCCAGTGCCTTTTTGGCGCCAAGGTTTCTTACCGCCACCAGAGACTTCGCCTCGGTTTTTGGTATTTGCCAAACCTTTGCGAGCATTAGAATCTTGAACTCTAACTGCTTCCGCCAAAAGATGAAGCGATGGCTTAACAGAATAAATCTTCTCGTTAAGCTCAATCTCCCCTACGTTTTGGGCTTGTTGATTGTATAAAGAAACTTTCATCTTTGACTTAATTAGTTAGCAGTAGCTGAATTTAATTCTGGTTGATTAGCATTTTTGGCGGTGTGAACTCTGAGCATACCATTTGGAGCGCCTGGCACCGCACCTTTAACCATCAATAAACCTTTTGCTAAATCAATATCTATAATTTCTAAATTCTTTACAGTAATACGAGCATTCCCCATATGTCCGGCCATGCGCAAACCTTTTCGAACATGTTGCGGAAAGGCTTGACCAATCGAACCAGGCATACGCTTACCAGCGTGACCATGACTTGCTGGATAACCAGCAAAGCCGTGTCGTTTGATAACCCCTGCAAAACCACGACCCTTAGAAGTTCCGATTACATCCACAAATTCTCCAACCGAGAATTGTGAAAGGTCTAGTTTTTGGCCAATCTGATAATCTGCTGGGTTTTGAACTCTAAATTCGACAAATTTTCCAAATTTTCCCAAATCTTTTGAATGTCCGATTTTGGATTTGTTTTGTCGACGAGAACCAGCAATCTTTGGACTCAAACCAAGTTGAACGGCATTATACTGGTCTTTGGTTTCAGTGCTTTTAACTTGTGTGACAACTACATCAGAGGTTTTGATAATGGTTACCGGCGTAACTTTACCATTTTCTCCAAAATGTTGAGTCATATTAAGTTTTTTTCCGACTATAAAATTCATCTTTTTCTGTTTGGATTGGTCCATTTGAATAATGGACATCGCTACTTATTATAAATTGCTATGAAATAAAAAAATGTGGCATATTCACCACATAAAAACAAAACATCTTTATTTACAGACTTGAGCCGAAAAAATGACTTGCTTATATTTGGCGAATAGTTATCCAAGGTTTTTTGAGCTATTTAGGCTCTCAAACTGGAACTAGTTCACTCTGTTTGATTTGAGCAAAGAGTGGTTTGCTTCTTTATTAAGACATCTTGATCTCAATATCCACACCCGCTGGCAAATTGAGATTTGTAAGTGAATCAACTGTTTTAGGAGTTGGTTCCAAAATATCAATCATGCGTTTATGAGTATTGAGCTCAAATTGTTCTCGGCTGTCTTTGTGTACAAAAGTAGATTTGAGCACTGTGTATTTGCGCTTTTTGGTAGGCAAAGGAACTGGACCAGAAATACTGGCTCCAGTGCGCTTAGCCGTATCAACGATTTGCTTAGCGCTCTGATCAATTAACTTATGATCATATGCTTGAATCTTGATACGGATTTTTGGCTTGTTAACTACCTTGTCCATGTGACAGGATACGAGATTAATAAATTGACAATTTGCTATTTTTGGCTTAATTAAGATAAATCTATTAGCCTCAACAGCATTTAAAACCACTAGCTAAGAAGCTAGCAGAACTTGAAAGTATTTTAAAGGATTTTTTTATATCTGTCAACAAAAAAACGAGAATTTTTCTCGTTTTTTATAAATCGACTTGCTGGTTGAGTTTTTGATACCTTTCAACTAAATCTTTTTGATCTTGACTGGATTGGGTAATTATTTTTTTAATAAGAATATTTTGCTTATCAACTGGTGTACTGTAAAAAAACCTAGAAAACTCATCCCTTCGTTCATTCCGGTTTTTATTATTCACTTGTTTATAATTTATAGGGAATATCCACTTTAAAATACTTTTCATTTATTCTAGTAATCTTAAAAGTTCATCTTTACTATACTTGTCTGGTATATGCTTGTCAACATTATCAATATCAAAAAAATATCTTTCTTGGTCAATTTTTAAATAATTTCTATGTATTAGATTAAGCTTAATTTCTTTTTTAAAATTGGATTTTATTTTATTGACGTTTTCTCTGGCGCTGATAAAAGAATCAATAAAGACGTCTAAAGGTACGTGTCTTTTTTCTATTTTTTCTCTTTTTTGAGTAAAATCCCAAGAAATTTTAGGATCTTGGTAAATATAAAAAACTTCTACTTTCCTTGATTTACTCAAAGATCTTCTGACATTAGACAAAGATTTCTCGTAATTTGCGAACGTTGCATCTAAAATTACATGTTGCTTATTTTTCAAAACATAATCGTATAACTTTTCAACTCCCAATGCACAGGCAGCTTGAAAAATACTCGCATTATAGCCTTCATATTGTGGAATAATCTCCCTAATAGCATCAGCATCAATAAGAACAGGGTTGCCAAAAAACCTTTTAGAAAATTCTGTTTTACCGGCCCCAGGAGATCCAGCAAGAAAAACAGATACCGGAGCCCGAGATGGTGAATAATTCTCTTTACTTGCAAACTTTTCGTGCAAAATTGCTTTTTGGTTCTTTATAAAATCAACCGCTTTATCCGAAATATATTTTTCTTCTGGGTTTAAGTTTGTCCTCATATGTATGTAATTAAAAGCCCCTCATGATGAGGGGCTCAAAATTAAGTGTTATTTAACAATCTTTGTTACGACTCCTGCACCAACGGTTCGACCACCTTCACGGATCGCGAACTTACCTTTTTCTTCCAAAGCGATTGGAGTAATAAGTTTTACGTTGATAGTTACAGTATCACCAGGCATTACCATTTCTTGACCTTCTGGCAAGATAACTTCACCGGTTACGTCAGTTGTACGTACATAGAACTGAGGCTTGTAACCTTTGAAGAATGGAGTGTGGCGACCACCTTCGTCTTTGTTTAGAATGTAAACTTCTGCTTCAAATTCGGTATGTGGAGTAATAGAACCAGGCTTCGCAAGAACTTGTCCGCGTTCGACTTCGTCTTTTTTGATACCACGTAGCAACAAACCAGCGTTGTCACCAGCCATACCTTTATCCAAAGATTTGTTGAACATTTCAACACCAGTAACAGTAGTCTTAGAAGTTGGGCGAATACCAACGATTTCTACTTCTTCGTTGATATTAATTTCACCACGTTCGATACGACCAGTTACAACAGTACCACGACCTTCAATTGTAAAGATGTCTTCAATCGGCATCAAGAAAGGTTGGTCGGTTGCACGTTCTGGTTCTGGAATAAAGCTATCAAGAGCATCCATCAAATCAGTAATACTCTTTTCTTGTTCTGCATCGCCTTCCAAAGCTTTAAGAGCAGAACCGCGGATGATAGGAGTATCCTTTCCAGGGAATTCGTATTGAGTTAGTAGATCGCGAATTTCTTCTTCTACCAAATCAAGAAGTTCTGGATCAGAAACTTGGTCAACTTTGTTGATGTAAACAACAATGTAAGGAACACCTACTTGACGAGCGAGCAAAATGTGTTCGCGAGTCTGAGGCATAGGACCATCAGTTGCCGAAACAACTAGGATTGCACCATCCATTTGCGCTGCACCAGTGATCATGTTTTTGATGTAGTCAGCGTGACCAGGACAGTCCACGTGAGCGTAGTGACGTTTGTCAGTTTCGTACTCAGCGTGAGAAGTGTTAATGGTAATACCACGAGCTTTTTCTTCTGGGGCAGCGTCAATGCTTGCGTAGTCGCGAGCTTTTGCTTTACCAGTTTTTGCAAGCACAGTGGTAATAGCAGCGGTCAAAGTAGTTTTACCGTGGTCAACGTGACCAATGGTACCTACATTGAGGTGAGGCTTTGAACGATCAAATGCTTCTGCCATTCTTTGTACCTTTCTGGTGGTTGTTCTCGTGAAGTCCCGAGACACCCTCGCTTCTTCCCCTATCGATACGAGGAACAAGAGAGGGTTTCTCTTTTTATCTATGACTCAAGCTTAACTATTGTCACAAGGAATCCAGGGTTGCTTCCTAACTGTAGAACAACAAATTAATTATTTGATATTAAAATTGGCCGCATAAAGCTCTGCCAATCATTAGATATTCTACTGTTTTTTATTTGAGTCGTCAAGGTTTGATTTATCCTCAAGTTATCCTCAAGACTAAGTTTTTAAACAAAACGACCAATTTGAGTTGGTCGTTTTGTTTATTATTTAGAAATTTACACGTCATCAAAGTTTGGAGCGATTTCTTCGTCATCACTAACTTGTGTAACAGTCGGTGCGGGTTGATAAGCTTGTGGTTGAGTCTCCTTCCCCAAATAACCAAAACTTGGATCAACTACTTCGGAACGCAAATCAAAGTCTGGAGCCTGGCCACGACCAAATGGTTTTGAAATAAATAACTCTTCGGCGCGTTTAGTTATCAAATTGCCTAAACGATCAGGCTGAGTCTGATCACCTACCGAAAATCCTGGACGATAAAAATTATTTTGATTATCAAAAGTTTCCAAATCTGGATCTAACAACGGATCTTGTTCTGGAATAACTTGCTTAGAACCCGGACCAAACTCTAATTGCTGACCGTTTGGCATTTGTTTAGTATTAGTCAGATTAACATCAAGATTACTAAACTGTGGTTGGCTCACACCTAAAGTATTATTCTGAAAATCCGCGCCACCAAAATCATCCTCTAATTGCGCGCGCATAATAGCTTGGTTAACTCGCTCTATTGCATCTTTGATCTCTCGCCTCGAATGATTACCCTGTTCTGCTAATTTGGATAATTTTTGGTAATGCTCTGGGCTCAATAATACTGCCAAAACTTGACCAGCTTGGTCTACAACCACAGTTTTGCCTTGTTTTCCAGCGATTTTGAGTAATTCTTGAATATTCATAGCTTTAGTTTAACTAATTTTCCAAAAAAAATCTCTACTTTGACTTTGGTAATTTACCAAGTTGATTTTCAAATATAACGCAGTTCTGAACCACCTTTCCACAACCACGTCATCCTGCCTGCACCCGAAGGGTGAACCACCCCTCTTCAACACAACGTCATCCTGAGCCGCGAAGGCGGTGAAGGATCTCAAAGTTTGTTATTAGAGATCCTTCACTTCGTTCAGGATGACACAAATAGAAATGCTCATGATGACACAACAAAAACCAAAGTTCTATTTCCTGAGACCGACCTCAGGACAGTGCGGAGGTCGAAGGAAATGGGACTTTGGTTTGTTTGGAAAGAGATCCTTCGTCGCAAGCTCCTCAGGATGACACAAATAGAAGTACTCAGGATAGCGACAAAACAAAAACCAAAGCTTTTCTTCTCGAGAACGACTTCGCGAAGGCGCTAGAGTTCGAGGGAAGAAAAGGTTTGGTTTAGAGAAATACAAGAAAAACAAAAAACTCCCCGTTGCGGGGAGTTTTTTGTTTTAAAGGTTTATTGACCTTTGCGAGCATTTGCTCCAGCTCGATCTTCAATAATCTTATTAGCAATATTATTTGGTACTTCTTCGTAATGATCAAATTCCATAGACGAACTCGCCTGTCCTTGACTCATACTTCGAAGCTGTGTAGCGTAACCAAACATTTCGGCTAGCGGTACAAAAGCTTTAACAACGCGGCGACCATCTTGCTCTTCCATTTCTTGAATACGCGCACGCTTACTGTTAAGGTCACCAATCACATCACCCATCGCGCTTTCTGGCATTGTAACTTCAACTTTCATTACAGGTTCCATAATCACAGGCTTCGCGCCTTTAACTACATCTTGCAAACATTTGGAAGCAGCAATTTTGAAAGCCATTTCTGATGAGTCGACATCATGATAGCTACCGTCATAAACCGCACATTTAAAGTCAACTAGTGGGTAACCCGCGATCACACCATTTGCCGCAGCTTCTTGGATACCTTTATCAATCGACTTGATGTATTCTTTTGGAATTACACCACCGACAATTTCGTCCAAGAATTCATAACCTTTACCCGCTTCTTGTGGTTCGATACGCAAGTATACGTGACCGTATTGACCACGACCACCAGATTGGCGAACATACTTATGCTCAGCGGTGTTGGTTTCTTTAACAGTTTCTTTGTAAGAAACTTCTGGCTTACCAACATTTGCTTCAACTTTAAACTCTCGCTTCATACGATCAACAAGAATTTCCAAGTGAAGCTCACCCATACCAGCAATAATAGTCTGTTGAGTTTCTTCATCAGTGTGAACCTTAAAGGTTGGATCTTCTTCGGCAAGTTTTTGCAACGCAAGTCCAAGTTTTTCTTGGTCAGCTTTGGTCTTTGGTTCAATCGCCATACTAATAACTGGTTCAGCAAATGTAATAGATTCCAATGCGATTGGATTTGCTTCATCACACAATGTATCTGCAGTCATAGTGTCCTTTGGTCCAACCAAAGCACAAATATCTCCAGCAAAAACTTCTTTAACTTCATCGCGTTGATCAGCGCGCATACGTACGATACGACCAACACGTTCTTTTTTGCCAGTGCGGGCATTAAGAACATAAGACCCGGCTTCTAGTTTTCCAGAGTAAACTCGGAAGAAAGCCAAACGACCCACAAATGGATCGGTCGCGATCTTAAAGGCCAAGGCCGAAAACGGTTCGTCATCGCTTGGATGGCGTTCCATTTCTTCATTGGTTTTTGGATTAGTTCCTTTGATCGCTTCGGTATCAATAGGGCTTGGTAAATAGTTAGCCACTGCATCCAAAACAGTTTGTACGATAATTCCACGACCATCACCACCAAGCACTGGGAAGAACTCACCGCTTTGAGTAGCTTTGCGCACCAAAGTTAAAACTTCGGCTTCGCTCAATTCTTCTCCACCCAAATAACGATCCATCATTACATCATCAAACTCAACAATTTTTTCTAGGAGTTCTTGACGGTATTTATTTGCTTGGTCTAAGACTTCGGCTGGAATATCACCAATTTCAAATTCTTTGTCTGTAAAATCTTTGTAAGTGTAGGCTTTCATCTGAATAAGATCGACGACACCGCGGATTTCTTTTTCAAAACCAATCGGAATTTGAACCGGGTAAGCATTCTTGGACAAACGCTTATGAATCGAATCCAAAGACTTAAAGAAGTCTCCGCCAGTTTGGTTGATCTTGTTGATAAAACACATACGAGGTACACCGTACTTGTCAGCTTGGCGCCAGACAGTTTCGGATTGAGGTTCTACACCCATCTTTCCGTCGAATACAGTGACTGCACCATCGAGCACACGCAAAGAGCGCTCAACTTCTACAGTAAAGTCAACGTGACCTGGGGTGTCGATGATGTTAATCTTGTATTCTTTGACATCATCGCCTTTTAGGTTATTAAATTGTGGTTTCCAGTAACAAGTTACGGCCGCGGATGTAATGGTAATTCCGCGTTCTCGTTCTTGTTCCATCCAGTCGGTTACAGTTTCACCTTCGTGAACTGCTCCGATCTTGTGAACCATACCGGTGTTGTACAAGATACCTTCGGTAACTGTAGTTTTCCCAGCATCGATATGAGCGATAATCCCGATATTACGGGTCGCTTCTATCGGATATTCTCTAGGCATAAAATTAATTTTGATTTAATAATTGAAAACTCAAAATAGAGTTTATTTTTTCTTTTTGCTTGTAAATCGAGCGAAGTGAGCGAATGCTTTGTTAGCATCTGCCATACGGTGTGAATCTTCACGCTTTTTGACTGCAGCACCAACTTTATTAAAAGCATCCAAAATTTCACCAGCAAGACGTTCCTTCATCGGAGCACCTTTTCGAGATTTAGCAGCTTTGATCATCCACTTCATTCCAAGAGCTGTTTTACGAGGTTCTTGAACTTCCATCGGGACTTGATAGTTAGATCCACCAATACGGCGACCTTTGACTTCCATAATTGGGCAGACATTTTTGAGGGCGATATCAAAAATTTGACGAGAGTCAGTGATTTCTGATTTTGCATCATTGTCATTTTTGGCAGCAGAAGCAGCTTTGGTTTCTACAATTTCTAAAGCATCATAAAAAATCTTTTGCGCAACTGTTTTCTTTCCGCGTTCCATTAAATAGTTAATAAACTTAGCATACTTAACGCTACTAAACTTTGGATCTGGAGACGGAGTGTGTCTTTTGACACTTCTTGATCTTCGAGGCATTTCTTTTCCTTTCGTTTACAGAATAATTTATTCTGCGCTTGCAGATGGTCGCTTAGCACCATACTTACTGCGAGAGCGTTTTCGACCATCAACGCCTAGTGTGTCGAGTTTTCCTCGAACGATGTGATAACGTACACCTGGAAGGTCTTTTACACGACCACCGCGGATTAAGACCACGCTGTGTTCTTGCAAGTTGTGCCCAATTCCAGGAATATAAGCCAAAACTTCCATACCATTTGTGAGTTTGACTTTGGCAACTTTACGAAGCGCAGAGTTTGGCTTCTTTGGAGTTGTAGTGTATACCTTGAGGCAAACACCACGCATAAAAGGCGCACCAGTCTTGATATAAAGAGTTTTGTTCTTAATCAAGTTCTGGCGACGAAGCATAGCCGGTGATTTTGATTTTGTAACCGGATCTTTGCGTCCTTTGCGTACCAATTGATTAATTGTTGGCATCCTGTTCCTTTGTGAGAATTACTTCTCAATTAATTAAACTCGATTAGTTTTCAGATAGTTATCCAGACAAAAAACTGGCCAAGGCCAGTTCCCTTTGGCTTGAAAGTTTAGTACTCTGGCGAAACCTATGCCAGTTAGCTTCCTAAACCAACAACAATAATCTGTAAATCTCTGGTTAGCCCAGAGGGTTTCTAATCAATTTGTCTATATTATAAAGGTCTTTGAAGTTTAAGTCAAATTTTCTCTGCTTTATCTTAGTTTAAATGTTTACATGGTTGTAGCACAATAAGTTGGTATTGACAAAATAATACATATACTGTATAATATCGTTCATAGGAGGACTTTATGATGAGCGAAGAAAGTTTAATCCCGGTCGAAGAAAAAGACTGGGAGGAAATCATCCATTGGGATTCCGATGGTATGATGGCACTGATTTGCCGTTTCGAAAAGTGCCGGCTTCAGTTTTCTAATGAAGCGGTTGATCGAAATGCGGCAGAAGGACTGAGCCCTAAGAGTATTGAAGAGTGGTGGGATTTAATCCTTCGCTCTGAAAAATACTTTGATTCTGGGTTTGGGGTCAGAATCCCAGAAATATTCTGGGTCTTTGACAACAAAGGGAATAAAGATTTACTGATCAGGCATATGACTTCAAGAGCATCTCTTGAAGTTAGACCCGATCGGTTCTCTGTAAGGATTTACCCAGAATCATGGGTTAAATCGCAACCCTTTTTTAGCTTTAAAACCCAAGTCCAAGCTTTGGACCACTTGGACTTGGAGAATGAAGAATTCAACTTCGAGTTAGTCGATGAATTCGAAGTTGAATTCGACGAGAACAAAATCTTCGAATTCTTCGTAGGCTTAAATGACCACTATCGGGGTCAAGCCTACTTCAGGGTAATGCTGTACTTGTACAGCTATTACTCCTGAGCCCATAAAGACAGATTTGTGTCAGCTTTCGTAAGAGCAGCGAATCTGAAAAAATGGCCAGAACTGACGGCCAACTTCGCTAGCAAAGCCCGATCGAAACGCAAGTTTCGATCGGGCTGTTTTTAAAAATACTTTAAGTTAACTTAATCCAAAAATCTTCATAAAACCACTAAACACTGGCACAAAAATCGTATCAAGAAGCCCAGTAAACAAAAGAATAATAATCACAATAAATCCAAAACGTTCCATTTGCAATACTCGATTCATTATTCGATACGGCAAAAACGCCGCCACAAGCTTACTTCCATCAAGCGGTGGAATTGGCAAAATATTAAATATCGCCAAAACAATATTAATAATCACCGCCTGCATCAAAATTGGTCCCGAAATAAAATTAACCAAACCTAACTTAATTGGAATCACTAATAAAATAGCTAATACCAAATTACTCAAAGGTCCGGCCAAAGAAACCAAAGCCATACCAAGCCTTCGCGGTTTAAGAAAATCAAATCGCACTGGAACCGGCTTTGCTGCACCCAAAACAATCGGACTACCAGTCAACAACAATAAACCAGGCAATAATATCGAGCCAAACGGATCAATATGTGGCAATGGATTTAAAGTAATGCGCCCAGCTCGGCGAGCTGTGTCATCCCCCATCTTTTCCGCCACTAACCCATGGCTAACTTCATGGACTACAGCCGAAAAAATAAAAATAACCAAAGTAATTAAAGCTTGTATTGGATCATTCATATTTTTATTTTATCATAAAAAAGACCGGCGCTTTTACACGCCGGACACACTCAGCTAGGCAATCTCAGCTCAAAACTCCTGTCACGATTAATTTCTCGAATTAAATTAATCGCCAAATCCTTGAGCTGGTACTCATTTTTGGTATTAATTTTTTGTTCAGGGTTTTCAAACTTCCCGTCAACAAATTTTAATGTCAAAAAGTCACCGCTTCTCAATTCATTATGGTGCAAAACCAAAGTTATGTGATCCACGCCCGTCTCAGTCCAAGCTTGAACCACAATCTCAGCTTGATCTAATACGAACTGAAATTCTCTATAATCATCTTGATGTTTTACCCCCAAACATCTCGCATAGATAACACTCTGAGGAGTTTGATTTTCAAGCGCCTGGATAAACCACCCAGGGTTTAAATACCGACGCCTCAACTCATCAATCCTTATGCGCCAAGCTACCCTTAATATATATATATCGTTCCGTAAACTATTGCCAAAAGAATCAAAAATTTTATCATGAGCTCCATGCCACACTACCCTCCTTAATCATGAGCTAAATTCAAGTCTTGCCAATTTTATCAAAATACATTATACTTATCAAGTATTTAATTTAGATCAAATCTATGCCACGAATGTGTAAAAATTGCGGAAAGTCATATTCAAAGACTGTTAAACGATCGCACTCAATGCAAGCTACCATTACTAGACTTAAAGCTAATCTTCAATGGACTCGAGATGACAACGGTAATCGAGTTAAACATTGCACCAAGTGTATTAAAACCGCAACCAAAAAAGCGCTAGACGCTTAAACAAAAAACTTCGTTTACATAACGAAGTTTTTTGTTTGATCAAAATTTTAGTGATGATGTTCAGCTTCGGCTTGGTCTGCCTCAGCTTTGGTTTTATGAACCGTACCATCAGGATGTTCTGGTGGTGAATAGACAGTCAACAACTTAACTGCTTCTTGCCCAGTATTAATCACATTGTGCTCTGCTCCAGCTGGCACGTTAACTACATCACCCATAGAAAACCCACCTTCCTCTCCAGCAATAATCGCTTTACCTTGACCCGAAACAAAATACAAAATCTGATCAATGTCGTGATGAGTCTCTAACCCAATCTCTTCTCCTGGAAGCAAACTCATCATCACCAATTGAGAATGATTATTAGTTAAAACTACTTCCCGAAAATTAGAATTATTTAAGGTTTGCTCCAAAATATTTTTGTATATCATAAGTTTTAATTTACTTATTCTTCTTACTTATTTTATACCACAGCTTGCGAATTTCTTCGAACCAAATGATTAGTGAAGAAAACGCAAGCACAATCATCCAGTCATCAAAACCCAGGGTATGCAGACCCAAAAACTTACGTCCAATCATTGTATGGATAACTATGATTTGTGCGATGACAACAAATCCAACGGCAAACAAAAACCATTTGTTAACAAAAAATCTTGCAAATGCCGAGCTCTTCATACGACGAGAATTAAAAGCATTAAACCATTGATACGCCGCCAAGGTCGTCAGCGCCATAGTCCCCGCCTTGAGAGGTTCATATTCCAAATAAATCGAATAAACCAACAAAGTCCCTGCTGACATAATAACTGCCATAGGGATCATTCGGGATACCATCTCCCGATTAATCAACCAACGATTTGGTTTTTTATAATTATGAGTCAACAAATTGTGAGACTTGGGTTCGACTGCAAAAGAAACCGTAATAAAACCATCTGTCACAAAGTTAAGCCACAAAATTTGAACTGCTGTTAATGGTAAAGGCCACCCCACAAACAGCGCCACCGCAATCACCAAAAATTCCGCGATGTTTGTCGAGAATAGATACAGCAAAGCGTACTTAATGGTTTGATAAATATTGCGACCTTCTTCGACCGCTGCAACAATTGTAGAAAAATTGTCATCAAGCAAAATAATATCAGCGGCTTCTTTAGTTACATCAGTCCCCGATCGCCCCATAGCAATTCCTAAATCAGCCGTCACCAGCGGCGGCACATCGTTGATACCGTCACCAGTCATTGCGACTACCAAATCTTTTTTTCTAAAAGCTTGAATAATTTTCATTTTATCAGTCGGGGTAATCCTAGCGAATACCGAAACATCATCTAGTGATAACATTAACTCTTTATCTGACATCGCTTTGATCTCTTCACCTGTAATCACTCGGTTATACCGCTGATTATAGATCCCCGCACTCTTTGCAATCGCTTTAGCTGTTTCTGGATAATCCCCAGTTATCATCACTGTTCTAATTCCTGCTTTGTGAGTTTGCATCACTGCCGAAGGAACTTCTCTGTGCATACTGTCTTGCAAGCCCCAAAATCCACCAAACTCCAATGGGGGCAAATTATCAAATGAAGCAGATTCAACATCTTTAATTTGAGCGACTGCCACTGCAATCACTCGCAAACCCAATTGTGAAAACTCTTGAAGCTTTTCCTTAGCTCGGCCATTAGTCTGATTTGAAATTTCCAAAATTACTTCTGGTGCGCCAATCACTGCCAAAGTATAACCCACCTCTTCCGCAAAAATCACCGCACGATACTTTTTGACATAATCAAATTCCATAACTTTAAGAATTCGATGCCGGCTTTGAATATCCTGTTGATTAAATCCAGCTTTTTCAGAAAAAATTAAAAGAGATGCGTCGATTGGATCACCACTAATCTGATATTTTTGCTTAATCGGATCGTAAGCAATATCCGCATCACTAAACGCGGCGATCTTTCCAGCTAAGTGAAGCTCTGGAAATTCGATCGGCGAAACAGCCTGCTGATTTAACAAAATTTGCCCATCACTTTGATATCCCACTCCAGAAATATCAAACTCCTTTTGATTGACCCAGAGCTTAGTCACGGTTAATTCGTTTCTTGTAATAGTTCCAGTTTTATCAACCGCGATTATGTCAGTTTGACCCAAAGCCTCAACCGCACCAAGCTTTCTGACCAAAGCTTGTCTACGGCTCATTCGCCAAACTCCATTCGCCAAAATCAAAGTCATCACCACAGGCAATCCTTCCGGGATCAAAGAAACCGCCAAAGAAATTGTCATAATGAGCAAGTCAATTGGCGCTTGGCCTTGCAACCAACCTACTACAAACAACAACGCACTCGCTAATAAAACAGTTATCAAAATTAGTCGTGACAACTGACGAATATTTTTTTGGATCGGAATTTCGCTTTCATGGTAAGCAATCTCTTTGGACAATTGACCAATTTCTGTCTGAACACCAGTTTCTGTAATAACAACATGCAGCGAACCAGTGTGCAAAGTTGTCCCTTTAAAAACCATATTTACCTGATCGGCTGGAGAAAGAATTTGCTCATATAATTCTGGATTTTGTCCGAGCGCTTCGGTTGATTTACTGACTGGTACCGATTCACCTGTAAGTGAAGATTGATCCAAGGTTGCACTATTATTAAGGATCACTCGACCATCCGCCGGAACTTTGTCACCTGCTCGCAATACAACAATATCCCCCGGCACAATTTCAAAATCACTTACCACAACTTCTACACCATCCCGTTTAACCAGAGTTTGAGTTCTAACAAAATTTTTGAGTGCGAGCAAAGTATTTTGAGCTTTCCCTTCTTGAATCGCACCAATCAAAGCATTAAAAATAACTACCAAAAAAATCACTACCGAATCCAGACAATGACCCAAATAAATCATCAAGGCGCCAACAAAAACCAAAATATAAACCAAAGGATTTATAAATTGCTTGCTCAAAATCTTGAGCCATGACTCAGGTTTAATATCTGGCAACTTGTTTGGACCGATGGACTGCAAACGCAAACTCGCCTCTTTTTGGGAGAGTCCTTCAAAGCTCGAATTCTGTTCCGACAAAACCTGTTCGATTGTTTTTTGATACCACTTTTGTTTCATTTTTGGCTTTTTATATATTAATCATATCACAAGCCACGACAAGAGATTTAGAATAAAGTTTGCCCCGAAAGACTCGCTACAGCGTCAATATATTTTTGTACATCAAACTTTCTTTTGGCGCCGTTGTAATTCATAAATCTAATTTTTCCAAAAATCTCTCGTTCAAACCAAGCACGGTCGTGTACTCCGCCAATACTCCAAGCACAACCAACGTAACCATTGGGGTCACGCCCATCGAGTTCGTACTTATCGTTAAGTTTAATCGCGTAGTTTAATGCAGTTTCGGGATCTGGAGTCCACTCCAAAATTTTTTTTGCCCAATACATCCTCATATAGCCATGCATTTTACCTTGGTAAACCATTTGCAGCTGAGCTGCATTCCAAAGCTCATCATGAGTCTTGCCTTGCTCAAACTGTTGGTATGAATAAACGTACTCGCGTGCATCGCTTCGATGTTCATTAAGAGTTTTCTTTGCCCAATCTGGAAAGCCTTCAAACTTATCATAGTTTGGGTTGTAATAACAAAAGTTATCAGACAACTCACGCCTGACAATTAGTTCTTCCAAAAAATCTTCTTGTTGGGTGGATGGCGGTAATTGCGAAACAACCAAAGCAACTCGCTGTGGAGCGATTTGTCCAAAGTGCAAATACGGCGACAGATTAGATTGCACCTCGGCATTCGGATCGTTGCGTAGTTCTGAATAATTTGAATAAGCTTCTGTAACAAATTTTTTGAGCTGTGCTTGAGCTGCTTTTTCCCCCGGCACAATCCAGTCGACTGGATCAACTAATCGATCTGCGGTAATGGTTTTGATAATTTGTTTCCAGTTGTTTTTTGGTAAATTTAACTCGATATTAAATTTGTGGTTTTTGAGCTCAGGAAAATCTGTTAAATATTGAGGGAGAAGTTTGTGGATTTTTGGCCTAAAAGTGTATGCGGCAAATTCTAATTTAGGAGAAGACACCCATGTCGGAACAATATTATGAGCATCAACTAAGTGCATCGCGATATCAATTTGCTGAGCAAGTTTATTCTGTTCGGCCAAAACATAATGCATAGGATTAAAGTCAACTACCACCAACCCTGCTTTTTGTTTGATTACAAACTCAGCCGCAACTTGCCCCGGCCAACCCGGCACAACGACCATAGGAATATTTTTTTGAGCTAAATAATTTTCTGTTTCTTGTAACGACTTAATCGCAAAATCATATTGTCGCCAACCAGAATCGACAAACTCTGCGGGCATACCAAAAAAAACTACCAAAGGTTGTTTGCGTTCTATCGCAACCCCTTGGGCATATAAAAGCGCCCAGTTATCCCGCGCGCGTTGATCACGACCCATCCAATAGACAACCATTCCGTCTTTTACCGGGTGATCATTTAATGATTTAACACGATTTAAGTTATCTAACATCAAAACCATTTTATAGTTCGCGCCACCAAACTTACAACAAACAAAAGCAAACCAAACCACCAACCAAAAAACGAAATTATAAAGCTCAACATAACTCGCCGCTGAATTTGATTTGGCAAAATCTGCTCGGCTTGATTGCTTGCTTCTCTTTTTAATAATTGAGGACTAATGACAAAAGACAAATAAAGTCCATTAATAATTAACATAATAATTAACAAACCGCGCTCCAAACCAAACCTACCCAAAATTCCTAACTGCCAACTCAAGTAAGTTCCAATCGACAATAAAGTTATTCCAAGCCAAATCAAAGGTTTAGTAACTCGATGTGCCCTAATCGTTGCTAAAGTCCAATAAGAAGATTTCTGACCCAAAAACCCAAGCCAGTCAATCACTGTCACCGCACCCAAACCAATAACAAATCCGGCAATAATCAAAAATAAACTTATGACATTAGCGCCAAAATAATTAAACTGATCCATTATTTATTTAAACTTATAATTTCTTTGGTAAGTTTGGTTGCTACACCAACCCAGACAATATAAGGAAGTAGCAAAACCCCGGCCATGATCGAAGAAAACATCATCAAAATCGCTGCCGCAATCGCCAAAACATTCATCACAATCATTTCTTTATACGCAAGTCGTAAATCATGGTCAACAAAAAACAGTTTGCTCCAGTACAAATTAAGCCCTGCGTTGATTAACAACAATACCCCCACAGCATAATGGAGTCCACTAAATTTAGGAACGTTCCAATACCACATTACCGCAAAACCTGTAAGTAAATACAAAGTTGTCCAAATCTCTCCAATAGTTTTCCCGTTTGGAGTCCAACTTGGTTTCTTAAGTTTTAAATACCAACTACCCAAACCTGCTGTCGTATAGCGTGCACCAAAGTATGCCACAGCGACTATAATTGCAGGAATAATCAAAAAATTAAATTTCATAATTTATACAAATTACCAACTTCCACCTCCGCCGCCGCCTCCGCCGCCGCCAACGCCACCTCCAGAAAATCCACTGCCCCCACTCGACGCAGTGCTAGTAGCAACAGCAGATCGCAAAGACGAACTAAAATCTCCAACCATTGAAGAAAAGATCGCCGCATTAAACGCTGTGTTTGTTGTATCTTGATACCAATCAGGCTGAACATTATAAATATCTTCAAACTGCTTGGTCCATTCTTTTTCTACTCCAAGCGCAACTGCATAAGGCAATAATTTTTCGAACTGAGCAGGGGTAAACTCTGGCATAGTCTGAGGATTATTATGGAATTCCAAACGATCTTTTTCGGCCACTGTTAAATACAATTTTAAGCCTTCGATTTGTTCTTTGGTTTTGGCGCCAAGATTTGTTAACGCTGGCATATAATACCCAAACACAAAAAATATCAACGATGAAGCACCAACCGCAACAACTCCCGAGCCACCATAAACACTACCAATTATCGGGCCCAATGGGTAGAAACACAAAAACCCCAAGACAAACATAACACCGCGCAAAGTCCCAGGATTGCTTTTCCAATACCCTTGCTTGGTCAAATCCTTAATCACGTTTTTTGGAATTTCTTTGAGCTCGCGGCCAAAAGATTTTTTATTCTTGAGTTCTGATAATTTAATCGAATGCCCATCACCAGCTGAGAACAATGCATTAAACCAATTCTTGGTTGGTTGATTTTGATCAGCTGGCAAATCTTTGAGCTTAGTTAATTGATAATCAAAACCTTTAAAGAATAATAACTTTTTGGTTTCCATTTTTTTGATTGAAATATAGCCTTGAACAGCAAACTCAATTAACTGTCCTGCATAATCTGCGTTATCTAAATTTCCATCAACCAAAGTTCCCATATACATCGCATTAAGCCCAGCAGGAGGTTCGTACTGTGCCACGATAGCACCGTCCCCCTTTTCGTCGCGGCCATATCGATTCCATAAATACAACACAATCAACAGAACGACTATCGGCCAGCCCAAAATCCAATTATCTAACAAAAATTCTTTGACTCTGTCCCACAAAGTCGGCTTGTGCAAAACTCCTGGTTCAACCGAAACCACTATAGTCAAACCCTCGCCAGGATTCAAAGATTTTGTCGAAATAAAACCAAGCTGATCGCCATCTGATAAGCTTTCCAAAAGACCGCTTTGACAATTTTGCTCTGCAGTCCCTTCTCGACCGGCAAAACAAATATACTCTTTAACTTTAGTAGGCAAAAAAACGTAAACCGAACTACTTAGAATAGGCACATCCCAATTTGAACCAATGGCATTCCAATACAATTCGTCATAATCCACAAAGTAATTAATTGCTCGCCCCACTTTATATGTAATCTGATACTGATGAGCACCGGTTATTGTTTTGTCCGCGTCCCCAATTTTGAGAACAATATTATTGCCTGATTTACTTTTTTTGAATGGTTCTTCTTGTCCATCTCGCATAACTTGAAAATCAGAATATCGTAGCTCAAACTTTCCAGCCTGCGTGTAATATTTATAAGGAATTTCTCTAAATATGCCGTGCCGTTGTAAATTACCAAAGTCATAATCAATCTTTTCGACAACATCTATCGAAGCATCAAGATTAACTTTTATCTCAACATCATACTGGTTAATTTTTTCTTCGTATGCTAAAGTCTCTGGCGCAATCGGAATCTGACCTGTCTCCAGATCTGTTTCAACAACAGCAGCTTGAGGGTCTTGCGCCAAAACAATCTCAGGAAAAGTTCCCAAAACAATTACCAAGCACAATGTAAAAATAGCGAAAAGTTTTTTCATAGTATTATATGTGACTGGCGATTTGCCCAACTACCATACCCACCAAAATAGCTGCGCCGCCTAAAATTAATGTGAATAATCCATCGCGCCATGCGTTAGCTTTAAATAATTTTGCATTGATTGCCCCGAGCAAAAATAGCGAAATTAGGGTCAGGCTAATCGAAGCGATGACAGATTGATGGCCAACCGAATACAGATATGGCGCCAAAGGAATCAGGCCAGCAAAAACATAAGATAAGAACATAACCAAAGCAGCGAACGCCGGTTGAGCAAGTGAAGTTTGGGTTTTGGCCTGATACTCTTCTACTGACTGCTCCGATAACAAACTTCCTACTGCCATAGAAATCGCTTCGACAAAAATCAAAACTAGCCCAGTTACCACAATTGAAGATTGCTCTACACCAGCAGTAGCGATTCCGGCTAACAAACCAACTGTCGAAACCAAACTATCCTCTACTCCAAAAGTAAAATTTCGAACAATCAAAGAATAATCTTTTTTTCTTAGCTTCATTAACGATTATCTCCTGCTGACTTAATAACGCCACGGACTTTTCTGTCTTGAAGTTTATCAATGTTAGCTTGAGCAACTTCCGAAAATTTAAAATCGAGCTCTTTGGTCAACTGACTAAGATACCACAACACATCACCTATTTCTTTTTTCAAATCTTGGCGCATCTCTTCGGTCATTTGTCCGTCATGATTTCGCATCAATTTTTTTAATTTTTCGGCAACCTCACCTGCTTCGCCTGTGACGCCTAAACCCAAATAGTAAAGCGCTTTATCATCAGGTGGATATACCGCGGTTTTTGCCGAGATCGCTTGATATTCATCAAAGGTCATAAATCAAAATTACTAACTAATTTATTATAACACTAACAAAAAAGACCGCGAAAATGCGGTCTAAACTGTAAAATAATCTTCGGTATTATCGTTGTGAGAAAGATGGTCAACGATTTGATCCAGGTCTTCATCACTGTAAAACTCAATTGTGATTTTTCCACCGCGTCCTTGCCGAGAAACTTTGACTTGCGCCCCCAACTGTGATCGTAATTTTGTTTCGGCGGCCATTAACTTAGGATCAGGTCTTACAGAATCAACTTTTTTCCGTTGCGTGACTTCTCTAACTTTTGCTTCAACTTGTCTAACATTCATCCCATGATCAATAATTTGTTGGTACAAAATCAATTGCTTTTCTGGATCAGGTATACCCAAAATTGCACGACCATGGCCTTCGGTAATTTGACCTTCGATGATCCCCCTCTGAATCTGAGCTGGCAGATTAAGCAGTCTCAAAGTATTAGTGACAGCAGGTCTGGATTTTCCAACTTTTTGCGCAACTTCATTTTGAGTTAAATTAAATTTATCAATCAAACTTTGGTAAGCCTGAGCTTCTTCGATCGAATTAAGTTCTTGGCGTTGAATATTCTCGATCAAAGCAACTTCTAACTTAGTTTGATCGGCCAAACTATCTTTGACAATCGCCGGGATCATAGTCAAACCAGCTAACTGCGATGCTCTAAACCGACGTTCACCAACCACAATTTCATATCCATTCGGTTTTTGTGTCACCACAATCGGCTGAATAACACCGTGTTCTTTGATTGATTCAGATAACTCACGTAGTGCATCTGGATCAAAAAATTTGCGTGGCTGGTATGGATTGGCTACAACTTGAGATACTTCGATTTCTTTGATTACACTCCCTTGATACGAAACTCTCTGCTCTGCATCTTGACTACTGTCTTAGGCTTATCACGAAGGCGGGATTTTTGGTGGGTCAACTACCGCTTCTTCTGTAACTAAGAGGTTTCTGCCTGATCGTGATCAGTGTTTATATTCTTGATAACCTCCTCGGGCTCCTCTACTATATCCAAACTATAATTCGGCACCACTGGAGTATAACCACCCATCCCAGGAAGGTCTTGATTACTCAAACTATCTTGAGAATTTTGAGTATAAAAATCAAAGTCACTATGTTCTGCAACCTTTTCTATTTCGGATTTATCAGGTTCGATGTTTGATCTTTTGGGTTTGGATCAATCTCATTCTCTCAATTTCATCTGGCTGACTAAGATTCTCGCTAGCGGTTTGATCAACAGGATCAACTGCTACTGGTTGATAACTTCAGAGAATTAATTTGTGGGGAGATAACATTAGATTGTTGATTGTAAGTGCTTAAATTTGCCAAGTCCTCTTGGAGATCGAGTTAATCGCTTGGTTGACGCCAAATTGAGTTGACGGTGCTCCAAAAATCCAAATTCGAGAATTTGTTGGAATGGCTGGATATTTTGCGAGCCAAAAATCATTTGACTGATCATTATTCGCAAAGGATCCTTGTTGGTTTTGATTTAAATTTTGAGGAGAATTTTCATCCAAAACTCGTTTTATATTGTTCAGTTTGACCAAACTGCTAAGTCATTGCCGTTCGGTTCGGTAAAGTGAAACCTTCTTCCGCCAGGAAAAATCTCGTATCAACGATAATTTTACCACCATTTTTGATAATCAATTCTTTGGTCTGCTCTAAATCTTCGGAATACAAAACTGTCAACGGCATACTCAATTTATGATCTGCGTTTATTCCACTACCAGTACCGCTATCCATAGTATCACTATAGTCTTCACCCCATTCGTTATACTTCCAGCCAAATACTTGAGAAAAAAAGTTTCGAGTTTGCTTAAGCTCTGCCACTGTCTTTACTGGAAATTCTATAAGATCGATTTTATTATGTTGGGGCATTAGTATTGTTAAAGTTTTATTTTCAAAACGGACGCGACATTATGTGAATGTTGATTACCAAAAGTTAAGATCAATTTCACTTGGGCTGAGGATTGAGCATAGAGTTGATGAATAATAACGAATCAACTCCCAGCAAACTGAAGTTAAGTGAAATTGATATAAATCGGTCACCTCCCGCTACTCTCTCGCTACATTCAACTTGTGGCATTGTAGCTCGTCGAGTTACGCTGCGGCGACCCCGCAGTTACCAAAGGTCTCCCAGACCTTTTGGTTTCTACTTTACCCAAAATACTATGCAAAAGTAGAACCACTCTATTTCGATTCCAATACTTCACACTCCTTTGTGACCAGAAAATCTGGTCACAAAGGAGTGGTGCCGGGGGTGGGAATCGAACCCACACTCCTTTCGGAACACGATTTTGAGTCGTGCGCGTCTACCAATTCCGCCACTCCGGCACATAATAAATTCGAACTCTAACAGTTTATCAAAGTTTTTTGCTTTAGAAAAGAGCAAAAAAACTAAACCAAACCATCACGCCAATGACACCACCCAAGACAAGTCCAACGCTAATATCATAATAGTCGTGGAATCCTAACCGAACTCGACCTAACCCTGCCAGCGCCGCAACTACAAACAAGACTAACCCTAACCACAAATTATCCAACAAAATAACACCAGCAATCGCACCCAAAGAAATCATATGACGAGATGGAAAAGAAGTCTGCCGAGAAGTTTTCCAAGAAAGCAGTTTAGATGCAATGGGTTCAAAATTATATTTTTGGTACGGACGAGGCTTTTGATAAAACAGATTCAAGATTGTGATAACAACAAATCTAGCAATGACAAAAGCTCCAAATGCAATTAACAAAGTTTGCCAACTCAAACGTCCTCGCAAAATACAAACTGGTAAAATAAATAAAATTAATAGCGAGTAATTACTCCAAAACTGCCACCAAACTCGATAAAGTGCTGAAGCTCTAAGTTTTTTTTGCCACGTTAAATAATTTTGTTCTGTTAACTCCAGCATTGTTTATAATCTAATAATATAAACCAAAATAATCACCGCCGCCAAAATCAAACGATAAATAGCGAACACAGAAAAGCTCTTTGTAGAAACATACTTGAGCAAAAATTTAATCGCCATCCATCCAGAAATCAATGCGGCCAAAAATCCGACAAACATATTAAGCGGCTGCGCTTGATGAACCACGTCAGGTAATTTTGCCAAACCTGCGCCCAAAATAATCGGCGCCGAAATCAAAAAACTAAAGCGTGCAGAATCTTCTCTGGTCAAACCAACAAATAACCCAGCAATCATGGTCGAGCCACTTCTCGAAACTCCAGGCACAATAGACAAAGCTTGCACCAAACCGACAAGCAAAGCTTTTGGTAAAGTGAGTTTATGTAATTGTTCGCTTTTTTTCCCGTAGTAATCAGCCAACCACAAGACAATACCCACAACTGCCAAAGTTGTTGCAACGATTAATGGGTCGCGCAAAACCTGTTCGATAACATCTGCCAAAAAGAATCCTGCCATAGCTGCTGGAATTGTGGCAACAATAATATACCAAGCCAAGCGCTGATGATGTTGTCTTGACAAATCTCTGGTTTCTGGATGAAGTGATCTAAAACCATGTCTCGCAATTTCCCAATAATCTTTGCGAAAATAGATTGCCACCGCAAACAATGTCCCCCAGTGTAGCGCCACATCAAAGGCCAACCCTTGATCCGGCCAACCCAAAAACCAAGAAGTAATAATCAAATGTCCAGAAGAAGAAATCGGTAAAAATTCACCTAAGCCTTGAACAAGACCCAAAATAATTGCATGTAACATTAAACTATCCCCGGTACCGGCAACGACTCGGCAAAATTAATAACTTCTGATTTTATTTCTTGGTGCAGTTTGTGGTCATTCGGATGAATCAAAACTTGAGTAATCCATTTGGCCACCAACTTCATATCCTCTTCTTTTGCACCGCGAGTGGTAATCGCTGGCGTTCCTAATCTAATTCCACTTGGATCCATCGGGCTACGAGCATCATCGGGAATCATATTCATATTCAAAGTTATCCCAACACCATCAAGTAACTCTTGAGCTTGCTTACCAGACACGTTATACGAACTCATCGCGTCTAATAAAATTAAGTGATTACTTGTCCCATTTGTAATCAACTTTGCTCCATGAGCCTGCAACTCACTCGCCAAAACTTGAGCATTAGCCAAAACTTGTTTGGCGTAAAGTTTGAACTCTGGCTTCAACGCTTCGCCAAAAGCCACGGCCTTAGCAGCAATATTATTCATATGAGGACCACCTTGAAAACCTGGGAAAACCGATTTATCAATTTTGGTAGCCAAAGCTTTTGTGCACATAATCATTCCACCGCGCGGTCCGCGCAAAGTCTTATGAGTTGTTGTTGTCACAATATCAAAACCAAAATCAAATGGATTAGCTAACTCACCCGCTGCAATCAAACCAGCAATATGCGCCGCGTCCATCATTGTCAAAGCCCCAACTTCATCAGCAATCGCTTTGATTTGAGCATAGTCAACTTCACGAGGGAAAGCAGAGAAACCTGCCAAAATAATTTTTGGTTTATGCTCCAAAGCTAAAGTTCGAATTTGATCATAATCTAATTGCCCAGTTTCAATATCTTTCATCTTATAACGCACAAAATTATATAGATGCGCCATGTGAGTGACGGGATGACCGTGAGTTAAGTGTCCACCATGTGATAAATCCATACCCAAAACCGTGTCACCTCTTTCGAGCAACGCAAAATAAACAGCGATATTTGCAGGCGCTCCGCTCAAAGGTTGAACATTGGCATGCTCTGCTTTAAATAATTGCTTTGCTCGTTCGATTGCTAATGTTTCGATCTTGTCAGTATTTTCTTGACCACCATAATATCGCTTACCTGGATAACCTTCACTATATTTGTTGGTAAAAACACTTCCCAAAGCTTCTAAAACTGCTGACGAAACATAATTTTCTGAAGGAATTAATTCAAGGCCTGTCTTTTGTCTTTCAAGCTCCGCCGCCAAAGCATCGCCGACCACAGAATCTGTTTCAAATAAATTATCGTATTGCATAAATTTACTATACCAAAATCGACTACTTTAATGTAGCCGATGATTTTTCTTCGCTAAATTAAAAAGTAAAACAAACAAAATAACGCAGCCAAAATAAATAACGCGATGAAGCTTCCTGTCAAAGCAAAAACTATAATCCCTAGGAGTGAAGCAGCTAATTTACCAACCGACAAAGCTTGCTCAAACCCGACCGAATAAGCTAAAACATCGGTCACCTCTGCTCTTTCTAAAGTCAAAGTAGTTAAGGGAATCGAAACTGTGCTTTTGGCTGTCCGCGAAAAACTGTCAGCTAAAAATAGCCCTAAAGTTGAAATCAAAGGAATCTTCACTAGCCATGACAAAAAGTAAAACCCATTTCCAAACCTCAAGCTACCACGCTTACTGTGTCGATCAATATAAATTCCCATATACAAGGCCAAGACTGTTGCGACCAAAGTAGCAACAGTGACCAATGCTCCAACATCTTGATAAGTTTTGACATTAACAAAAATAAAAATCGGCCAAATAGTTAAGGCTAGCAACTCTTCTCCATAACCCAAGTAACCACAAAACCGCGCAGTGTATTTCTTGTACAAATCCCAAGTTTGCTTAAATTTATATTGATGCGGATGCAAATGTTTATCACTCCACAATAACGGCAAAGCCGAAGCAAGGTAAATAATTGACCCAATAACAAAAACAAAACTTGGGCCAAAGAAAATTGCCAAAAATCCACCAAACAACGGGCCAAGAATTTGCATGACACTCATCAAAGCATACATCGCACTAAACTCTCTGCCAATTTGTTTATGGTTAGCGTACTTTGCCATACTAGCATTAAATGCCGGCCAAAATAACGATTTCTGAATTGCCAACATCACTGGAGCGATAATCAAAAAAGTTATATTATACTGCGCACCGACCAAAGCAACCCAAAACAAAATCTGAAAAGGAATGCTAAAGAAAATCGCGTGAGCAAACCCAAAACGACTCGCAACTTTGGCACCATAAATTATCAATAAAATGTACAAAGAATACAGCGCGGCTGTAAACAACAAAACCTGTTCGATGGTCAAACCGACTACCTGATACAAGAAAATTGGCTCAAAAATTGCTATCATCGCTTGAGCCAAATTCCCAATCGCCATTGATGCGTACAAATGCTCTATCTGTGCCCTAACTTTAGAAGCAAAATAATGCGGTAAGTGAAAATTAAATAACATCTATTTTAATTTTTATTTTGAAAGTTTTAATTTATATTTTTATTATAACAGCTAACCAACAAAGTTAATCAGTTTTTGCGGCACATAAATTATTTTTTTTGGTTCACCGGCAATAAACTTTTGAACTTTTTCCGAAGCTAAAGCTTGAGTTTTAATTTCATCTTCGGTTGCAGAAGCGTCGACTTCGATTTCGTCACGTACCTTGCCGTTTACCTGAACTGCGATCGTAATTATATCTTGCACAACTTTATCCGCGTCGTATTCCGGCCACGACAAATCTTGCACACTCCCCTTGCCGCCCAAAATCTCATACAACTCTTCACAAATGTGCGGCGC
Organism: Candidatus Doudnaibacteriota bacterium; assembly: GCA_041389225.1. GTDB lineage: Bacteria > Patescibacteriota > Doudnabacteria > UBA920 > UBA920 > UBA920. The sequence goes on along the minus strand of JAWKSI010000003.1, from coordinate 45,332 downwards.
AAACGGATAAAGCAAGCTTAAGAAAGAAACAGCAGAATCTTTGCTCATTTCTAGATCTTTGACTTCATTGTAGAATTTCATAAATCCGGAAACCGCGGTGTTGTACGCGTAACTTGCAATGTCTCGGTCGGTATCTTTGATTAAACGATGAAGCTCGGACAAGGTCTTCGAATCATCTTGGCCAAATTCTTTTTCGGTTAACCAAGTCCAAACTCGAGCCAAGAATTTAGAAACACCGGTAATACCGTCTTCATTCCAAGCCACCATCTGACCATGAGGACCCAAGAACAACTCGTACATGCGAGTTACGTCGGCGCCGTATTTCTCGGTCAACTCGTCTGGATTTACAACATTACCTTTTGACTTACTCATCTTGGTTCCGTCGCTGGCAAGCACGATACCATGAGGCACGCGCTCGACATAAGGTTCACTCACAGGAACCAAACCTTGATCGTGGTGCAAAAAGATATTCCAAAATCTCGAATACAACAAGTGAAGCGTAGTATGCTCCATGCCGCCAAAGTAAATATCCACCGGCATCCAGTACTTAAGAGAATCTTTAGAAGCAAACTCTTTGTCATTTTTGCTATCTGCATAGCGCAAGAAGTACCATGAACTACCTGCCCACTGAGGCATAGTGTTGGTTTCTCGTTTGGCCGGACCGCCACACTCTGAACACTCGGTGTTAACCCACTCGTCTATTCCCGCAAGTGGAGACTGCCCTGTGCCCGTTGGTTCGTAATTTTCTACTTCGGGCAAGGTAACTGGCAATTGATTTTCTGGCACAGGGACTATCCCATCTTTGTCGCAATGAATAATCGGAATCGGCTCGCCCCAGTATCGCTGACGACTAAAGACCCAATCCCGTAATCGGTATGTGGTTTTTGGCTGGCCGTACTTCTCGGCCATTTTGGGCAAAGCCTCTTCGCTTGCCATGCCGTCAAACTCGCCGGAATTAAACAGCAACCCAGGTTCTGTTAAAACCTCTGCTGATCGGGTTTGATACTTTGCAACCACTTCTTTTACAAAGTTAGTCGTATCAGGATGGTTCAAAACTTCTTCTGCGGTCAAAATTTCAATTTTTGCCCCTTCATTCAAATCTAATTTTTGAGCATCAATGTTATTGGCGACAAACAATTGCCCAAAAACATTCTTTTGATCTTTCTTTAACGTATACGAATGAAAATATTTAAAATTAGAAAATTCAATATCCAAGCTTAACTCTTCTTTAAGCTCTCTTAATAAGGCGTTCTCAATTGTTTCGTCACCTTCTACCCCACCGCCAAAAAATGCAACTTTGTAAGGATCTTTGGATGCGTTTTGATCACGTCTTTGTAGAACAAACTTCCCATCTGATGTTAACAGCATTGCTCCAACTCCATAACCATTTATCGGTTCTTTGGTTGGTACAACCACTGGCTTTATCGGCAAATCAAATTTTGTGGCGAATTCAAAGTCGCGCTCATCATGCGCAGGCACAGCCATAATGGCGCCGGTTCCGTAGTTTCCCAAAACATAATCCGCGACCCAAACTGGGATCTCTTCCCCACTGGCGGGGTTTACCGCTTTGATGCCTTTTAATTCGACACCAGTTTTTTCTTTATCTTCTCGTGTTCGATCTTGCTCTTCTTGATCTGTGGCTTTTTCAATATAGTCACCAACTTCCTTCTGATTATCGATTTTTAATTCTTTAAGCAAAGGATGTTCTGGCGCGACAACTAAATACGTTGCACCAAAAATTGTATCCGGGCGCGTAGTAAAGACTTTAATTTTTATGTCATCCTGCCTGTACTCGGATGAGCGAGAAGCCTGCAGCGAAGAATCTCGAGATCCTTCGCTATCGCTCATGATGACAGAAAATTCAATCTCGGCGCCCTCGGATTTACCAATCCAGTTTTGCTGTTGAAGCTTAACTGCGTCCGGCCATTTGTCTAAGCCATCCAAACCTTGGAGCAACTTCTCGGCATACTCTGTAATTTTTAAGTACCACTGCTTAAGTTCTTTCTTTTCGACTTTGGCACCGCAACGTTCACATTCGCCGTTTATAACTTCTTCGTTGGCAAGACCGGTTTTGTCTTTGGGGCACCAATTAATTAAACCTGTGTCCTCAAAAGCCAAACCAGCTTTATAAAACTGAAGGAACAACCACTGAGTCCATTTGTAGTAATTTGGATCTGTTGTATTAATTTCGCGATCCCAATCAAAACTGTAACCAAACTCTGTAATTTGGCGCTTGATGTTAGCAATATTTTCTTCGGTGGTTTGAGCTGGAGGTTTTCCAGTTTTTATGGCATAGTTTTCTGCTGGCAAGCCAAACGCGTCCCAACCCATCGGGAACATAACTTCGAAACCTTTAAGTCGATAGTATCGCGCAGTTACATCGGCCGCAGTATAAGGACGAACATGGCCCATATGCAAACCAACTCCAGACGGATACGGAAACTCAACCAAGACATATTTCTTGTCTTTTTTTGAATCGTTGCTCGAAACAAAAGTTTTATTTTCTTGCCAGTACTTTTGCCACTTGGCTTCTATTTTTTTAGGATCATATTTAGTCATCTTGTTTAAAAAGTTTATCTTCCTCGAGTTGCAGTAACTCAATCAATTGTTCGAAATACTTTTCTACCTCTGGATGAGCTTTAACTTTTGGGGTTTTATTTTTTAGTATCTGCTCTAAAGAAACTTGTTTTTTATTCCAAGTCCTACCATTATCTAAATAAATATTTACTGGGGCGATTAATTTATCCAAAGCATATACGAAAAGACTCTCTTGATCTTCCTTCTTTTCATAATCCTCAATAACATTAGTCATCTCTGGAAATTCCGAAAACTCTTTTTCTAACTTTAAAAGAGCTTGGTGTTCTTTCTCGGCTTTTTGTTCGTGAACTTTGGGATCTGGATCAAAGGCATCAACATCGCCGGCGTAAACCTCCACCATGTCGTGCATTAGAGCATACTTAATAACCTTGTCTAAATCTAAATCGAGTTTATATGTACTAACAACATACCAAGCAACCATCGCTAGTTGATAGGAATGCTCCACGTCGTTTTCCATCCTTTCTTGATCCTTTACGTAAATCACTCGTTCGGTGGCTTGAAAATCATTTAGGAGTTTGGCGAATTTTAAAATACCTTTTATTTCCATACTATATATTAAATAGTTTTTTAGCGTTTGCTGTAGTTTGTGTTGCAACTTCTTCTTCGGAAACTTCTTTCCACTTAGCAATTTTTTGCGCCACTTCTGGCAGATAGCTTGGTTCGTTGCGCTTGCCTCGATTAGACTTTGGAGTAAGATACGGCGCGTCGGTTTCTAAAATGATATTTTGAAGCGGCACACCTTTTACCACTTCTTCGCTACGAGAAGTTTTATCAAAAGTGATAATTCCATTTAGACCGATAAAGCCGCCCAGTTCGACAAACTTTTGTGCTGTTTCTAAGTCGCCTGTAAAACAATGAACTTCGAATCTTAAATTAGTCGCAATCCCGGACGAAGCATCAGCGTAGATCCGGGATCTTTCATCGTCCAGATCATGGATTCCCGCCTCCGCGGGAATGACATCTTGTTTTAATCCAGTGACTACTAAAGGTTTTAAGATTTCGTAGAGATCGTCGTAAGCATCGGTCGTGCCTTCGCTTGGTCGACAGTGAATACACAGCGCCAAATCTAACTCTAATGCGAGTTTAATTTGAGCATCGAAAGCCTCGCGCTGAAGTCGCTTGATTTCGTCATGATCGCGATCTTCTGGCATCCGATAGTAGTCCAAACCGCATTCGCCAATTCCCACCACACGGTCATTTTGAGTCAAAGATTTGTAGGCTTCGTAGTCAAAACCTTCTTCGCGAGTTTTGAATTTTACTTCTTCGTCATCTCCGTAATCGTGAGCGTAAGTGTGGGTTGGATGAAGTCCAACAACTGCGTAAACATCTTGATCAAAGTCTTTGAGCAACTCTACCGCTTGCTTGCTGGTATCGATTTGGGTGCCAACATTAACTACAGCAACTTCTGCATCGAGAGCGCGCTGAATGGTTTCGTTTGAGTCGTCCTTAAACGCCCGCAAATTTATATGTGTGTGAGTGTCGATGTATTTCATTATTCTTCTATTATCCTCGGAAACAAACGCGGGATGTTTTCCTTTTTAATATCTTTTAAAGCTTCTAGGATTTGATCTGCTGTGTGGGGCAAGAAGGGTTGTAACTCCAGAGCTATCTCGCTCAGATTTCCTAACAAAACTTCGATATCTTTTTTAGCAGTTTCTGGATCGGTTTTTATAGTTTTGTAAGGCTCTGTGGATTGAATAAACTTATCTTGTTCTGCGATTTTTCCCCATAGTTCATCAGTGGCTTTATCTAGCAAATACTGATCGATTTTAGAATTTTCTATAGTAGCGTCAACTTCCCAAGAAGAAATTTCAGCGCTCACGGCCATATGCAAAATGCGGCTAACCAAATTACCAATACCATTAGCGAGATTGGCGTTGTAAGTTTCGACAAAGCGCTCCCAAGTAAAATCACCATCGTCAAAAGTTGGAATCTCGCGCAATAAGTAATAGCGCAAAGCATCGATCGCTTGGTCTTCGGTTAAACCTTTGTCTTGCAGTTTATCCAGCATCTCGTACGGAGAAATAACATTACCCAAACTCTTGCTCATTTTGCGACCACCACTGTTTATAAATCCATTGATAAAAATTTGCTTGGAAGTCGGAAGCCCTGCCGACATCAACATCGCTTGCCACATCGCCGACTGCTGTCTTAAGTTATCTTTTCCTGCAACCTGAATCGCGTTTGGATTCTGGTTAGTACCCCAAAACTTTTCAAAATTTTCTTGATCCTCTGGCCAACCTAAAGCAGAAATATAATTGACCAAAGCATCAAACCAAACATACATCACTTGAGTGTCGTCGCCAGGAACCGGCACACCCCAAGGCATTTTGTCTTTTAAGCGAGAAATACTAAAATCTTGCAAGCCAGCTTGGACAAATTTTTTGATTTCGTTAAGCCTAAAGTCGGGTAAGACAAATTCTGGATTTTTTTCGTAGAGCGCAAGCAAGCGCTCGCCATATTCCTCAAACTTAAAGAAGTAGTTTTCTTCTTCTATAAGCTCAATTTCCATGTTTGGATGAATGGCGCAATGGCCGTCTTCGAGTTCGGAATCGGTTTTTTCGAGCTCACAACCAACACAGTATTTAACTTGATATTCTTTTTTGTAAATGTCGCCGTTTGCGTCGCAGGCTTTCCAAAATTCTTGAGCCGCCTTAACGTGATGCTCGTCGGTGGTGCGAATAAAATTTAAATCAGAAAAAATATTTAACTTGTGTTTTAAATCTTTAAATTTTTTGGCAAAACCATCAACATACTCTTGAACATCCTGGCCAGCTTCGGTAGCTTTCTGATAAATCTTCTGCCCATGCTCATCGGTGCCAGTATTAAAAAACACTTCCTCGCCTCGCAAACTGTGATAACGTGCCAAGACATCGGCCCGGATAATTTCCATGGCAAAACCCACGTGCGGATCACTGTTTACGTAAGGAAGTGTAGTTGTAATGTAAAATGTTTTAGACATAAAAATAAACTAAAAGAGCTCTTGCTTAAGAGCTCTTTTATTATAGCCATTAACGTAATTAACGACAAACACCTTAATTAAGACATTTCTTGCTTCAAATGATTAAATTCTCTCTGCAAATCTTTAACTGATTGTGGCACCCTCTCCTCTTTTATCTCGTCCAACCTTTGTTTAATATGGTCGAAGGCTTCTTTAGGTGTCCCTTGCTCTCTTAAATTCTGGAATAATTCATTGACCTTACCGTAATCTCCTATCTTTATCAATATCTCTCTTGCTTGATCTAATTCTCGATTCGCGGTTGATTGTAAATCAAGATCTCTTTGTTTTCTATTTTTTTGGTCTTCTAAATCTTGTAACTCTGATTCCCATTTACTCTTGCCGATTAACCTTGGCTTGTTAGATTTATGGGTTTGTATTTGCTGATCCAGCTGCTTGATTTCATCTCTTAAATCGGCAGCCATTCCTAGGCCTTTTTCCCATCGACTTTGAATATCAAGAATTCTTACCCGTCGATCAGTTATTTCTATTTGCTGGTCTGGATAACTCACTTCAATCTTTGACAGCTGACTTAATACGTCGTTTGCCTGTTCTTTATTAGAGACTAAACTCTGTTCATATCTATCGACATCTGAAGGCTCGCGCCCAATACTATATTTATCCATTTCTGCAATTAATTTAGATTTTACCATATGAGCATCAACGGCATTCTCTAACAATTGATTAGCTTGTTCTTTTTTTGCCAAGAGATCTTTCTGTACAGCCTCCATATCCCCAATGAATTCTTTTAAGGAATGTTTATACTTTGATTGGAAAATTTTATAGGTCTGCTCGTCCATTTCTGGAGGTCTAAATACCAAAGAATATTTTTTATCCCAAGATGAGCTTGGGAACTTTTTTTCTTCAAAAGCCCTAGTTGAAAAACTTGAAAGAGTATCGATTGACTGGTCTTTGTTTTCATAGTCAAAAAATCTCTCCAAGTCTTCTTTGGTTTGCAGCCCTTTAACAGCCTCGATAAATTGTTCATTAGTTTCTGTTCTAACCTGTATAGCTTGGTTTAATTTATTCCAATCCCATTGAGGAGGAAATTCGTCTTGATTATCTGGTCTAAGAGAAGTATCAATTTTACTTGCGGTATCTTTATGTTCTGTCAATTCGGCCAAAGAACCCGTGACCATATAATAATCACTTTTAAATTTAGCCATAGTATCTTTATCTATTCCTGCAAGCCTATCAATCTCTTGCTCCGCCTGCTCTTTAAAACTATCTGTATTATCTATGAAATTGCGATAGCTATCTCTTGCAAGATTACGAGAACGAGAATCGTTTTCTTCGAGCTTCTTAAGCCATCCCTCAGAATTAGCGTGTTCTCTATCAAACTTAGAAAACTCCGAATCCAGATTGTCTGAGTAAACCTTCTTTACTGCATCTGCAAAAACCGCTTCATCATAAACATCTTTCAGGTTGCTAAGGTGATCTGGAACAAGCTCGTTATCTTCCCAACCTCTATACTCGGTACGACGCTCATTAAAATCGATCTTGCCTGGATGAGTCCCGTAACCACTATCTTCAACTTCCACTCCTACGGGTTGGTAACCTCTGTAAGGTGACAAGATCTTGGTTTTGGGTAGCTGGGTTTTTATTTTTTCGGCTAGCTCATTTGTTAGGTCTACCCTACCCTCTGGGGTTAAGAGCTTATTTTTGATCAGCTCAGTATCAAGTTCTGTTATTCTCTCAGCCAGCAAATGCTCGACTTGCTCATAAGAATCTTTACCGGCAGCGACAGTAATGCCCAAATTCTTTAATTTTCTCTGGAATAACTCGTTGTCAAAATTAAGATGCTCGGCTTGTTCTGCCGCTTTCTTATAGAGATCAATCTCTGTGTATTCATCAAGCTTACCAGACTCGACCATACCCTCGACATTCTGTATCCCTAAAGACTTAAGCTGATCCTCATACTTGTCGAATAATCCCTGTAATTTCTCAGAAGCATCGGATAAGTTCTTTTCAACTTGATCTGGTAAGTCTTTCATCGTGTATACAACATCCTTGTCTGTTTCTAAATTCAAAGAACCTAGTATAATCTCTAAGTCATACCGTTGTTTTTCTAGTTGCTTGATGGTCTCGCGAATAGGTACAAGCTCTTCTACTCTTTCTTGTTCTACCTGTTGCTTATCTGCCTCGGCCTGCTCTGCTTGTAGCTTAGCAAGTTTTTCTTCCAATGATTCCATTTTTTAGATTTGTTTCGATTGTTAATCTATATAATCAAAATATCAAATTAACAGTTTAAGAATAAATTTAAATCGCGCGCTCTTTAAGCTTCGGAGGGAAAAATTCGTGGATAATAACGGTGATTGCTCCGGCCATTGGCACAGCGAGCAAAATTCCGATAATTCCGGCTAGTTTAAAACCAATCAGTAAGGCCAAAAGTACGACTAGAGGCGAAGTTCCCACGGTCTTTTGCATCACTTTTGGAACAATTACATAACCCTCGGTTTTTTGAATCAAGATGTACAGAATAATAACTCCGATTACCAAAGGTGGGCTTTGGATTAACGCAAAGAATACTGCGGGAACCGCCGACAAAAAAGGTCCGATATAAGGCACAACTTCGAGCAATCCAGCGATCAAAGCCAAAACCAAAGCGTATTCTACTCCCAAAAATTGTCAGTCCAATATAAGTTAAACCAAAAATGAACAAGCTCAGGATAAACTGACCAACAACCCACCAACCCATTTTGCGTTGAATCTTCGTAATTAATCTCAAAACTCGGTCTTGATGATGTTCTGGTACCAAATCGCCCACAAACTGTTTCATCCCTTTATCAGAAGCAACTAAATAAAATGAAACCACTAATACAGTCAAAGCGGCTACTACTCCATTAAACAAACCTAAAGTTCTATTAAAAACCGCGGCACTTCCTGTATCGCTAGACAAAAAAGTTTTGGCGATTGTTTGTAAATCAGTCCCGCCTAACAAAAATTTTAGATCAGGATATTTTTGTTCTAATTGAATCGCATAGTCTGGTAAATTTTCCGAAAGCAGTCGGCCTTGTTCTATTACTAACGGAGCTAACAAGGTTGCCACCAATCCAATAAAACCCAAAACCAAAACATAAGCTCCGAGAACGCTTACAAAGCGAGGGATTTTACGATGATGGAGATACTCGACCATCGGCTCCATTGCCGAAGCTAAAACTAATGACAACAAAACCACCATCACAATATCTCTTATCACCCACAAAAAAGCTAAAGCTAATAGAATCCCTATTACTTTGAGAATGGTCTTTGTATGATTATCTATCATTAAACTCATAGCTCTATTATAAACTAAAACAAAAAATCCAGCGAATTATTCCGCTGGAGTTTCTTCTGAATGCAATTCTTGCAAGGCGTCTTCTGCCATCTTCATTCTTTCGTCGATACGTTTAATACCTTCCAAGCAATAAGCTTTGATCTGCTCTCTTAGAAAATCAGTTAAACCGTCGGTCTGCAAATCTCTGATCAAAATATCTTTGATGGTTCGATCTAAATCTGATGTTTCTATTAAATCAATTATTTTTTTAATTTTTTCTTCCATGGTTATTAAATTTAGGCTTGGGGTTTTTCCATCCAGCCTTGTAGTTCGGTGTATTTGATTGATTTTTCTGCCAATACTTTTTTATCCAAAGCATCTACTCTTTGTGCTGGTGACAGTTTTTTAATCCGAGTTGTTTCTTGATCAAAATCCGAATATGCATCTCCATGATTTTCCGGGTATTCAGATTTTTTAGATTCTAAAGACTCTGCTGAATCATTAGCTTTAAATTCTCGGTCTTCTTGCGAAGGACCGCCTCGGAATACATCGAAGATACTCATATTTTTGGCCTTTCTTAAATTATTGTAATTTTTATTTCAATGCTTTGTCGCGGAGCCGCTTCAAAGTTTTGATGTCTGCTTCAACTTTATCATGCTCGGTCTCCAGAATCAAGGGAACAAGCAGATTATTTTCCGCAAGATCCTTGCAGGAAATGCTCAAAAGCTTTTTTACCCATCTTGCCGTCGCCAATGTGCTCATGGCGGTCGCGGTTTGAGCCTAACTCCACCTTAGAATCATTAACATGACTCATTTTAAACTTAGTAATACCCAGAGCTTTGCGGAAATTTTTAAACATTTCGTCGACTTTGGCCTTGGTGCGCAGATCATAACCGCTGCCAAACGCGTGCTGCGTATCAAAACAGATGCCGCCAAACGACTTGTGACTTTTAATAGGCTTAGTTAGCTCGGCAAGCTCCTCGAAAGTGTCTCCGATAACGTTACCCGCGCCGGCAGAGATTTCGACCAACAATTTTGTTTTGCCGGTATAGCCGTCCAAAACTTTTTCGAGGCCTTTTTGCGCTTGCTCCATCCCCTTCTCTGGGCCAAGGTCTTTAAAACTTCCCGGATGAAACATCACGTAACTCGCGCCGAGTTGCGAGCCGCGCTCAAGATCGGTTCGAACCAAGTTGATAGAACCATGGAAAGTGCTTTTCTTTTTGGAACCAAAATTTAAAATGTACGGCGCGTGGATTACAAACTGAGTAAAGCCGTGTTTTTTCATTTCAGCTTTAAATTCTTTTTCGAGCTCGGGGTTATTTCGGCAGCTTGTCCACCGCGCGGAGACCTACTAAAAATTTGAAAAGTTTCGCAGCCAAGTTCCGCGGCGCGAGGCGGCGCGTTCTGAAGGCCGCCCGCGATTGAGACGTGGCAACCAATTTCGATTTTTTTAGACATTACTTCTCCCAATTCTTAAGAATCTTTTCAAATTTCTTACTAGATTTATATGGACCAATCACAGCCAAACTCATCTTCTTGGGATCAAAAAGTTCGCGCGCAACATTGCGAAGTAACATTGGCGTCACAGAATCTATCAACTTAAATTGCTGGCTTGGAGTCATTACTTTTTGCTTAAAAGCTGTTTGGCCCAAGATACCAATCTAATTTTGATTGACTGTCTTCGAGTGCCAAAGTCACGCGCCCTTTAATATACTCTTTGGCTTTTTTGAGTTCCTTTTCGCTAACTAATTCTTCTTTGATCAAGCTAAGTTGATCAAGAGTAACTTGCAATGCCTTTTCAATCTTATCAACCGTAACACCAGAACTCACATCAAATACACCAGTATCCTGATAGTTGCTGTTATAAGTTCGAACATAATACGCCAAACCACGACGCTCGCGAATTTCGCTAAACAGTCGGCTACTCATCCCACCACCAAGAACTGCGGCAAGCACATCAGCATAAATATTCTTCTTGTCAGTATATTTGTATGCTTTAAATCCCAAGTTAAAATGCGCCTGATCAGTTTCTTTGTAATCCACTCTAAATCGAGCGGTTCTTTGAGTGTCTTTGAGTTTTGGATATTGATGAAATTTTTTGGCAGGCAAGTTTGCCCAATGTTGGTTTACTAACTTTTTAAACAACTTGGCATCATACTTTCCAGCAACGCCAATAATCATATTTTTGGTTTGATAGTGACGAGTCAAATAATCAACAAACATATTTTGCGTAAACTTTTTAACCACAGGTGGAGTTCCGGCGATGTCTCGACCGAGCGGATCTCCTTTGTACATTTCTTGTTCCAAAATATTGCCAATATCTCGCATTGGCATATCTTTGTACATATTTATTTCTTCGACTATTACGCCTTTCTCACGTTCCATTTCGTCTTTGTCTAAAAGCGGATTTTGAATCATGTCGGTCAGTATCTCAAAAATAGTTTTGAGTTTTTTGTGATGACCGCGAATAAAATACTGTGTGTGCTCTTTGCCGGTGTTGGCATTCATCTCACCGCCAAAACCATCAACGATTTCGGTGATGGCCATGGCGCTTGGATATTTTTTTGTGCCTTTAAAAAGAAAGTGTTCGAGAAAATGCGAGATGCCGTTTTCTTTGGCAGTCTCGCTGCGAGAGCCAGTTTTTACAAAGATGTCCACGATCACGCTTTGCGTTTCGTTACTTGGAACTTCCACAATGGTAAGCCCGTTCTTAAGTGTTGTAATTTTGTATTTCATTAAATAAGTTTTTGAGAAATTAGTTCGATTAGCTCTTCTATTTTGACACGTTCTTGCTGCATAGTGTCGCGGTCGCGGATGGTTACAGTATCGTCTTCGAGCGTATCGAAGTCGATGGTAATACAATAAGGTGTTCCAATTTCGTCTTGGCTAAAGTAACGCTTACCAACATTACCGCGCTCGTCATAATCGACGTTAAAGTACTTGCTAAGTTGAGCGTAAACCTCTTTGGCTTTGGCAACTAATTCTGGTTTATTTTTTAGCAAAGGAAAAACTGCAGCCTTATATGGCGCCAGTTTTGCCGGAAGAGAAAGCCAAACGCGCTGTTTATCTTCCACTTGATCTTCATGGTAATGCTCAAGAAGTAAAGCTAAGAAAGTTCGATCGACACCCATGCTTGGTTCGATAACATGAGGAATAAACTTTTCGCCACTGTGCGGATCGGTATATTCCAAACTCTGCCCACTCGCCTCTTGATGAGCTTTGAGGTCGTGATCGGTGCGATAAGCAAGGCCGTAAAGTTCGTCCAAACCAAATGGGAACTGATATTCAAAATCGATTGTGCGCTTGCTGTAATGCGCGAGTTCTTCTTTTGGTACGTTGAGCTCGTTAATGTTTTTTGCATCAATCTGTAAATCATTTGCCAACCAATAGTTGATTTGCTCTTGCCAATGTTCGAACTGTTCTTGCCAATTTTCTTCTTTTGCAAAATATTCAATTTCCATTTGCTCAAACTCGCGAGTTCTAAACACAAAGTTACCTGGTGTAATTTCGTTGCGAAAAGCTTTACCAATTTGCGCGATACCAAATGGAATTTGTTTGCGAGTCGTATCCAAAACATTTTTAAACTGAACAAAAATCGCCTGCGCAGTCTCGGGTCTAAAGTAAGCGATGTTAGCTTCTTCCTCTGCTGGGCCAAGAAAAGTTTTGAGCATCAAATTAAATTGCTTTGGTGTAGTAAAATTGTCTTTAGCTTTGCAGTTTTGGCACGGCGCGGTAACATCGATTTTGTCTTCACGAAAACGAGCGTGGCATTTTTTACACTCCACCAAGGGATCACTAAAAGTATCAAGGTGACCGCTAGCTTGCCAAACCTTGGTATTCATGACCAAAGCTGCGTCGAGTCCAACCATATCAGGTCTTTCTTGCACAAACCGCTTCCACCATAATTGCTTGATATTATTTTTTAATTCCACACCAACCGGACCATAGTCCCACGAGTTAGCGAGACCTCCATAGATTTCTGAACCTGGAAACACAAAACCCCGGCGCTTGGCCAGGGACACAATTTTTTCCATCAAATTTAATTCATTGTTAGACATAAAGCAATTATATCAAATCTGTGATAACTAAGCTAATTCTTACACAACACTAACCTTATTATTACCAGGCAATACAAATTGCTTTTTGTCTACCCCTGTATTACAATTTAAGTATCAAATCTTGATGGAGGAAAAATTATGCAAAACTTGTTAATTGTAGCAAGTCAGTGCATCGCTGCGATGCATAGCTGGGCAATGACTGCTTTTGCTGTCATTCAAAAAAATTTTTAGTCTCTCCCCCGGCTACCCCCAAAAGAGACGGCTCTTGTCCTGATGCCGTCTCTTTTTTCTTTTTAATTTTTATTGTCTTAAACGATCAATTTCTGATTGGTATTCGTTAGCAAAATCTGGATCAACTTGCTTGGCTTGTTCCCAAGTAGCAATCGCAGCTTCTTTGTTATCAATGCTTTCTAAATACTCGGCATAACTTTTGACAATATTGATATTATTTTCGGTTTTGGTTAAAGCCTCTTGATACAAAGCTTCCCGTTCTTCGGTCGAAATATCAGTTACAATTTTGAAGTACAAAAACCAATACCGCGGATTACTTTCTTCCAAAGAGATAGCTTTTTTGATCGCTTCGATCGAACGATTTTGATCTCGCATTCCATCATAAATATTTGAATACAAAGACCATAGCTTAGCCGAATCTTGGTAATCCTGAGCAATTTTATTAAGCGTAGCCAAAGCATCAGAGTATTGGCCTAATTGATTCTGCAAAGAAGCTAAACGCATATAGGCCGAAAGTTTATCTTCGGCGCTAACATCTGCTTTGAGATTATTGACTTCTTCTTTGTAAGTCACAACTTTTTGTTCTAAGATAGCTCGGTCTTCCGCCGAAAGATTGACCAATTCTTCTTTAACGGTATTTTCCGAACTCGGAATATGAGCTAATGGTTCGGAACCTTGACGCTGTCTATATAGTAGAAATATCCCAGCGCCAGCAACAAGCAACAGGACCACAAGCAAAAGCCAGTTGCTTTTATTCTTGTTTGATTGATTTTTAATATCTGATGTTAAATTATCCATAATTAAATTTTAGTTGATATTTATACAGACGAATAAATAGTAATAAAGTTACTTAGTTTTTGGAGTAAGATCTGCAAACTCTTCTAACATTTGATCAAAGTAATCGAACTCGATCGCGCGACGAATTTTTTCCATCAAGTTAAGATAAAATCTTAAGTTATGCATTGTCGCCAAGCGTTCGCCGAGAATTTCTCCGCTTGTCATCAAGTGTCTCAAATACGCTCTAGTATGGTTTAGACACAAATAACAATTACAAGTATTATCAACTGGCGTAAAATCTTCTTGAAACTTTTGCGCTCTGATGTTTAAAGTTTGATAACCCTCGCGCCCATCTTGATCTTTGGCATTAACATATAATCGCCCGTGCCGCGCTTCCCGAGTCGGGATAACACAATCAAAAGTGTCGCAACCTAATCCCACCGCACGCACAATATCAAAAGGAGTGCCAACACCTAACAAATGTTTAGGTGCAGTTTCTGGTAAATGAGGAATGCTATAACTTACCGCCTTCATCATTTCTTCGTGTGGTTCACCGACAGCTACACCACCAATCGCAAAACCTTCAAATCCCAAACCTGCCATCGTCTGCGCTGACCTCTGACGCAAGTCTTCAAAACTTGCCCCCTGAACAATTCCCCAAAGTTTTTGTCCGGGATTAATCGGGTCGCCATCTTGCATGATGCGTTGATGTTCTCTAACTGCTCGCTCCGCCCAACGTTCTGTTAATTCGATCGATTCCAAACTTCTTTGATACTCAAATGGAAAACCTGGAAAGTCATCCAAAATCAAAGCGATATCACTACCAAGATTTGCTTGAATCAAAACTGATTTTTCTGGAGAAAGAATCTCTTGTTTGCCATCTAGATCAAATTGAAACAACACACCTGCTTCCATAACCTTCCGCATTTTGGCTAGAGAATAAACTTGAAAGCCGCCGCTATCAGTAAAGATCGGCCCTTTCCAGTTCATAAATTTATGCAGACCGCCAGCTTTGTAAACCAATGTATCGCCAGGCCGCTGCCACAAATGATAAGTATTAGCCAGCACCATAGTTGATCCCCAAAACTTAAGCTCTTCGCTAGTTACAGTTTTGACAGTGCCTTTGGTGCCAATAGGCAAAAACTGAGGTGTTGTGACATCACCATGGGCAGTGTGGATGATTCCTGTTCGAGCAGCACTCGAGCCGTCTTTCTTTGTAATTTCAAAATATGACATGAGTATATATTATATAGAAAAACTCCAACAAAAAAAAGCTTTTTGGCTGATTTGAGGAATCAACCAAAAAGCTTTTCAAAAGTCAATTATTTCTCAGCGAACTTGAGCGATAAACGTTTAAATTCGCTCTCAAGTTCCGGCTGGATCACAGAATGAGCATCGTATTCCGGCTCACCAGGAATATCGTAAGTTTGTTCATACTTTGCGATCGGACTCGGCCAAGCGCTAGTAACTAAACTTTTGATAAACCTTAACGACGTCTGATGAGGAGCGTCATTGAACTGCTTTGAGTGAGACATTTCTTGCTTAATCCCATCCCAAAACTTGTACGGCTCGATATAAACCGTATTGGTATGAGCGGCGTAAAACGCATATTTAGCAGAGTTGATCGGATTTGCATCCAATGTCAAGACAATCCGTGGATTGCCGTACTGCTTCATTATCGCCCAAAAAGCTTGGTAGCCAGCTTGATCGGGCTGATCTTTTTCGATCGCCAGATAATACCGATACAAAACCTGATTCTGATTTTGTGTTATCAAGCCTTTGATTTTGGAAATGTTTCGCTCTTGAATCTTGAGCGCTGTCGAAGTTTGGTTAGGGTTCAATGGCACAGTGTCAAAAGTTGAGTTTATAGTATTCTTAGCTTCAGACAAAGCTTTGTCCAAAGCTAATACTTTAACTAATCTCAACACTTCCCCTTCTGAAGCTAGCAATAAATGCTCCCGCGAAGCTGTCCAAAGACGTTCTTCGCTCTGATAACCCGGCCATAAATGCGGCTGGGAAATTCTTTTGAATTCTTCACTGCTCGCCAATTTCCACCGAACATAAGTCAACCGTGTGTTATCTGACAACTGATCTTTGCCAAACATCACTTCGATAAACTTAGTAGTTCCTGGATCTTGGTGAGAATACATAATTTCTCCATTCTTTGAAAGCTGGGCATAATTCCACCTAAACAAAGAGTAAGAAACTTGTACAAACCCAAAAAACAAAATCGCCACCAATAAACTTGCAGCCACTCCAATGAACAAGAAACCTTTCATTTTTATCCCCCTTTAATCATAAACACTACAGCTATCTTAGCCAAAAAAAACTTAACTTGGCAAATAAACAAAAACTCAACTTTTTCTTAAGTTGAGTTTTTGAATTTTGCTTAACGTTTATGGTTAGAACCTCCGCGATTATTTGATTTAAAATCGAATCCTCTTCGTCCCCGCGAACGCGAATCTTGATGATTAGAACGCCCACCCCGCGCCGCGCCAGCAGACTGCGCTAATTGTTCGGCAGTTGGCTCTGGTGCAAATGGTTGGTGCGTCAAATTAATACGCCCCTGATCATCAATCTCTGTAACTTGCACCTTGAGCTTATCACCGACTTTCACGACATCTTCTGGTTTGTTGACATGATACTTGGCTAATTTGGAAACGTGTACCAAACCATCTTTGCCAGGTAAAATTTCGACAAAAGCTCCAAAGTCCATAATACGATTAACTGTGCCTTCAAAAATTTCGCCAGCGGTCACTTCTCGGGTCATGTCTTTGATAATTTGCGTTGCTTTGGCTGCCGCTTGTGCGTCGGTCGAAGTAATCATAACCAAACCATCATCTTCGATATCAATTTTTACACCAGGGCACTGTTCCAAAATTCCATTGATTGTTTTACCACCACTACCAATCACTTCGCGAATCTGATCAGGTTTGATCATAAAACTAGTGATGCGTGGAGCATATGGTGACAACTCAGGACGTGGCGCCGACAAAGCTTCTTTCATCTTACTAATAATATGAAGACGCGCCGGTTTTGCTTGAGCCAAAGCTTGAGTCAAGATCTCTGTAGTTAAACCTTTAACTTTAATATCCAATTGCAACGCCGAAACCCCAGCGTCATTACCAGTAACCTTAAAGTCCATGTGACCATTAAAGTCTTCAATTCCAGCAATATCAGTTAAGACTTTAAAGTTATTAGAATTTTCTTCGTCCATAATCAATCCCATTGCTACACCACCAATCACTTCTTTGACTGGCACACCTGCATCCATCAAAGCCAAGCTCGAACCACAAGTACTCGCCATTGAAGTTGAACCATTGCTAGACAAGACTTCCGAAACTAAACGCATAGTGTATGGAAATTCATCTTGTGGTGGCAAGGAAATCTCAACCGCACGTTCAGCCAAAGCTCCGTGACCAATTTCTCGACGGCCAGCACCGCGATTAGGAGAAACTTCGCCAACACTGTAGCCAGGAAAATTATAATGATGAATATAACGTTTGCTGCGACCCTCTTCTGGGTCTTCCATACCATCCAATAATTGTTCGTCACCTTTACTTCCCAAAGTTACAGTCGTCAAAACTTGAGTTTCACCGCGCGTAAACAAAGCGCTTCCATGAGTTCTCGGCAAAACACTAACTTCAGCAGAAATTGGTCTGGTTTGATCTAAACTACGACCATCTACGCGACGCTCATTATCCAAAATTTGCTTTTGAATGTACTTCTTCAAAATTTTATCAATCGCCAAGTTAGCATCAGCGGCAACATCAACGTTTTCGATTTCACCAAGTTCGGCAACCACTTGTTCAACAGTTTGCTTGATCAACTCATCACGATTAATGTTTCGAGTAAACATATCATTAACATACAAAGCTTGCTCAATCTTATCCGCTGTCAAAACTTCTTTGACTTTAGCAACAACTTGCTCATGAGGCTTAATTAAAACCGCAGACTCAGTTTTGGCAATACCAACTTGAGCTCTAAACTCATCTTGAGCTTGGCACAAAACTTTGAGTGATTCTTGTGCGATCTTAACCGCTTGAATAATTTCTTCTTCAGGAACCAGTTGCGCACCCATTTCGACCATAATAATATGTTCGGCGGTACCACAAACAATTAAGTCCATAGTCATGTTTTCTTGTTGCTGAGTAGAAGGATTAACGACAAACTGACCATCAATTTTGCCAACTCTTACCGCCGCTACCGGTCCGTCAAAAGGAATTTTGGAAATATGCAAAGCCATGCTCGCAGCATTAACAGCCACCATATCTGGAGCGTTCTGCCCGTCAATTGATAAAACCGAAGTAACAACTTGCACATCATTGCGCAAGCCGTCTGGAAACATTGGTCGAATGGTTCGATCGATAACGCGGCCAGTCAAAATCGCTTCATCTGTTGGCCGTCCTTCACGCTTGATCCAGCGACTACCTTTAATTTTTCCTGCAGCGTATAGTTTTTCTTCGTAATCAACTAACAAAGGAAAAAAATTCATCCCTTCGCGTGGTTTTTCGCCGATTACAGCAACTGCCAAAACAACAGTGTCGCCAGCTCGTGCCATTACAGCCGCGCTAGCTTGTCCGGCTAGTTTGCCGGTTTCAAAACTCCAGTCTTGGCCCCCAACCTGACAAGAGATTTTTTTAATATCCATAAATGTACTTTCTGTAAAACTGGTCAGATTTCCAAAAGTCAAAAACCTTTACAACTTTTTAACTATAACGGTGCTTAACCTTGGGAACCTGTCCAAGCAGTTTTACTTAGTTAATAATTTTTGCTCTAGCCTAAATAATAAATTATGACCGAGCTATAAACTCTATAGATAGCAGAAAAGTCTCGCCCGAAGGCGAGACTTTGATATCTCTAATTAACAGTCTTCTTAAGCTTTAATTTCGCCATAATCTTGTCATAGCGAGATTCATCTTCATTTTTTAGGTAACGCATCAAACGACGGCGATTACCAACCATCTTTAGAAGACCTCGGCGAGAATGATTATCTTTGCGATGCACTTTAAGGTGTTCGCTAACTTGCTCAATCTCTTTGGTTAAAATTGCAATCTGAACTTCTGGCGAACCAGTATCATCTTTGTGAGTTTGATATTTTTTGATGATTGCATCTTTTTGCTTCTTGGTTAACATAGTTATTCCTTTCTTGTCTAAATCGACCAGGGTCGACAGGCTCAACACGTCAGAATCAGCAAATTATTCTGCGTGGATTAAAATTACTGTGTAATTATAGCAATTTTGTGGTTTTTGAGCAAATCAAAAATTTTTGGTCGAGAATGTCGTACAATCCAACATTTTGCGACGTACGTGGTATAATAAAAGTAAATAAAAAGCAAAAATGCCAGCAAAAAAATCCAAAAACAAAATAGAACAATTCGTTCAAGATTTTTTGGATTACTGCGAAATTGAACGCAATAAATCCCCTCGAACTCTACGAAACTACAAGCACTATCTTTCGAGGTTTGCCAAATATGGCAAGGAGAATCAGATTACCGAACCAAAACATATCACCCAAGATGCAGTACGCAACTACCGACTTTACCTCAATCGTTTTACTGATCCCCGCTCTCATCGAACACTCAAATTAGCTACACAAAATTATCACGTGATCGCGCTGCGTGCGTTTCTCAAATATCTCGCAAAGCGTGACGTCGAAACTTTATCTGCCGAAAAAATCGAACTCGCCAAAAGCCCATCTCGCGAAGTCGAAATCTTATCAGTGGAAGAAATTAACCGACTCAAAGAAGCGACCACACAAGAAAAAACTCCACTCGCCCGCATGCGCGACATTGCGATTTTGGAACTACTATTTTCAAGCGGAATCCGTATTTCCGAATTAGTTCAACTTACTCAAAAACATATTAACTTTAAAAGTGGAGAGTTTACTGTTCGCGGTAAAGGCGACAAGTTACGTTTGGTATTTATGTCAGACAAAACCATTCAAGCTTTACAAGCTTATCTCAAAGCTCGCTCTGACAACAACCCGGCGCTCTTTGTTAGTCATAGCCGAGTTGGTAATTCGGTCGAAAAACAAATTGAATCAATTGGCGAATCCCACTCAGAAACTCCTGGCTTAACTGCGAGAAGTGTCCAACGATTAATCAAAAAATATGCTAAGCTCGCTGGTATTATGCATAAAGTCACTCCGCATACTTTTAGACATAGTTTTGCGACTGACTTACTCCAAAACGGTGCTGATATTAGAAGCGTCCAAACATTGCTCGGTCACGCCTCGATTACCACAACTCAAATCTATACCCACGTAACCAATCAACAACTTCGAGAAGTGCACAAAAAATTTCATAACAAAAATTAAACGACCCACTAATTTGTGGGTCGTATTCAATTCCATAGAGATGCGCGACTTTTTTGATCGCGATCAACTCTTTTTCTGCCTGCATCAAACCAGACAGATCAATGACCGGCGCAAGATTTTGATCCTTATACCACTTAACTTGATTCTTGTAATCAAGTAATATCTTGTGGTATGCGCGGTCTTTCCAAATAAGGTTTTTACGCAATTGGATCCGCCAATCTTCAAAATCTCCAAAGTTTCTCCACGGCTCGATCATCAAATAAGTTCGCAAGTTAAACCGAGCGACCTCGACTTGTTGTTTGATTGCGACAAAAGCAACCAGACCAATAAAAGCCGATAACCAAGCTAATATACTCATTATTCGGTCTTGACCATTGAGTATAGACAATAGGCCAATCACAAGTGACAGACCGATCCAACCCAACATGGCGAAAACCCGATACCAAAACGGGGTTCTCTGCCAGAGCGAAACTGAAGTCATGCTCAAATTCATGGTAGTTACCCCCCTTTTAGAATATTTTGCATCATTGTATCCAAAAACTGTGTACAAATGCAATACCTTCTCAAATAACCGCAGTAAATCAAATAAAGCCGCGGGGCGTGTACACGCCCCGCGGCTTTATAATAGACAACCAATCAACTAAATCTCATCGTCGCCTAAACGATTTTCTTCTTCTGCTAATTGAGTAGAAGGCTCTTGATCTAAGAAACTTTTTTCTTCTTCAAGCATAACTTCTTGCTTTTGGTCATCTTGCGCAGAACCAAAATCGCTATAATCATCTACAAAATCCATAAAGATTATTTTAATACTTTCTTTTATTATACAACTTTATATGAAGTGACAAAACTATGTCCGCTAGTTATAATTTGAACTATGGAAAAAAACTTTTGGCAAAACTTACCAAAACCTTTTGTAGCTTTGGCCCCAATGTATGATGTGACAGATGTTGTGTTTAGAGAAATCATCGCAATGCGTGGCAAACCTGATGTTTTTTATACAGAATTTGTTTCGACCGATGGATTACAAAGTGCAGGACAACAAAAACTGATGCATCATTTGAGATTAACCAAGAACCAACATCCAATTGTTGCTCAAGTTTTTGGAACCAAACCAGAAAAATTTGCTCAGACCGCCAAACTTACCAAAGAGTTGGGCTTCGACGGAATGGATATCAACATGGGGTGTCCAGATAAAAATATTATTAAAGGTGGTTCATGCGCGGCGCTTTTCAAAACCCCAGAGCTTGCAAAAGAGTTAGTGTTGGCTTCCAAAGAAGGTGGAGGTAAGGACTTCCCTATTTCGGTAAAAATTAGAATCGGTGATACAAAAATTGATTGGCAACATTGGATTCAGACTTTGATAGAAGCAAAACCAGCCTGCATTGCAATTCACCTAAGAACTAGAAAAGAAATGTCCAAGGTGCCAGCACACTGGGAAGAAATGCCAAAGATTATAGAATTTGTAAAATCTATCACCGACCCAAAAGACAGGCCGGTAATTGTTGGTAACGGAGATATAGAATCTGTAGAACACGCCAAGACAATCGCGGCGCAAACTGGTTGCGATGGAGTTATGATCGGTCGAGGAATTTTCGGCAACCCGTGGCTCTTCTCTACTAATAAATTAGTGCCGAGCAAGCAAGAAAAACTCACCGCCCTACTCGAGCACCTAGAAATGTATCAATCTGAGTTCGATGGTATCAAACACTACGATATAATGAAAAGACATTTTAAAGCGTATATCAATGGTTTTGATGGTGCGGCCGAATTACGCGAACCTTTGTACAACACCAAATCTATTGAGCAAGCACTTGAAATCATCAAAAACTATAAACAAAGACTTGCTTAAAAAGCAAATTTTAATTATAATCATCAAGTAAATTAAGCTTGGTATTAGATTTTGAAGCTTGTTTTGCAAAAAGTATAAATTATTGAGAGTAGACCGAGCGGCTTGGCCGCGAGGTACGAAGATGAATTCAAATTAGACAGGGCCTCGTAGCTCAGTTGGCCAAAGCTTTTGCTTGCAAAAGCGTATAATAGCTAAATGAGTTTAGGATTAGGTTAGACCAACACAGCTTTGCTGGGTTGGTACGAAGATGAGTTCAAAATAGACAGGGCCTCGTAGCTCAGTTGGATAGAGCGTTGGCTTGCGGAGCCAAAGGTCGCAGGTTCAAATCCTGCCGAGGTCACCATAAAAATTCGCTCAAGCATAGCGAATTTTTTGATAAAATAAAGTTATGTGAAATACTGTGCCTTATCATTAAGATAAATTTATGACTCCATCATCACAAATGATTTTATCTCTTCTAGCTGCCTTTGGTATAGGTAGTATTCTAGGCAATTATTTCCAATCAAAATTTCAACATACTAGAGATCTTAAAAATAAAGTACACAAATGGAAACGTGAACGCTATGGTGCCATAATTATGCAAATACTAACAGTATTAAGATTTAATAAATATGGAACCAGGTTCGCAAAGGAACAAAGACCAAACCTTAATACTAAAAATGACTATTTAGAAGAAATAAAATTAGAATTTTTGCATGGAATAGTAATGATGAGTGATGAGGTTATAAATTCATTGGCTGATTTTTTACGGAAGGAAGACTATGATTCCTATTCACAGGTAGTCAATGCAATGCGTAAAGACCTGTGGGGCAAAAAATCCAAAGTAGATAAAAAAACTATTACCGATATTGTTAACATTAAGTATATTTAGCCGAGCGGCTTGGCCGCGAGGTACAAAGATAAGTTAAAACCAAACACGCCCCTGTAGCTCAATGGCCAAAGCTTTTGCTTGCAAAAGCGTATGATAGCTAAATTGAGTTAAAAGCAAAGTTAGACCGAGCGGCTTGGCCGCGAGGTACAAAGATAAGTTAAAATCAAACACGCCCCTGTAGCTCAATGGATAGAGCAGCGGTCTTCTAAGCCGGTGATGAAGGTTCGATTCCTTCCGGGGGTACCAGAAATTAAAAACAGCGTTACGCTGTTTTTAAACTTCATCGGCCTGATCCCACACTTCTCTTACACTAGCCGCCATCTGAAATTGTTCTTCTGGGGTCATATTTATAACCTTAGCCATAGCTTCCTGATGAGCTGTATCATCAGCCATGCCCATACCATGTTCTTGTGCTTTTTTGACAGCTTCCTCAAAAGTCTCAGCGCTAATCTCAAAGTCACAAGCCCCTGCCATTTGAAGACAAGTTAATTTTTTCATAAAAAATATTTTAATTTAATTCCATCTTAGCATACTTTGCCAAAATTTTGATAAACTATATATATGTCAGAAGAAAAAATTAGAGTACAAAAATTTCTTAGTGAACAAGGAGTAGCATCTCGTCGTAAAGCCGAGGATTTTATTCGTGCCAAACAAGTTCAAATTAACGGGCAAATCGCCGAACTTGGAGACAAAGTTGATCCTTTAACCGACGAGGTCAAAGTGTATGGCAAAGTTATCACTGCTAAACCAACCAAAATGTACATCGCTTTGTACAAACCGCACGGCTACGTCGTCACTCGTAGCGACCCACGCGGCCGACGAAATATTTATGCTCTCATTCCTGAAGCATTTCGTGATCAAGTGTGGAGCATTGGCCGGTTAGATTTTGACACCGAAGGACTTTTGTTACTAACCAATGACGGTAGTCTAACTCAGCAACTCACCCACCCAAAGTTTGAACACGAAAAAGAATACGAAGTCACTCCAGATAAACCAATCAAAGACCGACAAATCGAAACTCTCAAAAAAGGCGTCAATATCAAAGAAGGTAAAACTGCGCCCGCCAAAGTCAAACGAAGCGGTGATAAAGTTCGCATCACCATCCACGAAGGCAAAAAAAGACAAGTCAGACAAATGTTTAACCGTGTCGGTTTGGGTATACACAATCTCAAGCGAATTCGAATCGGACAATACTCGCTCCCAGACTCTCTCAAACCTGGCGAATTTGTTCAAATCAAAAAATCAGCTATTATTTAAGCTATGAATCACTCACCTCAAACCAAAAAAATAAAAGCTTTAGTTGTAATTGCTTTTGCATTCGTGGTTTTTGCTGTCATTGCAGTTTTGGGTTGGCGTCTTAGTCATTCTGACAACAACCTCAAACCAACCCAACCTTCCGTAGGTTTAACCCAATAACTATATTTTTAAAGTTTCATAGTCAATTTACAAAACCAAAGATTTTCTTCTCGAGAACGACTTCGCCAAGGCGCTCGAAGTTCGAGGGGAGAAAAGATTTGGTTTGGGAAAGAGATCCTTCGACTCCGGCTTCGCCTCCGCTCAGGATGACAATTTTACTTGTTCCGCTCAGGATGACGAGGGGAAAACATCCCGCTCAGGATGACACAAATAGAAGTGCTCAGGATTACGCAACAAAAAACCAAAGTTCTATTTTCTGAGACCGACCTCAGGGCAGTGCGGAGGTCGAAGGAAATGGGACTTTGGTTTGAGAAAGAGATCCTTCGACTTCAGCTTCGCCTCCGCTCAGGATGACGAAAAAAACGTTCAGGATGACGAAAAAACGCTCAGGATGACACTAATAGAAGTACTCAGGATGACAGAAAAACGCTCAGGATGACAATTTTACTTGTTCCACTTACCCATTCGTGTACAGGCAGGATGACAACACAACATTCAAAATAAATAATCTAAAATTAAAAAAATCATTCGTCTATTTTGACAACACAAAACGACATTACAAAAATTTAACAACAGACATTTTATGAAATTACTTTGGAACTATCTCAAAAATTTTAAACTTTTGCTCGCGGGAGCTTTGGTTTTGGCAACAATAAATCAGGTCTTTTCTTTACTAGATCCGCAAATTTTTAGACTTCTAATCGATCGGTACGCTAACCGCATCGGTGAACTAAGTAGAACAGAATTTATCCACGGTATTATTTGGTTGTTATTAGCGACGATGTTAGTTGCGTTAATTTCTCGGATCGCAAAAAGTTTACAAGACTATTACGCTAATGTGATCACTCAAAAACTTGGAGCTAAGTTGTACAATGACAGCGTCACTCATTCTTTCTCGCTACCATTTTCGACTTTTGAGGATCAACGCAGTGGTGAATTTTTGTCCAAACTCAAAGACGCTCGCAATGATAGCCAAAAATTAATCCAGCTATCTATTAATATCATGTTCTTTACAACTGTTGGGATTATCTTTGTTTTGATTTATGCATTTTTTGTTCACTGGGCAATTGGTTTGGTTTACGCTTTGATGATTCCTAGTTTGGCTTGGATAACTTTTTATATCACCAAAAAAATTCGCACCGCTCAAACTCAAATTGTTAAGCAAACTCAAAGTCTAGCTGGTAGTACTACCGAAACTTTACGCAACGTAGAATTGGTAAAATCGCTCGGGTTGGAAAGCCAAGAAATCAAACATCTCAATAACACCAACGAAGAAATCCTACAGCTCGAATTACAAAAAACCAAACTCATCCGCACATATGGTTTTGTCCAAGGAACCATGATCAATGCGCTGCGTATGTGTTTGATGTTTTTGATGCTTTGGTTGGTCTATGAAAAATCAATAAGCTTGGGAGAATTCTTTACTTTGATGTTTTATTCATTCTTTATCTTTAATCCACTATCCGCAGTTGGTGAAGTAGCAACAAGTTACCAAGAAACTCGAGCAAGTCTCGAGAAACTAGAAGAAATCTTAGAATTACCAGCCGAAGAAAAGCCAACTTCCCCGCAAACGATTTCTGATCTCAAAACAATCACGTTTGATAATGTTTCGTTTGCATATCCTAGCGGCCAAAGTAACGCTCTTAGTAATTTAAGTCTCACCATTAATGCTGGCAAAACTATCGCTTTTGTTGGTCCATCTGGTTCGGGGAAATCTACCACAGTCAAAGCAATTGTTGGACTTTACCGACCTAGTCAAGGACGCATTCTTTACAACGATACAGCTCATGACCAAGTTGACTTTGAAAGTCTACGTAAACAAGTCGGTCTTGTTGCGCAAGACACTCAGTTATTCTCTGGAAGTATTAGAGAGAACCTGCTCTTTGTTAAACCTGATGCCACAGACAAACAATGCTTAGAAGTCTTGCAAGCCGCCAGCGCCCAAAGCTTGCTCGAACGAACCAAGCAAGGTCTTGATACTATCATCGGCGAAGGTGGACTTAAGCTATCTGGTGGTGAGCGCCAACGCTTAGCTATTGCTAGAGCATTATTACGTGAACCCAAAATTCTCATTTTTGATGAGGCAACGTCTAGTTTGGATTCGATAACCGAAGATCAAATTACACAAACGATCAAAAAAGTTGAACAAGCTAACACAGATTTGATTAGAATTATCATCGCACACAGGCTTTCAACAATTGTTCATGCTGATCAAATTTTTGTACTAGAAAAAGGTGAGCTTGTTGAACAAGGCACACACCAAAATTTACTGGAACAAAAAGGTTTGTACTGGGCGCTATGGCGACAACAATCCGCCGAATAAATCCTTTTAGCGCAACAAAAAACAGCCAATGTTTTAGGCTGTTTTTTGTTGCGCTAAGAAGTAATTATTTTTTCATCGACTCGATTCTAAATGCAAGCTTAGCTAAATCAGATTGAATTTGGGTCAAAGTTTCTTGCATTTGATCATCACTCTTGTGTTCCGCATCGTCATGTTGTTCAATTTTATCAATATCCTTTTCCATTTCATCAACATCGCGCTCGATCAAATCAATATCGCGTTCAATCTCTTCGATATCTTCTTCAACGCTCTCCAAGCTTTTGGTATTACGATTAACTGTCATTTGAATAAACAGTGCCAAATAAATCGCTTCGAGCGAAACCAAGGTAGTTAAAACTAACAAAATAGTTTCTAAATGCACACCCCACAAAACCAAAACAAAAGAAAATATAAAAATAATTGTATGCAAAATAATCGATTGCACAGAACCAATCCAATGCGTAAACCGATCGACAGCTTGTTCAAATTTGTCTGTTTGTACTTTTGTCATAAGCCAAAGTTTATTTGATATAATAACATTATGAGTTTATCACAGTTGAAACAAAAGTTTAAAGGACAAATTAGTACCAACGAAGCATTGCTCGAAAAATACAGCACTGACGCAAGTGTGTTTAAAATTGCACCAAAGGTAATTGCAATTCCCAAAGACACCAAAGATGTTGAAGAGCTGGTCAAATTTGTTGCCCAACAAAAGCAGACTTCACCAGAACTTTCTATCACAGTTCGCGGCGGCGGCACAGATATGACCGGTGGGAGCATCAACGAATCTATTATTGTTGACACAGTCAACCTTAACAAAGTCGAGTCTCTCAATCAACAATCATTAACCGCACAGCCTGGTTTATTTTTTAGAGATATCGAAACCAAACTAATCGCACAAAATACCATCCTCCCCTGCTACCCATCTTCCAAATCATGGTGTACCTTGGGAGGAATGGCCAGTAATAACGCTGGTGGTGAAAAAACTTTGCGCTACGGTCAATCAATTAATTTTGTCGAAGAGCTCGAAGTAATACTTGCAGATGGCAACACTTATACAATCAAGCCACTTACCCAAACTGAGCTGACAGCCAAGCTGGCGCAAACAGATTTTGAAGGCCAGTTATATCAACAAGTTTTTAGGTTAGTCAAAGATAACTACAAATTATTGCAACAAGCCAAACCTACGACATCCAAAAATGCATCAGGCTACTATTTGTGGGATGTTTGGGATGGTACAACTTTTGATCTAACCAAATTATTTGTCGGCTCACAAGGAACTCTTGGAATTATTACCAAAATTAAATGGCGACTTGTACCGCTCAAACGTAATCGCCAACTCACTGTATTCTATCTTGAAACTCTCAAGAACTTAGGCGAAATCGTTGCTGAGTTACGCAAACTTGACCCAGAAAGCGTCGAAGTTTTTGATAATCAAACTTTCAAAATTGCTCTAAGATATCTGCCAGAAATCGGCTTGCGAACTAAGCAAAGCACATGGTCTTTGATCTGGAAATTTAAAAAAGAAATTCTACAGTGGTTAATTGGCAGGTTGCCACAAATAATTTTGTTAACTGAATTTACCGGAACAACGCCAGAAGAAGTTGAACAACAGGCGCAAAAAGCGCAACAAATCATCAAAGAACAATTTAACATTTCGAGTCTCTTGCCAAACAATACAACTGAGGCAAACAGGTTTTGGTCCATTAGGAGAGAAAGTTATAATTTGTTGCGTCATCATACCGCCCGCAAACTAAGCGCCGCTTTTATCGAAGATATTGTTGTACACCCAGATCAGTTGCCAAAGTTTATCCCTCAAATCAAAGCTATTATTGATCGCTACCCAGCTTTTACTTATACTATTGCTGGCCATGCAGGAGACGCCAACTTTCACATCATTCCGTTAGTCGACCTATCTAATCCCAAACATCGCAAAGAGCTTATTAGCTTAAGTGATGAAGTCTTCAATTTAGTCAAAAAATACCAAGGCTCAATGACAGCTGAACATAACGACGGTTTGGTTCGCGGTCCTTTTTTGGAACAAATGTTTGGTTCTCAGGTTTTGAGTTTATTTAAACAAGTCAAAACAATTTTTGACCCACAAAATATTTTTAATCCTCACAAAAAATCAGACGCCTCAATCGAATACTATCGTGATCACGTCAGGTCACATTAAAAATCAAACTCAAACTAACAATAGACCGGAATAGAAAAACCAAAGCTTTTCTTCTCGAGAACGACTTCGTAGGTGTGCGTAAATTTAAATAGAAAAGGTTGACACCAATACAATGTCATCCTGCCTGTACCCGAAGGGTGAACCTCCTTTCCAACACAATGTCATCCTGAGGCGTCGAAGACGGTGAAGGATCTCAAGGTTTTTTATTAGAGATCCTTCGACTCCGGCTTCGCCTCCGCTCAGGATGACAAAACAAAAACCAAAGCTTTTCTTCTCGAGAACGACTTCGCGAAGGCGCTTGGAGTTCGAGGGAAGAAAAGGTTTGGTTTGGGAATAGATCCTTCACTTCGTTCAGGATGACAGAAAAATGGGAAACTTAGGATGACACAACGAAACAAAAACCAAAGCTTTTCTTCTCGAGAACGACTTCGCGAAGGCGCTCGGAGTTCGAGGGAAGAAAAGGTTTGGTTTAGGAATAGATCCTTCACTTCGTTCAGGATGACAAAGAGAAAAGGTTTGGTTTGAGGGAGAGATCCTTCGTCGCAAGCTCCTCAGGATGACAATTTTACTTGTTCCGCTCAGGATAACACAAATAGAAGTGCTCAGGATGACGGAAAAATAAATCCGTTCGGTCATTCGGGTACAAGCAAAAAAACTAATAACGTGAAATTTGCTTAAGCGTGGTTTTCATTCCACCGCTAGTCACAAAAACTAGCCAGCTATCAGCACCTGCAATATCATAACCGCCGCGCCAAGTATCTGCCAAACCAGAATCTACTTCCCGCAAAAATTCCCCAGAAACAGTATACAGTTTGACTTTTGGAGCGGTGTTTTGCTTCCCTACAACTGCAACTTCCATAATTCCATTATTGGATTTGAGGTTACCGCCTGTTATTCGTAATCCATCAAAATAACCCGAATTCCAAGCAAAGAACTCTGACTGCAAATTCCCTTGAACATCAAAGACTTTGACGTGAGGACCGCCAGTTACTCCTGGTGCAGTCGCTATACCACCCAAAACTTTACCGATTGGAGCAAAAGCGGAGACGTCAATTCCTCCAGCAAAACCTCCGTCGTAAGCCATCCACTCTGCTTTGAGAGTACCATTAACCTCAAAGACTTTGACATGTGGCCCACCACCAAAGTTAGGCGCGGTGACTATTTCTATCTGCCCATCACCATCAACATCGGCAGCGCTAACATACACTCCCCCATGAAAACCACCGTCATAAGCCATAAACTCACTAACTAATTGTCCGTTAGATTTAAAAATTTTGATGTGTGGGCCACCACCTGGTCCTGGTGCTGTTATGATTTCGTCAACCTTATCACCATCAACATCAGCCGCAGCAACATCTACTCCTCCACGAAATACATCACCGTATGCAAACCATTCAAATTTTTGTGAACCATCTTGTTCAAATCCTTTGATAATTGTTCTACCTCCGCCACCAAATGCTGTTCCTGTAACAATTTCTAAGTTTTTATCAGTATCCAAATTAGCTGTCACAACATTGGCACCGCCCTCAAAAATATCATAAGGAAAAATATCACTGCCAGTCTTAGGTTTGGGTGATTGAGATTCTGGAATTTCTATGTCATTGGTATTATCGCCATCGACAGGTGCATTAAGCACAGTTGCTTGTTGTAAACTAAAGTATGGATTAATTTTTTCGCCATCCGGTGATTCGATTTCGAAATGCAAATGCACCACAGTTTCTTCGGCATTACCGCTATCACCCATAAATCCTATCAATTGACCAGCGCTTACTCGACTTCCTAATTTAATCCCTGCGGCAAATGCATTATTGTACCCACCTTTTCCATCATCAGTTCCAGGATTATCATTATTGAGATGCAAATAATTATATTGATAACCATCCGAATCTGTAATCGTTAGAGTCCAGCCATATGAAGGCTCCGGGTTAGGCAAAAAAGTGATTTTGCCATCAACTGCGGCTAGCAGTGGCTGCATTTTTGGACCTGTAATATCGGTCGCCATATGAGTTCTACCACCACTTCTTGGTTGGTCAAAATCATTAATATAAGGGCCACCGCCTTGGACTGGAAATACAATATCCAAAACTTCATTAACATTGGCTTTAGCCAATGAAATTGGGCTAAAAATACCAACTACTACGATTAATATAGTAAAAATCTTTAATTTTTTTGGTAAGTCATTTTGTTTCATTGTAGTTTTTTGCTTAGGTACTTATTTTACCCAAAAAACCGATTTTTATAAAGTCGAGCTAGGGCTGGACAAAAATTGAAATATTTGGTATGATACGGCAGTAAGTTTTGTGCGTTAAGTTATGTTTGTGTGACATGATTTAGTTCTAAAAGTTACACTTCATTATTTAACGAGTTTTCAAAACTCAAAAGGAAATCCTTATGGCTAATAAGCTATTTGTCGGTAGCCTTGCATGGGCTACCAATAATGACTCACTTCGCGATCACTTTGCGAATGTTGTCACAGTAGAATCTGCATCTGTTGTTACCGATCGTGAAAGCGGTCGTTCTCGCGGCTTCGGTTTTGTCGAAGTTGCTTCACCAGAAGATGTGCAAACTGCAATCGATAAACTAAATGGTAGCGAACTAGATGGTCGCACTATTAATGTTTCTGAAGCAAAACCAAAAGCTGAATAAGCTTTTGTTAC
Organism: Candidatus Doudnaibacteriota bacterium; assembly: GCA_041389225.1. Lineage (GTDB taxonomy): Bacteria > Patescibacteriota > Doudnabacteria > UBA920 > UBA920 > UBA920. The sequence goes on along the minus strand of JAWKSI010000003.1, from coordinate 13,806 downwards.
ATACACAAATTTAAACTGCCTTCTTAATCATAGCTATGATTAAGAAGGCAGTTTTGTTTTAACAAAAATTACAAAATACCAAATCAGCGCACCGACGCAATTGACTTAGATAAGTTTTTTTTATATAATATCCATGAACTAATAAGTTCTGTCTGACACAGCAGACATAAGAAGTAACTCTTCACAAGCTGTGCAGAGTTTTTTTATTAGTCTCGAACGAGCCAATAATAAGAAAGCTTCTAACAAGTTAATATGGTGGCTGTAGCTCAGTTGGTAGAGCGCCGCTCTGTGGCAGCGGATGTCGCGGGTTCAAGCCCCGTCAGTCACCCCAGAAAAACCTAACTGGTAAGTAATGGATAAAAATTGGATACAGAAAAACTGGTTTAAATTGTCGATACCTGCGAGTATACTGCTGGGGTTTATTATTTTTGGCGCTTTTTTCTACATCATGCAAGTACAAAAGCAGCAATCGATAGAAAGGCAACAAACTCAAAAATTTGAAGAAGAAAGAAAGATTGCAGAGATTGAATCAGAATTAGAGAAAGAAATAAATGCGACGAAAAATGAACAAAACGAAAAAGAGTACATAGCTGATAGAAAAGATGACTGCCTTACCGTTTACAAAACAGAAGACGGTAAATGGAATAATGTCAGCGGGTGGAGATATGACGAAAATAGCGATGAATGCATGATTCGATATAAGGAATCCCCTCCAAAAAGCGAAGATGAATGCGATAGAATATTCCCAATTTCCAACGCATTAACTAGTATTTTCGCAAGACAAAACTCTTTATGCAAAAATGGTGAATTCGAAAACCCATTTTAATATAAATCGCCCTTGCGGCGATTTTTTGTTATGCTTAGATTATGAAAAAATATTATACATATCAATTTTAGTATTATTGCTAATTACCTGTGGAATTTTATCATGGGTTCTTTTTCATAAATCAAAAATTGTAAATCATTTGTATTTACCATCGCTTACATACAATGATTATGGTGACGTGTTGCTTGCAGATGGGACTTGGAATTCGGATACACAGATGGTTAACCAATTACAAACATCTAAAATCAAATGTTATAAAAAATTTACCGCCTGTGTTGAGTCTACAGCTGATACAGCACTTGGAGTCCTGTCTGTTGAAAGTGTGGTTTACGATGTAGAAAAATGGACTGAAAGTGAAATAAGCTTAAAACCAAATGAAACGGCAAGCTGTACGAAATACGTAATGCACATCGATAGAATTTCAAAGATTATCACTAAAATACGTACCACAATAAAAACTGATGGACTATGTGAGAATATGGATACAACACCAATCTATTTACAACTTGATGATGGGTTTAAAGTATGGCAGAAGATTAATAAATAACCTGAGTCCCAACATCCTGCACGATGTCACCCCATGAAAATTCATGCATTGTTATGCGTGTTTTTTGTATGTCAGATTGGAAAGATCGAACTATAAACAAAAAACCGGCTGGAAAAAATTCTTCCGCCGGTATGCCTGTTAACTAAGAAACGATTACTTCGCTCTCTCGATTTCGGATCTGATATTGCTTACATAGATCGTCACCTGATTACGCCAACCCTGCAAAGTAATGTTTAGCTGATCAAGTGCCGCCTTAACAGCCGCCTCATATAGAAATTTTACGCTATCGGGAAGTTTTCCTGAACGTTCTTCATTCTGCGTTAAGGACTTCTCATACAGTTCCAAAGAATTTCTATATGCTTCTTTATACATTGCTTTGGTTGTGATGATCCCATTTTCGACATGGGTCTTTACAATGGCTGGCAAGTCAGTAATCAACTTGTCCAACTCATCATCCACAAAGTCCTCAAACTCTTTCAGCTTTTGTTCGTTTTCTGGTTGCAAGTTAAGTTACCTCCTTTAGGAATATCGGACTTGAGAGTATATGTTAGAATTACTGTTTTGTCAACCAACCGCCATAACCGCGGTGCGAACATCCTCCACTATGCGACCCCAGCAAAATACACGCTTAATGCAGCGTATTTTTTGTATCACTAATTGGGAGAATCAAACCAAAAATGATAAGATGCTAAATATGATACGACACAAAAATAAACTTGTCGGGATAGCTGGTGGTAGTGGTAGCGGAAAATCTACCCTTGCCGTTTCTTTGTGTAAAAAATACCCCCGATCAAATTTCTCTACTCCATTTAGATGATTACTTTACCAAAAGTGAGGATGCTCCAAAATTTCGTGAAATGATAAACTGGGATCATCCTGATAGTATAAAATGGCAAGAATTATATAATGATTTAATGTCTCTGCTACAAAATAAGTCAATTAAAATATTGACAAAAAGTGAGCTTTATAATCCTGAATTTGAATATTCGCAGAAAAACAAAAAAGAAGTGGTAATCGAATCACGTCCATTGATAATTCTTGAAGGATACTTGGCACTTCATGATCAAAAAATTAGAGACTTAATGAGCACTAAAATTTATTTAGACATTCCCATTAAAGAATCAACCAAACGAAGAAGCGCAAATAAATTCCAAATAGATACTGTGTATCTTCAAGAAGTCCTGATCCCTATGCATGATAAATTTGTAGTCACAACTAAAGAATATGCGAATCTAATTATTGATGTCACAACAACCAATCAAAGCCAGATGCTTCAATTAGTAGAATCAAAACTGGGTCTGGAATAACACTGTCCCAACACCCTCCACTACCTGCCTGCCCTGCCTACCAGCAGGCAGGGCAGGCAGGCTGGTGCGACCCCATCAAAAAGCACTTATACTTGTGGGAGTTTTTTATAAATTTCATACTTTACTTGACTAAAGTACTTTATCTTGTTAAAGTGGTCGTATGAACAAACGGGATAACAAAATCATAGATAATCTAATGGTGGCTGTTTTAGCGTTAAACACTAAAACAGAAGCCAAGAAATTTTTCCGAGACCTTCTCACAGAGACTGAGCTTATTGAATTTGGAAAACGCTGGGAAGTAGCTTGTCTATTAAGCAACAACACTCCGTATACTAAAATAGAACAACGTACAGGTTTAAGCTCCACTACAATTGCCAGAATTTCAAAATGGCTAAAAAATGGCATGGGTGGGTATAAACTTATTATCTCTCGCCTTCACCATACCAATTCTTCTAGGAAGTGATTGGCGTTTTAATTTTTATTTTGAACTTCAATCTCTTCCCAGAAGAGATTTTATTTTGGAAGAAAAACAAATCAAAGGAGAAAAGAATGAACTATCAGAATTTACTGGAATATTTCCGCAGCACGAAAAAGGGAGATAAACTGATCGGAATGGAGGTGGAGACTAGCTTTGTTAATCAAGATGGTTTCCCAATCACCAAAAAATGTTCACAAAAAATACTTAAAAATCTACCATGGGAGATCCAGACAATCAGAGGTGAATTAATCACGGAGCTAAAGTTGCCAGATGGTAGCAAATTATCTTATGAACTGGGTAGACAAAATCTGGAACTCAGCCTATCACCCTACCCTATTAGCAAGGTGATCGCCAAAGGTCGTGAGTTTTTAGAACAAATTTACTCCACAGCCAACCAATTTGGCGCCGAGCCTTGGTTTAGTCCAATACTAAAAACAGATGAAGACTTGTTGGTCATTCCTGATGAAAGAGACGCCACATGGTTAAAGTTAGACGGGAGACCAGCTCTAAATCTACTAGCCAGATGTTCCTCTGTACAATTTACTATTGGAACTTCTTACCAAAAAGCAGTTGGTCAATTAAACAGTTTGCTAAATGCTTTACCAGAATTTCTGGTTAACTATCCTCAGGACAAGCTGTGGAAGCAATATATTAAAAGTTCCAAAGCTGCATATCTCCCTAAAAGATATGGAGGGCCACGATCCTTTATATCCATGGTTGATTATGGAATTCAATTAACCAAACATAAGGTTATTTACAAAGATCAGCTAGTGGACTGGGACCAATTGGATGAATTTGATATTGATCAATTTCTTCGATCAGTATGGTGGTACTTCAGATTAAGGAGGTATCAAGACCAGCTATGCATCGAGGTAAGACCATTGCCAAGAACTTCTGATTGCGAACTCAAAAACCAATTAGCCCAAGTACTAGAATACTGCGGCTAAAAAGAGTTGGGGCCTAAAAACCCCTTCTCAAATCATTAATCGTTATGTTATGTATTATTTTGCCTATGGATCTAATATGAACCAATCACAAATGAAAGCTAGATGCCCAGAATCTAAACTTATAGATAAGGGGTACTTAAAAGATTATAAATTAGACTTCCTGGGATATTCACCTAGATGGAAGGGAGGTTGTGCCGATATCGCCCGCCAGTACAACTCAAAAGTGTGGGGGTTAGTTTATGAGGTTTCAAAAGCAGATATCAACTTGCTGGATAAAATAGAAGGAAATCCAGATTTTTACAAAAGAATGAATAAAGCTGTTTTTTTAAGTGACAATAGATCGGTAAAAGCCGAAATGTATTTTCTGGTAAAAAAGCAAGGATTTGTCCCTCCTACCAAAAAATATATCGACATAATCCTGGAGGCCGGAAAAGAGTTTGAATTTCCTAAAGAATATCAAAAATATATTGGGACCGTTCCCTTCAAAGATATGTAAATTACTGTTCCAACATCCTCCGCTACCTGCCTGCCCTGCCTGCCGGCAGGCAGGCGGCAGGCAGGCGGCAGGCAGGCGGCAGACTGGTGCGACCCCATAATCAGAACAAAATAAAATCGCCCTTGCGGCGGTTTTTAAATAAAAAAAGGCTACTCCCGAAGAAGCAGCTTTACAGTTGTTTTCAAGCAATACATAACAAACTATTGTTCTTTCAAACCAAGGAAAACTCCTAATCGGTTGTATTTAACCAAATAGGTTTTCCCACGCTCAAGTTTTTCCCATTCGGTTTGGGTAAAATCAATGATATCAGTTTTGCCATTGATATCCCTAAACATCACAGAATAATAACCTCTGCGGCTTGACTCACGAAGTTTGTCTTGCGGAGAAAACTTCGGCCAATCGGGATTTTTGTTAGATCCACTTTCAACCAAGGTATTATGATACTGCCACCGCTCGATATCATAAGCATACTTAGTCTTGTAAACCAGCTCATCCCTATAAACTGGCTCTTGATAAGATTCAGTCCTTGTGGAATAAACAGGTATACTTCTTGTGCAATAGTTATCCTCATAAGTACCGTCACCTCTTTTTGTGGTGCCACACCGATAAGTTTCTGTTGTAGTCCCCGATTGGTACTCTACTTGTTTAGTCCTAGATTCATAATGATCAAAGACTTGATCATAATGATGTATTTCTTCGCTAGTAGAAATTTCTCGACCCCCGGAGGGTACTGACCAATCACTTTCACGAACAGTATTATATCTCTCGATAACAATCTCTCGTTTCCAAGAAAATTTCTCAGCAGTCATAGTTATTTCATACGAACTGAATAACCAGACCAACCCAAGAATAAAACATATTGCAACTAATCCGATGGATCCATACAATAAAACTTTACTGTACTTATCTGGAACAATAAGCGTCAGACGATCAAAAATAGATGTGTATCTAGTACTAAATCCTTCCTGAATGAAGTCTTTACCAAAGCCGACGCCAGACCAGCGTCCAAACTCCTCTTCACCTTTCTCTCCTGAATCATCCGCACCGTAATGAGTTGAATTTTCTTCTTGTTCCCCATGAGGAATTTTTTCTTCATCTGAAAAATAAATTACCTCTGCTCGATTATCACTTTTCGGTGCGACACAGTTATCACATTCCGACTTATCAGAATCAACCATTGACCCGCAGTGATCACATATCCAATCAGCTTTTCCTGTAGACATTTGGTTAATTTGTTCTTCGTTATAATACAAAGCATCTCGTGGTAAATACTCATTCTGATCTTCATCGGAATCTTTTGGATTACCACAACTATTACATTTATTAGCGGGACCCCAAATTCCTTTGCGCCCACAAGATGTGCAATCCCATCTACCAACTCGAAACCGAAATTCCGGACTTCCAGTTTTTCGCCCTTCCATCGCTACTTTTTTATTACTCAAAATTAAAGACCCCCTTTGATTTTATGATATTATAATGAAAAAGCTAAAAGATGTCAACTTTAGAAATCACCCCCAACTTTGTCTGGATAAATACACCCATTAAAATAGTCCAAACATCCCCACGCTTACAACCTCAGCAATAGATCGCTTTTGAAGCGATTTTTTGTTATTCTTTGCATATGAACCGTACTTCACCATTTGCATACTCATATCTCATTTGGATACTAATTTTTGTTATTGCGCCTATTCTTTTACTCTGGTTATTTAACTTTCGATATTTCATTCAACAATATAAAGTTTTTCTTTGGGCTATTTTGGGAGCAATCATCTTTTCATTCCCGTGGGATTTAATCTCCATAAGAGAACAAATCTGGCTTTTTGAAAAACCATACATTGCTGGTTGGTGGCTTTTTGGTCTGCCTATAGAAGAATGGTTGTTTATAATTTTAGTTACAGTAATGTTTGTATCTGTAACCCTAATATTTTGGAAAAAGATTGGACGCTTAAAAAATGTTTAGTGAATTATCATACATGGTGTATATGTTAATCTTTACCCTTCTGGCTTTGGGTATTTTATGGTATCGATATTTCCACTTCCTTAAAACTAATTACAAAATTGTACTTTATGTTTCGCTAATTGGTATCTTATATCAATTAATTGCCGACCCCCCAGCCGAAGCCTGGAGAGCTTGGTATTTTGATAACAATAAAATTTTAGGAATCTGGCTATTAAATTTCCCTATCGAAAATACAATATTTATTTTTCTAGTATGCGCGGCAATTGCGTCAGGAACATTGGTCTTTATTAGGCACTACAAAAAACTAAGTTAGTCCAAACATCCCCACGCTTGCGACCCCATAATCAGGATAAAATAAAATCGCCGTTGCGGCGGTTTTTTGTTAAAATCTATATATGAAATATGAATCTCAGCATCCATTTATGGGTGAATTAAATTCGATTGAATCCAAGGAGAGTTTTGATATACATCGACTCAATACTAAACCAGAAAAAACTATTTTAGATGAAGGTGTAGAAAATGATTTTACTGAATCCGAATATGCAATTACAGAATTCCACTCCACTGAGAATAAAAACCATGAATCTTTTTTGAAGCTCAAACACTTATACGAATCAATGCAAGAAGAGTTGGGTGATTTTATACCGAAGTCCTTTTTTGTTGAAGGTGAACCTTCAAACGATGAGCCAGGCAAATCTTTTTATGTAGTACAAAAATTTGATAACCAAAAATTTAATACTACAGCCAAAGAACTAAACGACCTGAATAGCAAGGAGTTCTCCATTGAATTCTTAGATCAATTGCTCTTGATTCAAGAAAAAATCAATAACTTTGTCGAAGTCCATGCACAAGAATTATCAACTGACTGGTTAGATAAAGGTGTCCTAGATAGTAAAAAATTTAAGGAAAGTATTCTCTACTCTCCGGAAAATAAAGAGATCAAGATTGCTAATCTTTTTAAACTATCTCCCGAAGCAACCAAACAAGTCATTGGCAATGAAACAAAATTTGAACCCAGCAAAGACCGGTTAAAGGTTCTTAAGATGCTTGGTTTAGCGAGCTTAATAGAAAAGATAGATTGGGCACTAGAAAAAAGTGCCGCCCCTGAATGGATCAAAGGAAAAGGTGTTCATTGGAATTTAGATAAAAATAAATTAAAGCAAGAAGGTAAAAATGCCATGGCACTAACCTTTGATGATGGACCAAATGATGAAACAGAAACACTTTTAGATATCCTCAAAGAAACTAACACAAAAGCAACCTTTTTTGTTGTTGATTCACTAATTAAAGGTAGAGAAGGTACGATTAAAAGAATAATCAATGAAGGTCATGACATTGGGGTTCATGAATGGGGGCAAGAAGGAGCTAAGCCAGGTGCAGGACCGAAAGAATATTCAAAGCGCTTTTTTGGTCCAAGAACTGATTTGGGCGATGTCAAAAAAACCACAGAACTAATTGAAAAAGTTTCTGGCATAAGGCCGACCATGGGCAGAGTGGCTGGTGTCCATGGGACTATAGATAGTTTGAGAGAATTTCAATCTATGGATTTAGAAATAATCCATGGAAATCCTTACGATATTATTGCTATTCCCCCAAGCCCTAGCCTAAAATCTGAGGATCTGTTAAAAAAAGCTCTTAGTGGTAACGGTCAAGGCCGCATTCGTATCTTCCACATAGGAGCAATGAAAGACGGAGGTGACCACTTAGACCGATCAGAAATTAACTTTGATAAAGGTGAAGTCTATCCCCCTGAAGAAACTGTAAAAATGATCAAAGAATATATTGATATGAGTAGCGATCAAGGTTACGAGTTTGTTAAGGTGAAAGATTACATTTCATAATCAATATCCCAACATCCCAAAGCTTGCGACTCCATGAATCGAGTAAAATAAAATCGCCCGTGCGGCGGTTTTTTGTTTACCCTGACAAGACACAGAACTAAAATAAAAAAACAGCCCGCAAGTTTAATCACGGACTGTAAAAATTTAGGAGGAACTAGAACTGAACTCTAGTGCTCTCCTTCCATCAAACACTCAACCGGCGAACTAGGCAGTTGACGAGGACCGTCAAAGACTTGCCCACCAAAGTCTTTAACTTGTTTGCCTTTAGCTTGAACCTCATCAAGTTTGCTCATGATCAGAGAAAATTGACAAGTCCCAGCGTTGACTGAGCGATAGCTGGGTTGACTCTCAGCGTATTCCTCAACCAATGGTGCTAAAAACTTTTGGTAATTAGCGTGAGTTGAGGAGGCGCGCCGGAAGTCTCCCGCGGTTTCCTCGACAACTGTTAGAGCAATTTCGAGTTGCTCCACCTCAGCTTTGAGCTTCGTAGCTTTTTCACTTTGGAGCTCTTTAAGCTGCTGCCCTATCAAATCTTTAGTGCTCTCGAGATTTGCCATCTGCAAGGCAGAAAGAAAACTTCGATCATCCAATCCTAACTGAACCTTTCTCAGTTCAGATTCGAGTTTGTCCTTGGTGTTATTGACCAAGGTACTTATTTCTGCTTTGAGCAAATCAATCTCTAACCCAATCGAGGCTTGAAGACCTCATTGAGATACTGAGCTATTTGTCTGAAGCAAAACTTTGTCAGACAAAAATTTTGCTTTTTTTATCCTTTAGCTCTCTCCTTGATCTAAAACTTGTCTGCGTACTAAAGTACTGCCAAACTAGTTTGAGGACTCTCAAATCCCGGTAGTCTGAAGAACACCAAGATGGGACCATAGAAGAAAACAGTGGCGCGCGGGCGGCATCGGTGATGGCGGTGCTAAATGTGATATGGAAGTGAAAAAAAGTTGAAGATATCAAGGTTTAAGACAAAGGTGATGACAAAGAAGACGAGGCAACCTAAGACCTCTTCGGCAACAGTTGTATACCAATTAACACCCACAAAAAAAGCTTTGAATTTTTGCCAAAATTCAAACTTCTGATTCGATTGATCTTCCCAATATTGGAAGATCTCTTGGACCAACCAATGATGCCCACCAACCCTATCAAACTCATATCTCTCTGGCCAGTTGTTCTGTTTTACTTTATTCATTTTTTCCTCCTAAGAAAATACTATTAAATCATTGCCTGATTATAATAATAATCTATTATACTGAAACAAGAATAATCTGTCAAGTACAACTCAGCTCTTTAATTATGTTAGTTACAACATCCTCCACTACCTGTCAGCAGATACCAAGCCAGCTCGGCAAAGACAAGTAAACAAAGTCGCCCCTCAGGCAGTTTTTTGTTAATATTCATTTATGTACTATAAATTCTGTCCATATTGTGGGAATGCAAATGGTTCATGGCAAGAAAATAAATTTTCGTGTTCCAACTGCAAAAAATACACCTATACAGACTCCAAACCCACAGCTAGTGTATTAATTATCAATGATAACAAGGTCTTGTTGGGTAAACGTGGAGTCGAACCAGGTAAAGGGATGTGGGATGTAATTGGTGGATTTACAAAATACGGAGAGCACCCAGAAACCGCAGCCATAAGAGAAGCCAAAGAAGAAACTGGATTGGATCTAAAAATCAAAGAACAACTAGGAATTTTTATGGATGAATATGGATCAGACAAACATTCCACTTTAAACATTTGCTACCTTGCTAGCGTCACTGGCGGTGAAGCTAAAGCCGGTGATGATATTATAGAATTAAAGTGGTTTGAACCAAATAAATTGCCTGCGAATATCGCCTTTCAAAATGGTAAAGATATGCTAGAAACTTGGATCAAAATCAAGAACTAAAGTTAGGACACCCCTGCACCTTATTTCACTAAAGCTTGGCGAATATCAGTTTAAGTTCTGACATGGTATCCATTGGGTAGATTTTAAATTATTGATATAATATAATTATGAAAATCTTGCTTGTAATTTTGGTTATTATTATTGGCTTGCTCGGCTGGTTGATTTTTTCTTCCAGAAAAAATAGCCCTTCTACTTCTGCGCCAACACAAGAACAAATTAACCAAGATTTGGAAAATATCATTAATGGCCAGGGCGATATTCCAACCGAAGATCAAACTCCTCAGACAAATGGCTAAAGCTTCCCTCAAACATCAACAAAATTTTGGGTTTACTCTAATCGAAGTCATGGTAACTATTGCCATCATTGGTTTAATCTCTTCAACTGTAACTGTTGCCACCAACAATGCTAGAACACGAGGACGTGATGCCAAAAGAATTGCCGAAAAAGATCAAGTCATCAAAGCTCTCAACTTGTACTACGATACTTATGGTGCATGGCCAAATTCTGGCAGCTCTGTTTACAAATGTCTTGCCCCGAGTACAGACATAAACTGCTTTAACAACATCTTGGGCCCGCTCAACGCCACCGATGGCGCTAAGTTTAATGAATTTTTACCGCAATTCCCTACAACCAATGCCCTCTCCGGAACTTTTGCATACAATCGACTATTGTTTAGCGCTGGGCCTCTAACTTATACTGGTGACAATGGCGCAGTGAGAACAGGTGCATTCTTATTATGGTTTGCCGAAAATATGACATCTGAGATTTGTCCATTCAAAATTCTAACAACGGGAGATGCGTATAATGGCTGTTACATATATATTGGGCCAAGCACTTAATTAAGTTTTTCTCTCAAATTTAAACCCCATTATTTGTAAGCTAACAAATAATGGGGTTTTTTGCGCAAAAAATTCTAAGTTAACAAAAAAAGTGGTATAATAAGGCCAAACAAACTTATAACCAAAATGAAACAAAATCAAAAAGGTTTTACCTTAATTGAACTAATGGTCATAATTGCCATTATTGGCTTACTTTCATCTGTAATCACAGTAGCTTTGAGTAGAGCTAGAATTAAAGGTAGAGACTCAAAAAGACTAGCCGACACTAGGCAAATTATTACAGCACTACAAGCTTACAACTCTTCTTACGGTGATTGGCCAGGAACTTACAACCAATGGTATTGTCTTGCCCCAAACACCGAAGCTAATTGCTATTCTAACCTTTACGGACCAATTACCTCAACCATGGAAACTCAATTTAGCGAATTTATCACTACATTTCCAAAGTATGGCGTACCTGCTGGTAATACATATTACGATCGCTATATATACAAATATGGCGCTGTTAGTGGTAAAACTGGAGGTTGGATTTCTGCAATTTATGAAGAAACCCCGCCATCAGGAATTTGTACAACCACTCCAACTCTTTATGACGGTTATTACTTTTGTAATATATATTTAGGGCCATAATCGAGTAAAGCCTATCATGACACAGACAAAACAAAAACAAATTATTTTACCAAAAAACTTTTTACTTGGAGCAGCGACTAGTAGCCACCAAATCGAAGGCAATAACTCCAAAAATGATTGGTGGTATTGGGAACAACAAGGTCGTGTACCAAAATCTGGGCAAGCTTGCGACAGTTACAATCGCTACAAAGAAGATTTTAAGATCACCAAAGAAATTGGGCTCAATACTTTTAGACTTTCTATAGAGTGGAGCCGGGTAGAACCAGAGCCTGGTAAATTCAGCGTCGCCGAAATCAAACATTACCGCGAAGTTTTACAAGAGCTAAAGTCTCAACAACTCACCAGTGTAGTTTCGCTACACCACTTTACATTACCTCTTTGGGCAGCGAATCAAGGAGGTTTTAAAAGTAACAAAGTAATCCAAAGCTTTGCGCAATTTGCCAAAATGATGGCACAAGAATTGGGAGACCTGGTTGATTATTGGAATACTATCAACGAACCAGGAGTCTACGTTAATATGGGGTACATTCAAGGATTTTGGCCGCCATTTTCCAAAAATGTTTTGGACGCTGGAATTATTTACTACCTCAAATTCGTCAAAGTTCACAAACTTGCTTACCAGGCAATTAAATCGGTCGACCCAAATGCTCAAGTTGGTCTAGCAAAAAATAATTTGTACAATGCCCCCTTTAGACCTTCGAGTTTTTTGGATCGACTCATTGTTAAATTTTCTGACTGGTATGGAAATTATTTATTCTTAGATCGAATCAAAAATCATTTAGACTTTATTGGAATAAATTATTACTTTACTCATACTCTCAAGCTGTCGCTGACTCGCGGCGTTGAACATATCAAAATTGGTGGTCTATCTAGTGATATGGGTTGGCGCACCTATCCAGAAGGCATCTATCATGTCACTCGAGATTTATACCAAAGATACAAATTGCCAATCCTTATTACCGAAAACGGAATCGCCAATGCCCATGACGATATGCGTCAAGACTTCATTTGGCAACATCTCCTCTGGCTTCAAAAAGCCATGTCAGAAGGAGTTCAAATTATTGGTTATCTATACTGGAGCTTACTTGATAACTACGAATGGAGTGATGGATATGGACCAAAGTTTGGGTTAGTCGAAGTTAATATGCAAACCTTTGAACGCAAAGTAAGACCAAGTGCTCAAGTTTATAAAAAAATACAAATTAAAAAATAAAAATAATGAACTTATATTTAATCATCGCTACTGTCGCCTACTCTTTGTTTGCTATCAACGGCATTATAGATAAATTTTTATTAACCAAGGGTGGAGTCAAATCACCCGCAGCCTATGCCTTTTATATCGGCATCACTGGTTTCTTTACTTGGGCTGTCGTGCCTTTTGGGCTTCTGGATATTGGTTTTAGTTTTAGTGGGATTAGTAGCGGTAATCTTATCGTTGCAATCATTGGTGGCGCAAGCTTTATCTTAGCTTTGCAGTTCTTGTATATCGCCACCCAAAAAACCAGCATCTCAAGACTTTTGCCAATCGAAGGCGGTCTCGTACCAGTGTTTACATTCGCTATGTCGTACTTTATCCTCGGCGAAAGACTCGAAGCTTTGCAAATAATGGCATTCTTACTTTTGGTTGTTGGTGCGGTGATTATTTCGCTCAAAGAAGATAAAAGCGGCTGGCACATGCAAGCACTTGGTTACGCCGTTGTCGCTGCATTCTTGTTTGCTCTATCACTTACTCTCACCAAGTACACTTTTGATCAAACCAACTTCTTATCTGGTTTGGTTTACACACGACTCGGTTTTATTTTGGTTTCGCTCATCTATCTTATTCCACCAAAAACTCGTTACGCGATTTTTAATTCTCCCAAAAGTACAACAACTGGTAATAAGTTTTTGTACTTGGGTGCAAGAGTGTCTGGTGGGATCGCCGGGTTCTTGCAAAACTTTGCTATTTCATTGGGGAGCGTAACTATTGTTAACGCAATGCAAGGAACCCAGTACGCTATCTTACTTATTGGAACCGTTATATTATCCAAAAAATT
>JAWKSI010000002.1:0-110897 GCA_041389225.1 Candidatus Doudnaibacteriota bacterium | reverse complement strand
CCATACTTTTAAGCCCAAAGAGAAGAAGCAAATTCGCAAAGCAATCGAATTTGCCAGCAACGCTCATCAAGGCCAAAAACGCAAAAGTGGTGCCCCGTTTGTGCACCATCCAGTTAGCGCTGCAATTATTCTCGGGCAAATTTTTCCAGAGGCTCAAACTATCTGTGCGACTATTTTGCATGATATTACAGAAGACACTGAAGTTTCTGATCAAGATCTTCGCAAAGAGTTTGGTTCAGAAATTGCTGATCTTGTTGATGGTGTAACCAAGCTTGGTCACGTCCGCCTACTTAACAGTAAAGATGAATATTATGTCGAGAATCTTCGCAAAATGTTTATCGCAACAAGCAAAGACGTTAGGGTGATGCTAATCAAGCTTGCAGACAGGCTTCATAACATGCGTACACTCGAACATCTAGACGAAGAAAAACAAGAGAAAATCGCCACCGAAACTCTAGAAATGTATGCCCCTATTGCTGGGCGTCTTGGTATTGGGGCATGGAAAGACGAACTCGAAGACTTGGCTTTTCATATTGTCGACTTTGAAAACTATGACGAAACCAAAGCTTTGCTTGATGAAGAAGTTTCGAAACGCGGAAAAAATATCAAACAAATGCAAAAGGAATTGTCTCAAATTCTAAAACTCGAAGGAATTAAATTTGAGATGGTTTCTGGCCGAACAAAACGCATCTATTCTTTATTCAAAAAATTACACCGTTACGATAACGATATCAGTAAAATTTATGACCTGTTTGCTTTGCGTATTATTACCAAGTCTACCGGTGATTGTTATGCTGCTCTTGGAATTATTCACAAACACTTTAACCCTGTTCCAGGTAGAGTCAAGGATTTTATTGCCACCCCAAAACCAAACGGCTACCAAAGTATTCACACATCTTTGTTTGACTCAGAAGGTATGGTATTTGAGGTTCAAATCCGCACCGATCTAATGCACGAAACCGCCGAACGTGGAATTGCCGCCCATTGGTTTTATGAAGAGCAAGGCAAACCGCGAGAAGCCAAAACCGGCGCTCATTGGTTTACCGAACTTCGTGCTTGGCAAGACGAAACAGTTTCTAATCCAGAAGAGTATCTTGAAGGACTCAAAATCGACTTCTTTAAAGATAGAATTTTTGTCCTAACTCCGAAAGGTGATGTTAAGGATCTCCCAGCGGGAGCCTCGATTATTGATTTTGCTTTTGCGGTTCATAGCGATCTTGGTTACCAAATGATGGGTGCCAAAATAAATGGTAAAATTGCCAAAATTACTGATAAGCTAAAACAAGGTGACGTAGTAGAAATTCTCAAAAGCAAAAATCCCGCGACACCATCACGAGATTGGTTAAGTGCCGCAAAAACTAGCCACGCTCGCTCCTTGATCCGCAAATACCTGCAAGAACATGACCGAGGAATCTTTCAAAGAATCCGAGAAATTAAGATGCAAGATATTAGCAACAACCTCCCTAGCCTTCCGACGTTTTTTAGAAAAAAATAAATTCAATTATATTTACGCAAAACCAAAAACATCCGCTGAGCCTGAGCGGATGTTTTTGGTTTTTTAGCCAAAGAATTTAATCTTTGTTAAGAGTATGTCGGGTATATAAAGGTTCGTGGTCGATCAATTCGTCCGGAGCAAACCAAACAGCTAATTCTGAGAGTGCTTCTTCGGGAGTTGCCGAAGCATGAATCAAATTGTACAAAGTAGAATCATGTGCATCAACGTGTTTAAACGAAACATGACTATAGTCACCACGAATAGTTCCGGGAGGAGAAGACTTAGGTTCGGTAGAACCAACCATTTTGCGGACAACTTCGACAGCTTCAATCCCCTCCAAAGCCAAAGCTACTATCGGGCCAGACATCAGCATAGAAATCATCAAATTTCTAACATGTTCGCCCCGACGCTCTGCTAAATCTTCGGTGTAATGATTTTTGGCGTGATCTTCATTAGGAACCAAGAGCTTAAGACCAATCATCTTGAGACCAACTCGCTCAAAACGCTGCATGATTTCCCCTGTTAAACCACGTTCTACAGCATCAGGTTTAAATAAAACTAGAGTTTTTTCTATTGTCATTTTGATATTTACTCCGCTGAGACCACAGCCTCTTTAATAATAACTGGCTCAAGTGGTTTACCATCGCCTAATGGTGAGTCAATTTTTACTGCGCCAATTTTTTCTACTACATCCATTCCAGCAACTACTTGCCCAAATACAGTGTACTGACCATCTAACATCTCAAGTTGATCTAAAGCAATGTAAAATTGGCTACCGCTCGAAGCTCGTTCTGGATTAACAACGTCAGAAGTTCGTGCCATAGCAATCGCGCCTTTGTTGTGTGGTAATCCAATTTCTGCAGGAACTGTATAACCAGGGCCACCCGCACCAGTACCTTCTGGGTCACCGCCTTGAATCACAAAACCTGCGGCAACACGATGAAAAGTTAAACAGTTATAAAATCCAGCTTTGGCTAACTTGATAAAATTCTCAGAAGTTTTTGGCGCATCTTGCTTGTTAACTTCAATTTTGATATCGCCAAATCCTGCAACCGACAAAGTTACAAACTTATCTTCCGGATTAACTACAACATTATTAAGATCACCTTCTTGGTAAGTGCGCTCGCACTCTTGCATAGAATCTTGTGCCATTTGCTTTTGTTCACTTTCTTGATTAATTGTTTGCTCGCTATTTAAATTGGGAGTTTGCGCCCGGTCACGAGTCGCTACCACCCACGCCACCACCGCAACTAAGATCACTCCTACAATTATATAAATTGTCTGCTTGTTCATAAATTTAAATAATAATTTTCTTCATTTTATCATATGGGCTTCTCTCGAGCAATGGAGTTTTGGATGTATTTTGATAGATTTTTGGGTTTCTAAATACTCTATTTTTGATCATTATCACTAATAAATACCAAATTAAAATTATCCAAAGTTTTGGCTGCCAATAAATGCTAGCATAAGGTAAATGGGCCAACCAACCAATTATTTTAACTTCAGTTACAATCAAAAAATTAACTAGCGGAATAAGCACCCAGCCAACAATTGGAACCAATGAAATTGCTCCAAAGAGCATCAACCATGGAACCAACGGCAAGATTAACAAATTCGCCAAAGGTGCAACCAAGCTAGTTGTTCCAAAGTACCACGCGATGATTGGTAACGTCATAATAATTGCTCCAAAAGTTGGCCAAAGCAATTCGCTCAACCACCCCGTTTTTTGATACTGCGCGCGCAAACGATGTGCCCACAAAACCCCAATGGTCGCCGCAACACTCAACCTAAAACCAACATCAACAAATAAAATTAGCGGATTGATTCCAACCATAACCACGACCGAAATTAACAAAGCATTAAAACTATAACTTGGCCTATTAAATAATCTTGCAACTAGATAAATAACTGCCATGATAGCTGCTCTAACAACCGCCGCAGAAAGTCCAGTTAGACAAGCGAAAACTATCACCGCTAATATTGCTGCCAAATCTGCAGACTTTCTCCCTAAAATCCACGCCAGCCAGCCAAAACTAGTTGCCACTATCGTCATATTAAAACCAGAGACCACCAAAATATGCGTAAGCCCAGTAAGTTTAAAATTGTTTTCCAAATCTTGAGGCATGCCACGAGTCTCACCAATAAGCATACCTAAGATCAAACTTTGAGCAGGTTGGGACAAACTTCTCTGTGCCTGAAACAAGATTTTTTGCTTAATCAAATTCAAATCTCTCCTCCACTGTACTTGTGAAAATCCAATTCTAATTATTTGTGGTTTTTTGAGAAGTGCGTAAGTTTGATATCGAGCTAAATAACTCTGATAATCAAAATCTGAAAAATTAGCGATCGGTTCCACTCTACCCCTAATCCAAACCCTATCTCCTCTTTCTACTACAATAGGCTTATAAAAACTGGCTTGCAAATTTTGGTTTATACCATCAGGGCGAACCGTCACTAATTGCGAACCTCCGCTGGTATACTGCGGTTCTCTAACCACAACACCTTCGGTATCGATTTGCTGCCCCAACAATGGTTGATATATATTCTGTTGATCAAATCCACCAAGATAATAGCGCAACACTACGATCAATAAAAAAACCCAAGACAGCCACTTAATAATTTGAGAGAAATGCACTTTAGTCATAGCATTATATTGCCAAACTAAAGTTCAAGAATTACCTAACAAAAAATAAAGAACGAACAGCCGTAAATCAAAACAAAAACCAAATCCACCTTGACTCGCTTTCCAATACAACGTCATCCTGCCTGTACCCGAATGGTGAACCACCTTTCCATCACCATGTCATCCTGCCTATACCCGAAGGGTGAACCGCCTTTCCATCACAATGTCATCCTGAACCACCGAAGGTGGTGAAGGATCTCAAGGTTTGTTATTAGAGATCCTTCGACTCCGGCTTCGCCTCCGCTCAGGATGACAAAACAAAAGGTTTAGTTTGGGAAATAGATCCTTCGTCGCAAGCTCCTCAGGATGACACAAATAGAAGTGCTTAGGATGACAAAACAAAAACCAAAGCTTTTCTTCTCAAGAACGACTTCGCGAAGGCACTTGGAGTTCGAGGGAAGAAAAGGTTTGGTTTTAAAATACACTGAAACAACAAAACCAAAGTTCTATTTCCTGAGAACGACCTCAGGGCAGTGCGGAGGTCGAAGGAAATGGGACTTTGGTTTGAGAAAGATCCTTCGACTCGGCTTCGCCTCCGCTCAGGATGACGAAAAAAGTTTGGGATGGCAAAACAAACCAAAGCTTTTCTTCTCGAGAACGATCCTTCGTCGCAAGCTACTCAGGATGACAAAGAAAAAAGGTTTGTTTAAAAAATAAGTTAAGTAGAGATCAAAATTATCGCAAAGCAGAAACGATATTTTTTATCGCATTATCAAATGTTAACGTTTGCTGTTCTCGTGTTTGAAGATTCTTGAGTTGAACCAAATTTTGCTCTAATTCGTTAGAGCCAAAGACTAAAGCAAACTTAGCATCTCTTTGCTCGCCATATTTAAACTGCTTTTCTAATTTAGCCGAATCACAATAGACTTCGGTTTTAATACCAAGTTCGCGCAAACGATTAGCTAATTTGATATATTGAATGGATAACTCTGGTTCTACATTTACTATTAAAGCTTCGATTTGATCCACTGCTGGCAAAGTACTGATTTCTTCCATAGCACCCAACAACCGATCAATCCCAATACTACCACCAACGGCTGGTTGCGACTGTTTGCTAAATTGATCAAGCAGGCCATCGTATCGACCACCACTACATATGCTTCCATATTCTGGTTTGTCATTTAGGAAAATTTCAAAAACCGTTCCAGAATAATAATCCAAACCACGCGCAATTGTTGGATCAAATTCAACCTGACCTTTCAAATCATACTGCTGCAGCAAATCCAAAACTTGTTGCAATCGATCTGGAATATAATCATTAAGAATGCCACCACTGACCGTCGGGTCTACCAGTTTGGTCGCAAGTTCAATTTCTTTTGTGTCAATATCACGAGCGCGCATCTCATTAATCATGCCGTCCACGCCAATTTTTTCGACCTTATCCAAAATTCTAATTGCGTTCTGACTAAGCTCTTTGAGTACGGCTCGGTCATTAATCCTAATCTTATAATTTGTCAGGCCAATCGCTTCAATGGTTTGCGCCAAACAAGCAATCACTTCAACATCACTTATAACCGAATCACTCCCTACTACATCAACATCACACTGATAAAATTCACGATAACGGCCTTTCTGCGGATTATCTGCCCGCCACACTGGAGCAATTTGATAGCGCTTAAAAGGAAAGGTTAGCTTGCCTTGATTTAACGCTACAAATCTAGCCAACGGCACAGTTAAGTCATAACGCATCGCTACATCACGATCACCGTTGTCTTTGAAACTATAAACCAGTTTTTCATCATCACCATACTTTCCCATCAAGATATCTTTGTACTCTAATACTGGAGTTTCGAGTGGGGCAAAACCAAAAATTTCAAAAGATTCTCTAATCATAGCAAAAAGCTGCTGCCGCCTTGCTTGGCTTTGCGGCGCAAAATCTCTAAATCCTTTCAATAGTCTTGGTTCGATTAGTGTCATAATATCTTTAGTATAACAATTTATAGTTAATAAAAAAACTCAAGCTAATTAACGGCTGATGTTAATCTGAGAGTTCCAAAACTTTTTGCTTGGACTTGTGACCCCGAACTAACTGCAATCGCGATTTAGCAACCTTAAGATGTTTTGCCAGAACGTTAATAATTTGCTGATTAGCTTTTCCGTCAATTGGCGAAGTTGCAATATAAATTTGATAACTGTTTTGACTAAGTTCGATCAATCTAGGATTTTTGCTATTTGGATGAGCTGTAACAAATAATTTAGTCATTAAAATTTTTAATGTTTGTCTGCTAATAATTTATCATACGTTTAATCCAAAAAAAACCGCGGAGCTCTTGAGCTCCGCGGTTTGATCTTATTATTTCATTTTTTTGCGGATAAACGCAGGAATATCTAACTCATCATCACTAGCATCATCAAAGTCCATTTGTTTTGACACTGGTTCAACCGGTTTTGGTCTAAATAACGGCTTACGAATTTTAACTTGAGGCTCTTCTTCTTCCATATCGATAGAAACCGTGTCTTCTTTGCGTTCGATCGCTGGCTTTGCTTTGATCTCTGCCATTGGCTTAGACTCTTCGGTGCTACCAAAAGAAATTGGAGTCGGTCGACGATTTTGTTCATCAAAACCTGTAGCAATAACTGTGATGCGAATATCGTCTCCCAAGCTTTCATCGATAACTGTACCAAATTTAACTTTAGCGTCTGGATCAATATTTTTGGTAATAACCTTAGCGGCTTCGTCAATTTCGAACATTCCTAGATCAGAACCACCGGTGATGTTAAAGAGAACACCCTGAGCGCCATCAATAGTCATATCCAGCAAAGGAGAATTGACCGCCGCTTTAGCCGCTTCGGATGCGCGATTTTCACCAGTTGCAGTTCCGATACCCATCATAGCTGTACCAGCTTCGCTCATAATAGTTCTAACGTCTGCAAAGTCAGCATTAACTACACCATGAGTTGTAATCAAATCCGAAATACCAGAAATACCTTGGCGCAAAACATCATCTACAGTCTTAAATGCATCTGGCAAAGAAGTCTTCTTATCAATAATCTGCAAAATTCTTTCGTTTTGAATCGAAATGATCGCATCAACTTTGTCTTTGAGATTTTCGTACCCAGATTCTGCCACCTCTTTACGTCGACTACCTTCAAAATTAAATGGCTTGGTCACGACTGCAATTGTCAAAATATCACGATTCTTTGCAAGTTCGGCAACAATTGGCGCAGCTCCAGTTCCTGTTCCACCACCCAAACCACAAGTGATAAATACCATATCGGCATTCGAAATCACATCTTCAATTTCTTCTTGAGATTCTTCGGCAGCTTGTCGACCAAGCTCTGGATTCATTCCTGCACCCAAACCTTTGGTCAAACTTTTACCAATATGGACTTTGCGGTCCGCTTGGTTGTTGTGCAAAGCTTGTGCGTCTGTATTAATAGAAACAAACTCTACACCTTTGACACCCAACTCAGCCATGCGATTGACGGTAGAAGTTCCACTACCACCAACACCCAAAACTTTGATGCGAGCGAATGTTTCAATTTTTGGTTTGACTTCCATAAGTTTCCTTTTTTTGGACATAATAATAGATAGAAAATAAAACACAAAATAACAGCTGAATATAAAAGACTAGAGAGAAAGCTCAAAAATGAGTTTAATCTAGGCGTTTGATCTCGATTGTTATTTTGCGTTTAAATTTTTATTTTTTAAAATCTGTCTTAGTCTAGCCAATTAAGGCATAAAAGACTTAAGCCACTGCTTCAATTTTAGCACAAATTTGTGATTCGACAAATTTGAAACAGCTGAGAACATACCATCGGTACTATAACCACCAGAATATCTTTCGCCCCACAAAACCAAGCCAATAACAGTTGCAAAGTCTGGACTAGTCACCTGATCAATAACTGTATCAACTTCCTCTGGAACTCCAATACTAACTGGCAACCTAAACTTATGTTTAGCTAATTCGATCACACCAGGAAGTTGTGCTCCGCCGCCAGTCAAAACAATTCCCGCTGGGAGCTGACCATCTTTATCAATTTTCTTAAGTTCCTTGATTGCAAGATCAAAAATTTCTTCTAATCGAGCTTCGATAATTTCGCCAACCATAGTTTGGGGAATATATTCTGATTCTTCTGGATCAAGTTTGTTTAAATCAATCTCAGCCAGCTTGTCCATCATCTGCGGTGAAGCTTGACCGTACATAGTCTTAACTTTTTCGGCAGTTTCGATCGTACAACGTAAACCAATAGCGATGTCATTGGTAATATGCATCGCACCTACAGGAATAACTGCTGTATGAATTAAGTTGTTTTCTTCATAAACTGCCAAGCTAGTTGTCCCTGCACCCAAATCAAGAAGCGCCACACCAAGTTCTTTTTGCCGTTTGGTCAAAACAGCCGAACCAGCGGCTAATGGACTCACAACAATTTGATCTATATCAACTCCAGTTTGCAAAATTGCTTTTTGAAGATTCTTCAAAAAAGGTGTCGCCCCATGAATGATAATTGTATCGACTTCTAACCTAATTCCAGTCATCCCTAATGGATCTTTGATACCAGTTTGTCCATCTAGAGTAAAAGTTTTTGGGATAACATGAACAACCTCTCGATTTGGTGGAATCGAAACAGCTTCTGAAGCATCGACGACTCGAACGATATCACTATCGCTAATTTCTCCATCCGCTCGAGATACCGCAATTACACCGCGAGAATCCATACAATCAATATGGTTACCGCCAACCGAAACGTTAACTCGTTCGACGGGAACTCCTGTCATTCGTTCGACTTTTTCTAAAGCAGCCGAAATCGAAGAAACAGCTTCGTCAATATCAACAATCACACCCCGACGTAAACCAACTGCAGGAACAATGCTTGCTCCAATGATATTGATCTTTCCAGATTCTTGTAACTTACCTTGAACAACTCGAATCAAATGAGTGCCAATATCCAAACCTACAATGTACTGTTCTTTTGCCATTTA
This sequence comes from Candidatus Doudnaibacteriota bacterium, assembly GCA_041389225.1. Classification (GTDB taxonomy): domain Bacteria; phylum Patescibacteriota; class Doudnabacteria; order UBA920; family UBA920; genus UBA920. The sequence continues at coordinate 101,795 of JAWKSI010000002.1, read as the reverse complement.
TTTTTGTTTTGCTAAGTTAACTTGTTTTTTAAAATTTGAGAAATTACAGCGCCGTCAGCCGATGCGCCAAAATGCTGTTTGAGTTGACCCATTGCAGAACCAAAGTCTGCTTTTGTCCAATTATTTTCCGAAATCTTTTGATCGATTACTTCTATGATTTGCTCTTCCGAAATTTGCTCGGGCATAAATGCCGACAAGACTTGAATTTCATCGGCTTCGCTTTGAGCTTGTTCTTCTCTACCAGCAGACTTAAAACCTTCGATCGCTTCTTTGCGACGTTTGACTTCTGATTTTACCAAGGCAATCAATTGCTCTTCGGTCAACTCTCCCCCTTGAGCAATCTGCTCATTTTGGATTCGAGTTTTTAACCCTCTAAGAACTGCAACCGCTAAAGTATTTTTGGCTTTAAGATTTTCGGTTAACTTTTGTTCAACCAAAGTTAACGAAATAAGTTCTGACATAATTTATTTTTTACCTTTTTTGACAATTGCCGACATCGGCTTGTTAAGACGCTTCATTTCTTCGCGAATTTCGCGCATCTCAGAACGACGCTGAGCTGCTTGACGAATCAAGTTACGACTCTTGCTTGGTTCAAAAAATCTTGATTTACGAGCACGCACCAAAACACCGCTTTGTTGGATTCGGCGGTTAAAACGACGCAAAAGACTGTCAAAGGATTCGTTTTCTTTTCTTTTTACTTCTACCAATTAAATCACCTCTTTCTTAAATCAAGACTTAATTAACTGTCTCGAAAGGATATTCCTTAATATCAGGAACTTTATAATACCAAGCTAGCTTGGTATTCGACCAATAATGCACTTATTGTACGGGAATTTTGACGTTTCGTCAAACCAAAAGAGCCCGCAGGCTCTTTGGTTATTCTTTCAATTTTTTACCACCCAATAAATGTAAATGAATATGAGGCACGACTTGACCGCCATCAGCCCCAACATTCCAGATTAGCTTATAGCCGCTTTGGGCGATTCCAAATTTAGTGGCTTGTTCTTTGGCTTGAAGTACCAACTCACCGATTAAACTCTGCTGACTTACACTTAGATCGTTGATCGAAGCAATATGTGTCTTGGGAATAATTAACAAATGTACCGGAGCTTTGGGTGCAATATCTTTAATAACGTAAAGCAATTCATTTTCGAACAGCTTTTGGGATTCAATCTCATCACGGCTAATTTTACAAAAAATACAATCCTGCATAATTATTTAACGACCAAGTCGTTTCTTAACTTCGTCAATAATCTTGTCGTAAGAAAAAATTTCTTGCATACCGCTTTTTACATCTCGCAAAATTACCTGCTCTTCGGCAGCTTCTTTTTGACCCATAATCAATGCGATTGGCGCGTTGTATTCTTGCGCAGCTTTGAGCTGGTTCTTAACTCCTTCGGTACCAAAATGATCGTGCACTCTAATATTCGCCACAACTAGATCACGGAATAATTTGAGACTACGCTTAGACGCTAGTTCACCCAATGGCACCAAAAATACTTCGCTATTATAATCTTTTTCGGTTTCGACTTTGGCCACTTCCATTGCTTCTGTTAGTGCAGCCAAATTACCAACAAAGCCAAATGCTGGTAAAGGCTTGCCAGTTAGATTACTTAACAAATTTTCATGCCACGAACCTTCACCTAATACAATTGGTTTTTTGCCGCCAACATAACGCACAACAAAGTTAGTCTTAGTAGCGCCCTGAGGTCCAGCATAGTGATGGTTGAGCTGGTAAGGTATTTCGAGTTCATCAAGCGCTTCCAAAACATCTGTGAAATGCTTTTGAACATCATCAGTTAAATAATCCAAAATCGGAGGCGCTTCTGAAACAACAACCTGACAACCAAGCTGGTCACATCGCAAAATATCTAGCGGGCGTTTGTTAATTTGATTTAGACAATTATCGCATAAGTCAAAATCTCGAGTTTTGCAATATTCTTTGAGAACATTTTGATAATTAGTTTGCGTCTTTGTTCCACCCAAAGTGTTGACCTCGATTTGCAAATCTTGCAAACCAAGTAAATTCAAAAATTCCCAAACTGCGCTGATAACTTGAGCTTCTGTTAAATGGTTAAAACCACCCAAAACCTCAAAACCAAACTCATAGTTAGATTTGGTAGATTGTTTGTCGTCTAAATAAATTACGTTGCCAACATAAAACCATTTGGACAAAGTTTGTTCATCAAAAATCTTATGCTGAACATAGTATCTTAACACCGAAGGCAAAACCGCCGAACGCAAAGCTACAGACTTACTTCCTAACTTTGTAAAAACTGTGCGATCCAAAAAGCTTGGTTGGTCTTTATAAAAATGCGAATAGGTTTTTTCTTCTTCGACAATTGGGGTTTCGATTCTGACAAAGCCGTAGGCACGGCCAATCTTTTGTAAACGCTTAAGAATGGAGTTCCAATGTGGGCTATTTTTGGTCGCACTGCTTTGCAAAGCACTCTTGACTTTGACTTTTGGTTTTACGGAGCTAGTTTTTTTGGTTGCAGTCTTCGGCATAAGAAAACAAATATAAAGATTTAAAAAAGTTTACAATTACAATTGAGGATCAGCAAAATTAAGTGTCCCTAATTCGCTTAACGGCAAGACTCGCAAGAAAGCTTGGCCGATAATATCATGCTTGGGCAAAATTCCCCAGACTCGCGAATCACTCGAGGCCAATCGGTTGTCACCTAAAACATAATACTCATCTGTTCCTAATGCGACAACATCATTTGGCCCAAAGGTACTGCTATTACTTTTGAGGTAAGGTTCGTTGATCGTCACACCGTCTGGATGAGCATCATTGTACACCACAACGCTTCCATTATTAACCTGAACTTTTTCTCCTGGTAAACCGATAATTCTTTTAATAAAGTACTGCGAGGTATCTTTAGGGTATTTAAAAATAACTACATCACCTCTTTGAGGTTCAGAAAAACGATAGCTGATTTTATCAACTACCAAATACTCTTTGTTGTGAAAGTTTGGAACCATTGATGATCCTGATACAACAAAAGGTTCCGCAACAAAGATTCGAAAACCAATCATTAGCACAAATGCAACAATTACTATACGAGATAATTCCCACAAAAATGATCCGACTGTCGGATTTTCTTCTTCTGGGATTTGGTTTTCGTCTTCGATATGAATTTTTTGAGTCATAATTTTGTTTCGTTAATTGGATTTTTGAAAAATAACAAGGCTTACCAAAGCCAAAAAATATTTAAAATAAAAAGTTAACATTCCCACTATAGCACTGAGACCTTGCCAATGCAAGCCTTAAGAGTCATTGTCACAACTAGATAAATTTTTGTTAGTTATATACTTAACGACAACCCAAAGTTAAGATATAATACTTGAGTATTTTAATTTTATCTATCCTTATGTCTGGAAAACCACCAGTAATAAAAAGTTCAAGCCGGCCTCGTAAAATCGAACCAGAACAAAATCCATACAAACCAACCAAACTAACTCGCCCAACCCCAGCCAGCCAAGAATTGCCAGAAAGTTTAACTTCCGAATCCCCTACTTCGATCGGGCAAGAGCTTAATCAACGCAAACTTTCTCGATCCAAAAAAGCTTTCAAAATTATTGTGATTGGCTTAGGTGTTGTTATGTTAGGTTTGGGTATTTTTATTTTTGCCAGAGCAAACGACTTATTTAATAAAATCTTTGTCGGCAATAATAATAGTTTTTACAGTAAGATTACTGATTTAATTTCTAGTCAAACTGGTCACAAATTAATTGGCGAAAAAGATAACCAAATCAATATCTTACTTCTCGGAATTGGTGGGCCAGGCCATGACGGGCCGTATTTATCAGATACTATTATAGTCGCGCAAATTAAACCCAAAGATAATAAAGCTACTTTAGTTTCAATCCCTCGTGATTACTTGGTCAATACCAAAAAACTTGGCCAGCGTAAAATCAACGCGACTTTTGCCGAAACTTTTGAAGAAACCAAAAATTGGGAAGAAGCCGGGCAAGCAACTATTGATGTAGTGGAAGAAATCTCTGGATTGCAAATTCCTTACTTTGCCGTAATTGATTTTGATGGTTTTGAAAAAACAATTGATCTGCTTGGCGGGGTGGAGGTTTCGATAGACAATACTTTTACTGACTATTCCTTCCCAAATAATAGCAATGGTTATATTCCTCCTGTGACCTTCACCGAAGGAAGCGAGACTATGGATGGAGAACGCGCATTGATTTTTGCTCGATCTAGACACGCCGCCGGAATTGAAGGCACGGACTTTGCTCGCGGGCTTAGACAACAAAAAGTCCTCCATGCGATGAAAGAAAAAGTCGTATCTCTTAACTTAGTCGCAGACGCTGGGAAAATTAACGAAATATTCTCTATCATTGGTGAACATTTTCATACTAACTTAACCCCTGGTGAACTGATTAGACTCTACAGTATTGGCAAAGATTACAACAAAGAAAATATTGCCAGCTTGAGTTTGGATCCTGACACAGGCCTGATCTGTCCAGAAACTTTGGAAAGCAACGGAGCATTTGTTCTTACTATTTGTGCTGGTAAAACCAAAGATGATGTTAAAGACTTTTTCTCTCAAAGCTTTGACACCGCCGCCATTCAATCCGAAAAAGCAACTGTCTGGCTTGCCGACAGCTCAGTTACCCAAAAACTCTACAAATCTGCCGAAACCACTTTGACCAATAATGGTTTTACAGTTTATAAAGTAATCTATAGTGGCGACAATATTGGGCAAAATGTCGTCTATCAAGTAAACCAAAAACCAGCTACCTTAGATTTTGTTAAACAAAAGCTTGATGCCAGCGAAGTTTCTATTGCTCCACCGGGGATCAAAATTGATCCTGAGAAAGTGGATGTCATTGTAATTTTGGGCGATTAGTTTGAAGCAATCATTCTTTATGTTTTTAACCGGCAATTTAGTTAGCTAACTAAATTGCCGGTTAAATTTTAAGCCTTTATTAAATAAGTTTTTTTTACTATTATTAAGTCACATGAATAAACTTCCTACAGTTGCAATAGTTGGCGAACCTAACGCCGGTAAATCAACGCTTCTTAACAAAATCGCAAAAGCGCAAATCGCAGTAACTTCCAAAGTTCCTGGAACAACGCGTGATCGACAATATCTCGATACCGAATGGAATGGAGTTGATTTTACTTTAATCGATACTGCTGGAATAACTTTTGGCAACAAACAAGAGCTCGAGGACAAACTAACCAAACAGATTGATGTTGCTTTTGATGAAGCGGATTTAATTCTGTTCGTGGTCGATAGCAAGCTCGACCCTACCATTATCGATCGCCAAGCTTTGATTAAATTCCGAAAAAGTTCCAAACCAATTATTTTGGCAATTAACAAACTAGACTCCCCAACCAAACTTCTGGAACACCAAGAAACCCAAGGAGCAGAATTCAAAAAACTAGGAATCAAAAATATCGCGGCTATTTCGGCTGCAACCGGTCGTGGAGTTGGTGATTTACTGGATCAAATAGCAGAACAACTCAAAGACATCAAAGTTGAACCATTGCCCAAACCTTTGGGTATTGCTGTAAGTTTAGTCGGAAAACCTAACGTCGGTAAATCGAGTTTGATCAACCGAATTCTTGGCGAAGATCGAGTGATCGTTTCTGATCTCCCTGGCACAACCAGAACTGCTATCGACATTCATGCAGTGATCGACAATCAAGACTACACTTTTATCGATACCGCGGGAATGAAACGCAAACAACATAGACAAAAACAACCAGATGTCTTTAGTGTTTACCAAACTTTTAAATCAATCCGCCGAAGTGAAGTAGTAATTTTTGTCATCGATGCAATCGAACCAATCAGCAAACAAGATCAAGTTATAGCTGGGGCAATTCACGATCTCCGCAAAGGAGTGATCATCCTAGCAAACAAATACGATCTTTACAGCGGCGATCAAAAAGCTTTAGAAGACTACATTAGACACTTCTTCCCTTTCCTATGGTATGCCCCAATTATGTTTAGCTCTGCCGAAACAGGGTTTGGAGTTGAGGATTTAATTAAAGCCATCAAGCCAATCGATGACAATCGCGAAAAAGAAATCCCGCAAGAAGAACTTGATCGTCTCTTAGCTTACGCTCAAAAGACTAACCCGCCGCAAAGATTGCGCGACCAAAAACCTCCCAAAATTTATAATTTAGTGCAAACTGGCCATCGCGCCCCGATGTTTGATCTAATGGTTGCGAGACCTCCAGCGATTTCTCAAGCTTTCCGCCGTTACCTTTATAAACAAATTATTCAAAAATTAGGATTCTGGGGCACAGCAATTAAGCTTAATATCGTAAAAGAAATTAAACCGCGACAATAGCCGCGGTTTTTTAATAGTTCACATGATTTGCTCATCTATAACAAGTCGAGATTCCTCTCTAACCTTTTGAGCAATTTGGTCAAATATTTGATGAGTAATTCGCTCTACTTTTTCTAGGAATAATTCTGTTAAAAATTCTCCCTTGTAATAACGACTTAACCTCTCAACTAGATCCTTATAACAGCCACGTTTATGTTTCAACAATTGCTCGTCATCCCAAGCAGCAATTATCGCAAAATACATCGCATGAAACATAAATTTTGGGATTGCGTTCGATCGCCTTTCTGACAGAGAGACCAAGAAAACAAAATAAATCGAAATATTCCAATCCACAAATACCCATTCGAAGTGAACACCCGGTTATGTTGTTCAACTTATCTAGCATTTTTAGAAAGATTTGAGGTGCACATACAAACTTTACTCAACTTGACTGTCATTGGTCGACAATTGAGTAAGTTTTATAAATCAACAACTTAATATCAGGAATCACAACAGCTTCATCGCCTAATCGATTGTGAAATTTCTTCATACCCCTCCTTTGATACAGCTTTTCTTTATTAATAACAAAAATCACTAAGCCTAGCAAATTCTGCTATACTAGATTTATGAAAATAATAGCGGGATTAGGAAATCCAGGAATTCAATATAAGAACACCAGACACAATGCTGGCTTTATGGCGATTGATCACTTTCTTAAAGGCAAAGCTACGATCGCTTGTCAAAGTAAATTTAAAGCGCAAATCTGTGAACTACATTTTGGTTCAACCAAAGTCTTTTTTGTTAAACCTCAAAGCTATATGAATCTTTCTGGGCAAGCCTTAACCGAAATTATGCAATATTACAAAGTTAATCCAACCGAAGACTTAATGGTAATACACGACGACAAAGATCTACCTTTTGGCCAAGTCAAACTCACCAACAACTCTGGAAGCGCAGGACATAATGGAATCAAAGACATCTTGGCCAAACTTGGAACTCAAGAGTTTGAACGCGTTCGTATTGGAATTGAGTCGAGACCATCTGACACACCAATCGATACCGCAGATTTTGTCTTGCAAAAATTTACCGACGAAGAACTTAACACACTAAACCAAAATATTCTCCCCTCGATTGATAATTTGATAGAAGAATTTTTGGCGAAATAATTTTTCCGCAATATAAAAAACCCCTGAGTTGCTCAAGAGCAACTCAGGGGTTTTTGTTTTATCTTCGTAACCCCACCCACAAGTGAAAGACTCACAACAGTCGCTGCAAAATCTTTACTTGACTGCTACTAGTGGAAAAATAGGAGGGATAATCTCCACTCTCGCAACTTGTAAGTAGGGTCACAAAGACAAATCTATTTTTGCTTCAATAATTCATATTGACAAAATCAATTATACACGAAAAAGTTACTTTTGTCAAGTCGCTTTTTCTCTATTTTTCTTAACTTTATATAAAATTTAAAGAATATTGAACTCCATTTATCTACTATATAGATATGAATATTTTACTACATTACAACCTTGCGCTCCTTCAAATTTCTGGCTGGAGATTGACCCAGGAAAACCTTGAGATTTTATTAGCAAATCAAGAGCAGATTATTATCGGTAATTTTAGCCAACTCAACCTCAACAAAACTCAACAAAAAAATTTAAGCCTTGCTCAACAACAAATCCCTTCCAAAGATTTTTTTGAAGAACAGCTCACCAAAAACCAAATAAAAACTACAAGCTACTTTGACTCTAGTTATCCTAAGCGACTCAAAGAATTATTCGATCCTCCCCTACTGCTTTTTTATATTGGCGATCTCAAGATTCTTGACCATATTTCTATTGCTATTGTAGGAAACCGCAAAGTGAGCAGCTATGGCAAACTTATACCAGATATTTTGCTCAAAGATTTTATGTGTTTCAAAATTACCATTATTTCTGGTTTGGCATATGGGATAGATACTCTTTCTCATCAAGCTGCTCTTAAATATCAACTTCCCACCTGTGCAGTTTTGGGTGGTGGACTTAGTGACCAAAATCTGTACCCCAAAACCAACCTCAGCCTTGCCAAACAAATTATAAAAAATGGCGGGTTACTATTATCAGAATACTATCCTCACAACCAAGCACGAGGCTATCAATTTGTGGCGCGCAACAGAATCATCGCGGCCTTATCTCACCTCACAGTGATTGCAGAATGTCCACAAAAAAGCGGAGCTTTGATTACCGCGCAATATGCCATCGAGCTTGGCAAACCTACCGGCGCTGTCCCTGGTTCTATTCTGACTCAGCAGAGTCGAGGCTCACATCAGCTTTTGGAACAAGGAGCCTTTCCTATTATTAATGCACAAAGTATAGCCAATATTTTACAGCTCGAACTCCCCAATCTCTCTCAATCTAAGCCAAGTGTTCAATTAAGCCAAGAGGCTCAAGCCGTGCTAAAATGTATACAAAAGTCTCCTTCGACTCTTGATCAAATAATTTTGCAAACACAAATTTCACCACAGCAAATTTTGACTGCAATCACGGAATTAGAAATCAACGAAATGATTTCTAATGCTTCGATGGGAGTATATACTAGCCACGTATGAAAGTTAATCAACTTACATTAATTCTAATCAAATATGTTTTGCCTTTGCTTGCATTATTGGCAGCTGGTTTAGGGTTGTACCAATGGCAGTTTAACCAAGATACTTTACTGTCTTCTCTTCCAAAAAATTCTGATTCAGATTTACAATCACTAGAAGATTATTATCAGGCCAGCCAAAGCCTCACTCCGCAAACCAATACCACTGTTACTCTAAATGCTGTCGGTGATATTATGCTTTCTCGTCAAGTCGCCCGTAACATGAATCAAAATCAACAAAATGGTTTGTGGCCTTACCAAAATATTGAACAGATTTTACTAGAAAGTGATTTTAATTTTGGTAATTTAGAGTCACCTTTTTCAGGAAATAATAACTTAATCCCGCCAACTGGATTAGAATTTAACGCGCCAACCTATGCTATCGATGGACTCAAAAAATATAACTTTAAAGTTTTGAGCTTGGCTAATAATCATGTTTACGATCAAGGTGATTCTGGAGTTACCAAAACCCAAGACTTATTAATTCAAAATGACATCATTGGAGTTGGCACTGGTCAAAGCAAACAAAGTGCTTGGTCTGGTGGCGTCAAAGAAATCAATGGAGTTAAGATTGGGTTTTTGGCCGCGACTTATGGCACCAACAAACCAAGCAACACAGGCCAAACAACTGTCGCCAAAATCTCTGAGTTACAAATGCTCAATGATGCAATCATTAAGCTCAAAAGTAGCAGTGACTTTGTCATCGTGAGTATGCACGCTGGAACAGAATACACTTACCAAGAAACTTTTGCTCAAACTAACTTTGCCCACCAAGTAATCCAGGCTGGAGCTGACATGGTTATCGGCCATCACCCACACTGGATCCAACCGATTGAACAATACCAAGGCAAATATATTTTTTATTCTTTAGGAAACTTTATTTTTGATCAAATGTGGAGCCAAAACACCAAAGAAGGACTCCTCTTACAAATCACTCTAGAATCAAATATTGCTTGCATCGCTGCACAACCTGAAATGCAATGTAGTGCAGGTTTGCAAGGTTCAACTTCCAAAGCCGAAGTCAAAAGCATTAATCTCGTCCCGATTATTATCGAAAATTTTGGACAACCTCGCCCAGCTAGCTCAGAAGAAGCCACGAATATTTTACAAAAAATCAACATCCAAACCACAAAACTATTCCCTTAACAATAGTCTCAACTTTTTTTGAAACAAAAAAAATCTTTACTACAAAATTTGACAAGTTTTACACAACCAAGTTACAATCAGCATTGTATTTTTATTTTGAGATAATATATAGTGAATTTATATGTCAAAGCAACTTATTATAGTAGAGTCTCCTACCAAAGCCAAAACCATTTCTAAGTTTCTTAAAGGAAACTATGATGTAGAAGCAAGCTACGGTCATGTACGAGATCTACCAAAAAGTAAAATTTCTGTCGACGTAGAACATGATTTTACTCCGCAATACGAAGTTCCACCGAAGGCAGAAGAAGTTATCAAAAATCTAAAGAAGAAGGTCAAAGATGCTTCTTCTATTATATTAGCGACTGATGAAGATCGCGAAGGAGAAGCAATTTCTTGGCATCTTGTCCAAGCTTTGGGTTTGGGAAAAGAAGCAGAAATCAAAGCTGGAACCGAAGATAATCGAATTAAGCGTATTGTTTTTCACGAAATTACCGAACCGGCAATCAAACACGCCTTAGAAAATCCACGAGATATTAATCTCGATTTAGTCGACGCTCAACAGGCTCGACGAGTTTTGGATAGATTAGTTGGATATGAACTCTCCCCATTTCTATGGAGAAAACTACGCTATGGTTTGTCCGCTGGTCGAGTGCAATCGGTTGCAGTTCGATTGATTGTCGAACGCGAACGTGAAATTAATGCATTTAACCCAGAAGAATACTGGAGTATTGTTGTAGAACTTTCTAAACAAAATGACGCACTGCAATTTACTGCTAAGCTTCGCAAAGCCAATGGTCAAACTGTCGGTAAAATGGATATTTCGAGCAAAGAACAGGCACAAAAAATTGCGACAGCTTTGCAAAACGCAGAGTATCAAGTCTTAGAAGTAGAGCAAAAAGAAGTTAAGCGCAACCCTGCTGCGCCTTTTACCACTTCGACACTACAACAAGAAGCGGCACGTAAACTCAACATGTCTGCCAAACAAACTATGATGACCGCACAAAAATTATACGAAAAAGGTCACATCACATATATGAGAACTGACAGTCTTAACTTGGCAGCTTCGGCACTCACCCAAGCTCAAGAAGTCATTCAAAATCATTTTGGAGCTGAGTTTGGCCTCAAAGAACCACGCCACTTTACTAATAAAAGCAAGGGTGCGCAAGAAGCTCACGAGGCAATTCGCCCAACCGATCTCTCGCTACTCCCTGATCAACTTAAAGCTGTAGGAATTCCAAAAGGCAAACAACTTTATGATTTGATCTGGAAACGTACACTCGCTTCACAAATGCAGCAAGCAATTTTTGATAAAACTGCAGTTGATATTAAAGCTGGTGATTATGAGTTTCGTGCTACTGGGCAAGTTGTTAAATTCGAAGGTTTTATCAAAGTTTACACCGAAGGTACAGACGAAACTCCAGAAGAAGAAATTGCTGATGCTTTGCCTCAACTCAGTGTTGGGGAAAGTCTAGCTTTTCATAATCTTCAAGAAAACCAGCACTTTACCCAACCACCAGCGCGCTACACTGATGCATCTTTGGTTAAAGCGTTAGAAGCACATGGTGTTGGTCGACCTTCGACTTATGCTCCGACTCTGACCACTATCCAAGATCGTGGCTACGCTATCAAAGAGGACAATAAATACCGTCCAACAGAAGAAGGAGAACTAGTCACAGATATGCTCGTTGCTCATTTCCCAGAAATTATCGACATTGATTTTACTTCTCGAGTCGAAGCAGACTTTGACAAAATCGCCAGCGGCGAAATCCAATGGGTGCCAATGATCAAAGATTTTTACACCCCGTTTAAACAACATCTCGAAGAAAAGGAGCAAACAGTCAAAAAGCTTATCGAAGTTTCTAATACGCCCTGCCCGCATTGCCAACAACCAATGCTTATCAAATATGGACGCATGGGTAAATTCTTGGCTTGTCCTGAAGAAGGCAGTAAGGTTACCAAGCCAATGCCAGAAGAAGAACGAGAAATTGCCGAGCTTACTGCAAAAACACGAGAATACGAATGTCCAGAATGCGGCAAGTTAATGGATGTCAAACGCGGGCGATTTGGATTCTTCTTGGGTTGCCAAGATTATCCAACTTGCAAAGGAATTTCTAAAATTTGGAATAAAACTGGTTTCAAATGTCCATTGTGCCAAGAAACCGAAAGTCGACAAAGCAAACCCGGAGACCTTGTCCAAAAGAAAGGCCGTGGACGAAGTAAGCCATTTTATGCCTGTACTTTATGGCCGGATTGTGATTTGATCATCAATAAACTCCCCGAGTCACAAGAGGAGCTTAATCAACTATTTACCGCATGGAAAACAAGACCAGCCAAAGATAAAACAACTCCGAGTCGAAAAACTGCAACAAAAAAACGAGCTGTTTCCAAAACTGCTCGCAAATAAAAAATTTCCCCAAAGGATAGCTAACCTTTGGGGAAATTTTTTATTCTTTTTCAAAATATCGCTCGCGCAAAATCCAAAAGAATATCACCCCGATAATAATCGGAATCACACCATAGATAAAGTTAACACCAGTCACGGCAAAATTAAACAAATAAAATAACGGCAAGCCTAAAACTAAATTCGAAATAACTGTAGCAAGAACAAAATTGCTAAATTTAACTTTCGATAATCCGGCAATGTAACTGGCAACTTCTGCCAAGCTTCCACCAAAGATAAAAGCAAAAGTTAAAGCTTCTAATTCTCGATCTGACTTAAACTTAAAGCGTGATAAATATTGAGTAATATTTGAGCCGACGAGATAAGCGACCACAGTGCGACCATAACGTTTGGCAATCACAAAAGCAATCACCGATCCAATAATATTACCGATAAAATCAATCAAAAATGCGGGAATCCAACCTAAAACCGGTACAGCGCCCAAAGTTAACACTACTCCAGGAAATGGAGGCCAGACAATCCCAATAACCTTGAACACTAATAGCCAAAATTCAAACCGTAATTGATTTTCACTGGCCCACAGTTTGACATTCAAAAACCAGCTCGTTTGAGTCGCATAAAGAGTCGCAACAATTGCAACTACAAATGCCAAAACAAACACTAGCAAGTGTTTGTTTTTGAGAACCCATTGCCAAAATTTTTTAATTAACATCATTTCTTCGATAAATATTCTCGGTGCGCAATAACCAATGCAAGCCTTCACCAAAACCCAAAATCGAAACAAAATACCTAAACCAAATTAATTCTCTAATCCAGTAAGCTATGAGCCCAGTGGCCATCCATCGCTGATTAACAAAAATTGCCCAGCGTTGACCCAAAGTAATAACCATAGGCGCTGGCTTACAATGATAAGGCTTAGGAGTTTGTCCTTTTTCAAAATTAATAATCGCCTTAGCTACATAATGACCTTCATCAATTGCTTGATGCGCTGTCCCTGGCAAAGGATTGCCATATTGATCCATAAAACACGACTGGTCACCAACCACAAAGACAGTACTATTTTCAAAAGCTTTAAAGCACCCATTGACCTGGCAACGCCCATGTAAAGTCAGTGGCATATCACGATCGGCAAACTTTAGTTGCTCGGGTTTAACCCCTGCAGTCCAAATCAATACATCATAGCTCATAACTTTATGATCTTCGGTTTTAATCTGATGAGCTGTAATTTTGGTTATTGCCTTGTTGGTATGAATTTGAACATCAAGCTCTCTAAGTCTTTTCTTGGCAGCATAGATCACTGCGTGAGGCATCATAGCTAATACATCAGGGGCGCGTTCGACAATATGTAATTTAACTTTCTCTGAACTAATCGAATTTTCCCAACAAAGAAAATTAATCATACCTCGCATTTCGGCAGCAATTTCTACTCCTGCAACTCCCCCACCCACAACAACGAGATCAACTGACTTTTTCCTAAGATTGGTCTTCAGCTCCATAATTGCTTGAGTGACACGACTTCCGATGAGTAAAGCATCGTAAGAAGTTTGCAAAGGCAACGCATGCTGATCCGCTCCTGGCGTATCATAATAATTAGCTCGCGCACCTTGCGCGATCACTAAATAATCATAAGAATATTCACTGCTCCCAACTAAGACTTTTTTTCGTTCTGGATCAATCGCCGTCACACCACCAACCACCAAATTGATCTTTTGGTTTTTAAAAATCTGGGCAAACGGAATGTTGACCGAACGTTTAAGCTCTCTTAGATCAACAAGCTCAGCAGGAATTGTCGCAACTTCATATAAATTGCCATGAATATTATGATATGGATTTTTATCGATGAGTGTAATTTCAAAATCCTTGTTACGTTTTAACAAGGATTTTGCACAAGCCAGTCCACCAAAGCCACCGCCAATTATTACAATTTTTTTCATATATTACTCTAAGTCACAAACAGGCAACCCTGTAAACAAGTTGTTTGTCACACCACCAACACCAGGGCTACGGTAGGCACAGTCCGTACCACCGACTTCATTACTCAAATAAATTCTAATTGCATACATCTTTCCGCTATCTCCCCAAGCATACTGATAGTCATTTCCTGCTGGAAGTGACGGGTCGGCAGGAATTTGATTAATCGCATCTGGCACCAAAAAGCCCGACAAGTTAGAAAGTGCATAAGCTGTGTTGGCACTTGGGACCGTGCCACTGCTTGGATAATCTGAGTTATTATTTGATTTATAAATTTCTAATCCTTTTTGTAATTGAGATAGATCCAAGGCGCGACGGGAGTTTCTAGCTTTGATACGAGCCGAAACCAAACTGTAAGCCACCACCGAAATCAATAAAGCAATGATAGAAATAACTACCAAAATTTCTATCAAAGAAAATCCTTGTTGCGCGCTCTTCAAAAAGCTTTGTTTTTTGTTTCTCATATTTGATCAATTTTTGATAGATTTATTATATCAAATTTTTTAAAGACTTGAAAGAATTGTGGATATATAGTAGAATATTTGGGTATTTGGTGTTTTTGGCTAAGTTTAACTACCCCAAATTAAACTAACACGGCTTTGCCGGGTTGGTATGATAATCAGTTTAAATCAAATAAGGGAGTATAGCTCAGTTGGTAGAGCAGTGGCCTTTTAAGCCATGGGTCCTGGGTTCGAGTCCCAGTGCTCCCACCATAAATAAAGATCCTGCTTGTCAGGATTTTTATTTATGGTGGGATTAAACGACAAAGTGCGCACCTATTCTGTAGTTGCTATTTTTTACGACTACAAACTAAACTTAAACTATAATTCAAATAAAACAAGAGCCGGTTTGAAAAATCAAACCGGCAAAATACCCGTGCGCTAATTAGTCGAACAAAGTCCGACCAGGCGCCTGTGGGAAAAATTGAAATTTAACGCTTTTCACTTGATAAACATTTGTTTGGACTTGTTCTAAGTCCTCTTTATACTGATCAAGGTTAGCGTTTCTACCTTTCTGGTAGTCAGACTTAATACGATCTACGATCGCTTCCAAAGCCTCATGAAAGCGAGTTAGATCCTCATCTCCATCGATCTTCTCATGGTCCGATGCAGATAGAGTTGCTAAATATCGCTCTCGGTAAGACGCCGCCAAGTTGACTTGCAAAACCCCTTCCTGATCTTTATACCGAGTAGGAATTTGATGATCACCTAGCCAGTTCATACCATCAACTTCACTATACGGATTCTCATACCAGTACATCTTATCATCCCAAGCTGGAGATTGTACCCAACAAGGTTTAATAGGCCAAACATGGTCGCAGTTAGTGACTTTGATCAAACCACCACCTCGGTATTGCATCGTATAAATGTAACTGTCTAATCTCACTTGGCCATATAAGGTATACCCAGTCCAGCCTAATAGCATAGCTAGATTAAGCAAAAAAAATATCGGAGTAAACCAAATATCAGGAATATCCGTCTCAAAACCAATGAAGATTGCAATGATTAGTAAAGCCACCACACAAGCGACTATCACAGCAATCACTGTTACTCCCACTGTCAATATCAAGTGAAACCACAACCCAAACTTGACCATGTACACCAGATTTTCTAAAAAAATCAAAACTGATAATACAATACCAGTGTTGATTATGCATCCTTCCCAATTTGAAAAATTGTTGATGAAGGATCTGATTAGACCACCCTTTTTTTCTTCTTTCATATGTCCCCCTTTTTAGATATTCTACTTCGTAGACCAAAACGTGCAAAAAATATTACACGCTTTACGACTACAAACTAAACTTGTAAGTTTGGTGGAAACTCTAAGGGATCTTCTGCAGGGATAACTCTACCAGGCAAAGGAAATTCACCATCAACATCTGTACCGGCCATCAAATCTTGCAAAAACTCTACCGTTCCCGTGTTAGCTTCTAACTTTGTACCAAACTCATTATTCTCTGGACTATAATTTATTGAACCTTGGTTACCCAAAAAATCTTCTAACCCAGAAAGTTGATCTGGTTGTACAGGAGTCTTTTTTCGAGTTAGCCAACTATACAAAACTGGCGTGGTAAACAAAGACAAAACACCAGAACTCAAAATTCCGAAGATTACAACCAAGGCTAAACCTCGCCAAAATGGCGAAAACACTGCCAAAGGAAGCAACCCAGCCAAAGCTGTCAGCTTAGTCAAAACAATTGGCCTGAGTCTAATACCAGAGGCAATCGCTACAGCTTCGCGCTTATTCATTCCCAAACGCACTTTGCGGTTAGCATAATCGATTAAAAAGATACCAACATTTTCGGCAATTCCAATAACCATCAAGATTCCAATTGTCTCCAAGAAACCAAATTGTCCGCCAGCAAATAATGCCAAAGCTGGAAACACTCCGATCAAAATCAACGGGATAGCGAACAAAATAATAAATGGTTGCAAGAAACTTCTAAAGAAAATTACAAACGCAACATAGGTTACCAAAATTGATAGAAAAATCGCAACAAACAATTCCTGGAATGACTTCTCAAACTCATTTACTCCCGCGCGATCTTCAAACGCTCTTTCCGAAACTCCCAATTCTGCAGAGTTGGCTTTGACCCAGTCAGTAATTTGCCTTTGCATATTGATTGCATCACGAGAGTCTTTGACAGTTGCACTCACAGAAGCAAAGCGTTCGCCGTTAAGACTCCTAATCGAAGTCGGTACGACAGTTTGTTTGATTTGGGCGATTTCGCTCAATTTGACTGGCGCTCCCCCACCATAAACCAAACTACTACTCAAAGCTTGTTGAGTTGATGGTTTAGTATCTTCGGAGGTGCGAGCAATAACTTCTGAACCTTCGAGAGTAAACAGCTTAGACTCCCCTAACAAACCAGCAATTTGTCCATAAACCGACGGGCCAGTTAATCCAAATTGATTAGCTTTAACAGAATCAACTTTGATATCAAGTTCGGCTGTTTGAGAATCAAAATCAGTTTTGACTAAATCAATCTCTTCATAAGAACGAAGTTGCTCTGCAATTTTTTCGCTGGCAAACTTTTGTTTAGCTAAATCATTCTCAAAAATCTTAACGCTGACAGGGAATTCTTCTCCTGGAGGGCCAGCATTAACCATACCAACTTGAACCTTTTGGCCGTAAATTTTGCGCAAATCAATTTGCATACGTTCGGAGATTTCTCCGCTTTTTTGATCACGATCGTCCAATGGAACTAGTTCGATAAATAGATTAAGTTGATCGGCGCTAGTATTTCCGTCAACCGAAGCATAAATAAATGTCTTGATATCTTTTGCATAATCCTTAAGAGTACTTTCGACTTCGGTCGACATAATTTGCAAATCACGATACGACTGGTTGGCTGGTCGTGGGATCGAAACTTGAACAAATTCACTATCATCAGGTTGAGCAAATTGCACCTGGCGAACTTGGTTTGTCGCAAACAAAACTACTGAGATCACAATTGGAACCACTAATCCCAAAATCACAACCAAAACTGATAACCAAGTATGGCTCAAAATGTAACGATTCGCCTTGATAAACCACCGAGCGATCGGCCACAAAGTATGAACATCATCTTCATCGTGCAAAGCTTCTGTTTGTTCTGGTTTGATGAATTTAGCACCAAGCCAAGTCAAGAATATTAACGGGATAAAATATGATGCCACCAAAGCTGGGAAAACAGTCACTGGAATATAAGAAATAATTTGACCAAAAGTCCCAGAAACAACACTAAAAGGCACAAAAACAATAACAGAGGTCAAAACTGCAACAAACAAGCCAAGCCCAATAACATCAATAGAACGAAGTACAGCTTCTTTGCCTTTATAACCCAAATCAACATAACGACGAATCGACTCCAACACTACAATCGCCGGATCGACAACCAAACCAAGCACCAATACCAACGAGAACAAAACCAAAGTATTGAGCTGTGTACCGGTCACCGCTAAATAAATAAAAGTAAACAAGAAAGACAACGGCAATGATAAAACCGAAATAATTGCAGTTCGCCAATCTAGGAACAACAACATCGCGATCAACAATAACCACGCGCCGCCAAACACCAAACCAGCATAAGACAACGGGCTATCAAAGTTCCACTTTCCACCAACAGCACCTTCGATAATTTCATCTACCTGGCGCTCTGCTTCGTCTGCCTGATTCAAAACAATCTGATAATCAACTCCAACAGTTTGAGCATCCTCGTCTTCTATATAACGCTTAACTTCTTGGTTAACTTTAAGAAGATCTGCATCTGATTCTAGCTTGATTTCATAAATCAAAGCTGGCTGGATCTTAAATTTATTCTCTGTTGCATCCAAAAATCCCGCACGATGAACTCGATTTGCAAAATCAACACCTTGGTAAACTCGAGCAATATCTGACAAAGCTACTTGTCGTCCATCAGGCAACGAAACAACCAATTGACGCAACTCTTCTAAAGATGCAACCGCAGATTTGGCAACCACAGGAACCAGCTTACCATCGACATTAGTTTGCCCAAGCGGAAAACCCAAGTTAGCAGCTTTGACTTGATCTAAGATCAACTGAGCTGGATACTGAGGTTCTACTTCGATATAAATTTCTTGGTCAATACCAGAGACATTCTCAAAAGCTTTTACACCTTCGATCGACAATAAGTCTTGTTTGATTTGATCAGCTTGATCTCTTAACGATAATAAATCTGTCCCACCAGAAATCGCGACCAAGAACTGCGCTCCACCGATATCAGGAACTCCAACATTTGGCGTCACGCCTTCTGGTAACTTTAGACTATCAACTTTACTCTTTACATCGGTAGCTGCCAAATTAACGTCAACAGAATCATCATAAGTGATCACCACAAAAGAGAAGTTAGCTTCTGACCCCGAACTTACTTCTTTGACTCCATCCAAATCTCGAACTGCATTTTCGATCGGTTGACTGACAATATCCGCAACAGTTTCTGGTCCAGCACCTGGTACAGGTGTCGACACGAAAACAATTGGCAACTTAACAGCAGGAAATCCTTCGACTCGTAAACTCAAAAATGAGCCAACACCAATCACTAACAACAAAACAAACATCATTACTGTGAGTTGAGGTTGATTCAAAAAGAAGCGAACAATCTTGTAATTCCAGCCGGGCTTGTGCCCTTCTTGGCGCTCAATAGAGCTTTCAAATTGATCTTTCATATACGTTAATTAAATTAAAAATAACTACAAATTGTAGCTATTTTACAGGTTTTTGTCAATTTTTGATCTCCGCTAACTAATAATCACTCTGACTCGAAATAAATCGTCCCAAACCGATCAAATAAACCACTGGGAGTACCAGCCAAACAAAATTACTGTTTGGATGGAGAAAAACAAATTTGATCAAATCAGAAAACCCATTCTGGATTTCTGGAGACAGATACCCCAAGACAATGTTAATCAAAAGTCCAATTTGCAAAATAGCAAAGACTACACCAAAACCTATCGCTGTAAACTTTCTGCCATCTGCCGAAGTGGTAAATGCATACCGACTCAAAAAAATAAAAAGCAAAACAAACAAAATCACAAAAGCAGCCAATTGCTGTAGCGTTCCAGTATGAATATCAAGCTTATCCGAAACCGCAGTTGTCAAAAATGGCATCTCGTCTACCAACAATCGAGCCATATAAGTACTAACTAAAATTGTCAAAATTCGGCCACTGCCTGCGGAGAAAGCGTAAATCACAGCGGCGACAAACCACCCCAAAATAATAAACAAGTCCCATGAAGGTGTGTGCCAATTAAAAGTTTTGACTAATTCTACTGCTGTTCCAAAGTATTCCATAGTTTATACATGTTGCATAATATAATTTATTATACCACGGCGTAGTGGTTGAAGTTAATTTGATTTATAAGCGTGCCATTTTGTTTTGTTCTGTTCTGTTTTACAAACACCACGTCATCCTGCCTGTACCCGAAGGGTGAGCTACGAGAATTACTGTCATCCTGAGCCGCTGAAGGCGGTGAAGGATCTCAAAGACAATGCTTGAGATCCTTCGACTTCGCTCAGGATGACAAAGAAAAAGGTTTGGTTTAGGAATAGATCCTTCTGACTCCGGCTTCTCTCGCCTCCGCTCACCCACGGCTCCGGTACAGGCAGTGATGACACAATAGAAGTACCTATGATGACACATAAATGGAAACTAGGGATACTATGAAGAAAACGAAACGTGCTCATTTCTGAGACCGACCTCTTATTTAGGGCAGTGGCGGTGAGGCTCAATAGCCAATCCTTGTTTCAAAAGCAGATCCTCCCGACCTGTTCAGATATTGGCCAAAATAGAAGGTCAGATGAGCAACAAAACAAAAAACCAAAGCTTTTCTTCTCGAGAACGACTTCGCGAAGGCGCTCGGAGTTCGAGGGAAGAAAAGTTTTGGTTTGGGAAGGAGATCCTTCAACTCCGGCTTCGCCTCCGCTCAGGATGACGAAAAAAACGCTCAGGATGACGGGGGAAAAAACATCCCGCTCACCCATTCTATTGCAAGCAGGATAGCAAAACAAAAAACCAAATATAAAACTCTGCATCAGTAGGTATATCGCCTACAAGCAGAGTTTTACTGCAAGCACTCAATCATGTGCAATGTTTTTTAATTGTCTTGTGGACTGTCCGGAGTTCGCTCCGGTGGGCTTATCGCACAATCTCTTTAGTTTCTAACGAAGCTAGAGAAATAACGATTAGATGCTTGCTTTCCCGAGATCGGTTTTTGCATCTATACCTTTTCCTTTCCTACTTTTAGACTACTCCTCTACTGTGAGCATGACAAGCCCAAATATCCACTGTTTTGGTATTTATTCCTTAATTAAAATACAAAAAATTTCTTTTGCTTTAATCACAAAATATTTTTAAAAAATCACTATAAAAAAGGCAAAACTAGCAAAAACAAAGCCGCCCCGGCTATGCCGGGGCGGCCAAACTTCATATTATCTTATATCAATAAGATGTAGACAATAATGGGTTATAAAACTAACCAATACCGTTCAAGAACAAGTATGGAGTTTCAAAGTCATCCATGTTGAAGTTGTAGAAGAAGTCAGGGGTAGAATCTACACCACCAGCTTCATTATCCCAGTTGATAGATTCCAAGATAACTTGGTGGTTTCCATCAGTTGGGGTTGAGTCTGCAGTCAATGTAACTGTGAAGGTAAAGCGACGAGTTTCGCCTTCTTTAACTTCCCAAGAGTTAGCAGTGTCACCAGATTCAGATCCAGCAGCATCTACTAGACATGTTCCACCACCAGTAGGAGTACCAGCAGTAGAGTTTACATCGAATACAGTACCTTGGCCAGCAGCGTCTGTACCATTGTCATCTTCACAGTCATCATCGATGTACATATCGCCATCAAAAGCGGTTACATCGAAGACAATAGTGTAAGTACCTTGGTCATCTTCGCCAGTAGCATCAGCTGTGAAAGTACGTACAGCGCTAGCTTCTACGAAAGTAGCCATAATACCAGCATCATATACTGCATGTGTATCACCTACAGCAGCTCCGCTAATATCAGCAGCAACTACGTCATCACCAGCTTCATCTTCGATATCCATAGCATCAGCATTTGCTGAAGTAACAGATACTTGAACTGTGTCGCCATTATCAGCAGCACCAGTTGTATCTTGGATATCAACAGTGATAACCAATTCAACTTCTTCTTCTGCATCGATAGCAATATCAAGGTCTTCAAAGACTACTGCACCACCAGTAGGAACTGTGTCGCTAGCTAGACGATCGCCATCCATCCAAAGGCTTGCGCGAGTCAAAAGAACAGCTTCATCAGTTTCACCAGTTGTGGTGATTGTAGCTGGGATTTCTTTAACAGTGATGTCAGAGTCACCACCAGCTTCGATGGTGAAGGATAGAACTTCAACATCTTTAGTATCTTCAGTGTCGTCGATATCTACAACGTGTGCATCGTTAACATCGTCATTGTCGCTAAGAGCAACTTTAACATCAATGTCAGCAGCACCAGCGAAGTCTTCAAATTCGAAAGCTTCTTCTAGAGCATCGTCGAGAGTATCATCAGCTACATCCAAAGTGCTAGTTTCGGTGCTTACAACACCATCACCGTCTTCGTAACGTACTTGAGATACACCAACTTGCCAGTCGTCAGAATCGATATCACCTGAGTCAAGGTTGTTAAGAGCAGAAACTGCAATTACAAACTCAACTTCATCACCTGCATCAACGATAGTACAGTCATCTAGAGAGATAGACTTGGTGTACACATCATTGTTTTCGGTAAATTCATCTGCATCAGCAGAACCAACCATTTCACCATTCATCCAAATGCTAACTTCAGAAGCATAGTCATCTAGACGGTCAGAGTCAGCAGCGGTTTGTTGTGCTAATTCAACCTTGATAGAACGGATTAGAAGGTCAGAGCTGTCATCAGCTTCGATATCAAATGAGTAAACAGGTACATCATCTTCACCTTCACCAACGCTTTCTACTGAGTAAGTAGATAGGTCAGTCAAAGTGATATCACCTGAGTCACCGTCAACGTTACAATCAGAAGGTGTTTCATCGCCACCACCAGTTACACCAGTAGGAACGAGTTCACCAGCCATGCGGCCAGGAATTACACCGATTTGAGACATTGCAGTGTCAGCAGAGTTTGCAGGAACTACGTCAGCAAAGCTGTAACCCCAAGAGTTGAATACATCGATAGATGGAATACCCCATAGGCCACCGCTAACTACCATTTGTACAGTACCGCCGTTGTTAACTAGAACACCCATGCGATGTGCATCAGTAGTATTGCTAATGTCAGTAGTCTTGCTCAAGAAAGAAGAATCACCGTATGCAGCGCGGTCAAAAGAATATCCTCGACCAGTAAATACTGCAGCTGAAGTGAAAGCAGCTTTCATTCCGCCAGTAACCAAAGAACATTCGCCAGCTACGTCAGAACCTTTGGTTTCGGTAGCACAGAAAATGCGGCCATCAGCAGGTGCGATGAAAGAGCCAGTAGGCAAAGCTTCAACGCTAGCATCTGCAGCTTTAACTTGGCTGAAAGATAGGAATCCGTAGCTGTTAAAAGCACCAGCAGATGTGAAAGGACGCTTTTGCATATCTTTGGTGATAAACCATACAGTACCATCAGAGGTAGAGTAAACTTCACCAGGAGAAGCAGCGTTAAGAGCAGCAGGAGATGCAACGAAAGCTACAGAAACCATAGCCAAAGTTGAAATACTAACTGCAACTTTTTTTAATAAATTCATTTATTACTCCGTTTTCCAAAATCTAATTTGAGAAAGGTCCTCCGTTGTTCATTAGGACAAAGGAGAGTTCTAAAATTAGGATTGATTATTCAATTGAGATAATCAAGAGATTTGGAAAATCAATTAATTAATTTAACGAAACTTTATAACTAGTTTTGTACTCGCTCTAGAGTACAAGCACAGCTTTATTATAAAGAACCGACTATTGAATAGATTTTTTGATGCTGTAAGTTAAACTCACGACCTTCAAAAGTTCGACCAAGGAGACTTTAGTTAAAACAAAGTTTTAACTTAATTGTCACCTTCTGAAGTTTACATTCAAAAAACTTCAATAATTGATAATACGTAACCCGTTCAACAACGGGCGCCCTAAACTAAAATCTATCTTAATAATAGTGAATCAGTTTAGAACCTTATAAACTTGCGAACATATTTATAAAATCTAAACTTATTCTTTATATCTTGGTTTCTTGGGCTTGTTTTAAGCTTATTGTAAAGGTACGGAATTATAGACGAGCATTTTAGCAGAACGTTACACACTATATAAATGAACAGAACAGAAACAAAACCTACCAACAAAAAACAGCCAAACTATCTAAAAATAAGGCAAAACCTATTATTTTAGTGGTTTAGCTGAATGACTATATAACTCAAATTGTAAACTGATATTTGCTCTGGACATACAATGTATAGGCATATTATAAGGGAATATTGTTTTTTGGTCAAGCTTTTGACTATCGATTATCCACTATATTTTAGCTAGCTTAAAATATAAAAAACCAACATAATGTCATCCTGCCTGTACCCGAAGGGTGAACCGCCTTTCTAGCAGCACGTCATCCTGCCTGCACCCGAAGGGTGAACCGCCTTTCTAGCAGCACGTCATCCTGCCTGCACCCGAATGATGAACCGCCTTTCTAGCACAATGTCATCCTGAGGCGTCGAAGACGGTGAAGGATCTCAAGGTTTGTTATTAAAGATCCTTCGACTTCGGCTTCGCCTCCGCTCAGGATGACGCAAAAGAAAAGTTTTGGTTTTAAATATACGAGAAACAAAAACCAAAGTTCTATTTCCTGAGACCGACTTCGGGGCAGTGCGGAGGTCGAAGGAAATGGGACTTTGGTTTGAGAGAGATCCTTCGTCGCAAACTCCTCAGGATGACACAAATAGAAGTACTCAGGATGACAGAGAAAAAGTTTAGGACGACAAAACAAAAAACCAAAGCTTTTCTTCTCGAGAACGACTTCGCGAAGGCGCTCGGAGTTCGAGGGAAGAAAAAGTTTGGTTTGGGAAGGATATTCCTCACATCGTTCAGGATGACGAAGAAAATAAAAAATTAAAAACTATTCTTGATGCGATCCCAAAACGATTGATTAACACTCACGGTTTCGCCTTTGAGTGCTGCAAGTTTTTCTACAAGTTCACGCTCTTCTGTCGATAATTTATTTGGAGTCACCACCCGCGCGGTGATAAATAAATCCCCTCTCTTGGAATCATTATTAAGAACCTTGGTTCCTTTGCCAGATACTCTAAAAACTTTGCCACTTTGGGTACCAGCTGGAATTTTGAGATCAATCTTTCCATCTAAAGTCGCGATCTGAACCGTAGAACCTAAAACTGCTTGAGTAAAACTCACAGGAATGTCTTTATATAGATCAAATCCGCGACGTACAAACTCTTTGCTTGGTTCCACTCTAATATTAAGGTACAAATCACCAGGCTGTGAGCCACGATACCCCAACTCCCCTTCTCCCGTGATTCTAATTCTCTGGTCATGGTCAATACCTGCAGGGATTTTAACCTCAACTTTTTTGCTTTGTCTCAAAACACCACTTCCGTTACAAGTTTGGCAAGGATTTTCGGGAACCTTACCTGTCCCTTCACAAGTTTTACAACTACGACTAGTAGCAATATTACCAAAAATAGTTTGTTGCTGGGTTCTAATTTGGCCTTGTCCGTGACATACTTTGCAAATTTCGACTTGTGTCCCTGGTTTTGCTCCGGTGCCATCGCAAGTCGAACAAGCGTCTTTCTTGTCCAAGGTAATTGTTTTGGTTACACCAAATGCCGCTTCTTCAAAAGAAATTGTCAAAGGTAACTCGAGATCAATACCTTGTTCTCTTCGCGATTGACCGCGTCCACCACCAAAAATATCTCCAAAGATATCACCGAAATCAAACTCTACTCCGCCTTGACCAAAACCACCAAAGCCCTGACCAAAAGGATTGCCACCTCCTCCGAAGCCGCCGCCAAAACCTTGACCTTGACGCTGAGCATCTTCAAAAGTCTGTCCGTACTGATCGTACTGACTGCGCTTCTCTTGATTAGACAAAACCTGATAAGCTTCGTTAACTTCTTTAAACTTCTTGTCATCGCCTTTTCCCTCGCCCTTATCGGGGTGGTATTTGTGCGCAAGTTTGCGATATGCTTTTTTAATTTCGGCATCAGAAGCAGATTTTTCTACACCTAATACTTTGTAATAATCTTGAGCCATAATATAAAAGGTGGACAAGTGGTTTGCCCACAAAATTTTGCTGTGGTATTAATTAATTAGGAGGTGGTAAGAATGGGACCTAGCAATGAAAAACCACCACGGGTTTTTCCTCTAGAAGTTTCTGACGTACTCGATGAGACGATCAGAAAAACCGATAACTATCGAAGCTGTGTCAAAGCAGTGGAGAAGAATAGCGGTAGTACTTCTTCTGCTTCATCAAACGAAGAAGTCCGCTAAGGAAGGTGATCTTACATCTACCGCTGGCTACCCTGCCAGCACATTTCCTGAAATTCTTTGCAAGGAGGTAAACTTTTTATGATCGAAACCGAGATCGAGAGCATACCTGCTCTCACTCCCGCCATAGCTTGAAGTTTAAGCTCCCGCGGCAACTCTTTCCTTTACGGAGTGAGGGCGACAACACTTCAGAAAACACCTTTTTATGCGGCGAATTGCTTTATGCAATTCGCCGCTCCTCTATTTTATAGATTATTTATCGCCTTCTGTGTTTTCGGAATCTTTAGCTTCGTCGTCTTTAACTTCGCTGTACTCGGCATCAACCGGACCTTCTTCTTTAGGGGCTTCGCCTTGTGCACCTGCTGCACCTTCGGCGCCAGGTTGGTCAGCATACATCGCCGCTCCAACTTTTTGAATCGCTTCGCTTAATGCGGAGCTTTTTGTTTCGATTTCCGAAACATCGTCTTTGTCTTTAACTTCTTTGAGCGCCGCGATTGCGTCTTCGACAGCTTTCTTGTCTTCATCTTTAACTTTGTCGCCTGCATCTTTAAGAGTTTTCTCAGAAACTGCAATCAGACTGTCGGCTTCATTGCGCTTATCAATAACTTCTTTGCGTTTGCGGTCTTCGCTTGCGTGCTCTTCGGCTTCCTTTTTCATTTTTTCGACTTCTTCGTCAGACAAATTAGTACTACCTTGAATTGTGATGTGTTGTTCTTTGCCACTAGCCTTGTCTTTTGCGCTCACCTTTAGAATACCACTCGCATCTATATCAAAGGTAACTTCGACTTGAGGTACACCGCGGGGCGCTGGTGGAATTCCATCAAGGACAAAAGTTCCAAGCGACTTATTATCGCTCGCAAACTCACGTTCACCTTGCAAAACATGAATCTGAACAGAAGTTTGATTATCAGCTGCAGTGCTAAAAACTTGAGACTTAGATGTTGGTACTGTAGTGTTTCGATCGATCAATGGTGTTCTCACTCCACCTAGAGTTTCGAGTCCTAGAGTTAATGGAGTAACATCGAGGAGCAAAATTTCTTTACCCTGAACATCACCACCAAGCACACCAGCTTGAATCGCTGCGCCTTTGGCGACAGCTTCCATTGGATCAACACCACGCTCAACTGGCTTACCAATATAATCTTCAACAAATTTGGAAACCATTGGCATTCGAGTTGGTCCACCAATCAAAATAATTTTATCGATTTGAGCTGGAGTAAGCTTGGCATCATTAATCGCTTGCTCCATAGGCGCGCGCATCTTTTGTACGATTGGTTTAATCAAATCCTCGAGCTTGGCGCGGGTTAATTTGGTTTCTAAGTTTTGAGAACCTTCATCATTTTGGGCGATAAACGGCAAAACAATATCAGTTTCGAGTGTAGTCGAAAGTTCGATCTTCGCTTTTTCGGCTGCTTCACGAACGCGGTTCATAGCCATTTTGTCAGTAGTCAAATCAATTCCGGTTTGAGTTTTAAACTCTCCGGTCAAATAGTCAATCAAAGCTTGGTCCATATCTTTACCACCGAGCTGTGTGTCACCAGAAGTTGATTTAACTTCAAAAGTTGCCTGACCATCGTCTTCAGAAAAGTCCATAATAGTAACGTCCAAAGTTCCACCACCAAGGTCAAAGACCAAGATCTTTTGATCATCTGCTCCAGTTTTATCAATTCCATAAGCAAAGGCTGCAGCTGTTGGCTCGTTAATTACACGAACAACTTCGAGACCAGCGATCTGACCAGCTTGCTTGGTTGCTTGACGCTGAGCATCATCAAAATATGCTGGTACAGTAATAACTGCTTTCTCGACTTTGTCGCCGAGATAACTTTCGGCGTCTTTTTTGATTTTCTGCAAAATAAAAGCACTGATTTGTTCTGGAGTATACTTCTTACCGTTAAGTTCGTACTCGTGCTTTTTACCCATGTTGCGTTTAGCTTCGAATACTGTATTTTCTGGGTTGGTTACAGCTTGGCGGCGAGCTGGCTCACCTACAAGCAACTGTCCATCTTTGGCAAAAGCCACGTACGATGGAAACGCCTTACCGCCCAAAGAATTCCCTTCGGCCGCTGGAATAATAACTGGCTTGCCACCTTCGATAGCGCTAGCCGCTGAGTTACTGGTTCCTAAATCAATTCCTATAATTTTTGACATTTAATTTCCTTTCTTTGTTACTTCGTTGCTAGCTTGGCCTATTAACCAAGCCCTGTGTCATTCCCGAGAGCCCGCAGGGCGAGTCGGGAATCCATTTACTTAATTATTTGATCATATAAATCTTCCCATTCGGGATTCTGTTCTTGTATCAATCTTATTTTCCAATCTCTATTCCACTTTTTTATTTGCTTTTCTCGCTGAATCGCACTTTCTATATCAGAAGTCTCAAGATACCAAACTAACTGATGGACTTGATACTTTTTTGTAAAACCCTCTACCAAGTCTTCTTTGTGCTCCCAAACTCTTTTTACTAGATCGCTTGTTACTCCAATATACAAAGTGCCATTCTTTTTTGAAGCTAAGATGTATACATAATATCTTTTCATAGTGGATCCCCGCCTGCGCGGGGATGACATTGCTAATAGTGCCTATTTATAAATTTTACTCATTGCAAGCTTTTAATTTTTGCTTAGGATACACCTACTAATTCTTTTTAGAGATTACTACCTGGCTTGGTCTGATGACTTTGCCGTTTAAAATAAATCCGGTTTGCAATTCCTCGACGACTTTTTGATCTTCTTCGCCTTCTACTTCGCGGACGGCTTCGTGGAAAGTTGGATCAAACTGCTTCCCTACTGCTTCTATCTTTTGGATACCCATCTCGGCCAAGACTTTATCTAATTGTTGTAATGTTGCTTCGATACCAGTCTGCCACTTCTCAAATTTAGTCGTAAATTCTGGGTCGTCTATTTTTGGCAAAGATTTGAGCCCTTGCCCGAGCGTATCAAGTGTCGGCAAAATTTTGACGATCGTAACTTCTTTAGCGAAATCAAGCAGTTCTTCTTTTTTGGAATCTTCACGTTTTTGATAATTAGCAAAGTCTGCCTGAGATCGTTGCCAACCTGCCAAATTAGTCCGCGCCTCTTCTTGAGCTTCGGCCAATTGCCTTTCTAAATCGCTTTGACCTTGCGCCTGCTCATCAGGGATAACCCCATCAGTAGCAGATAAATCTTTTTCTTCGTTTTCTGACATTTTTATAAGATGTTAATTAACAAAATTACTGCACCGCCGCTGCCGAAAATTTTGGCGATATATTCCAGCAACGAAATATTTTTTGGATACTTCATTGACTTTGGACCAATCAAGCCGACCACGCCTTTTTTGCCTGAAGGCAAAGTGAGGCCAGAGACAATCATTGAGTAATCACTTCCTCGGCTCAAAGTTAATTCTTTGCCGATAAAAGTTTGGGGTTCTCGTTCGCCATATTCATTCAAGATTTGATCTGCGTACTCATCTAAGTGGTCAAAAAAATTAGCAATCTCTTTGGCGTCCTCTACTGGCAAGCTCTCGCTGTCTAGTATGTTGGATAATCCTGTCGACGAAACTTCTTCTGGCAAAATTGTGAATGAAGCTTGCTCCGAATGACTCGCAAGCAACTTAGCCAAGCGGCGACCGATTTCGGTATTTACAGTTTGCAACTTAAGAATTTCTTTGCGAAGTTCGGTTTGTTGTTTCGCCGAAAGCTTTACATGATCCATTAACTGGTTAACAAAGTAACGAAAACCATCGTCAGTTGGGATCCTCCCGCTCGACGTGTGCGGATGCGTGATATAGCCAGCTTCTTCGAGTAATTGCATTTCGTTTCGCAAAGTCGCGGCGCTTAAATCAAAGTAACCACGCTCCACCAACTCCTTGCTCGAAACCGGCTTTGAAGTTTCGGAATATAATTTAACAATACAAGCCAAAACTTGAGCTTGTCTTTTTGAAATTAAATTATGATTAGCAGAAACCATTAGCGTGTGATAATTTTTATAACTTTATCCCTACAAATTAGGGTATTTGTAGAATATAAAAAAACTAGCACTCTGTCAAGTAGAGTGCTAGTTTTGGTTTTTAGTATCTTTTTTTAAACTTTTTGAATAGTCTTTTTCTAACTCAATCAAATTATCCACAAGTTTCAATGTAAAGTTGACTTGACATTGAATTGACGAGATGTTTATACTATAGGCAAGTTTGATAATTAATAAATAAATATGAATCAAAAAATTATTTTGGGTGCTATTATTGCGATCATCGCAATTGCTTTGGGAGCTTACTTTGTAAGTTCGTCTAAGAACAATTCACAAGTTGCTTCTGATTCTGAAAGTAGTCAACAAGCAGATCAAAAATCTGACGACGCTATGATGATGGAAGACAAAGAAAACGAATCTATGATGATGGAAGATAAAGACTCCATGACAAAAGATGGTCAAGATGACGCCATGATGATGGAAAAAGCAGGAAGCTATGAAGACTATTCTGCGCAAGCAGTACAAACCGCTCTTGCGGATGGCAAAAAAGTCGTTTTGTTTTTCCATGCTATCTGGTGTCCAGATTGTAAGGCTGCCGATGCAGCGTTTAAAGCTAACGCCGACCAAATCCCTGCTAATACTGTTGTCTTTAAGACTGATTATGACAACAACAGCGATCTCAAAACTAAGTACGGCGTCACAACCCAACATACATTTGTTCAAATCGATCAAAACTTGAATAAAATTACTGCTTGGGTATCTGGCGACGTTGCTAAGCTTAAATCTAATCTCAAATAAATTTTGATTTTGGGCGCCATCTTGAATGCTACAAGATGGCGCCCAACAAAAATTACCATTGATACAAAATATATCTATGCTTCAAATTATTTTTGCAGTCCTGGCCGGAATTTTGACTATCGGAGCGCCGTGTATCCTTCCCCTACTTCCAATCTTACTAGGTAGTTCTATAGGCGGAACCAAAACCAGACCAGTTTTTATTGCTGGAGGTTTTGCACTAACTTTTGCAGTCGTTGGCCTAACTTTATCTTGGCTAACCATAAACCTTAACCTTAATCCCGAAACATTGCGCTATGTCGCTATAGTCTTACTTGGTTTATTTGGTTTATTTATGCTTTGGCCAACACCTTTCGAAAAACTAACAACTTACCTAAGTCAATTTTCTACCAAGGCTAACAACTTTAGTAAACAAGCCGGCAACGGAAATTTTGGCGGTTTCGTTTTGGGTGTGACTTTGGGAATTATCTGGACTCCATGTGCCGGACCAGTCTTAGGCTCTATCCTAACTTTAATTGCGACCCAAACTGACTTAGCGGCAGCAGGAATTTTGCTAATCGCGTACGCAATCGGAGCTAGTATCCCGATGTTACTTATTGCTTATGGCGGGCAATACGCTAGCACCAAAGTTCGTTCCTTTACTCCTTATACAACAAAAATTCAACAAGTTTTTGGTGTAATTATTATCGCGATTGCGGTTTTGATGATCTTTAATTTGGATACAGTGATCCAGGCCAAGATTTTGGGAATCTATGATTTTGGCAGTTTGGAAACCAAAATACTTAATGTAAAATAAAAGTATGAAAGCTTTATTGCCATACATTTTAATAGTTATTGTTTTGCTAGCAGGTGGTGGTCTGTACTTGCAGCTAACCAGACCAAATCAAGAGCTACTTAATGTTTCGGTTTCTAATTCCGAACAGAACCAAACCGAACAAGACCAAAAATCAACAGAACCTAAATTTAGCAACAAAGGTCCAGCCCCAGAATTTGTAGGAGTTTCCAAATGGCTTAATTCTGATGCTCTCAAAATTACTGACCTTAAAGGCAAAGTTGTACTCGTTGATTTTTGGACTTATTCTTGCATCAACTGTATCCGCACTCTTCCATATGTCACAGATTGGTACGAAAAATACAAAAACAACGGCCTAGTTGTTGTGGGAGTTCACACCCCAGAATTTGCTTTCGAAAAAGTCACCAGCAATGTTCAGGCTGCAATCGAACGGTACAAAATTTCTTATCCAGTGGCGCAAGACAACAACTACAAAACTTGGCAAGCATATGACAACCGATTCTGGCCAGCTCATTATCTAATCGATAAAGATGGTAATATTATGTATACCCATTTTGGCGAGGGTCAATATGAACAAACCGAAAAAGCTATCAGAACTTTGCTAGGTTTGGAAGGTGACTTTGTCGCTCCGTTAATGCCAGAAGCTAACCAAGCACAAACCCCAGAAATTTATTTAGGTACAGCCCGGCTAGGAAAGAGCTACGGTGGTGTAGAAACTCCAAGCCAAGAAGAACAAATTTATACTTTGCCACCCAAGCTAAGTTCTAATAAGTTTGCACTTGAAGGCAAATGGCAATTTTCACCAGAAGCTATCACCCATACTAATGGATATGCTAAACTCAAACTCAATTTTAATGCCGCCAATGCTTTTATGGTGGCCGAATCCCCTAACCCAGTCGCGATCAAAGTCTGGATTGATGGCGTGCAAACCAAAGGCTTAGTGATTAATAAATCAGATCTATACACCCTATTCGAATCCTCCGAAGGTGGTGCCCATACTTTGGAAATCGAAGTTCCAGAAGGCGGTCTGCAAATCTTTACTTTTACTTTTGGATAAGCTTTTGAATTTTATGAATTTACCAAAAACTAAATTTACAACAGTCGATCAATACATCGCCGCCTTCTCCAAAGACATTCAAATGGTCTTAAAAAAAATCAGACAAACCATACGAGAGTCTGCCCCACAAGCAACCGAAATTATTAGCTATAATATGCCAGCCTATAAACAAAATAAAGTGCTGGTATATTTTGCTGGAAACAAAAACCATCTTGGTTTTTATCCAACCCCAGAAGCAATTTTTGAGTTTGCTCAAGAACTCAAACCTTACAAAACTTCAAAAGGGGCCGTGCAATTTGATTTTGACAAGCCAATTCCCTATTCTTTGATCAAACGAATTGTAAAATTTAAAGTTCAACGCGATAAATTAAATGATCCAAAATAGCATCAAACAACTTAGACAAGAACAAAGCATTACTCAAGAAGAGTTGGCTCAGCTTTGTCATGTTTCGAGGCAGACCATTATCGCTGTCGAAAAAGGAAATTATACACCATCTTTACTTTTGGCTATGCAAATCGCTTCTGTGTTTAAACTCCCTGTCGAAAAAATCTTCAAAATTATTTAACTAACTCATCGTATTTTTAACTAACTCAAAATAAAATACTGTATAATAACTTTATGAAACTCATTCTTTATTATCTTTCTCTATTAGTCTTTATCGCTGTACTGTGCGGGTTTTTGCTGTCGGAATATAATACCATGGACAACATGAGTATGAACAAAATGCTTGGGGTGTCACTGGCCTTAGTGGTTTATGTAGTCGCAATGTCTTTGGTCGGTGAAGGTCCCGAAGAAGACGAACGCGAACATCACCATCGTCAATTGGCCAATCGTGTCGCTTTGATTGTTGGTACTGCAATCTTATCGCTTGCGGTTTTGTACCAAATGTTTACTTCATACCATATTGATTATTGGTTACTCGGCGCATTGGTTGGTATAAATTTGACCAAGATTGTTTCTTTGATATATTTAAATTACCGAAGATAAAATAAAAAAATAGACGGAGGGAAATATGAATACAACCATTCATTCAACAGAGAGAAACACCTGCTCTGTAAAAGATCAAACTGATAGAGCGGAGGAGAATCTCATAGCGTTCTCGAACCACGTAGGTCAAGACGAAGGAAAGGTTAAGCAGGCGATGGAAGAAATAGCGCAAGCCTACACAAATCTATCGAAGGAGGAGGAAGAAAAAAATGATGACAGTAGCTCGCAAGGAAGCGATTGACAGGACTTACCTAACAATAAAAGTATCAAAAAGAGATTTGTCAGAAAAAGGCCTATCTCTCCCTGATTTTATTGACAAACTGGCCCAAATCGATCAAAGCATCACGGTTTGTGAAATCCAAGACTCAAACCAAGATGTAAGTGAGTATTTGATTTCAGTCATGTTTGATCCAAATCTTTTACCGAAGATATTGTATAAATTAGCTCTTAGCTGATTGATACAATCCATTGACCCAGACACTCAACCGCTCCCACAAGGCGCGGTTTTTGTTTTTGTTTATACCAAACAAAAAACCACAAAGCTATTGTGGTTTTTTGTTTGGTGCTACAACATCTTCTTCAAATATTGTCCGGTATAACTGCGCTTAATTTTGGCAACGTCTTCGGGGGTTCCGCTCGCTACGACTTCTCCGCCTTTATCTCCGCCCTCAGGACCAAGATCAACGATCCAGTCGGCGGTTTTAATCATATCAAGGTTATGTTCGATGACAATCACACTATTACCTTTTTCTACTAACTTATTTAAAACGTAAATCAATCGCTTAACATCAGCAAAGTGAAGACCGGTTGTCGGTTCATCCAAAATATACAAAGTCCGTCCAGTCGAAGCTCGAGATAATTCGCTAGCCAACTTGATACGCTGCGCTTCCCCACCAGACAAAGTTGTTGCGTTTTGACCTAAGTGCATATAACCTAAACCAACTTCTGACAAAGTTCCAAGCTTACGTTTAACAGCCGGGATCGAATCAAAGAATTCTTTCGCTTCGTCTACAGTCATCTCCAAAATATCCGAAATTGTTTTGCCATTATAATGAATTTCTAAAGCTTCTCGATTATATCTTTTACCATTACACTCATCACATTTAATATAAACATCTGGTAAGAAATTCATTTCTACTTTGATAACACCATCACCTTGACACTGTTCACAACGCCCACCTTTAACATTAAAACTAAACCGACCTGCTTTATAACCTTTCATCTTAGCTTCTCGTGTCCCTGCAAATAGATCACGCACATAAGTAAAGACTCCTGTATAGGTAGCTGGATTACTCCGCGGCGTGCGGCCAATCGGAGACTGGTCGATATTGATGACCTTGTCGATATGCTCCATTCCAGTAATTTTTTTATGAGCCCCAGGTTCATCTTTGCTGTCCCAAAAATGTTGCGATAAAGCTTTGGCTAAAATATCATTCAACAAAGTTGACTTACCACTTCCAGAAACACCGGTAATACAAACCAGCTTACCCAATGGAATGTCAACGTTAACTTTTTTGAGGTTAAATTCTTCTGCCCCAACGATAGATAATTTTTTACCATTACCAGCTCGACGGCGTTTTGGTACGGCAATTTCTTCTTCACCTCGCAGGAATTTTCCTGTGACAGAATTTTTATCTTTTTCTACAGCTTTAGATGTACCTGCCGAAATAATCTCACCGCCATGCTTACCTGCACCAGGACCAATATCGACAACGTAATCAGCTTCACGAATTGTCTCTTCATCATGTTCAACAACAATCACGGTATTACCCAAATCGCGCAGGTTCTTAAGCGTCCCAAGCAACCGGGTGTTATCACGTTGATGCAAACCAATCGAAGGTTCGTCTAAAATATACAAAACACCAGTCAAACCAGAACCAATTTGTGTCGCTAGTCTGATGCGCTGTGCTTCTCCGCCGGACAAAGTATGAGCTCCACGATCCAGCGACAAATATGCTAAGCCAACATCTAACAAAAACTTAAGTCGTGCAGAAATTTCTTTAAGAATTAATTTGGCAATTTCTAGCTCTTTGGCATTCAACTTCTTTGGAAGTTGATCAAAAAACTCTGCCGCTTGTTCAATCGACAAACTAGAAACTTCAATAATCGATTGCGAGTCAATAGTTACCGCAAGTACTTCTGGCTTGAGCCTTTTGCCTTGGCAAACCTGGCACTTCCTAATTCTCATATAGTTTTCTATGTCCCCTCGTACAAAATCAGAATCAGTTTCGCGGTACTTGCGTTCCAAGTTGGCGATAACCCCTTCAAAATTAGCTTGATAAGTTCGCACTCCATCACCCATTGGCATTTCAATTTTCTTACCATTAGTTCCGTATAAAATCACATCCATAGCTTTCTTTGGCAAATCTTTTACCGGAACTTTAACCGAAAACCCATAAGCGTCGGCGACCGCTGCCAAAGCTTTGGAATACCAAGAAATCCTCGAAGCAGTTTTGCTCCATGGGCGAATAGCGCCTTCAGCCAAAGTTAACTTATCATTTGGAATCACCAAATTTGGTTCGACAGTTAACTTGTTCCCCAAGCCTTTACATTCAGGGCAAGCTCCATGAGGACTGTTAAACGAAAATTCACGCGGATCTAGCTCAGTTAACGCAACCGGATGGCCATTTGGACAAGCATATTTTTGCGAAAGCGGAATTTCTGTTTTGATAATTGTATTGCCGGTCTTCGCTGTTTGTTCAGCATCGACCACTAACAAGAGCGCAAGCTGATCACCGTAATCCAAAGTTTTTTCTAAGCTTTCCGAAATCCGCGCGCGATCATCAGCATGAACTACAATACGATCAACTATAATTTCGATACTGTGCTTTTTTTGTTTATCCAAAGTCTGAGCCAAAGCTTCATCCAAATCCATTACAGTACCGTCTAATCTTACTCGAGAAAAACCAGACTTCTTAAGTTGCTCCATAACCAAACGGTGTTCACCTTTTTGATCACGCACCACTGGCGCCAGCAACATAATTCGGCTCCCTTCCGGCATGGCCAAAATTTGATCTACCATTGCTTGTAAAGTTTGACCTTCAACTTTTTTGCCACATTCTGGGCAATGAGGTTGTCCAACCCGAGCATATAACAATCTCATATAGTCGTAGATTTCGGTAACTGTTCCAACTGTCGAGCGAGGATTATGTGAAGCGGTTTTTTGATCAATCGAAATGGCCGGACTCAACCCTTCGATACTATCGACGTCAGGTTTATCCATCAAGCCAATAAATTGCCGAGCATAAGCTGATAACGATTCGACGTAACGGCGTTGTCCTTCGGCGTAGATGGTATCAAAAGCCAAAGAAGATTTACCGCTACCTGACAAACCAGTCATTACAATAAGTTGATTACGTGGCAAATCCAAATCAACATTTTTAAGGTTATGCATTCGCGCGCCACGAATCGAGATCCCGCCTTCAAATTGAGGCTTTTTGGTTTGGGCTGTAGTGCGTTTTTTTGTTTGAGTTTTTCGGCCAGAGGTCGGCTCACCTTTGGTTGATTTTACTGCTTTTTTTGGCATTTATTTCTAATAAGTAAATATTGTTAACTAATTAACGCTAGCAAATTTTGGAACTTGTGACAAGTCTCTATATATAAAACAGCCGAATCGGAAATTCCGATTCGGCTGTGAACCAAACTCAACCTTTAAACAGCAAGCTTTGTTACAACCAAGCTCGCACCGCTGATTTCTACAGCTACTGGATAACCTTTGAGCTCATACGCTATTTCTCTGACCATATCTTGGTCAAGAGAGTTAGCATAAACTTCCCCGTCATCCATATTGACCACACAAGCAACAATTTTATCAACTTGCTTTCTACGAACATATTGCTGATATGGTCGAAGAAAAAAAGCTAACGCAGTACAAACTGGATTGATGGCAATTACAATCGCCGCCGCAAACATCAGCTTAGAAGCCGTCGCTGAAGTCTGGTACGTTACCCAACTTACAGCACCCAAGCACAAAGCAATGATGCTAAAAATTAAATTCTGCATTTTTACCCCCCTTTTTTAGACTTGGTCTCTTTCCACTTCCATATAATAATAGAAGATCAAAATTATGACCAAGGTTAAAGACAAATATTTGACAACCGCGTCAAGCGGTTCGACCCAATTTGACCGATCGACAAAAAAGATATATCCGATCAGTCCTATTGGAACCAACACAAGTCCAGCGATCAAGGATACGTATCTCCGGACTTCTCGCCATAGTTCGAACCCTAAACCTAACACAGTAAGCAACGCTCGACCAACAAAAGGCCAATCCATTTTTATCTTCATAAATAATCATTCCTCCAAACCTCCAAAATAGTGTTAAACAAATAGTGTCAAAACAACCTCATTCTAGCTATAATAGATTTATGAGTCAAACCCTGACCCAACTTAAAGATAAAGTCAAAACTCTCCCACGCAAACCTGGAGTATATAAATTCCTCAATCAAAAGGGACAAGTTTTGTATGTGGGAAAGGCCAAAAATCTCCGTTCGCGCGTTAACCAATATTTTGGCACGAGTGACACGCGCGCGCAACTACCATTCTTAATGGCAGAAGCTTTTGATATTGATTACACTGTGGTCAATACTGAGCTCGAGAGTTTATTTCTGGAAAATACGCTTATCAAACAATACTTGCCGCCGTACAATATTATGTTGCGGGATGATAAAAACTTTGCTTTTATCAAAATCGACTACTCCACTCCGATCCCACAAATCAGTTACGCGCGCAAGCTCAACTCCAAACCTTCTTCTAATAATAAATTTTTTGGTCCATTCACTTCGGTCAAAAAAATCCGCAAAACTCTAGACTTCATTCGCAAAATTTTTCCATTTTGCGACCACACCCAAGTTGGCAACCGACCCTGCTTTTACTATCACCTGCATCGTTGTCCCGGAGTATGTATTGGCGAAGTTTCACTACAAGAATACCAACAACAAATCGAAAAAATTTCTCTATTTCTTTCTGGCAAAGCTAGTAAAATCACCAGTCAACTTAATTTGGCAATGAAGAAAGCTGCGCGGCTCAAACAATTTGAGAAAGCTGCGCGGCTTAGAGACCAACTCCAAGCTCTCAATGCACTCGAAGAAAAACAAATTTCGATTTTTAGCAAACCTGTAAATTGGGATTTTGTTTCTTTATATATAGACGACA
Organism: Candidatus Doudnaibacteriota bacterium; assembly: GCA_041389225.1. GTDB lineage: Bacteria > Patescibacteriota > Doudnabacteria > UBA920 > UBA920 > UBA920. Next base: position 62,685 of record JAWKSI010000002.1, on the reverse strand, counting down.
ATCAAGCGGCAGTTAACTTGTTTAAAGTTAGGCGCGGTAAATTGCGTGATAAAGAAAATTTTATTTATGACAATCTCAGCAAACTTAGCGCCGCGCAAGACCGTTCCCAAATCGCACAAACCATCACTCAAAGCATTGTCGAAACTTATTACAGTCAGACTTCGGACTGTCCAAAAGAATTAATGCTACAGTATCAACTCAAAGATCAAAGTTTGGTCACCGCATTGTTTAGCAAACAGTTCGGCAAAAAAGTTTTGATCAAGCAACCAGAACGTGGACAAAAACTTGAACTAATCAAATTAGGCGCAGTTAATGCTCAAAATTATCTTGCAAAATGGCGCCAAAGCCAAGCAACACACGCTGATCTTTTGATCCAAGCCAGCCAGGAACTCCAGCAAATACTCAAACTCCAAAACCCGCTCAACCGAATCGAATGCTACGACATCAGTAACACCCAAGGAACCAATCCAGTTGGTAGTATGGTGGTCACTATTAATGGTTCGCCAGCCAAAACCGAATACAAAAAATTTAAGATTCGAGGCAAAGCTTCGCCAGATGATTTTGCCATGATGCAAGAAATGCTCGAACGCCGACTCACTAGAGAGAAAAACAAAACCAATGTCATTCCTCAGAACCAAAAAGATGGATGGCCAACGCCCGACTTGCTAGTAATCGACGGTGGCAAAGGCCAGCTCGGTGTAGCGGTCAAAGTTCTCAAAAAACTCCAACTAGATATTCCTGTCATTGGTTTGGCAAAAAGAATTGAAGAAATTTTTATACCAGCAAAGTCAACACCAATTATTCTGCCGCACAATAACCCCGCGTTGCAATTGTTGCAACGACTCCGTGACGAAGCCCATCGCTTTGGTATTACTTTTCATCGTAACCTACGCAGTAAACAAGCAATCAAATCGGCACTCGACGATATCCCTGGTATTGGACCAAAAACCAAAAAACTACTCAAACAAAAAATCGGTACTGTCGAACAAATTCGACAAGCACCGATTCAAGATTTAGAAAAACTCATCGGACCGGCAAAAGCCAAAGTCTTACGCGCTTCTCTTACTTAATTGACACAAATTTGGAAAATTACTATAATGATTTGGCATAAAAGATCCTTCGACTCTGGCTTCGCCTCCGCTCAGGATGACAAGTAAAATAATTAGAAATAAATTAATCTCAAATTTTTACAAAAAATATGAGCCTTTCTCAAGTTTTAACAATTCTTAATATGGTGATTATGGTACTTTTGATTATCGTAATTGCCTTGCAAAATAAGTCTGCTGGTTTATCAAGCGTTTTTGGTGGCACTGGCGGCGGTATTGCAACAAGACGCGGGTCAGACAAGTGGCTGTTTAGAGCAACTATCGTTTTGGGTGTTCTCTTTGCAGGACTTAGCCTAACCGTTGTTTTGTTAAATAAATAACTGTGAACCCCAAGCTTAACAATTGGAACAAAGGTTTTTTGAATCAGCTTTACAGCGGATTTAAGAGCGTCCCAAAACTAAGACTTTCCGTCATCAGGAAGGTTTTTTCATTGATGTCCAAATGGGAACAACGCATCTTGCTTGCTTTGATTACTGTCGCAATTCTAAGTTTTGTTTTTTCAGCTAACGGCTGGCTCAACAAATACACACAAGTTGTTCCAACCACAGGTGGAAGCTATGCCGAAGGAATAATCGGCCAACCTAGATTTATCAATCCAATTTTAGCTTCGACTAACACAGACAAAACTCTGGTCAACTTAATTTACGCTGGTTTATACAAATACGACGGGAGAGGCAATGTCATTCCAGAGCTTGCAACCGAGTTTCCTCAAGTTTCTGAGGATCAACTAACTTACACCATCACTATTAAAGACAACGCTCAGTGGCACAATGGACTTCCTGTAACGGCCGAAGATGTTGTCTTTACTATTAATACAATCAAAAATCCAGAATACAACAGTCCGCTCAACAACGATTGGCTTTCTACCGAAGCACAAGTTGTTGATGCTCGAACGGTTAAATTTATCCTACCAAAAGCTTCCGGACTATTTCTTAACAACCTGACCCTACCGATCATTAGCAAAAATCTATGGAGCGATATAAAGCCGTCGGACTTTGTTTTGTCTCAAAATAACATCGAAGCAATTGGTAATGGCCCTTACAAAGTCAAAGAAGTCAAAAAACTAACTCAAGGTTCTGTACAGACAATTACTCTCGAAGCCTTTGATCAGTTTGTCGACCAATCAGCTTACATCGAATCACTCAAATTATACTTTTATAACTCTGCCGAAGAATTGGTCAAAGCTGTTCATGGCAAGCAAGTTAATGGGTTTGGGTTTAGCCAATTTGATGATGACAAAATTAATGTTTCGGAATCTGGTAAAAATCTGACTATTCATCAAATTCCCCTACCTCAATATCAAGCTGTGTTTATTAATACAGCCAACAAAACTTTGGGCGATGTGCGCGTTAGACAAGCTCTCAACTTAACTGCTAACGCTCCAAAAATCTTGGAAGAAGTTTATGATAACCAAGGAATTTTGATCAATAGCCCAATTTTGGCTCAACATGTTGATGGACTCCCAGAAACAATTACCCAAGTTAACCCAGAAGAAGCCGGAGCTTTGCTTGACCAAGCTGGTTGGACCAAAGCAAGTGACCAAGAATATAGAAGCAAAGGAAGCACCGCGCTCGAGCTAACCTTAGCGACCAACGACACACCAATCAACGTTCAAACTGCAGAAGTTTTGCGTGATCAGTGGTATCAACTTGGCATTAAACTCAACTTAAATATTTTGCCAACCAAAGAACTTACCGAATCAGCGATCAAACCTCGCAACTATGATTTACTTCTATTTGCGCAAAAACTTGGAGCTGATCCTGATCCATTTATCTTTTGGCATTCTAGTCAAACCAAAAATCCTGGGCTTAACTTATCCAATTACAACAACACCACAATTGATGCTTTGATCACAGACGCGCGCAAAGCGAGCGACAAAACCACCCGAGACCAACTCTACATCCAAATGCACGAGCTCTTTAAGGCAGATCTCCCAGCTATTTTCTTAGTTCAAACTGTATACACTTACGCAATCGGACAGAACATTCAAGGCTTTTCGATCGAAAACCTTCCAAACGAACCAACACGGGCCTACAACATCCCATATTGGTACCAAGACACGCGCCGAGCCCTCAAATAAACCTAGGCTTAAAATCTAAAAACACCTTTATTTAAAAGAGTTTTTTGGGTTTTAAGTTGACAAATATAGCATATCCTGATATAGTTAAGTCACTCAGTTAATGAATGAGTTTTTATTTGTTCGCAAGTAAATATTCATGTGTTAATTGCGTAAAATCACGCAAATCTAGAACTAAGGCGGCCCCGGAAGCCACTTAGCCTAGCCAGGCTTTTTTTGTTAGCCAAAAAACACAAATTAATAATTTAAAAGAAGCTTTGTGTAGTTTTTTGTGTTCCGGTATTTTTGATTACAGTTTTGCATGCCTAGACAGTAATTTTTGAGGCAATCAACGTAACAGTAAACTACAAATTTCTACACTCTGACTTCTTTAATCAAAACAATATGATTAACAAACCTTCTGCTACGGTCAAAAGAACAAGACCAGCAGCAAAAAAAACAACGACACGTCGACCAACTACTCGACGTAGTCAATCACATGCCCGTCGCCCTATGGTAATGGACAAAGCAAGCAAAACCCATCAACACACCCAAGCAGCTAACAGCGCTTATACCGTCTCGAGAGACACTTTGCGCATTATCCCTCTTGGTGGCCTCGAAGAAGTCGGCGCTAACATGATGGCATACGAATTTGGTAACGATATTGTAATTGTCGACGCCGGTTTTGCTTTCCCTGATGATCAGACTCCTGGTATCGACTATATTATTCCCGAAACCAAGTACCTTGAAGACAAAAAAGATAATATTCGAGCAATCTTCATTACTCATGGTCACATGGACCACATTGGAGCAATCCCCTATTTGTTAGCTAAACTAGGTGATCCACCAATCTATTCACTTCCACTTTCGATCGGTATGATCAAAAAGCGTTTAGAAGAATTTAATTTGGTTAACCGAGCTAAGCTTAACGTTGTTAACCGTGATGATGTCATCCCTGCAGGAAAATTCAAAGTTAGCTTTTTTGCTGTTAACCACAATATTCCTGACTCAGTTGGTCTGGCAATCCAAACTCCAATTGGAAAAGTTGTTCATACTGGAGACTGGAAGTTTGACCACACTCCTGTTAATGAAGTCCCAACCGAATTTAATAAAATTGCTCGCTTTGGTGAAGAAAACATCTTGGCGCTAATGAGCGATTCAACTAACGCGATCAAGCCAGGATATTCAAAATCCGAAAAAGAAATTGGAAAAACTATCGAACAAATTTTCCAAAACACCAAAGGCCGAATTGTCTTTACAAGTTTTTCATCTTTGCTCGCTCGTATTCAACAAGTGTTGGATTTGTCTGCTAAATACAACCGCAAAGTTGTCGTGACAGGCCGAAGCATTGTTAACACAATCGAAACCGCGCTCAGTATGGGTTATCTCAAAATCCAGCCTAAGCTAATCATCAAATCAGAACAAGCAAATAAATACCCTGACAGCCAGATTTTGATCTTGGCGACAGGTGGTCAAGGCGAAGAGCGATCGCAATTGGCGAGAATGTCTCGAGGCGAACACCGCTTTGTGACAATCAAACCAACCGATACTGTAGTTATTTCGGCTTCTACAATTCCTGGGAACGAACGCTCTATTGTTAGCGTCATCGACAACCTCACTAGAATTGGCGCTGAAGTAATTTACAACAAAATCCTTGATATTCACACTGGTGGTCACGGACAACACGAAGAACTCAAACTCATGATGCAATTGGTTAAACCAAAATACTTTGTACCAATTCATGGTGAACTACACATGCTTGCGGCCCACAAAAAAGTTGCCGAAAGTATCAACATTCCTTCAGAAAATTGTTTCTTATTAGAAAACGGTTCGGTTTTGGAAATCAACCAACGTGGCCAAGCCAAAGTTCTAAACGAAAAAGTTCCGTCTGGTTATGTCTTTGTCGATGGTTTGGGTGTTGGTGACGTTGGCGAAGTCGTCATTCGTGACCGTAAAGCAATGGCACAAGATGGAATGTTTGTAATTATTGCGACAATCGATAAACATTCTGGCAAACTGACTAATCAACCAGAAATCCTTTCGCGTGGTTTTGTCTACATGAAAAACAACGATGATCTCATCCGTGAAGTTAAGCACGAAATTAGAAAAATGGTAGAACATGGCAAAGGTGAACCAAACTGGCCAAACCTACGCCAACAAATTCGCGACGATATTGGAGAATACCTTTTCCAACGCACACAACGTCGCCCAATGATTTTACCTGTACTAATCGAAGTTTAATTAATCTAAAATCAATTTTAAATCCCGTCTATATTTAGACGGGATTTTTGGTTCAATATTTTTGTATCTTGTCTTTAAATTAGACCCATAGTCATTTTGATCCTAATTATGAACCGCCTTTCTAGCACCACGTCATCCCGCCTGTACCCGAAGGGTGAACCACCTTTCCAACGCAATGTCATCCTGCCTGTACCCGAAGGGTGAACCACCTTTCCAACGCAATGTCATCCTGAACCACCGAAGGTGGTGAAGGATCTCAAGGTTTGTTATTAGAGATCCTTCGTCGCAAGCTCCTCAGGATGACGAAGAAAAAGTTTAGGATGGCAAAAACCAAAGCTTTTCTTCTCGAGAACGACTTCGCGAAGGCGCTAGAGTTCGAGGGAAGAAAAGGTTTGGTTTAGGAATAGATCCTTCGACTCCGGCTTCGCCTCCGCTCAGGATGACGAAACAAAACAAAAAACCAAAGTTCTATTTCCTGAGACCGACCTCAGGGCTGTGTGGAGGTCGAGGGAATATAGAACTTTGGTTTTGAATAGAGATTAAAGTTCGAGGGAAGAAAAGCTTTGGTTTGAGAATATACGAAAAACAAAAAAGGCGTCAGATAACTAACGCCTCAAAATATCCCACACACGCACCTCTCACTTTTCATGAAAGCGATACAGCGGCAACAATGGATCTTTACTCGGGATCAGGATCAACAAACCCCCAGTCTATATCCATTTTTTCGGTTGCCAATCTCTCCACTTCACGCAATTTAACAACACGCTTGTCATTTGGGTGGTGGAGATTATAATCTACCAACCGCTTTTTGAGCCATAGCTCAAAATCATAGTAGACTTTAAAATACGCCCATGAATGATTCGCGCGGTTTCACCAGAATTTGTGGTAACTCTGGCCGATCGACTTTGTGGTAGTCGAGCAATAAAGATCCAATGTGGATCTGTTTAAACACCAAGTCTTGCACCACGACGCTCATCTCTCGACCCCCATTAAACTTCTCGACGACGATCCTGTTTTAGGACGATCGCCGGATGAGTGCGATGATGGTGGACAACAACGATGATCTTCTGGCGTATTATCACCCGTCTGGCGAACTTCTTGATCACCATCCCAAATTAAACAAAGTCCGGACAATTCGTCCCATCGGCTCGCATATGTTCTGGCATGACTTTCATACCCACTGACACAGACACTTCACTACCGCAATTCTTGCAAATAATTTTCATCACATTCCTCCGCGAATTTTGATTTTGCATAAAGCTAGGTATATTATCCTACATTATGCTAAAATGTCAATATCAAGCTCATTTAAGCTATTTTTAATATTTGTTGTATGAAAAAATCCCACGCAATAATTTCTGGCGTTCAAGCCACTGGTCGGTTGCATATCGGAAACTACCTAGGTGCCCTAAAACAATTTGTACAAATTCAGAATCAGGGCAAGCTCAAAACCTTCTTCTTTATTGCGGATTTGCACGCGCTTACAGTTCCCCGCGATCCCAAAAAACTTAGACAAGATACACTCGAAGTTATAGCCGAATACATCGCCGCCGGTTTGGATCCAGAGCAATCAACTTTGTTTATTCAAAATCACGTCCAAGAACACGCCGAGCTGGCTTGGATCTTTAACTGCATCACTCCGATCGGCGAACTCGAACGCATGACGCAATTTAAAGACAAAGGTAAAGCACAAAAAGATTCCGTCAATGCTGGCTTGCTCGCCTACCCAACCTTAATGGCCGCAGACATCCTTCTCTACAAACCAGACTTTGTCCCAGTTGGCGAAGACCAAATTCAACATCTCGAACTAACACGAATTATCGCACGCAAATTTAATAAACAGTTTGGCGAGACTTTTCCCGAACCCAAAGCTTACGAAACTACACCACTGCGCATCATGAGCCTCAAAGATTCGAGTAAAAAGATGAGCAAAACTGGCGACACACCAATCTACCTCGACGACTCTCCAGAAGAAATCGCCAGCAAAATCAAGAAGGCTGTCACCGACGAAGCCGGAGCAAAAAACCTGCTCGACTTACTAAATCACTTTGGTTCAAAAGAACAAGTTAGTCGCTTCGAGACCGAACACCGCAAAGGTGAAATTAAATATAGCGAACTTAAAGCAGAATTAGCCGAGGCCATCGCCGAGCACTTTGCAGAATTTAGAAAAAAGAAAAAAGCTTTGCTCGAAAACGAAGCAAAGCTCGCGCAGATTCTGGCGGACGGCGCACGAAAGGCGCGCGAAGTTGCCAGCCAAACAATGCACGAAGTTAAACAAAAAACCGGGTTGCTGTGATCTACAGCCCCGGTTTTATTTAATTCTAGGATCGAATTACTGCCAAAATCTCGTCGCGCTTGGCTTCCATAACTGCTTGATCTTTTGCCTCAACTATTAATCTCATCACCGGCTCGGTGTTAGAGGCTCGAACACTAAACCAAAAGTCTGAGTAAGAAACTTTAACACCATCGATTGTGGTTTGCTTGCCGTCGCTGTACTTTTCTTTAATCTCTTCGATTTTTTCTTCGACTTCTTCCCTGCTCGTAACTTTGGTATTAACCTCTCCAGAAGAAACATAACGTTTGTAACTGGCGACGATTTCGGACAAAGGTTTGTCTTGCCCCGAAAGCCATTGCAAGAATTTAATGATCAGCAGCATCGGCGCTTCGTAAGTTCCCCATGGGAGTCTAAAGAAATAATGACCACTAATCTCGCCACCAAATACAGCGTTTTCTTTAACCATAAAGCTCTTAATAATAGAGTGGCCAACTGGAGTCTGAACCAGCTTTGCACCCGCAAACTCTTCTTCGACCAGGTTTCCTAGTCGAATTTCGTAAGCCAGTGGGTCATTTGGAAATTCCTCGCGCTCGATATGAGCTAAAATTGTATACAAAATTGGAGATGGAATCGTCTCGCCTTTTTCGTCTATTAGGAAGACTCGATCGCTATCGCCATCGGAAGCAATTCCCAAATCCGCGCCTTCGGTCACGACTCGTTCTCGCAAATCCTGAGTATTTTCGGGCTTAAGCGGGTCAGCCTCGTGAGCTGGAAAAGTTCCGTCGAGCTCAAAATTCATAGTAACTAATTCTGGATTTAAAATATCAAATAAAGCTTTGTAATCTGGGATTCCCATAGCATTAGCAGTGTCGATCACAATTTTTAACTGCGGAATGTCTGGCTCGCCAGCTAGCTTGTAAAGCTCGCTTGCCGCAACTTTTTCCATATGCTCTTTGATTTCTACAGATCCAGCCTTATCCGCTTTTGCAACAAAGCTCTCGTCCAAAATAGTTTGGAGCATCTCTTTAATACCACTATCGCCGCCGACCGCAACACCTTTGGCACGAACCATTTTAAAACCGTTGTACTGCTTTGGATTGTGTGAAGCCGAAACCTGAATCCCTGCATCAAGTTCTAGGTAGCCAATCGAGAAGTAAAAAGTTGGAGTCGAAGCCAAACCAATGTCGACAACGTTGATACCGCTTTCGGAGATTGCCCTAATAACTTGCTCTTTAAGTTCTGGAGTCGAAAGGCGCATATCTCCACCCACACCGATAGTCAATTCTTTATCTGGATTTTCTTTTTGGATTAAAGTCGCAAAAGCTCGCCCGATGGCATAAGCAGTTTCGGCTGTTAGTTGATCTGGGTAAACTCCACGGATATCGTAAGCTTTAAATATAGATGAATCGACTTGCATAATATAGTAAAAGTTAATTTCCCCTCTAGTATACCAGAAAAACAAAAAGCGCGGATATTTCCACGCATTAGAGCTTTTTGCCGAATACAAATAGTTGGTTGGCCCACCTACAACCATCGTTTATTGCGATGTTCAATGATCGCCAAGCGGCGAATTTTGGGAATATCTTCTAATCTTACGACAAAAAATATTCGACCACGTTTGCGCTCTAAAATTAGAGCGCCTCTGCCTCTTTTAACCGAATTAAACCACTCGGTTTCAAACAAATACCAAAGCATTTCTTCTGTCTCGTCCGGGCGGAAATTTCTTTTGCGCAGTCTACCGCTCAAATTTTGCAGGAGCCAGAGCGCTTCTTTTTGATAAAATTTTTCTGGGTGATCAGACCAGACTGATTTAATATAAACATACCTAACACTTACGTTTGGGCGCATTCGCAAATTCCTCCTATGCTCGATTTCTTAACTTTAGTATAGCAATAAAAAAGCCGCAGGTGGTAACACCTGCGGCTAAGAAATTTCATGGAATCTGCGCTAGATCATTTTCTTCAACTGCTTAAGTGAGACAATTGCTACCCTGCCAGATCTAAGCGGAATAGCGAAAATTGTTCCGAATGCACCATCACAGGAGGCTATCGGACCATCAACTTGATGCAACGTGATCGGATTTTATGCGAGTTGCATAAGATTCCGTCACTATTTTTTCATCTAACAAATCGGGGTCTCCTGTTTGTTTTTTGCTTCATTATCTCAGCGGCTTTGTCTCGGTCCCTTTTGGGAACTTCGACGAATGATGTTCTATCCATTTCTATAAGTTGTGCCCGGCTGATCCAGTTAACTCCCCTAGTTCCTGTTTGAAATGCTGTTGCATTATCCATAAAACTTATCTTATCTCCTGTTGATTTTTTGTGGCCGATGCCAGTATAGCTCAAATTGCTGGCTATAAAAACAATTGTAGATCAAACTTCTATTTAGGTCAATTTTTGTTCACAACTTTTGAAAAAACTTCCAACTACAAAATAAAAAAGAGCCTGACTCAATCAGGCTCAAACAACTTAATATTTGCGTTGCGGGAGACGTTTCGCCCATTTGCAAGTTCGAAAATTTTTATGATTCCGTTGTCTCATCAAGACTTGATGAATCACATAAATATTTTCTGGCTGCCAATTTTGGCGACGACGATTTTGTATTTTTCTCAGAATTAACTTCCTCCTTTTTTCGAAAGATTTTGACTTCAACCTCACTATACCAAAATTCTGCAAAAATTAGCAAAAATTTTGACTTTAGAGTAAAATAGATAAGTTATTAAGAACTTTTATGTCCCTCAAAGTCGGAATTGTCGGATTGCCTAATGTTGGAAAGTCGACCCTATTTAACGCCATAACCAAATCTCAAGTCGAAGCGGCTAACTACCCTTTCGCCACAATCGACCCTAACGTGGGTGTAGTTCCCGTTCCAGACGAACGCTTGCCCAAGCTGGCCATTCAGGAAAAAAGTGCCAAAATTGTCCCAGCTTCGATTGAATTCGTCGATATCGCTGGACTAGTTGCTGGAGCTCACAAAGGAGAGGGTTTAGGAAATCAATTTTTATCACACATCCGAGAGGTTGATGCGATTTTGGAAGTCACTAGAATTTTTGACAATAGCGATATTATTCATGTTGACGGATCAATAGACCCAAAGCGTGACATGGAAACCATTGCCATCGAATTACAACTGGCCGATCTTCAAACCGTCGACAAACGTCTAACATCCCTAACAAAACAGGTTAAATCAGGCGATAAGCTGGCAATCAAGCTCGAGGCTTTGTTACAAAAGTACCGCGCCGCTTTAGAAAACGGCAAAATGGCCAATTTGGTCGAATTGTCAGAAGAAGAAAAAAAGACCGCGCGCGAAATTCAACTACTTACCACCAAACCGTTTTTGTACGCTTATAACGCCGAATATGACGTGAATAATAAATCATACATTATTCCTGGCGGGTCGATCGACAGTCAATCAAGTATGATCGTCGATGCTAAGCTCGAAGGTGAACTAGCCGAACTCGAAGACAACGAACGACAAGAATATTTACAAGAACTTGGACTCGAACAAAGTGGCTTGGATCAAATTATCACAACCGCTTACCAAACTCTCAACTTAATCACCTTTATAACTTCTGGACCGCAAGAAACCAAAGCTTGGACTTGCCCTGCAGGGAGTACAGCACCACAAGCTGCTGGTAAAATTCATACAGATTTTGAAAAAGGATTTATCAAAGCCGAGGTTATCGCTTGGGACAAGCTACTCGAAGCTGGTTCCTACCCTGCCGCCAAAGACAAAGGCTGGCTTCGAATCGAAGGCAAAGAGTATATTGTCCAAGATGGTGATGTTGTTCACTTTAGGTTTAGTAAATAAAATCATACCTGCAAATATAAAACCGGATTGCAAAGCATATGCAATCCGGTTTTGTTTTTTTGATTTGTGGATGATGGACAATTAGAACAACTTTAGCAGCTCTAATTGTCGTTGAGCAACGACTGTAAATCACCGCCACACATCGGGCAGTAACATTTACCTTGGGAGTCAAAGATATTCTGGTCAACCAAGGCGTTTTTGATAAAAGCGTGAATCTCAATGCAATCATCAAAGAGTTGAAATATTTCGATCCCAAAAATCTTTTTGATCTCCTGCCACGCCAACCTACTAAAAATAGAGTTAGCAACCCCGCACTGAGGGCACACATAAGCAAGCGGCGACAAGCCGATCTCTTGGTAATCGCGGCAGTTCTTGCAACTTATATAATTCCTAACTTCGTATGAAATTTTTTTAAAGTTAGGATCAATAAACATTGGCAACCAATTTTCTTTGACCACACTAAAATTGCGTGGATTTGCCAAAGCAAATTCTTTATCAAAATCAATACTCAGCATAATACCCCCTTTTTGTTTTTCAAATTATTTTACAATAAGACTAATTTTACTTAATTTTGGCAAATTTTTCAAGAGCTTATGACCAAAATAGCCTTCAAGTCAATAGTAGACAAACAGCTCAAATAGTGCTAGAATTAAACCACTTTATAGCTATTTTATTGCGTTTTGAGGTTTTAACCAAAGTTTAAATATTTTTGATCAAACTTTGAAAAAAAATTAAAATAAACTTGAACAACGTTTTGTTATGCTGGTTAAGTAAGTCGGTTTTGGTATCAAAATCAACTAGACCACCAAAACTGCAAATCAACCAAATAGCTAAAGTACAAATTATTAATATTCTCTGCAACAAAATAAGGTTACAGAGATAAGGAGAATTCCTTATGCCGCGATATGAATTAATGTACATACTCGCATCATCGGTTTCGGATGATATTGTCGAATCAACATCCAAGGAAATCGAACAGTTTGTGTCTGATTTTGGTGGAACCCAAATCGAACACGAAATGCTGGGCAAAAAGAAGCTTGCTTACGCAATCAAAAAAACTCGCAACGGCCACTATGGTTTGATTACTTTCAGTATGGAAGGCAAATCTATCGCCAAGCTAGAAGCCAAATTACGAACTCAACGTAATACTATAATTCGGTTTATCATTGTAAACATTGACGAGCATCTAGAACGCTTAGAAAAAGATAAGCTCGCACAAGCCAAAATGAACCAAAACCGCGACACCGAAAAGGCAAAAGCAGCAGAAGAAGCTGACGCAGATAACAATACCAAGCCAGATTCTGTAGAATCAAAACCATCTGCTAGCAAAAAGAAAGTAACTTCTGAACAAATCGATGACCAAATCGAAAAAGCCTTAACTGAAGATCTTTCAAATTAAATTTATCCTTAAATAAAACTAAAATGGATTTAAACAAAGTCATGATCATTGGTCGCTTGACCAGAGATCCAGAACTCAAGACAATTCCTAGCGGTGCTAGCGTTTGCCAAGTTGCCGTTGCTACTAATTTTGTTTACACCAATCAGCAGACTGGTCAAAAAGTAGAAAACGTCGAATATCACGACATAGTCATGTGGCGCAAACTTGCCGAGATTGCAGCACAATACCTCAAAAAGGGGCAACGCGTTTATATTGAAGGTCGACTTCAAACCCGAAGTTGGGATGGTCAAGATGGACAAAAACGATACCGTACAGAAATTATCGCTGACAATATGATTATGCTAGACGGTGGTCGTGGCGGAAATTCTGGTGGTGACTTTGGTGGTTCTACCAACAGTTATGGACAGTCTAACCAAGCACCTTCGACTCAAGGTGGCGCGGAAGAACTTCCTACCATTCAACAAGACGAAGATATTTCTGTTGATGATATCCCATTTTAGTATTACTAATTAACTTATTATGAAAAAACCTACTAACAATAACAGTCAGCCTGTCAAAAAAGTTTGCTACTTTTGCTCAAACAAAATTAGCACAGTTGACTACAAAGACACTCAAACATTGCGACGTTTTATGTCACCTCACTCAAAAATCTTAGCTGGGGGCCGCACCGGAACTTGCCCAAAGCACCAGCGCATGGTAACTATTGCTCTCAAACGAGCGCGCCATATGGCATTAGTACCTTTTGTCGCTCCATAAAGCACCTCGAAGGGGAAAATAAATATTATATTTTCCCCTCTCTCGGTCACTGGGTATTGTCTAACTCTAGAATAACAAAAGACAATACACCAACTTTGACCAATGGGTGCTTTTTATATTAAACAAAATTTTATGGATTTAAATGATGTTAAATTAGGAGTTATTGTCCTACTCAATGGCGAACCATATCAAGTTACTTGGTCTAACCGTATGGTCACTGGACGCGGCAAACCTGTAATGCAAGCCAAATTACGCCAAGTTATAACCGGCAAAGTTTTGGAATACAATTTTAAAGTTGGCGAAAAAGTTCTGCCTGCCGACGTCACTCGAGAAAACGCTAATTTTTTATACGCAGACGAACAAGGCACGCACTTTATGAATAACGAAACTTTCGAAACCATCGATTTACCAAAAGAAACTACTTTGGACCAAGAACAATATCTACTCGAAGGCACTAAAGTAATGGTGATGAGATTTGAAGGCAACCCTGTCGCAATCGAATTACCTATCAAAGTTGAGCTTAAAGTTATCGAGTCACCTCCTGGAGTCAAAGGAAACTCTGGCGGTAATGTTACCAAAAAAGTAAAAGTAGAAACTGGTCTTATGGTCGACGCTCCTTTGTTTATAAAAGCCGGGGAAGTTATCCGGGTTGATACTCGAGACGGCAGCTATGTCGAACGCGCCAGTACAGACTAAGAATAAAATCAGCAGATTTAAAAAACTCAAAGCGAAAGCTTTGAGTTTTTATTTTTTTCTATGACTACATCCTGGCCAACAACAAGGCCGTCTTTTGCCAGAAAGTAGATCCTCCTTAAGTCTTTTGATGTGATGAGCTCTGGTTGGAGCGGTTTTGGGCGACATAACCCAACAAATCCATTCGTTTCTAGCCAAAGGAGTAATATCTTCCCAAGCTAGCAAAACTTTTGTCGAAGACAAAAGCGTTTTTTTTAAATCGGCTGGTACTCGATGGACTACTCCTTGAGAAATCGTCTGGGACTTAGTCATTATTTTTGTTTATTTAAATAATTACTTACTGCCATCGCAGCTTTAGCACCTTCGCCCGCGGCAATTATAATTTGCTCGCCCCAAGCGTCGTTGATATCTCCAGCGGCAAACAGTCCTGGAATGTTGGTTTGCAAATTCCCATCGACGATAATTTCTCCACGATCATTCTTTTGCGATAAATGGTCAAAACCATGACTTGGTTCATAACCAATTTCTACAAAAACTCCATCGCAAGGAATTTTGGTCTGCGCTTGCCCTAAAGTTTGAATCTCTATACCTGTTACTTTGGCTTCGCCCAGAATGGCTAAAGTTTTGGTTTGATTAAGAATCTTAACATTTGATAAGTTTTGAATTTTTTCTTTAAGCACATCTTCACCCGAAAGCTCATCGTTAAGATTTATCACAGTTACCTTTTGACAAACTTTGGATAAAGCTAGAGCCGCGTCCATAGCACTGTTACCCCCGCCTATAACGACAGTCTCCTTACCTTTATACAACGGCGCGTCACAAGTTGCACAAACCGCTACACCTCTTCCAAAAAATTCTTTTTCTCCAGGAACACCCAAATGCCGTGGAGTTTTTCCAGAAGCTATAATAACTGTTTTACCATAATAAACATTACCCTCTTTGTCTTCGACGGCAAAACTAGTAATATTTTGTTCTAAATTTACCACCTCAATACCGAGCTTGACTTCTAAATCTTCTTTGACAGCTTGTAAGTGCTCCTCAAATTTTAGAGTTAATTCGGCACCAGAAATCATACTATAACCACTATAGTTTTCGACGTCACTACTCCAAACCATTTGACCACCAGCTTCTTTAGCCAAAATCAAAGTATTAAGTTTTTTTCTCGCTGCGTAAATGCCTGCAGTCATTCCCGCAGGACCAGCGCCAATAATAATGCAATCGTACATATCTTTATTTTATCACAGACACTTGTTATCATATGATCAAATAGATTTTTGGAGGGTATATGAATAGAAACAATCAAACAGGATTGGAACAACCTTTGAGTTTGATCAATAAAAAGAAATTTGAATTATTAAATTTTCATACAGTTGGGAATCAACTTGTGAGTTGCAAAACCAAATTTGGCTCAGATGAAGAGCTGGTATTGTTTAATTATTTTGACTCCTCAAATAAAATTGAGGAGACTACAGTTAAATATAATGAGACCAGATTTTCGCTGTGCTATCGTCCTCGACGGGACAGTGTCGAAATATCAACTGACTTTAGTCAATTGATAGCAAACAAAGAACAGCTTGAAACGGCGGGGCGACAAATAAAACTGATTGTCAAACAGCTGACCCGTTTATGTTTATCTCAAACGGAGATATTGGTTTGATCACAATGTAAAAGCCGCGCGCGGCTTTCAGCAGCGCGCGGCTAGTTTTTTTATTTCATCTTTTCTATCAATCTCTGAGCAGCAACTATATATGCAGCTGTGCGCCAAGTTGTACTGTACTTTTCTTGAGACTCTTTGACTCCTTGATACGCCTTGATCATTTGATCTCGAAGCTTTTGGAGTACTTCTGATTTTTCCCACTGCTCGTTATTTTGATTTTGATACCATTCATAATACGAAACAGTTACACCACCGCTATTAGCCAAAATATCTGGAACAACTACCACGCCTTTGTCAGCAAAAATCTTATCAGCTTCTGGGGTAGTCGGGCCATTGGCCATTTCCAAAATAAACTTTGCCTGAACTTTGTCAGCGTTTTCTTGAGTTAAGACATTTTCTAACGCTGCTGGAGCCAAAACAGATACATCTAACTCTAGTAATTCTTCGTTGCTAATATTTTGACTATCAACCAAACCGCTCAATTGACCAGTTTGTTGTTTGTGCTCCAATGCCTGTTCCAAATCGATACCGTCAGCGTTATAAATCCCGCCGCGGCTATCTGACAAGGCAACAACTTTAAAACCAATTTGAATTGCATACTCTGCCAAATACTGCGAAACATTACCAAAACCCTGAATCGCAATAGTTTTATCGCCCAAAACCAACCCATCCGCTACGGCTTTTTCCAAAATATAACCGCCGCCATACCCGGTCGCTTCGGTGCGCCCCTCGCTTCCGCCATCTTCGATGGCTTTACCAGTAATAACACCCGGAGCTTGAGCACCTGTTAATTTTTCGTATTCGTCTCGCATCCAGCCCATAATCTGACCATTGGTGTTAACATCTGGAGCTGGGACATCGACTTCTGGGCCCAAAATCCGAAACATTTTTTGCATATAACCACGAGAAAGCTGCTCAAGTTCGGCCTCGGATAATTCTTTTGGATTAACAATAATCCCTCCTTTGCCACCACCAAAAGGCACATCAACAACAGCATTTTTGAAAGTCATCCAAAAACTCAATGCCCTAACTTCGTCCAAGTTAACGTCTTGATGATAACGAATACCGCCTTTGTATGGTCCGCGCGCATCATTGTGCTGACTCCTAAACCCTGTAAAGATTTTTTGATTACCATCATCCATCATCACAGGAATACTAATCTCAACATATCGATCAGGGTGTTTGAGCCGATCGATTATATTTGTATCTAGATTAGCTGTTTGAGCCGCGCTCTCTAATTGAGCCAAAGCTGACAAAAATGGATTGTTTTGCATAAATTATCCTTTCTTCTAGCTATTTGCTAGACATAGATTATTTCTAAATTATTCTTGTTCCGAAAGATAACGTTCGGCATCGATCGCTGCCATGCAACCTTCGCCGGCCGAAGTAATTGCTTGACGATAGCGATGATCATGAACATCACCAGCTACAAATACTCCTGCAATATTAGTTTGAGTAAAATGACTTTTGGCAATATAGCCTTTTGGATCAAGCTCAACCCCAGCTTCGGCAAAAACCTTAACCGCTGGAGTATGACCAATTGCAACAAAATATCCTTGAGCAGCAATCTCTTGAGTTTGGCCAGTTGCATTGTCCTTAACCAAAATTCCTTCCATGCTGTCCTGACCCAAAATATCTTCGACTGTCACATTGGTGACAAAAGAAATTTTTGGATTATCTTGAGCACGCTTTAACATAATTTTGGAAGCTCTAAATTCTTCACGACGATGGATAATTTTGACACTCTTAGCAAACTTGGTCAAAAATGTAGCTTCTTCCATAGCACTATCTCCCCCGCCAATTACAACCACATCTAGATCTTTAAAGAAGAATCCATCGCAAGTTGCACAAGCTGTAACACCACGGCCACGCAATCTAGTTTCGTTTTCTAAGCCCAACCATTTAACTTCTGCTCCTGTTGCGATAATGATAGATTTGGCTTGATATTGACCTTTTTCGGTATCGACTCGATATGGCTGAACAGACAAATCAACTTTGGTAACAGTTTCTGGTAAAATCTGAGCGCCAAATCTTTCGGCTTGCTTTGTCATATTTTGCATCAATTCGGGACCTTGAATTCCTTGAGGAAATCCTGGAAAATTTTCTACATCAGTTGTAATAGTAAGCTGTCCGCCTGGTTGTGTGCCCGACATCACTATCGGCTCAAGCTCGGCTCGACCGGCATAAATCGCAGCGGTTAATCCAGCGGGGCCACTGCCTACGATAATAACATTGTGTAATTTATCTTGCATTTTGTTCTCTTTAAAAAATTATTTTTTGGTATAAAGTTTAACTAATTCGTCAATCGCTGCTTTACGTTTAGCAGCATTTTTGCTGTTAACAGCATCGTAAGCACACTCGCCAAGATAACCATCTAAAATCGCTTGGTTAACTTTTTTCATGGCTTCTATTACTGCATGGCCTTGGTTAATGATATCCATACAATAAGCGTCATCTTCGATCATTTTGGCCACTGCCCGAACATGCCCTTCGATATATCTCAAACGCTTTATAACATCGGTTTTGGGCGAACTATTAACTGATGCCTTTTGGACTTTAGAATTTTTGCTGTTTGTCATGACTTCATCATACCCCCCATAGGGGGGTCTGTCAAATATTTTTATCAATACCATGATAAAATAAATTTATGGGAACTTGGTCATTACCTTTTACATCAAAAAAACGAGCAGAAGAATTTGCTAATAAAATGTCAAAACCTTGGTTGGCTGAGGTTAGTGTTACCCAAGTACCCCATCTCAAGACGATTACCAAACGTAGAGCTTCGGGTTCGGTTGTCAAAACCAAAAAAGTCGTACCAGGAAAAACCAAAACCGAAATTGTTTTTGACATCAACGATCTAGCAAGGCTGGCTGGAAGCGATGCATTATTTGATGCTATTGCTAGTGCTGCAAAAAAGAAAAAGAAAACTTTTGATACAAGACCTTTGATCAAAAAATTTCTTAGACCAGCGGTACTTAATACCCTCAAAAGGCCAGGCAAGCTAAAGGCCCAATATTCTTGGATACAAATTGTACAAAAATCTTTAGGACTTAAGCCAACCGAACAACAAAAACACAAATACCAAGAAATTTTGCGCAAAAAATAATCCCATAACACACCACATCCACTAATTAAAACAAAGCCGAGACTTGCCAAAAAGCCAGGTTAATGGTATGATTTGTTGGTATTTTACTAACCACGGCCCATTCGTCTAGTGGTTAGGACACCAGGTTTTCATCCTGGCAACAGGGGTTCGATTCCCCTATGGGCTGCCAATAATAAAACATCAGCTTGCCTGGTGTTTTATTATTGGTTTTCTGTAGAGGAATCGAACGGGTTGAAGCGAGACAAAGTTTTCTCTGCAGAGAAAACTGAAGTCGAGCGATCACCAAACAGCTGGGAGCTGTTTGGTGCAACCCAGGACAAGGAGGCTTTCAGCAGAAAGCCGACGCGAAATTCCCCTATGGGCCGCTAAACAAAAAATCCGAAACCAGTTCGGATTTTTTGTTTGTAGTCAGTCTAAATACTTGACGTCGGTGGGGTCGGAGGCTTTTCTCTGTTTTCGAATACCCGAAAAACTACCAAGGCGATGATTGAAGAGAAAGTAATAACTGCCAAAGTTGCTACCGACTTCCAAGCAACTTCTTCACCTAAGACATCCCAAATTGATAGTATTGCCAAAAATGTAAATAACACCAACGATGTAACCACAATCATGGTAGTTATTTTCTTAAAAGAATACATAATAATTTTATTTAATATCCAACGATTATAGTCTAACACAGCCCGAAGATGGGCTTAAATTGGTTTTCCACAAGGTATAACACCTCCCAAATAAATTTTCTCATACACTCCTTGCTAAGAAATTTGTATTTTTACAAACAGGCTAGAGCTGGGCCAAAAAAAGACACCCACTTTACGTGAGTGTCTTTTAATTTTTGTAAAGCTGTCGATCGAATCGACAAAATTATCCTCTAGAAATAATTCATACTTTACTTTTATCTCTATGATAATATCAATCTCTACTCTGACCAGCAAGTGGATAACTTAACCCAGCAAAGACTGTGTTTGATATAATATAAGTAACAACTCTTAAACGAAAGGGGTTATATGAAAGCGCTTCATATCGTCACCTTTTTGCTTCTCTTTGTTGGGGGTATTAACTGGGGTTTGGTCGGACTTTTTGACTTTAACCTAGTTAATCTCATCTTTGGAAGTATGACTTGGCTAGAAAACCTAGTCTACATCCTAGTTGGAGTATCGGCAATTTACTTTGCTTTTACCCACAAAAAAGAGTGCTCTACCTGCAGTTCAAGCAGTGCGAGACAAATGCCACAAGGTATGTAATACAAGCAAACCAAAAACCACTTCAAACCTAGAAGTGGTTTTTGGTCACAATTTCTGTTAAACTTAGCCTTATGAATAAAGCTCAAGTGACAATTTTGGCTATCGAAACCAGCTGTGACGAAACAGCAGCGAGTATTTTGCGTGGTACGTTATCAGGCGAACCGCAATTCGATATTCTGTCATCAGTGGTTAATTCTCAAATAGAAATCCACCAAAAAACTGGTGGGATTGTGCCTGAAGTTGCAGCACGCGCCCATATCCAAAATATTCTCCCAGTCACACAAGAAGTTTTGAACAAAGCCCAACTAAAACTTGATGACATTGATTATATCGCAGTCACAAGTGGACCAGGTTTGGTAGTGTCTTTGGTTGTAGGTACCGAATTCGCAAAAGGGCTTGGGTTAGCCAAAAATATTCCTCTTCTGCCGACTAACCATATGGCGGGGCATTTGTATTCGGCTTTTGCTCAAAATCCTACCCAAACTCAATTCCCTGCTCTATCTATTATTGTAAGCGGTGGGCATACTATGTTGATGCTGCTCAAAGACTTTTATAACTACCAAGTCATCGGTCAAACTCTCGATGACGCAGCTGGCGAAGCCTTTGATAAAGTTGCTCGTCTCTTAGACTTACCGTATCCTGGCGGCCCAGCAATCTCCAAGCTAGCAGAAGAAGGAAAGGAGCAAATAGATTTTCCAAGACCAATGCTCGACAAAGATAACTATGACTTTTCTTTTTCTGGACTCAAAACCGCAGTTCTATACTATGTAGAAAAACTCCCCCAACCATTAACCCACCAACAAAAAGCTGATATCGCCATGTCATTCCAAAATGCGGTCACAGATGTTATCGCGGGCAAAGCGCTTAAAGCGGCAAAACAACACAATTGCCAAACTCTCACATTGTCTGGTGGTGTAGCTGCTAACAAACACTTGCGCGCAACTCTGGAGAAAACCTGTCGCGAAAATAACCTCACTTTCTTGGTTCCAGAATTTGCTTTGTGCACAGATAACGCGCAAATGATCGCAATCGCAGCTTACTTTAATCTGCGCGGCGGCCAAACTCCAACGCCAGCCGGACAAGTCAAAGCCAATCCAGCTTGGGAGCTTGTATAACTTTACAGCACGAATATTTTGACTTATAATAGAATCACAATCTAAAGCCTTTCTACGGCTGTCTCCGTAGGCTTCTTTTGAAGCAAGGCGCGAGAAGAACGTTGCCATGCAACTATTAGAACTCGCCGGAACTTACCGAATAAGTAAAAATTAAGTGATGCAGTTGTCCTAAGCCTCCCAAAGGAGAAGAGTCTCGAGAATCAAATTCAAAGATCGTTGGATTATAAAATTCTCCGACACCTTCGGGTATCGGCAGGATGACAAGTCAAGTTTAGATGGTACCGTCCCAAAGCTGGGGCTCTAGACACTCATTTGAGTGTTTTTTATTTTTAATTTTTTGACTATGATAGAACTCGAAAAGAACTACAACGCCAGCGAGCACGAGCAAACTATTTATAAGCTCTGGCTTGATTCTGGAAAATTTAACCCAGACAATCTAGAAGAAGCAGCCGAACCGTTTACTATAATCATGCCGCCGCCAAACGTAACCGGAACTTTGCACGTTGGCCATGCATTGTTTGTAACAATTCAAGATACCTTGATTAGACGCAAACGTATGCAAGGATACAAGGCGTTGTGGCTTCCGGGTACAGACCACGCTGCGATTGCTACTCAAAGTAAAGTAGAAAAACTTTTATTCAAATACGGTATTCGCCGTTCTGATCTTGGACGTGAACAATTTTTGAAAAAAGTTGAAGAGTTTGCCCAAGAAAGCCATGACACTATCATCAACCAACTTAAAGGTATGGGTGCCTCTGCGGATTGGAGCCGTGAAGCCTACACCCTAGACGAACCACGAGAAAAAGCTGTTCGCACAGCCTTCAAGTCTATGTATGACGATGGTTTAATCTATCAAGAGAACAAAGTCATCAACTGGGATGTTAAAGGCCAAACTGTGATTTCGGATGACGAAGTGGTTCATGTCGAGCGCGACGCCAAGCTTTATACATTTAAATATAGCCATGACTTCCCTATTGCGATTGCCACTACTCGTCCAGAAACCAAACTTGGTGATACTGCTGTGGCTGTTCATCCAGACGACAAACGTTACCAACAATTCATCGGACAAACAATCGAGGTTGAAGATTTTTGTGGAGAAAAATTGTCTCTCAAAATTATCGCTGATGAACATATCGATCCAGAATTCGGAACTGGAGCATTGGGAGTAACTCCTGCTCACAGTATGGTAGATGCAGAAATGGCCGAACGTAATAACCTGCCGTTCATTCAAGTAATTAACGAGTTTGGCAAAATGACTGTTGGTAGCCCAGAAATCATTGACACCAAAACCACTGTCGCGCGTGAAGTAATTGCCGATTGGCTTAAACAGAACAACCTTCTAGAAAAAGAAGAAGATATCAAACAAAATGTTGCCACAGCCGAACGCACTGGCGGCATTATTGAGCCTTTACCCAAAAAACAATGGTTTATCGCTGTAAATAAACCATTTATTCTCAAACATTCTGAGCTTGATGGAATCGAATCTGGACAAGAGGTTACGCTCAAACAATTGATGAAGCAAGTAATCCAAAGCAGTCAAATCAGTGTTAATCCAGACAGATTTAGCAAAACTTACTTTCACTGGATCGATAACTTACGTGATTGGTGCATCTCTCGACAAATTTGGTATGGTCACAGAATTCCGGTTTGGTATAAAGGCGCAGAAACTTATTGCGGTGTCGAAGCGCCAGATGGCGACGGCTGGGAGCAAGACCCAGACACACTCGACACTTGGTTCTCTTCTGGACTTTGGACCTTCTCTACTCTTGGCTGGCCGGACCAAACCAAAGATCTCAAAACTTTTCACCCCACAGATGTTCTCGAAACCGGATATGATATTTTGTTTTTCTGGATCGCTCGCATGATCTTGATGTCTACTTATAACACTGGACAAATTCCATTCAAAAATATTTATTTGCATGGAATGGTCAGAGACGACAAAAATCGCAAAATGAGCAAGTCTCTTGGCAATATCATCGACCCGCTAGACATGAACGAAAAATACGGCACCGATGCTTTACGCTTTGCTTTGATTTTTAATACCGCACCTGGAACAGATATGGCTTTGGCGGAAAATAAAATCAAAGGCATGAAGCACTTTGGAAATAAGATTTGGAATATTTCAAGATTTGTTCTAGCTAACCTTGAGGGCAAACCAAACGCTGAGGTCGAGCCACAAACCGACGCCGATAAACTAATCCTCGAACAACTCAAAGAAACTATCACAATCTCTACCAAGGCGCTTGATGAATTTCGCTTACACGAAGCTGCGCAAAAACTCTACGACTTTGTCTGGCATGATTTTGCTGATGTTTATTTGGAAGCTAGTAAGTCCCAGCTAGAAAATGAATCTACTCGAACCAGCACCCAAGCTATTTTATTCCATTGCCTCACTACTTCTTTCAAGCTTTTGCATCCATTTATGCCCTTCTTGACCGAAACTTTGTGGCAAACTCTCTATAATAACCAGTTAGTAGAAGAACCTTTGCTTATGATCGCAAAGTGGCCTACCGAATAAAGTTTTCCGGAGAGCATTATTCTGAGACGGTAGGTATATCAACACAATGTCATCCTGCCTGTACCCGAAGGGTGAGCTGCCTTTCCAACACAATGTCATCCTGAGGCGTCGAAGACGGTGAAGGATCTCAAAGTGTGTTATTAGAGATCCTTCACTTCGTTCAGGATGACGCAAATAGAAGTACTCAGGATGACGCAACAAAACAAAAAACCAAAGTTCTATTTCCTGAGACCGACCTCAGGGCAGTGCGGAGGTCGAAGGAAATGGGACTTTGGTTTGGAAAAGAGATCCTTCGTCGCAAGCTTCTCAGGATGACTTGGTTAAAACTATCTCTTTAGGGATGACGCAACAGGTAAACAAAAACCAAAGCTTTTTCTTCTCGAGAACGACTTCGCGCCAGAGTTCAGAGGTAGAAGAAAATGTTTTGGTTTGGGAAAGAGATCCTTCACTTCGTTCAGGATGACGAAAAAAACGCTCAGGATGACTTGGTTAAATATCTCTAATTTCTTTTATCTGATTGGATTACACCATCAGCAATCCGTATCACTCGCTTGGCTTTTTGTGCATATTCAACTTCATGGGTCACCATGATAATAGTTTGTCCTTCACGGTTGAGCTCCAAAAATATATCCAACACTTGATGTGAACTTGCCACATCGAGATTAGCCGTTGGTTCATCGGCAAATAAAATCTTTGGATTATGAGCAACACCTCTGGCAATCGAAACTCGTTGCTGTTGCCCCCCGGACAACTGACTCGGCAAATTATACAATTTATCACCCAAGCCAATTTTTTCTAAAGCAGTCTTAGCTTCACTATATGCAACAGCTTTTCCGCGCCCTTGCATGATCATCGGCAAAGCAACATTTTCGATCGCGGTCATTTCTGGCAACAATGCATAGTCTTGAAAAACATATCCAAGGTGATTAAGTCTGAACTCAGTTTTTTCAACATTGTTAAGCTCAGATGTCACAACGCCATCAATAATAATCTCGCCAGAAGTTGGTTGATCAAGCAACGACATTTGATACATCAAAGTACTTTTACCAGCTCCGCTTGGTCCGATTATTGCTACAAAGTCACCAGATTCAATTACCAAATTCAAATTCTTAAGCACCGTAAGTGCTAATTCATCTTTACCATAGGTTTTGACTAAATTTTGCGCTGTGATCATATTATCTTCCTAAAATTGAGTCCAAAGTATTTTTGCGGACAATTAATTTTGCTGGCAAATAACCCGCCGCTAAAGTAACTGCCAATAATATCAAAACTCTAATTGCCGAACCAAGTGGAGTAGCCACCAAAATTCCATCAGAAAAAGGAAAGTCTATCGGGTTGGCATCAAAGTATGGTTTGAGTAAAGCAAAGGTTAAGATCAAACCGATCGCAGAACCAACCAAACCATAAAAAACAGCTTGAATAATATAAGAAGTCTGGATAGCTTTTGGCGAAATCCCAATCCCTTTCATAATTCCGATAAATTTTCTTCGGGTTACAGCATTGATAAAAATTACAATAAATACAGTGATTGAGGCGACAACTAATGCGATGGAAGATAGTGCATTTCCCAAAATATTAAAGGTAGTTTCGATGTCACGCAAAAAAGATGGAATCGCCTGCTCCGCAGTTTGGATTAAAGCCTGGTTTTCGCCTTGAAATACTGCTAATTGATCAACATATTTTTGAGCATAATCAGGATTGTTTAACTTAACCGCGATCGATTGAGCTTCCTCTTGATTAACTGGCAAAAGTCGCTTTAGTTCTGATTCGAGCATAAACATTCGTGTAGAAACTTCATCAACTTTACTTTTAACCAAACCTTTGACAATCAAAATTTGGCTTTTGGTATTTCCGTCAGCATCTGTGACTGTAAGCTTAACTTTATCGCCCACCTTGACGCCTCGCAACAAATCTAATCCTGGAATATCAACGTCACCAAAAGAAGAATATTCTTTGATTAAGTTTGCCCCAATCAAAATATAACCTTCTTCCCCAGAACGCAGTGGCTGTCCTTCGATTACAAATCTTGAAAACTGAGTCAGATTTTCTTCTTGAGCTGGATCCATCCCTATCACTCTCGCACCTACGCTATTAACCCGCTCATCTTTTGCCGGGTTGTCATCTAATGTACCAAGCAACTGACCATTAACCCCTAGCCGTGACGAATACTTTTGAGTTTGCGGGTGGTTTTGAATAAAGTTAACTAACTGCGGAGTGTTTTCAATATAATCGCGTCCAGATTTTGGGGTAATAATTACATCCGCTGCCCAAGAATCTTTGAAAGCTTTGAACGAACCACTTAATAGACCCACCAACAAACCCGAGACAACGACCAAATTCAAAAAGGTCAAAACCATAATCGAAATAATCAAAAGAGTTGTGCCTTTGCTCGAACGTCTAATCTGTCTAAAAGCCAAAAACCATCCTACTCGGATGGCGCTCAACCATTCATTTTTAAATTCGATAAACCTCTTCATAGCTCAAAACTATTCCGAAATAATCACAACTTCTTGACCAACCTCTAAGCCAGACTTGATTTCAACTTGGCCACCATTCCCTATCAAACCAACTTCTACCAAACGCTCGGCTGTTTGTCGCTTATTGGCGTCAGTCACAACAGTCACAACTTGAGAATCACCGCTCTTACTCAAAGCAGACTGCGGAGCAATTACTACATTTTTGCGTTCTGCAATAATCACTTCAAGGTTTGCGGTCATACCTGGGCGAATCTGTTCTGTCTTCGCGATCGAAACCTTAATTTTATAATTAACAATGCCAGCAACCAAAGTCGAAGCAGGGTCAATGGTCACAACTTTACTAGAAAACTTTTGGGAAGAACCCAAAGCATCAAAATCAATCTCGACAGGTTGATCAAGCTTGAGTTCCCCAATATTTGCTTCAGCAATATTAGCTTCGATATACAAATTTTCTAAATCCTTGAGTACAATTGCCGCCTGTCCAGTTTGAGTTTGTTCACCTTTATCTATATTTACTGCTGTTATTGTACCGCCACCAGGCGCTCGGATAATAGTATTTTCCAAAGCCGCCAAAGCTCCTTCGAGCTGCCCTTGGGCAGAAAGGATTTGCGCTTGCGCAACAGCAACATCTTCTGGTCTTGCTTCTGCCAAAACTTGATCCAAACTCGCTTTAGCTTGATTCAAATTAGCTTCGGCCGAATTTAGAGTATTTTGTTGGGTTAACAAAGTGACGTCACGAGTTTGAACGGCAGAGTTATAGGCATTAAGATTGGTTAAATAATTACTTGCTTGTGTATTTGGTATCTCAACTTTCCAAACAACACCGCCTGATAATACTCCTTCGTCAGAAAACGTAATGTACAATCCTTTGGTTCCTAAAGGAGCAGCAATCCCACGTTTAACATTTTGTGTTCCTACGCCACTTTCGACCCCTTCATAAGCAACTTTATAACCAGTGCCAATATACTTGAGCTCAACCCGATATTCACCAGATAACTCTCCTTGATAAGCTCCGCTAATCGTTACTCCTGGTTCTTGGGTATTGATTTCTGGGCGCAAAGCCACCAAGCTAGAATTGAATAAAGCAAGTTGAGCGTTGCGCACTAATCCATCTTGTTGGAACTTTGCCGAATTAAAACTAGCAAAAGCATTTTTATAAGCTACTTCGGCCGAAGCTACAGACTGCTTAGCGATATTTACTTCTGGGGTATCCGCTCCAGCAATAACTTTACTATAATTAGCTTGAGCTTGCGCCACAGAGCCGCGCGCTTGTGTCACACTAGCCAACTGGTCGCGCTGAGTTAATGTCGCCAAAACATCGCCCGCTTCTACTCTATCTCCGACTTTAACATTGACCTGCTCAACAAGACCGGGATTTTTGAAACTCAAATCAACGTCTGTATCACTAATTACTTGTCCAGTTGCCAAAACAGTTTTCTTAAGATCTCCTTGCAAAACTACTTGCGTGTCCAAAGCTTTGCCTTTTTTGACTACCGCAATAACAGCAATCACAGCTAGCAAAATTAAGAGAGAAATACCAAAATATATAGCACGTTTAGTTGTAAAAATTTTCATAGATAATAATTCCTAAAAAGTAAACTCATAACCAAGCAAGTCGTTTCGATCAGAATACAGAGGTTTAATTTCGACTAATACATCAATTTTCTTACCAGATTTTGTAATCATAGTCAGCTGTTTCTTGTCCAAACCTTCGATCAAACTATCTGTGATTAGAGTTTCAAAGTTAGCTTCGGTCCTAATCCCCGTGCGCTGGGTCAACTCCGCAGCTAATTTATTAATCTGTTCTGCGACAACAAAATTGACTAAATTTGCCAAATTGCTAACCTCTTCTTCTTTGTATTCTAGATGTTTTTGAGCTTTTTGGTTGATTAAAGTAATAATACCAGAAACATTGGTTGCAATTATAGCTCGCGGATCTCTTTCGATAATAACTTCTTCTTCGTCTGCTCTAAACTGATAAGTTGATAGCTCGCTAGCAGTTCGCTTGAGATCAGCGCTATTCTGATTGACTACGTAACGAACTAGATGCATTAACCAAAAGCTCAAAATTATGCCTAAAATTAAAATCACGATTGGCGCTGCTTTTTGAACAGGGCTCAAACCAAATGACGAATCTGTTACAAAACGAATCGTCCAAGTATTGCCCCCAAAGTCAATTTCGGCGGTACTACTATACCAGCCACTGTATCCAGCTTTGAGTAGCTCGCTACTAGATGAATACATTAAGTTTTTTTGATTTAAATCACCGCGGCCATCAAAAATCTGAAATTCCAAATCTGGATGTTTGTCATTTGCAATTAAAGCCAAAAAGTCTCCAGCTCTAATTGGGCTATATACATATCCGAGTAAATCGGACCGTCTTTGCTCGACTGTTTCTGGAACAACTCCATTCTTATAAACAGCCAAGTAAGTCAAAAATCCAGGCTGGACATCTTGATCAGTTTCTTGCAATAAAGTAATGCGTTTACTCATCGATACAGCACCGCTGTCTCGAGCATATTCCATTGCTTCTCGTCGGTTAGCTTCGGTGAACATATCATAACCAAAAGCGCGTAAATTTCTTTCGTCCATTGGTTCCAAAAAGACTATCGAAGTAAATTCCTTTTGACCATTGTCTGGGAAAACTTGAAAATCTGGATAACCTTCGGTTCTGACTTGGCGCTCAATCTCTAATTTTTGTTGCGCTGGAAAAACCCGAGCAAAGCCCAAACCTTGAATTCCAGCAACGCGCTCTCTAACCTGTAAAATTTCGGAGAAACGCCGCCATTCTTCTCGGGTGACATTATCACTTGCTGCAAATAGACCAGCGCCACCCTGCAAAATCCCGGCTGAATTTTCTAAACGATCTTTGATTACATGTTTAAGACTCACTGTTGCGACCTCTAACTGAGTTCGAGAATAACTTTCGGTACTGCTCTTAGCAAATCGCCACGACAAAATCGTCGCAAACAACGAAGCTGTCAAAACAATATAAGGTAAATATTTAGTTAGAGATTTTCTATTCATAATTACTGTTGTTGGTGATTAATATTTTCAAAAGTTTCAACTTCCCATAATTCTTTACCAACCAATGATTCAATATTTTGCAAATCGCCAATTAATTGTTCTTGTCTTACTTTGTGTTCACCCGAAGCTTCAGCAGACAAACTCGCCTGCTTAATCAAATTAAGTTCTGCTTCGATATCTCTTCTGAGAACAAGGAATCCGCGTTTGATAGAATCCTCTGCTTGGCGTAGTTGAGAAACAAAGACACGGCGGTGCTTAGCGGTCAAAATTGTATGAACCAAAATATAGATAATTAGTGCTACTACTAATAATAATAATAGCGCAAGAATCGCCAAAATATATAAACTCTGGTAAGTTACGCGAGAATTTGCCCAAGAAATCGCAATTGGCTTAACATCTATTTGTTCTTGTGCACTTGGAGCTGATAGAGTTTCGGCATTTTTTGTATGAGCCCACACCACATATTGACCACCTTGCAAGAAACTATCATGTCGGTAAATCCAATCGCCGCGATTATCAGAAGTCACATTGTAGTCAAAAGCAGTGCCGTCAACTAAACTTTGCACATGCACTACGACCTGCACATTAGGTTCTGGACTACGACCAGAAACATAAAACAGCTCATCAGTTTTAATATTTTGAGACAGTGAAGTTATCACAGGCGGATCAAGTTCTAAGGCTTTGGCGGTCGAAACTGAACCAAAAATCACCAAATTAAATATAGTGGCAAATAATAATACAACGGCCATCTTGCCATATTTAGAGCGGTATTTTTGTAACTCATCCAGCTGACGACGCAAATTTTCTGGGTAATGACTGGTAAATGCTTGCTTGCGATAATGCAAGTACCAACGGCGTACAAAGTACGAAGTAATTAATAATACCAAAATCAAAACCACCAATATCGGCAATACTACACTCCACCCCAAAAACTTACCAAATGGCAGTTCTATACCATCTTGACCCAAAAACCATAAAACCGAACCTGTGATCTCGAGCCGCTGATTAACTTCACGGATATTTCCTGCATTATCATAGGCCCGAACAATCACTTCATAAGTCCCATACAGCAAATCTTGAGCAGCATACGGGCTCGTCACATCGATAAATAACTGATTATCGGTTTGAGCCGAAGGTCGGCCTTCGATCTTAATCGGCAAAATCTTAATCTGATATCGATCCAATCCCGACAGTGAGTCTGTAGTCAAAAATTCAAAAAATGGGTTGGTTTGAGAAGTGCGAGAATGAGGCGAAATCTTCACGCTAAATTCTGCCGGAGGTGTTGTGTCGATTTTGATCGAATACCTACTAATACCACCCCATTTGCCATCACGCAAAGCTTTGATATGAAAATAATTTATTCCATCTTGCAATTTGGAATAACTAATCGCATTATCTTTGGAATCAATAACATCATCTGGCGAATCGGTTAGATTATCGCTCACGGTATAACTGTACCCATCAGCCAATGGCAGTCCAACATCCCATGCCAAATTAACATTGTTATCTCGATACCACTGCCCTTGATCGGGATGAGTGTTAGAAAGGACAATCGGACCTTGTTGCGCTGGTAATTCTAACTGTAAGTTAGCCCCAAAAGTATTTTGCAAGACATTAGTCCCTCGGCCATCATTGAGTAAGATCTGCGAATCACCGCTAAACCGCAAGTTAGCACTACCAACACCTGCAACTCTAAAAGTTAACTTCGCCACGAGCCCGTTACTAGTAATTACACCATTAGGAATCCCTCCAATGATTTCAACGTAACCAGCTTGATTATCAAATTTTGGTGGTGAAGTATAAATCCCAATAATCGAAGATCCCGCGGATGGAGAGACTAACTGCAAACGATCAGCGGGAAACAATAACTTAACCTGAACTGCATTAATGCTTTGCCCTTGCGTGTCTACTAAGACAGACGCTTCAAAAGTACTACCCACTTCCATACTCCCACTGTTTGGGGAAATACTAAACGACGCCGCTAAAGTTTTTTTAATCGGTAAAAACACCAAACTCGCCGTAGCAACAAAGATAAATATCAAAATTTTAACCTGATAAGTTTTCATACTATTTTGTGGTTAACATTACTTTGCGTTTATGACGCCAAAATACAAATAACACAACCAGCAACCCGACAAAAACAGCCAGTGGCCACCAGCTTTGCCACAATGGAATTGGATTACGAGGCGAGATCTTAACAATACGTTCGTTACCGGCACGGTCGACTGCAGTTACATAAACATAGCTTTGCAGATTTTGGTCTTGCAACAAATAAGGACTTTCTGCTTTAACCCATAAATCTGATTTAATCCGTCCGTTTTTGGTTTCTTGGACTTCGTAATACTCAATTCCGCTTTGTTTATCAACTGCCGCAAAACTAACAAACCACTGTCCGTTATAAACTTGATCGCTTTGTGCAATTTGTGGCGTAAAAGCTTCTGGTGGTTCGTTGTCAGGCCTATTTTGATCATAAATCTGATCTTTGATTTGACTATCTAACGATAAATTTTGACCACCCAATCTAAACCCAACCGACTTAACTGCGACACTTGTTCCCAAACCGTCATTTCTTAAAGCTTTAACATTTTGCAAAGTGATAGCTTCGGTTATTTGTTCACCTTGATACGCCGGCATAACTAAATTGAACAAAATACCTGCCGAGCCTTGATAGCCTCCTGGAATTGTTCCACTAAATTTGATAATTTGACTACTTTCACCAGAGACTTGCGGTCTGATTACCCAAAATGGGATGATACTTCCGCTCTCAGTCACAGTCTTTACCTGACCCAAAGCCTTGTCGATTACAACCTGGCCTTCGATTGCGTTGATCATTTCACCTTCTGTATCAATAGTAACAATAACCATATAATCATTGGGTTGTGGCACGGCAAGTTCTTGCGGTTGGACCATAATCTGCGCTGCTTCGACCGAGACACCCAAAGCCAAACTTCCAACCGAAGCCAAAACTAAACACAAAATTGTTCTATAAATTAATCTCATCCTGTCCAATAATACATTAATAAACTAAAGTCAGTGATATTAATATTTCTGTCACCATTACAATCTAAATTGATTGGCGGATTTGGTTTACCGAGCCAAAACAACAAGATCGAAAAGTCAATTAAGTCAACATGGTTGTCGCCGTTATAGTCTAAACATGAAGCAAATTGAATCGGTGGTGGCAAAGTTTGACCATCTGGCAATTCAAAGTCAGTTTGGTAAATAGAAAGCTGTATTGGTCGACTAAAGAAACTAAAATCCGAACCCAAATTTGCTTTTGTTCTTATGCTATAAATCCCTGGAATAAAGTTCATTGGGATATTAATCCGATAAAAACCTGAGTCATCTGCATTTGTACTTCCTAAACCTTGAGAAAAACCAAAGGCACTAAGACTAACAGTTGCTCCAGGCGTTGCGTAACCGTAAAACTGCAGCAATTCCCCTTGTCGCAAAGATAAACGACTACTTTGTATTGTCGGTGGCAGCAAAACCCCGCTAATCACCTGAGGAGTATTACTAAACGCTGCGATATTTATTGTATAAGGAGCTGATACCAACCCCAAAGGATCTTCTGCATAAATCGAAATCTGGTAATTACCATAGGACAAGTTATTGATCACCAATTTGAACTCACCGTTCTGATCGGCAACTAATACCGACTTAACTTGACCGTCAACAAGCAAAGTCAACTTGGCTTGTGGGAAAGCTCGCCCGCTAAAACTCACAGTAGCTCGGTCAATCAAAATCTTTCCGCTTTCGCCATTTGTTGGAGTTGATGTTCCAGGCACAATGGCTGTAACTTCTACCACATCATCATCGCTTATAGTGGCACTTTGGACAAAACTTGGGTTTATTCCCAAAATCAATGTCAAAAAAACAACAATTATAAAAAACTCAGCCTGGCTCAAAATAAGCTTGGCTGGCCATGGCAATTTATCTCTATATTTTTTAAAATTTAAGCCGCGAATTTTGATTTTTTAGTTAAATTTCATATTAAATTATAACATTTTTATGTTACTTTTCAAAACAAAAGCACTCTATAATCGAAGAGTGCTTTAAAAGACTTTATAGTTATGGGCTTGAGCCTCCTCCTCCACCTCCAGCACCACCGCCGCCTTCACCGCCAGTACCACCAGAGCCTCCGCCTTCACCGCCAGTACCACCGCCTTCACCGCCGCCGCCTTCACCGCCAGTACCACCAGAACCTCCGCCATCAACCGGACTATTAAGATTACCGCCAGATCCTCTAACGATAAACCTCCAGCAAGAACCATTGTTACCTTGGTCAAAAACGGTTGGGTGTTGATCTAAGTCATTTCCTACACAACCACTGTCTTTGACATTAATGCGATTAAAAGTAGCAGAACTACCGGTGTAGTCAATAAACCATTGGCTGCCTGGTGTGGTGCTAGAAACCCAAATACTCTTCCCTGGGTTAGCAGTTAAGGTTAATGCTCCAGCAAAGCCATAAGTGTTTCCTGAGGTAAATTCTAGTCTTGAATTGTTGGTAGTGTTGGTAAAGTCATAGAAGTTAATGTTGCTGCTTCCCGAAAAGACAATAGTTGTATCATTGGTTGTTGGGTCAGCGACAACTAAACCACTGCTATGAGTGAATGTTCCATTGTTAGTAAAGTCATCATGGAGAGTTAAAGTGCCGGTATTTGATGCGGTTAAGGTTCCTGAGTTGATGAGTGAACCAGTTACTTCTACATCTGGATCATTAGTATTAAGGTTAAGAGTTCCAGCAGAGATAGTTAGGTTGTTGTTTAGAGTTAAAGTTCCTGCTGATGGAGTAAAGGTATTAGAAGCTTTGTTAACTGTGAGATTGTAGTAAGTGAGGCTTGGGATGGTAACTCCAGAAGTACCAGCTGGGGTAAAGCTGACTGTATTCGCGGTAGATGGAGAAGTATTAAAACTACCATTTGCTACTAGTGGAGTGCCATTAGCTGTAAAGTTAATTGTTCCTGCGAGTAGGTCAAAGATTGAGCTAGAAGCTACAGTCATAACTCCAGTGATAGTTAGAGTACCGGAACTAGAGTTAAAGCTAGAATTAGTCTCTTCTGTACCATTTCCAATGGTTAAGTTACCGAGAGAGATAGTTCCCATGCTACTGCTACAAGAAGCACCAGAGCCACCAAGACAGTTAGTTCCCCCATCACTTGAGATGATAGTTGTTGTAGCTGATGAGTTTTGAGTTAGACTTCCTCCTGAGGAGACACGGAGATTGCCTGAGTCCGAAACTGCAGTACTGCCAAGATCAAGATTTTTTGTACCGAGAGAAATAGTACCATTAGTAACTGTTAAATCTGCTTCAACCACCAAATCATCACTCGCTGACCAAGAACCTCCCGAACCATTGAAAGTAACATCAGAAAAACTATCATTATTAGTTATAAGGGAATTTCCTGTATCTGTGGCTGTAAAAATCACCGAACCATTGCTATGAGTAAAGGTACCTTCATTATTCCAGTCACCACCAATAGATAAACTAGCAGAATTAGAAGCTTGGAGTGCCGCATTATTTAAAATGTGCAAAGTACCAGCGGTAACTATCGTCGGATCATTGGTGTTAGCATTAACTGTCACTGCGTTAACTCCATCACCGATGTTCAAATCGCCCGAAGTAGCTAATGAACCAGACCCTAAAGTATAAGTTGCGCCACCAGCTTGTGGTTCGATAAACAAATTAGTATAGCTTGTAGAGGTCACCAAAGTATCTGACGTTCCTTTGTAATAAACATTAGATGGCGCTGTAAAACTACCTACTACACATAATGGCTGAGCTGATGAACTCGAGCAAGTTGTACTCGTGCCACTACTTGTCAATTCTAAGCTTTGAGAAACTGACCCAACATAAGTTCCAACTACATAGATTTTACCAGCACTTACATCAGTGCCTGGAACAAAACTTGTATGATTAGCTATATACAAAGTAGAAACTCCAGCTGATAGTTGTAAAGAAGAGTCCGCAATAAATCCTATATCAGAATCACTACACCCTAGTCCAGAATCTTGATCACAATTTGCTAAATCTGTAGTTGTAATACTTCCAGTGTCATTATTTGCAATAACTAAATTACCTAAAAACAAATTAAGACTTCCGCAATCAGGATAACTGTCACAGGAAGAACCATATTTGAGAACCAGACTAGCTTGGTCTCCCCCATCAGAATCAATCCAGACAGTGATTACATCGCCAACATTTGGGATAGCAGTCAGTATACTAAATACACCCGTACCAGCAGTTACGCTACCAGAATAAGACTGTACGCCGCCATTAATAGACGCTTTAAGAGTCAATGATTTACTCACTGGAGTTACATAATCGCCATCATAAACTATCCCAGAAAAAACTCTTGCGGGAACCCAAGTTACTTTCCAACTATCCAAAGTCGGCGTTCCTCCAACATTCGTTAGAGTAGCTTTAAGACAAATCTTATTATAAACCCCACTCACATCAACTAACCCAGTCAGGTCAATATCACCTGAGCTAACATCAAATCCAGAGCTATTACCTGCTAAATGAGTATTAGGAACAATCGTATCACAAGACGAAGAGCTTGTGTAATAAACTTGAACCTTAACATCCCCAACTGTTTCGGTAGTAGTAAAGCTAGCCTTATCCCAAGACAAAGCATTATGAACCCAATCAAAGTCAATTTCTGGAGACATAATTGTTCCAGAAGTAGCATTGGATGGGGCTACAGCAAATTGAAACCCTGTATGACCATCTGAAACTCCTGCGCTAATAGTTACACCAGAAATTAAACCAGCAGAAGATTGAAACGCTGACCCAAAAGAACCACCAGCTGCAGCTGCATCAGTGGAATTACCACCTGTTGCGTTAATTCCATCAATCTTGCTCCATCCAGTCCCACTAGCTCCAAAAGGATTACCATCACCACCATCATAAGCATGTGCATAAAAAACTAAGGTATTATTTACAGTTGTCACTAACCCTGGGATTGTTCCTGTTAACCCTGTTCCGATATTCAAAGCAGTTCCCAAAGCATTAATTGTCGAAACAGCATCAGCACCTACAACCCGCAAATAATAACCCCAATAGTCATCAGCTGACTGCGCTGTCACCGTGATAGTATCACTTTCACTACCATCAGCTATGCGATAAAAAGCAGCAACGTGTGCGTCAGTTGTAGCGTTTCCTGATTCAGATATCAAAGTAAATCCTGTGGGTTTAAAAGTGGCGTTATCCCATTGAGCAGTATTAGAAGTATCATCATTACCAACAATAATAATCAATAAATCACCTGATCTAGTAGTCGAAGGTTTATCTAAAGTGATTGTTGTCGAAGCTATTTCTCTCGCACCAGAGGTCCATCCCCTAATATAGGGAGTATCAGCAATTTGCACCGAACCAGAATCTGTACGCCTAACATCAGACGCCGTCGTCCATTCATTAAACTGTTCATCAGTAGTTTGAAACCACTCATTGGGGTTAGTCGAATTATAGGTATACGATCTTATATTTGCTGTTGACCATGGACCATAATGACTACCCGCATCAGCAGAAGCTCTTGCACGAATATAATACGTTACACCATTGGTTGAAGGTAGTCCTAAGCTACCAGTCGTTTGTAAATTGTATGGAGTGTTAGAACTATATGTTCCAGAAAAAGTTTCCGTGTAAGCAGAGCCATTAAAATCAGACTGCGTGTTAAATTCTAGTTCAAATCGATTAAAAGTACTGCTATGAGATGCTGACGCTCGTACAACTGGAGTAGTTTGATTAGTACTTATTCCTTTGAATGCTACCTGAGAAACACCAGCGTCTTCATCGTAAAAAGTTGGAATACCTGGAGCCGCAACCTCTCTAGCTCTAATAAAGACACCTGGGCCGCGGGCATTTGTTACTGTTCTAGCTGCGGTCGCGCTAATGGTCGGAGCCCCGGTCGCAGTTCCAGAAGATACAGCACCTCTTAGTAAATACCCACCCATATCTCGACCAGTTGTCGTTCTTACTTCCCCCACCTCTGTAATGGTGCCAAAGGTTATGCCAGCTTGAGAGATAGCCTGACCTGTATGGCCAGTGACCGCATCAGTTGGATACGACCAAGCGCCAATAATATAATCCCCGGCTGTTACTCCTGGATTTGAAGTCATGGTAAAGAGGCAGACGCATCACCTACAACATCTGATCCGGTTGCCATAGCTACATCCCAACCACCTGCCGTTCCTCCAAGCACATTGATAGTAGCCCAGCTGACATTATCATTAGCAAGAGTAATAGCCAATCTAGAATCACGCCCCGTTCCATCTGCGATCCGATAATATACAAATATATTAGTGTTTCCAGTGTCATTTCTATTTGTCGTGCCATAACCGCCAGCACCGGTAATTTCTCCTAAATAATCCCAGCCAGCTGGGGTTGTAACTGAACCGCTATTTGCGACTTGCGGCTTCATTGCAATAATCAAAATCAACAAATCTCCAGCCGAAGTTCCTGCTGGATATACTGGAGTACTTAAGTGTTGAGATAAACCTGTAGTATCTAATGACCCTTCTGATTTAAATGTGATAGCAGCCTCAGCAGACTTTGGTAAAATAGAAATAAAAAATAGCAACATAAAAGTTGCTAGTGTGATTACCGCCCAGTTAACAGCTATTAAACTAATCAATTTTTGTGCGGGCTTCGCACAAATTTTCATATACTCAGTCATAAGTAAAAACCCATAACCTTCAAAAAACAAAAAGCTGATTAGGTTTCCCTAGTCAGCTTTGTTTTCGTTACTTCTATTTGCTGCTCTAGGCAATCTGTTTTATTTTTAAGTTATATTTTTGTTTCAGTTGTAACTTATATAGTTATTATAGCATAGTTTATTGATAAAATCAAGCTTCAACAAGCCAAAATTTAATCGATAAACTTTTCTATTACATCTTCATCAATATTCTCTCCCCCGGTTAACATTTGAGCACGTTTGATGATAATTTCTTTGTCTTCACCTCTAAAAAGACAAACTGTTCGACAACCCCGACATTTAACTTCGAGGTAGCTATCGTTAGTTCCTAAATACCCTTTGCTTAATAATTTGTTACAAGAAGGGCAGCGATATTCTTTGAATAAATTTCTATCGACTTGAGAATCTTGATTTGATTCTTCATTAATTTGGTTCATTATGTTTATGATTTTTAATTTAATGGTAGTAGCAAAAAGTTCTATGGGCTACCACTACCACCACCGCCAGCACCGCCACCACTTTCACCGCCACAACCTCCAGGAACTTCTGGATTAAGAGGTGTACCTATATTTATTATAACTCCATTTGTATATCCAGTACCACCCGAATCAACATTAATTACAGTAACTTCGCCACCAGACAAAATTGCTGTCGCAAGCGCCCCAGCACCTGCCCCACTTAATCCACAAACACCGATTATTGGAACACTAGTATAACCACTTCCACCATCGGTAACTACAATATTAATTAATATCCCACCGACAACTACGCCTGTTGCTTTAGCAGTAGTCCCGCCAGTTTCGCCGCCACCGCCTTCACCACCGGAACCACCAGACCCACCACCGCCAGTTGGTCCATTCCCAGATCCACCATTACCCAGCGATATAAATCCCCAACAAGTCCCATTATGACCTTGGTTAAATATATTATTATAAATACCTACCGAAAACCCACTACAACCAACGTCTCTAACGTTCACATATGATAAATCATACGAATCAGCTCCTCCAAAGTCCCATTGCATAGTTGGAATTGTACTGCGCAACCACACCGGCTTACCACTTTGTCCATGCAAAGTTAAGCTTCCATAAAACTGATAAGTATTACCAGCTTCAAATTCCAAGATCGCACCTTGGCTTGGTACAGAAGTAATATTATACAAATCAATTCGAGTTTCGCCGCTAATCACAGAAGTCTTATTATTTGTTTGAGGTAAAAATTCTACAGTCCCACTGTTATGATAAAATGTCCCATCGTGAGTAAAATCACCTTGCAAAGTTAAAGTATTTGTAGGCGCATTTAATGTCCCTCCAGATGCGATCACCAAATCCCCACCCACAGTAAACTTTTGGCTATTTGTTTGTAAATCAAATATTCCGTTTGTGATAATTAAGTCACCTAAATTATTCTCGTAATCATTAGGAATAATTAATGTTGCGCTCGCATTATCTAACTCCAAATCATAATAAGATAAATTAACTGGTACTTTGAATGTCTGACTAGCTCCTGTATACACAACTTTATTACCAATTCCAGAAGCGTCCAAACTTCCTTCAGTGGTTAATAAGTCACCAGAAACTTTAAGTAGAGAATTATCACCAGCGATAAAAGTAGAATCAAAAGTTAACCCATTAATACCATTACTGTGGGTAGATTCAAGGCTTCCATTATTTGTCACAAAATAGTCAGCTCCAATAATAATTGGTCCGGCGATACTCAAATCTGCGCCATTTACAATTTCTTGGTTATCTTGATTGAAATAAAATGTGCCTGTATTCGTAATGGCTCCACTTCCTGCTAATTGCGCGCTAGCTGAATTAAGATAAATACTACCAGTACCAGACAAAGTACCGTTAATTGTCATTAAGTTGTTGACTGTCAAAGTATTAGAACCAATCCCAAGAGTTGCACTTGGGCCGACTGTCAAATTGTCTGCCGAGATTATTCCCGCTGCAGAGCTAGACCCGGTACCGCTAAAAATTAGTGTTGCAAAATCAGTGCTACCAGACAGAACAGACCCAGAATTACTTGGGAAATAAACACTCGAACTCCCTTTAACAAAATTACTAGAACCTGACGAAGTCCAGTTAGTGTTTATCGTGATGACAGAACTGTTTGCAATTAGGCGTTCGGTCGTAGTGCTCATAGTTAAACTATTAGCCGTAAGAGCATAATTACTAATAGTTGTATCAAGATATGAAGCCGAATTAGCGTTAGTAGAAGAAATAGTCACCAAGCCTGCTACGCTCAAATCATGACCCAAGTTAATAGTCAAAGTATTAACTGGCCCAGCAGCTTTATTCGATTCTATAAATAACGCCCCACCAACAGTAACAACTCCAGCTCCAAAAGTATAACTCCTGTTAGCACTAATAGTTGGTGTAAATGAAAGATTATACAAATCGACAGCCTGAGCATTAACAACTAAATCAGCATCTCCGTTAAAGACAACTGTCGAAGTATTGCTATTAAAAGTCCCACTGTTATCAAATGGCGAACTCCCGCTACCACTGATAGTGTGAGTAAAGCTTCCAGCATTAAACACGCCAGCGTTATCCAAACTCTGCAAAGTTGTATTATTTCCTGGAGTAAAAGTTGTACCACTGACAACTTTAAGTGTATTGCTTGACCAGGTTGTCACTAATCCAGAATTAGCGGTAAAGCCAATATCAGTATCGCTACAACCAGTTCCGCTATCATTATCACAGCTTGATAACTCGGCAACTGAGATAGAACCTGTATCAAAATTTTGCAGTCTAACTTGACCTAAAACAAGATCTAAACCAGTACAGTCAGGGTCGCCGGTACAAGAAGAGCCATATTTGACCACCAAGCTTCCCTGATTACCACCGTTGGTATCAAGCCAAATCGTAACGACTTGTCCTGCCGACGGATCACTAACTCCAGAAAAACTAAATACTCCGGTACTGCTAGCCGTGGTGGTACTGTAAGCTGTCCCACCACCAACCGAAAGTTTTAATGCAGTTGCTGTGCCAAAAGGTGTTGTTTCATCTGCTTGACGCAACACTCCAGAAATCGTAACCCCAGCTGGTATTACAGCAAACCCCGCATCATAAGTCACATAAATAACATTGGTAAAGAAGACTTCATCTGCTGCTGAGTGAGTTTGGTTGATTTCGGTACCTTTGTAAGTCCAGTTAATAGTAGAGCCTCCTGAGAATACCGTAGAACCGATATTGTCACGAACTGTGGTACTGTAGTTACTCACAGTATCGTCATATTCCGTAATAGTAGTGTTGTTTTGGTTAGTTCCAGTTTGAATATTACCCATCTGGAGTGCTCCACCTTCACTGTGACTGTAGGTAGTTTCAAGCCAGGCGCTACGATAGGTTTTGGTGACAGTCTCTGGCAGAGTTAGTTTAACTGGTGTGTTGTACCATTGACTGGCTGTAGCGGTAACTCCAGGCGAAGCTCCAGCATAAGCTATGGTTTTGGTTTGAGTTCCCCCACTACTCCCTGACCAAGTAAAGGTCACAAAGAGTGCTACCGAACTTGGAGTATCACCGGTAGTGCTAGACATTTGAGTTGCTCCAGCGACTGTAATCGTTGAACTGCTAAAAGAAGCTTTGTCGGCTGACATATCATAAAAGATTGTGGCGCTGTTTCCGCTACGGTTAACGGAAGCCCCGCTTAGAGTATAGGTATTGCTTTTTTCACTTGCAGCACCAACTGTGCCATAAATAGTTAAGTTTTGAGCGTCAGCAATTGGACTATCAATTTGATACCAAATGTTTTTGACGGAGAGCCCAGTATTAGAAATCGTAACGCTTTGGTTAAAGGTTGTTTTGGTTGTACCTGGAGCCGTCGTCTGTTGAGTCATATAGTATTGGACGGTTTCGGTTTGAGCTGATGCCCCAGTAGAATAGTCATAAGTGACGCACAAAATACCACCAAGACCTTGCATGGCAACTGAACCAGTACTAATGTTAAGAGTTTGGGCGGTATTTCTTTGGAAGTTAGAACCACCAACTGTTGGTTTAAAGTAAGTATTAATCCAAGTATCATCGTTAAGTGTTTCTACCCAGTTAAAGGCAGGGCCAGAACTACCACCATTAATTTGAGGTTGATAGGTTGAAGCAGTGCTTGAAACAACTTCTCCTGTGAGTTCAAACCAAACACTTTGGATGCTCGCGTCAGAAGTGGCATCTGGAATATCAGCTAGATAGTCAAAGCTGCAGATTGATAAAGCAGGGCAAGATGTAGTACGAGAACCTGTATCTGTCCCGTCATTGGAATCAAGAACAAACTTAACAGTTTTGGTTTCGTTGTGAGCTGATTCCACATAGTCAGATTCGTAAGTAATGACTAGTTTGGCAGACCTTAAGGTTGTCACTGGACCTGTGACAGTAGTTCCGATGACTACACTAACACCGCTGTTCCAAGTGGTGTCAGATTGTCGGTCAAACTGATTAGTTAGGTTGTGAATGGAGCGGAGATATCCAGACAAAGTGGTAGTAGCGGTGTCTTGAGTGATAGTCGAAAGTTCTTGGGCGATACGAGTATCAACTCCTGGATTTGGACCACCAGAAACATCACTGGTGACAGATACATTGGTAATATCTACTGCTGTAGTTCTGACAAATTGTAGATCGATATATGCATCTTTAACGCTAATACCCGTACCTTGAAGTTTAACTGTTGTAGTACCAGCAGTTCCTTTGACTGTATTCCATGATGACCCAGCATAGACGTTAGTATTGGTAGTGCGAGAAGTGTTGTCAGAACCACCACCAAGAACGAACTCTACTGTGCGGAGTTGTTTTCCATCAGCCGATGCATGGTTAACAAAAATAAAATTAATCAAACAAAAGCTTACAACAATA
Source organism: Candidatus Doudnaibacteriota bacterium (assembly GCA_041389225.1). Classification (GTDB taxonomy): domain Bacteria; phylum Patescibacteriota; class Doudnabacteria; order UBA920; family UBA920; genus UBA920. The sequence continues at coordinate 19,668 of JAWKSI010000002.1, read as the reverse complement.
GCAAATGAAGCAAAGATTGTTTTAAACAAATTTTTAGAGATTAAGTAATTCATAGAAATAAAATTAAAGAGGCCTGGCTATATAATATTTTGCCGGACCTCTTGGATCTCTAAGGGTTAATTAAGTTGTTTGATTAAGTTTGATTATTATCACTTGACGGTTGATCATTCGGAATCACTCCAATTATATCGTCTGGGTTTAGCGGTTCGTCTGGCCCTCCAACCACAGTTGGTTGTCCATCTTCTATCACAATACCAGTAAAGTCATCCCCTCCCGAACCATTATCTAGCTGTACAGGGACGGCAGTGCCCAAAGTAATATAACCATCTTGTTTGCCAGTTACATTGTAATGAACAATCGCGCTAACTGGGCCAGCGATCAAATCAAACGTACGCATCACAAACCCTGTGTAATTACCATTAGTATCTTGCTTAAATTCGACGATTTGAGCGAACACTGGAATTTGCGACTCAGCAGTTAGTTGAACTACTGGCTTTCCTGTCCCAAGATGATAAGCAAAGCTAATTTCGGCCAAGCCACTATTATCAGTTGCGACACTTCCCGCAAAACTATCTTCTTTGATAAAGATTGTACCAGTAAGCTTGAGATTACCACGAGCATCAATGTTAACTAATTCGGTATTTGCCTGGGTAACTTTGAGTACACTTGGACATTCACCTTCTTCGCTACAATTGAGACTGCTCAAGATTGAAGTTGCACCAGTACTCGAAACCATAAACCGATTAGAGTCACCGCTTTGCAACTGTAAAATGTTCGAGACTGCATCACTTTCTTCGTCGGCTTGTTGTTGAATCACAAAGGTCGAAGCTGTATTTGTCAACAAACTGTCTTGATTCTCTTGCTCGTCACCTTGTAAGTTTTGACCGGTAATTTCTGGAGCACTAAGAACAATTCGATTATTAATTTGCTGATACCCAACTTGCATAAAGACCATAATAAAGCCGTAAGGTTGTTCTTGCGTTGGGTTAAAGTCTGCCATCGCCCGACCAATCACTTGACCGCTACTAGTTGCCTTGGCTGCAAATCCAGGTTGCTCAGCAGACGATGTTAGATAATCACCAGCTTTAATCGCGCCGTTTTCGGCTGTTACTTTAACATTAACACGTCCTTTAAGAGCGACTGGCACTGGATTGTCTTCTGGTTTAATGTTTGCACCAGTTACAGCAAAGTCAGATCGGTTGTCCGAAACTACACCAATAATATTGTCTTGATAAGATTCTGTTGATCTAACAAGCTGAGTAATTTGACCTTTAACGTGAGACCAATCGGCGCGGCCATTTACATTTTCGTAAGTGTTGATCATTTGAGAACCTGTCACAACAACTTCGCCAACTTCGATTCCAGATTCGAGTGGATAAAATTCGGCAAAGTCAGCCGCAGGACTAGAAGTACAGTCGACTAATTCATCATTGTTAACACTACCATTATTAGCATGACAAACCGCATTAGCAGTTCCTGTGCCAGTGAAGCTCACAAAAGTACTTCCATCATCATCAACGTGGAAGCTTTCGGTTCCCGCTTTTTGCAAACTAATAAAGTTTCCTGTAAAAGTTCCGCTATTATTACCAAAATTCATCACAATACCGTTGCCGCTAAATCCAGTAGAAGTCTCGTGGTATAAGCTCACCAAGTCTGTGCCTTGGATAGTGTCACTATATGCACGAATAGCATTACCAACAGACTCTTGACCGCTTGATTGGTTGAGATAAGCAAAGACCGCCGCCGGACTAACCACTCCGCCCGCCTGAGCAGAGGTTTCGGCCTGAATTCCAAAAGTTTTTGCGTAAGCAGCAAGTCCAGTGTTAATACCGCTGTTATTGGTACCACTGTATGCTTGAATTTCCATACCACGTACCACCTGACCACTCGACAAAGAAGTGCTGTCGGTAACACGAATAAATTCCCCAACATGAGTTCCCGCAACTGAGCTACTTACAGTTACCAAATGTCGGTTACCAAATTGAAAACCAGAAGCAGTTGAGTTAGTCAAAGTAGAAGTTTGATAAATCCCGGCGACGGCATTGGCACCACTTGAAGTCACACTTCCAGCCACATGAAGTTTTCCAACCAAAGAACTAGCTACGCCGATTCCAACACTACCAGAGCTTAATGTAGTTCCTGTACCATCTAAACCACTTGCATAAAGCAAATTACCAATATTTAAAGTTTGAGTAGAAGAAGCGCTTGGCGCGTCGATATCATAACCAATTACGATATTTTTTGATCCGCCGGTAATGTTATTACCTGCTTGATACCCCATCAAAATATTATAATCACCGCCGGTTCCTAAGAGTTGCCCTGCTTGATAACCAATTGCAATATTCCCATTGATATTTTGACTAGCTGTACCTTGAGCGGCTCTAAAACCTAAAGCAACATTGTAAGATCCTGTTGCATTGTTTTGCAACGACTGATGACCTTGAGCAAAGTTTGCTTGCCCACTTGTCACATTAAGACCAGCTTGATATCCAAAGAAGTTATTGTATGCCCCGATTGTATTACTATTGCCAGCTTGAGCACCAAAAAATGTATTATATAATCCTTCGTCACCACTTCCAGAAACATTGTTGTTAGCACCTGCACCGACACCTACCATAGTGACAGTTGTAGAATCTATATTGGTTCTAATATCGCCATCAAACACCGCAGCGTAATTACTTGTTCCCCCACTCGCAGTAAAGTACGCGGCAATATTGGTCGAGCTGGTTCCAGTGTGAGTGTTACTAAAGTAAGCACCGTAAGTTGTTTGCGAACTTGTACCGTTAGCACCACTGGTAGCAACATTAAGAACTTTTTGAGTGTTAGAAGCTGCAGCCGTAGAAGTTGATGCAAGATTTAACACACTCCCTGATGTTACAGAAGACGAGGACAAAGAAAATGCATTGCCAGTAGTAACTCCGTTAAATGAAAAATCTGTTACATTAGAACCATGTGCGAGAGTTAAGTTACCAGAAGGTGCGGCCAAAGAACTCCACTTAACACCAAAAGTGCTCGGATCTGTCCAGCTCATTGCTGTTGCTCCGCCACCACCAGAAGTTAAGACATATCCACTTGTTCCTGCAGTGGTCGGTAAGTTAAAGTTATAAGTTCCCGCTGCTGCTTGGGTTTGAACCGTGATGGTTCCCGAAGTGCTTCCAGCTAAAGATAAAGTTCCCGCGGTTGTTCCAGCGGTTCCTAATGTGAGCAAAGCTGACGGTGAAGTATTTTTGATACCAACAGCATTACTAGTGCTAAGGTGCAAGAGCGCGTTAGATAAAGAGTCGCTTCCGTTAGCAATCGAAAATCCAGTGTTTGCAAAACCGCCATTATACAATTCTCCAACTGTCCATTCATCAGTACCATTCAAAGTAAATTGCAAAGTCGAAGATCGGTTTTGTTGTGATCGATCAAATTCTATACTTGGATAACTACTAGTGCTATCCCCTTCGAGTAAAATAAACGGTCCAACGTTTGTGCCAGTTGCTTTGAGATGAACAAACCCTGCGTTATTACCATGTTCAATATGCAAAGCTGTGTCTGGTGTAGTAGTTCCTATTCCTACATTACCGTTCTCAAAAATCGCCGCATAATTATTGGTCCCACCAGAAGCTGACGCATACAAACCAACGTTCGTTGTCGCTGCTCCAGTATTGGTAAAGTAACCAGCGTAATCTGTGCCAGTAGTCGCACCAGTTTGAGCAATATTTATAGTTTTATTACTCGCGGTAGTTGATGCTGTGGTAACTGTCAAAGTAGTAGCATCATAGGTAAAATCAGAGCTGTAATCAAAATCATCAGTTGTACCATTAGTAAATGGAATTTGGTTATCGGAACCAAACGAAATAGTAGTACCACAACCAGTACAAGTTCCAGCGACAGTTAAATTGCCATCAAACCAGGCATCACCATCAACTTCCAAATCATCACTAACTAATAAATCATTAGCAGCATCAAGAGCGTGACCTGTTGTGCCTGTACCAAGTCGAGAATATGTAGTAGCTGTCGCGCTTCCCACTTGCAAGATAGAAGAAATCGTCGCCACTCCAGTAATGTTAGTCGAGTCCTGAAGTTCAATAGTTCCACTTGCGGTATTCAAACTAATATTCCCAGAACCAGATTGAATTGTAGTCGACGAAGTTGTATTAGTAGAACCAACAGTAAGAGTTTTGACACCAGCTCCAGTTGCCAAACTAATTGTCTCAGCACTGTTATCTGTTCCCAAATTGATTGCCCCAGTAGTGCCAGAATTTAAAGTCAAAGCAAAACCATTAGCTGACTGAATCGTTCCAACATCACCAGTAAAAGTAAGTTGCTTGTTAAAAATAAATTGCGATAAGTCTGTATAAATATGTGCCCCACCGGTATTCTTTGGACCAATTTCGATGTAACCATTGGAGTTGCTAACCCGTAAAGAATTATCAGATTGAGCATCCAAGATCGTCCCGCTTTCTAGATCAATAGTACCGTCACACGCAAAGTTACCAGACGAGTTTGTAATAGTACATCCAGTCGAACCAACTCCCCCACCCAATAAAATATTCCCAGTAGAAGTCGCGCCCAAACTTATTGTTCCGCTGCCTTTTGCATCAACAGTTAAGTTTTCATTTGTTCCAGAAGAGATCACGGCTAAGGCAGCTCCACCAGCTGCCGCAGCAGAAGTAACTTTAAGGCCAGTCGCAGAAGAAGCTGTGCTTGTATCCACTTGGAACGCATAATTACTTCCACTTTGCGCAACTGTTAAAGCTGTTGAAGAATTAACAGTTGTATTGATTGTGCCTGTACCACTAACACTGTTAGCAACCAAAGCAAATGCACTAGAAGTAAGTTGTTTGCGCGGTGACATCTCTCCGTCATAACCACCGCCATCATCAAAGTTAACAGACAAGTACATACTACCACCACTAAAATCTATACCCGACAAAGAATTACACGATCCAAGTTTGGTATTAAAGACACCGTTTACAACAGAAAGGCTTTGGCAAGAACCACTAACTTGATCATAGGTTTCGGTCCATACAGCAGTACCACCAGTCGAAGCAGTGTAAAGCTTGAATTCAAAGTCATAAGATCCATCAGCAACGTTGGTACCATCTGAGACTGCGGTTAATTTTCCTTGGAAGTTAATAAGTAAAGGTGTGGTTGCATTTGCAGTAGACGAAACAAGAACACTTGCTCCAAACAGAACATAGGCAAAAACCAGTGCGATAGACGCAAATACCGCCGGGGCTTTTTGGAATCCTATTTTAATTGTATTTTTGTTTCTAAATTTCATCGCTAAAGATTAAGTTTTGTGTCAGAAAACACAAATAACATCACAAGTTATGATGTTATACTTGGCACATTTCCCAAAGTGCCTGTTTTGGATAGCGACGATCTCGACGTGTTCCAATTCTAATAGCTTGGATTTTACCATCTTTTTCCCAATTTCTTAGAGTATTTGGGTGAACATTGATGAGCTGAGCTGCTTCTTTGATAGTCAACAACTCGTGAAAAGTGTCGTGCGTCATTTTTATAAAGTTTTAATTTTGTTTTTGTTTACCTTTTTGCTTATTTTTAGCAAATTGGTTTATTTATTAAACTCTAACAAATATCAGTAAAACTACTGCGCTTTGTTTGTTCAAATAAATTGTTTTTTTGTTTCAAGCTTTATGCTCTAAGATGTAAAGATTTGTTAACTTTTATTGATTTAACTTAACAAAACTTATCTTAATATAAGTATAGCAGAATTTATCACAAAAGTCAACGTCAAAGAATACAAAAAACACCTCATAAGTTAACAAAACTTAATAAGGTGTTTTGGAGACAAAAATTTAGCTAGAAGAATTATGTTTTTGCAAAATTTTTCGCTTATGCCAGTGGCGACCATGCAAAATATACCAAGCAAAGACCAGTACAAGCAACGCCAGCAGTAATATCCAATACCAAGGAAAGACCCAAAGAATAACCACGTCTCTATCCTCCAACTTTTCTCGACCATAAGTTACAACTGATTCTGCCTTATAGCGCCCAAAGCTCAGCGCCGATGGGTACCAACTATCAACAAAAGTTCGATCGCTTTGCGGTAAAACATTGGCCGCAAATTTATTAATATCTGGCGATGCAACAACTTGCCCAAAAATATTTTTTATATGAACTTCCCCTTTTGGCTGAACATGAACATTTCCAGTATTAATAAAGTGGCTAGCAAAATCAATTTTCTGATTTGAAAAGCTAATTTTTTTGGATACATCTAACTGACTATCACCGGAAGATCTGGCTTGACCATATTCTAACAAAAAAATCGAACCAACCGATTGACTTACTCCTACCCCACTCAAACCAGCAGGACTTTGGTAACTAAACAAGACCGCACCATAGTGTGTCCCCTCTTCTGCATTAGCAGGTGGCGAAACTTTAACCGTTACAATTTTTTTCTGTTCTGGCGCCAAAGTCAAACGTGCCACTGGTAATTCAATCCAACTTGCCAGAGAATATGTTAAGTCATTAATTTCTTCATCGGGTACAAATCGAGGTTCGCCTCTTTGCCCAGGCAAAAAATCTTTAGTTTCAACTTTAACAGTCAAGGGTTGGTCGCTATTATTTCTAACTTCGATTTCTGTTTGTGTGGATTGACCTTTAGCTACGGAAAGTTCTACCAAAAACGGCGAAATTTCTATTTCACCTAATGGGATGTTTGGTTCTGGTAATTCTTGAGCCTGAACTACAGGAACAAAAAAACTACCAAGCAACATCAGTAAAAAACTAAATTTAATAAGTCGCTGTTGTAACATAGGTTACAGAATTTTGATAATCGCCCGCTGGTTGCAACGTGCCAATAACTAATTTAAAAACTAATTGAGTAAGCTCGCTTGTCACAGGGCCAGTACTACAAGCAATTTCATAAGGCGAAGTTTCTAGCGCCGCATATGTGTCATTGGATGAAAACCGACTCGTTGTACCGGTACACAAAGCGCTATCAGTTGTGTGATATCCAAAGCGTCCAGTCGTCACACCGGTACCAAAGGCAGCAGGGCTCGCGTTGGTTCCAGAAACTGTAGCAATTTCGTCACCATAACCTGTTCTCAAATTGCCATCTTGCCTGATCGTTGTTGTATAGCCACCAGTTGCATTAGTTGTCACCGTAACTCCTTGGGCAGCAATATTCGGGCTTCCGTCACCAATAGTTAGACCACCAAAACCGATGTTGGTCGCAGTGCTTGTAACAGTTGTTGTCAGACCTGCAATTGATGTTGAGCTCGCTACACCAGAAATAGCAGCAGTCAAAATCTGGCCAGTTGTCGAAGCCGAAGCTGTTACGGAATAACCGCTTTCAGAATCCGCGCCATACCTTGCTTTAACTTTAATTTTATAAGTTGTGTTAGGACTCAAACCAGTCACAGTTTCGCCTGTCCCACTTCCCCAATCAGTATAGCTCTGCCAAGCCTCACTCGCACCCAAAGTATCGTCTGATTGAATAAATTGTGTTGTTGTAAAATCGTCATCCGAAATCGCAATCGCATAAACCGTATCACTTTGCTGGCCATTCCCAGTCGCTACAACAAAATCTAATGAGTTATACATTGTCCCGGTTGTGTTAGTCAAACTCGGCTGTGCTGGAACACCAGGATAGGCAATATTCAAAAACCCTCCAAAGAAACTGTAAGTAGAAGACGCAGTTTCGCCAGTTTCTAATTCGGCTCCAATCGAATCGTGGCTAGTATAATTGGTCGAACTGCTACTCTGGCCACCACCATCAATGGTCGAACCTTCGACACTATACGTACTACTGTTAAGAGTTTGGGCAAAAACCACAACAGGGAGCAATAAAACCACCATCCCAAAGACCAAAAAATAAATTTTTTGTTTTGTATTCATTGTTTTTATTTTAACACAAAAACAGGCCTTGCGGCCTGCTTAATAACTAGAACTAATTACTGCCGTGCTTGGCAATAATATATTTGGTGTACTGTTTGAGCACGACTTTGAAGAACACCAAAATAACAATTAATCCAACTAAGACAATTAACAGCAACTGCCAAGGAATAACAAAGAATCCAAAGCTTTCTTGAGCCGAATTATTATTTTGACCAAAGGTAATATCAAGCTTAGCCGTATAATAACCAAATGCAAAATTAGATAATTGAGATTTGGCAGCTTCGAAGAATCCCAAGTTTTCTAAGGCCTCAGCTTTGGCCTGCGGGTCTTCTTCTCCACCTCCACCATTAACCCACGCCATTTCGAATCGACGAATACTGCGAGGTAAAACACTACCATCGGTAGGGTTGGCGCTAAGAAGCTTAGCATTCATACCAAGAATATTCTTAACCGCAACTTTACCTTCTGGTTTTACACGGTCAGCACCAGTATTTTGGAAACGGTAATACAATTCTACCGGCAATGAAGTAAAGAATTTGCCTTTAGATTTGGTAGAAAACTCGAGAATATCGACACCTTCGGCAATATCACCATTAACTCTCAGCAGTACCAAAGAACCAACTCGAGCACCAATACTAACTTCCCCACCATTAGCTGGAGGAGGGGTAGTTCTTACAAAAATTGAAGCAAAGTAACCACCTGGTTCTGCATTCGCAGGGATTTTGATGCTAAATGGAATTGCTTTTTCTTGTCCAGATTCTACCGAAAAGTTTTTATCTACAACCACCCATGTTGCAAGACCTTCTTGAGCTACAACAAAAGTTGGATTTCCTGATTCATCACCAGCCTCAAAGTTTTCTATTTGTGTGTAGTAAACTTGGTCTTCTAAAGTATCGTTATTAACTTTGATTTCCCCAGAAACCGTAGTGCCTGGGTCACCGCTAACTTCAATACGAGGTGGCGAAATCGTAATTGCTTGAGCTTTGTTTGCAGGAACAATCGTCCCAAAAACCAAAAAGACGCCAATCAGCGCGAGGAGCGCTGAATGGAGTCTTTTGTTGGTTAAATTCAAATTTGTTTGATTTAAAATTTTCACTAGAGTAGTCTAAATTACCCTATTATTATACACTACCTTAGTAAGTTGCGGTAGCTGTATAAGTAAGAGTTGTGGAATAACTACCTGCTTCGGTAAGAGCCGCGATATTAGCTAGGTAACGTGCGCTATAAGTAGTAGTCGCAGAAGGGCCAGTCGAACTCGCAACTTCATCAGCAGCAGAAGCGCCATCGTATGCGAATCCAGCTGCAGCATAAGGAGCAGAAACAGTACCAGAACCACCAGAAGCGGTGAATCTAATACCAAACTGTTCGCTACCAGGACTAGAAGCAGTATTAGTACCACCAATAGCAGTAATAGTATCGCTTCCACTAGTCAAAGTCGCACCAGAAACATAAATAATGTAACCAGATGTCGCGTTTGTACCAGCTGTCAAAGTATGAGCTTCAACTTCAGAAGTATCACCAGCTGCGTTATCAGCATATTTAGCAGCACCGGAACTCAAAGTTCCAAATTCGATGTCATTATCGCTAATAGTAAAGCTAATGCTTTGGTTTACAGTTGCAGTAATATCAACTGTATCATCGGCGATAATATCAACAGTAATGGTACCGGTATCACCGAATGTTCCTGCGATAGCAATGGTATCATCGTCATCTTCTGGACCGTTTACAATTCTATTAGCACCGCCAGAAGCGTTTGTACCAATTAAGATACGAACACAACGATCAGCGGTAACTGTATCAGAACCAGAAGTGATGGTTAGGACTTGACCAGAAATAGCTGCTCCCCATGTAGTTCCAGAAGGAGTTCCAGCAAGAGTTTTTTCAGTCCAAGTTGCAGTAGTACAATCATTACTGCTTCCTTCTGCAAAGTCGATATCACCAAAAGCTACAGTGTTAGTAGCTAGGTCAAAATCAGCAGAGAAAGTTAAAGTAATGGTTTCTCCTGCTGCTACACCACCACCAGATGGTGTAACAAAACGGATGTCATGGTCTGACGCTGTGTTTTCGGCTAAGCGAGTCATATTGTCAGACAAACTTGTTAAAGAAGCCGCCTGAACTGCTAAGCTTGGAAAACCAAATGCTACCACAACAAGTGCAATTGCAGAAATTTTGGCAACTGCATTAGTGTATTTATTTTTCATTTTTGTTTCCTGTGTTTGACTACTCTAGTTTTGGGGTAATCAACACTTAAATTAATTTATATAGGTATTATAACAGCTTTTGATGATTTTGTAAAGAGATCGGAATTAGTTATAGATCTTCACCTTTGGGTTATGGTGTAAAAATTCTTAAAGAACCTGAGTTATATTTGCCTAACAAAAGCTTTTCTTCTCGAGAACAACTTCGCGGAGACGCTCGGAGTTCGAGGGAAGAAAAGGTTTGGTTTGGGAAGAGATCCTTCGTCGCAAGCTCCTCAGGATGACACAAATAGAAGTGCTCAGGATGACGAAAAAATGCTCAAAGTTCTATTTCCCTGAGACCGACCTCAGGGCTGTGTGGAGGTCGAGGGAAATAGGACTTTGGTTTGGGAATATACGAGAAAAAAACCAAAGCTTTTCTTCTCGAGAACGACTTCGCCGGAGGCGCTAGAGTTCGAGGGAAGGAAAGGTTTGGTTTGGGAAAGAGATCCTTCGTCGCAAGCTCCTCAGGATGACAGGGAAAAAGCGCTCAGGATGACACAAATAGAAGTGCTCAGGATGACGAAAAAATAACAACACTCACCTATTTGGGTACAGACAGGATGAAAAATAAAAGCTGCCCGCGCGAAAAGCGCGGGCAGCTTTTGAACTTATTCTTTAAGTTTCTAAACAACTAAGTCTTGAGTAGTTTGTTTAGCTTCTGCTTCTTCGGCATCAAAACCGGTTCCAGCAGGAATTAACTTACCAATAATTACGTTTTCTTTGAGACCTCGGAGATAATCAATCTTACCGGTTACAGAAGCTTCGATTAAGACACGAGTAGTTTCTTGGAATGAAGCTGCCGCTAAGAAACTTTCGGCAGACAACGAAATCTTAGTAATACCCATCAACAATGGTTTTGCTTCAACTAATTGTCGATTTTCGGCAGTTAGTTGTTCGTTGATTTCTTGTAATGTTGACTTATCAATTACGTCGCCCAAAGTTAGATCGGTATCAGATGAATCAACAACTTTAACTTTAGAGAACATTTGTCTGACAATAACTTCAATGTGTTTATCGTGAATTTGCTGTCCTTGAGAGACATAAATATCTTGTACTTCTTTTACAATATATTTTTGTGCAGCTTCTACACCTTGAAGTTCCAAAATCTTTTGAGGGCTAAGGTTACCTTCGGTCAATTGTTGTCCAGCATCTACCAAGTCGCCATCTTTAACAGTCAAGGAATAATTGCTTGGCACTGGATATTCGACAACGTCATCGCTTTCATGTACTAGCTTAATACTACCTTCAGTAATTTGAACTAGGCCATTTGCTTGAGCTTTTTCGAAAGCACCATCTTTGGCGGCAAACAACTTGTCACCGATTGTAACGCTTGCGCCGTCTTTAATCAAAACCTCGGCATCCTTTGGAATTGCGATATGGTCAGATTTGGCGTCCTTCCCTTCGATTCTGACTAGGTTTTCTTTAGAAGAGGCTTTAATAATACTGACTTTTCCTGGAATCTCAGCCACGACTGCCATACCTTTTGGCTTACGAGCTTCGAATAATTCTTCAACACGAGGCAAACCTTGAGTAATGTCACTAGCCGAAGCCGCACCACCGGTATGGAAAGTACGCATGGTTAGCTGAGTTCCTGGTTCACCGATTGCTTGAGCCGCAACAATTCCAGCTGCTGCGCCCAATTCTACCATCTTATTAAATCCAAGGTCATAGCCGTAACACAACTTACAAACACCACGAACCAAACGACATTGCAAGACGCTACGACATTTAACTTCTTCGATGTCAGAATCCGCAATAACTTTAGCCAGATCTTCATCGATTGGTTGATTGCGTTTTGCTAAAGTCTCCCCTTTTCCATCTTTGAGAACACTTGCCACAACACGACCAAATAATCTCTTGTCAAAAGTTTGATTCATAGCTTCGCTGTCAGCGCGAGTGATAATATCAAAGTCTGTGCTTCCACAATCTTCTGCATTAATGACCAAGTCCTGAGCAACATCCACCAAACGTCGAGTTAGATAACCCGCGTCAGCAGTACGAAGCGCGGTATCGGACATACCTTTTCGAGATCCATGAGTTGAAATAAAGTATTCCAAAATGTCGATTCCTTCTTTAAAGGAACCACGAACTGGCAACTCAATAGTACGTCCACCAGGGTTTACTACCAAACCCTTAAGTCCAGACATTTGAGCGATCTGAGAGAACGAACCACGCGCACCACTCTTTACAAAGTAATTAACACTTGAGTGATCGGTTACAGTATCAACCACACCTTTAGCAATTTTTTCGGTTGCATCAGCCCAAATATCAACTACACGACCATAACGTTCGTCTTCGGTTAACAATCCTTCCATGTATTGGTCTTGAGCTTTTTGTACTTCTTGGTCGGCTGCCTGAAGCAACAATGATTTATTTTCAGGAACAATCAAATCATCCATTCCCCAAGAAATTCCAGAACGCTTCATGTAAGTAAAGCCGGTGCGTTTGATGTCATCCAAAAGATCAGCTGTGCGTTCGATACCCAAAAGTCGATAAGCTTCTTTAAGAATATCCTTAAGATCTTTTTTACCAAACTCTTGATTTCTAAAACCTAACTCTTCTGGCAAAATTCTGTTAAAGATCAAACGACCAACAGAAGTATCGATTAATTGACCATCAACTCTTACTTTAATTCCAGCTTGGATATGAACAAATCCATTGTTGTACGCCATAACTGCTTCGTCTTCATCAACAAAGTATTTTCCTTCACCTTTAAGTCCTTCACGAATCTTGGTGATATAAAAACATCCAACAACGATATCTTGGTCTGGAGACATCACTGTGTCACCGGAAGCAGGTTTAAGCAAGTTATGAGAAGAAACCATGATTTCACGAGCTTCTTTTTGAGCGGCTTCGGTCAAAGGAACGTGCACCGCCATTTGGTCACCATCAAAGTCAGCGTTAAACGCAGCACATACCATTGGATGAAGTTGAATTGCTTTTCCTTCAATCAACACAGGTTGAAAGGCTTGAAAACCAAGTCTGTGCAAGGTCGGCGCGCGGTTAAGCAAAACATAGTGATCTTTGCTTACCTCTTCCAAAATATCCCAAACTTCATTACGACCTTGTTCAATCAAACGGTTGGCGCTACGTACGTTATGTGCATATTCGCGTCCGATCAATTTTGAAATAACAAAAGGTTTAAATAATTCAAGCGCCATTCGCTTTGGCAAGCCACATTGATGCAACTTAAGAGTTGGACCAACAACGATTACAGAACGTCCACTATAGTCAACACGCTTACCGAGCAAGTTTTGACGAAAACGTCCTTGCTTTCCTTTAAGCATATCTGCCAAAGAACGAAGTTTTCGCTTTTGCCCAGTCGATGCTGTAACTTCTTTACCGTGACGAACAGAGTTATCAATCAAAGCATCAACTGCTTCTTGCAACATACGTTTTTCGTTACGAGTAATAACTTCTGGAGATTTAATTTCCAAAAGTTTCTTAAGACGATTGTTACGGTTGATAACTCTTCGGTACAAATCATTAAGGTCAGAAGTCGCAAAACGACCGCCATCAAGTTGAACCATCGGACGCAAGTCTGGTGGAATAACTGGCAAATGTGTAATCAACATCCATTCTGGACGAACTCCAGCCTGGATCATAGATTTGATCAATTTAAGACGTCGAGAAATTTTCTTCGCTTTTTGGCCTTTAGCTTCGATTAACTCAGCTTCCATTTCTTGAGCGATTTCTTCTAAGTTAAGTTCTTCCAGTAAAGTCTTAAGTGCTTCGGCGCCAATTCCTGCTGTAAATACTTGCCCATATTTAAGAGACAAGTCTCGATATTCCAATTCCGAAATGATTTGCATCTTCTTAATACTCTTAAGTTCGCTCTTAGCTTGATCGCGAATTGCTTCGAGATTATGAAGTTCTTTTTCCCAAAGATCTTTGAGTTTAGTAATTTCGGTATCGATATTTGCACCCAGAACATCTTTATCAGTTCGAGTGTCTTGACCCATTTCGGAACGAGTTTTGTTAATCAACTGTTCGTAACGGGTATCAATTTCTTTTTTCTTAGTTTTAAATTCGTGATTAATTTGGTCGATAGTATTTTGCCTTGCTTCTTCGTCTACACTTGTAATGATATACGCAGCAAAGTACACGAGCCGTTCTAATTGTTGAACACCCAAATCTAAAATCAACCCGAGACGACTTGGGACGCTACGCATAAACCAAATATGCGCGATCGGCACAGCCAAACTAATGTGGCCCATGCGTTCGCGGCGAACGCTAGATTTTGTGACCTCGACACCACATTTGTCGCAAACAATATTTTTGTAGCGAATACGTTTGTACTTACCACAATAACATTCCCAGTCTTTGATTGGGCCAAAGATTTTTTCGTCAAACAAACCTTCTTTTTCTGGACGCTGAGTTCTGTAGTTAATAGTCTCTGGTTTTGTAACTTCACCGTGCGACCATTCGAGAACAGTTTCTGGGCTTGCGAGTTTGATTTTGACCCCTTTAAATTCTTCTGCTTGATTTAACATTGTTCTATACTTTCTAGCTAATGCTATTTAGTTTCTTTGGTTGCTTTCTTCTTTTTTTCCGGTTCATCAAATAAAGATTCGGCAACTTTGTTATCAGCAGATTCGACCTGAGTTTCTGCTTGTAAATCTTCTTCTTCGGAGCCTAGCGTAACTTGACCATCTTTGCCCAAAAGTTCGACATCCATACATAAACTTTGAAGTTCTTTGATCAAGACACGGAAACTTTCTGGAACGTTTGGCTTTTTGATCGGTTCACCTTTAACGATCGATTCGTAAGTTTTACTTCGCCCCATAACGTCATCCGATTTAATGGTCAGCATTTCTTGCAAAGTGTGTGCGGCGCCATAACCTTCCAGCGCCCATACTTCCATTTCTCCAAAACGCTGTCCACCCATTTGAGCTTTACCACCAAGTGGTTGCTGGGTAATCAACGAGTAAGGACCGGTGCTACGCGCGTGCATCTTGTCATCAATCAAGTGATGAAGCTTAAGCATATACTTCATACCAACAGTTACTGGTTCATCAAATGCTTCTCCGGTTTTACCATCATACAAAGTGACTTTTCCGTTTGATGCAATTCCTGCTTTTTCTAATTCGCCTTTGATTTGTTCTTCGGTTAATCCATCAAGTACTGGAGTTGCCGCTTTGTATCCCAAACGAGAAGCTGCAAAACCAAGGTGAGTTTCGAGCACCTGACCCAAGTTCATACGAGAAACAATACCAAGTGGGTTCAAGATAACGTCAACTGGACGACCATCGGCCATATACGGCATATCTTCCTGAGGAATGATTCGAGAGATAACACCTTTGTTTCCATGACGACCAGCCATCTTGTCACCTACTTTAATCTTACGCAAAACTGCGATCGAAACTTGAATAGATCGAATCACACCGCTTTGCAATTTATCACCGTTATCACGAGAAAACTCTCTAATATTGACCACTTTTCCATACTCACCGTGAGGCAATGTCAAAGAAGTGTCTTTGACGTCCCGAGATTTTTCTCCAAAAATTACTCGCAAAAGTTTTTCTTCGGCAGTCAAATCAGTTTCACCTTTTGGCGTAATCTTTCCAACCAAAATATCACCGGCTTTGACTTGCGCACCAATTCTAACTACACCATTTTCATCCAAGTTCTTAAGTTTTTCTTCACCAACATTTGGAATATCACGAGTCACAACCTCTTCGCCAAGTTTGGTGTCACGCACATCAATTTTGAAATCTTCGATATGAATCGAAGTATACATATCGTCTTCTACTAATCGACTAGAAAGCAAAATCGCGTCTTCGTAGTTACCGCCTTCCCATGACATGTAAGCTACCAAAACATTTTGACCAAGCGCTAACTCACCGTGTTGAGTCGAAGCACCATCGGCTAAGATTTCACCAGCTTTTACTTTTTGACCAACGTCAACACGAACAATTTGGTTAATTGCAGTCCCACTGTTAGTACGAATAAATTTAAGTAAGTTGTATTCGTATTCTTTGCCTGAGTCACCTTTGAGAATAATCTTGCTGCCTTTTGCTGATTTAATCACGCCGCTTTCTTCAGCAACAATTACTTGACCTGAGTCCAAAGCTGCCTTGCGCTCCATACCAGTTCCAACAATTGGAGAGCGAGGAACGATACAAGACACCGCTTGACGTTGCATGTTAGATCCCATCAAAGCACGGTTAGCGTCATCGTGTTCGAGGAAAGGAATAATAGAAGTACTTACCGAAATAATTTGTTTTGGAGAAATATCAATACAATCAATTTCTGACAAATCAGCAATAACTGGCACACCCTTTACACGAACAGATGCGCGTTGATCTACAAAGTAACCATCGTCATCAACTCTTAAATTAGCTGGGCCGATCGTGAGCTTTTCTTCTTCGTATGCATCAAGGTATTCAACTTTCTTGGTCAAACGTCCTTTGATATTGATTTGTTCTAAATCTTTGACTTTAGCAAGTTTGGCGGCATCAGTTTTGGTAATAGTTTTTCCAGCTTCGACAATAACTTTGCCGGATTCATCTTTAACATCATAAAGTGCAATTTCGTCGACTGCGTCTTTACCATCATTTTTGGCTTGCTGTTTAACAATCTGATATGGAGTCTCAATAAAACCAAAATCGTTAATGCGCGCATAGGTTGCCAAATGAGAAACCAACCCAATGTTTGGACCTTCTGGTGTGGTAATCGGACAAAGACGTCCGTAGTGAGAACGGTGTACGTCACGAACTTCAAAGCCTGCACGTTCACGTGAAAGACCACCAGGACCCATCGCAGACAAACGACGTTTATGTTCTAGCTCGGCAAGTGGATTAGTTTGGTCCATAAATTGTGACAACTGGGATGAAGAGAAAAACTCTTGAGTTGCCGCAACAATTGGTCGAACATGAATTAGTTGTGCAGGAGTCACTGTATCAAGGTCGGCCAAAGACATACGATCTTTTGCAATACGACTCATGCGAGCAAGTCCAACACGGTAACGAGATTGAATCAATTCGCCCACCGCTCTAACTCTACGGTTAGCCAAGTGATCAATATCATCAGCGTCTTTGCCTTCGTTGTTAAGTCTAATAACTTCTTTAACAGTTGCAACTAAGTCTTCTAAGGTCAAAATTCGGCTTTCATGTTTTTGTGGGAATTCTAATCTTTGATTAAATTTGTAACGACCAACTTCAGATAAGTCATAACGTTCAAAGTTAAAGAACATCGCAGAAATCAATGAACGGGCGTTATCAGCTGTAGCCAAATCTCCAGGACGAATGCGTTTGTAAATTTCTTTGTAAGCTTCGTCAGAAGTTGTGCTGATATCTTTTTCTAAAGTGTTGGCAATGTATTTGGTTTCGTTATCAGTATCGACACCTTTAAAGGCTTCCAAAATAGCATCATTGGTATCTAGGCCAAAAATTCTTAACAAGGCTGTAATCGGAATACGGCGTTTACGGTCAATCTTCACACCAATAACACCAGCTTTGTCAGTATCAATTTCTAACCAAGCACCACGATTTGGGACGATTTTTGCGCCGAAAACTTTCTTTCCTTTTACTACTTCGGATGTAAAGAAAACCCCTGGAGACTTGATAAGCTGGCTGACAACAACACGCTCAACTCCATTAATCACAAAAGTCCCACGTGGTGTCATTAGAGGGAAATCGCCAAAATAAACGTCTTGTGTTTTGGTTTTGTTAGTTGCTTTGTTAACCAACTTAACACTCACATATAGAGGAGCTTCGTAAGTTGTGTTTCGTTCTCTCGAAGTAATTTCGTCATACTTTGGTTTATCAAAATAATAATCACCAAAATAAAGATCTAAATTATTTCCGGTAAAGTCTTTGATTGGATTAATTTCATCCAATAGTTCTTTGAGGCCCTTTTCGAAGAACCACTTATAAGAGTTAAGCTGCACTTCGATAAGATTTGGAAGTTGCGCGGTTTCGTGCTGCTTAGTAAAAAACTTGCGCGGGGCAGAAGTTTGCCCAGGCACTACGATAGTACCAATAGCTGGAAGCTTGTTTGGCATGGTTTAGATGTCCTTCCGTTAGGCTCGGGACCAACGGATATTACTTGCTCGGAAAATTGTAGTTAATTAGCTTTAACTAATTAATCTGCTTATTTAAAAGGGTTTTTTGTTTTTCTGAACGAAAAATTTTGTATAAAAACGAGCGAAACCACCAAAAGACTTGACAAACTTGAGTACAGAAAATAAAAACTACCCATTTTTGTTTGAACACAAAAAAGGGCTTTTGAGATCGCCTTATTTTCTTATGAAATTTTCCACATAAGTATTATAGCTGTCAAGAAATATGTGTCAAGTAATTTTCTATTTTTTATAAATTATGCCAGTCCCCCGACCATACATAGACATAAGATCGATCTTTTGGTTCCATGATATAATCAAGCTATGATTAGCTTTCTTTTAGGGGAAATCCTCCAAAAAACCGAACAATACATTATAGTGCAAAATAACGGCTTGGGTTATAAAGTTTTTTGTACTCCACAAATTTTAGAATTTAATATAGGAGCAAAAGTTGAGCTCTATATATATCACAAGGTAAGTACTGATTCCCAGGCCTTGTATGGCCTAGAAGATTTTGCAACATTGCAATTTTTTGAATTACTTCTTGAAGTTAACGGAGTTGGGCCAAAAGCCGCGCTCACTATTGTTTCGGCGGCCAAAATCGAAGTGTTACAAAGCGCGATCATCAATCAAGACGCTGCTATTTTTACCCGAATGTCCGGAGTTGGTAAAAAAACCGCGGAAAGAATTATTTTGGAACTAAAAAACAAACTTGGTGGTGGAATTTTGAGTTCAATGCAATCTGGCGGCAGCGATTTGTATGACGCTTTAGTCGCTTTAGGTTATAACCCTAGAGAAATTCGAGATGCTATTACCAAAATAGATGGCAGTCTTGATGTGTCTGAGCAAATTAAACAAGCTCTCAAATTAATTAGCAGAACTTAGTCTTGATGCAAATTTTCAAAACCACTTCCAAAGAACAACAAGATTTATACGAGCAATTTGTTTCTACTCACCCTCAGGGTAGTTTCTTGCAGTCGCCTACTTGGGGAAACTTCCAATCTACTTTGAACCAAGAAGTTGCGCGATATATAATCACCGACCAAAACACTGTAATCTTAACTGCGCAATTTATTCTTAAAACTGCCCCAGTTATCAAAAAACACTACCTATATTGCCCATATGGGCCATTGTTCAGTCCTGCGGCGATGCAAAGTCAGCAAGATCTAGTAAAATTATTGCTTGCGCAACTAAAAAAAGATTTTCCACAAAGTATCTTAACAAGATTTGAACCCAAAGAGACTATTAATCTGACTAATTCTATTAAGACCTTGCGGACACAGCCAGCAAAAACTTTTGTCACTTTTTTGGGCCAGACTCAAGAACAACTATTGTCTAATATGCACCAAAAAACTCGGTACAACATCAAGGTTGCACAACGACACCAAGTATCAGTTAAGCAAATAAATTGGGATGACAAAGCTGAGCTCGTTCCTTGTATCAAACTTTTGGAGAAAACGGCAGAAAGACAAGAGTTCAAAGATTTCCCCGAACGTTACTACCTCAAAATGG
>JAWKSI010000001.1:0-126279 GCA_041389225.1 Candidatus Doudnaibacteriota bacterium | reverse complement strand
AACTGGTAAACATAAAATACCACATATTGTGGTATTTGTCAATGGTGGAGATGGCGGGAGTTAAACCCGCGTCCAAAACTGTTTCATTAATTCATTGTTCACAAGATTAGTCCGTTTTCGCCGGTTGGCGATACTAATAGCCTGACAACGGACAACTAAGCTATTAGTTGATATATAACTTTTCGACTGGTTGGCATATATCAGATCAAACAGTTATAGCTCAGAAATAAACTAGTGATCTTTATCCGAGAGCGCGAATAAAGGCTAGGCTGTTACCACTATATATTAGGCGACAGCAGGTGCGAATTCTGCAGTTTTAAATGCAGAAACGACCTTGTTCCATGCGTTGTTTACACGTATGATTGCTTGTAAGATTAACGAGCTTGCAAGCTGGCTCGTCTTGCATATAAAGAAATGTCAAAGTCTTGTCAAAATCCGGCATCCCCGTGGTTTTGAGTATTTAAACTTTACTGAAAAACTTGACTTTTGTCAAGGTTTGATATATGATGAAAAAAAATTCTGGAGGTAAAAATATGGAATTCCTAATTTCTGGTGAAATCCTGACAGGATTACACCTTGTCTTAGTTATTTTGTATGGTGTCCTGGGGGTATTTTTACTTCTGGGCACCGAAGGGACAGATCAACTGTCTGATCGATTGATTGTCAGTGCAATCATGATGATCGGGTTGGTTTTGCTCCTTGGCGTTACATCGGGGTTGTCTAGCTTTGGAGCGGTCGCCGTTCTTCAGATGATAGATTTTCCGATTTCTCTTTATCTGGTGGAGTTTATTGTTTTTTTGTTGTTGTTGGCCATGCCAAAGACAACCAAAGAACTTAAGCATCTGCTTAAGATTAAGAGGGTGTAATTTTTGTGCCGTCCGGATCGCGATTTTAGCGATCCGGACGGCATTTCTTTTTGTAAAAAAAGTTTTATAATATAAATAGAGGTTATTAAGCATAATTTTATGAAAACAAAAATTCCGCAGAGCCCGCTTTGTTTGTGGGTGGGGGAGGATACAAGGTTAGCTCCATTGTGGTTAATCTTACGTTTATACCTTGCTTGGATTTGGTTAGAAGCTGGCTGGGAAAAGTTAGTAGATCCCAAATGGGTTGGTTCGGGCGCAGGTCAGGCATTGGCTGGGTTTGTTTCTGGCGCAATTCAAAAGGCAAGTGGCGAACATCCCCAAGTCTTATCTTGGTACGCCTGGTTTTTGGAACATGTGGTTTTACCCCACGCTGCTATTTTTTCTTACTTAGTGACTTTTGGAGAAATCTTGGTCGGTGTGTCATTACTCTTAGGTATTCTAACAGCGCTTGGGTTGATTGGCGGCTTGTTTATGAATTTTATTTTTATGTTTGCTGGAAGCAGTGGTATCAATCCTCTAATGCTTTTGATGCAACTGGTTGTGTTAGTAGCATGGCGAACAGCGGGGTGGATTGGTTTGGATCGGTGGGTGTTACCATTAATTGTGAAGAATAATGAGCGAACTTAATAATAGATCATTAGAGGAGCTTCGGCAGGCAAAAAATCAAGCTTTGTCTAAGGGTGGTAAGTTGGTTTCCGAAAATGATATTGCTGAGGCTAAATATCGCGAAGGCCGTGGACCCAAACCACCAAACTTTGACCAATACAAAAAAAGTAATTTAAATCAAAGCGAAAGAAATCCTGAAGAACACTATTCTCAAGTTGAACCTCGAAAAACTATAACAGAACTCAAAGAGACTGAACTTGGTCAAACTGCGGAGAAAATTTGGGAGAAAATTAAAAATGGGGTTAATGGGGTTAATGGGGTTCCGAGTAAACATTTACGAACAGTGTTGGCCGCTGTGGTTGGAAAGGAATATGATCAAAGATTTGAGCTTAAGGTTTCTGATGTTCTTACACTACTGACCAATTTTGAAAATGCTTCTGATGAAGAAAAGTTTATGGCTAAATTGGTGATGGAAGAAAAGGCCTTGTTGGATGCAGTAAAAAAATTTAATAGTGATAATAAAGTTAGAGAGTATGAATTCGCGATAATCGAATTTAATCGTATTATGGCAGAAACGGCATAGTATTGGGGATTGTATGAGATCCTTCGACTTCAGCTTCGCCTCCGGATGACACAAATAGAAGTGTTCAGGATGACAAAACAAAAAACCAAAGCTTTTCTTCTCGAGAACGACTTCGAAGAAGGCGCTTCCTCGGAGTTCGAGGGAAGAAAAGGTTTGGTTTTAGATATACGAGAAATAAAAACCAAAGTTCTATTTCCTGAGACCGACCTCAGGGCAGTGCGGAGGTCGAAGGAATATAGAACTTTGGTTTGTTTGGGAAAGAGATCCTTCGTCGCAAGCTTCTTAGGATGACACAAATAGAAGCGCTCAGGAGGACAGAAAAATAAATCCGCTCACCCATTCGGGTACAGGCAGGATGACAGAAAATAAAAAGAAGGGCCCGCGCGTTCCGCGCGGGCCCTTTAAATACTATTTTTTGGTTGTCGCTCGTTTCTTTGTTACCGTTTTTTTAACTTTTTTGGCAACTTTCTTTTTTGTAGTTTTCTTAGCAGGAGATTTAGAAACAGCTTTGCTTACTTTGGAAGCAGTAGATTTGAATTCTTTGCTAATTGCATCCCAGTGTGATTTGAGTTCCGCAGCCATAGCAATGACCTCGGCAGTATCAACTTTTTTGAGTTTCTTGTATTCTTTGGCGACGTTTTCAACAACTTTATTATAGTGAGCTTTTGTGGCTTTGCTACCTTGTTTGAGTTCTTTGACAATATCTTTTTGCATATCGTTAGCCCATTTAGCTAATTTTTTGCGGTTTTTAGCATTCTTACCGGTTAGCATATAGACCCCTGCTGCTGCCGCAGCAATTGCAGCTAGGCTTGCACCAACAGCGATAGTTTGTTTTTGACTTTTGTTCATAGTGTTTATTTGGTTTTAGATTTTTTCTTTTTAATTGCTTTGGCAAACCCAGCTAAAGCCGAAAGGCTTAGGCCATTTTTTTTGATATTGTCTCGCAGACTGGCGATATCTGTTGAAACAATTTCGGTTGCGCGCTTGGCCGAGTTGGCAACTTGTTTGATTGTTCTTAAGAATAAGATCAAATAAATCAAACCGATAATCGACAATATACTGACGATAATTATTGCTGAACTGGCGATAATCAAAAAGATGTCTAAAATTGAAATATTAATCATAACTAGATTATTATATCATGCTTGGGTTTAGTATTGGTATTTTTGGAACATGCTTTTGAGAATACGTTCGTACTGCTTTTTGATGTCTGGGTCACGCCCGACTTGGATAACTTCGTCATTAAAGTCTGTAGCCGAAGTGGTCCAGTTGTACGAACCACTGACATAGCTTTGATCCGTGACCAAAGTTTTGAGATGCATAATCGCGGTGTGATTTTGATGATAGATTGGAATTCCAACACTACGCAGTTCGCTGACAATTTTGTTTTGTTCTGGGATCTTGGCAGTTTGTTCTTGATCGACAATTCCCTTGACTTCCAAACCTCTGTATTTGGCAGCAAGTAATGCGTCTTTGATGTCAGTGCGGGTAAATGTGTAAATTGCAAAGTAAATGTACTGCTCTGCGTGTTCGATAGCGCTGATTAGATGGAGGTTGGCTTGAGTTTCTTTGTTGTAATAAACTTTAACTTCTCTTGAAGTTTGCGGAATGTATTTGTAGTCATAATAAAATTGACTAGCCATTGCGACAAGAATTGAAATGACAATAAAATACAAAGCGTCTTTGGTTGGTCTAAGTTTCATAGGTTTATTTTAAAATCTTTCGGATAAGTTTCGAAAGATTTTAGTTTAGCATTTTGGGCTTCAAGAAAACTTAAAGAATTTGAGATAGGTTTTTATCGATCAAGGTGAGATCTGATTTCTTTTTTGGCGTCTCGTTGTTTAATGTATTCTCTTTTGTCGTATTTTTTGCGTCCTTGCCCGAGACCGACTTTGACTTTGATGAGTCCTTTGGGATTGATAAAAATTTCTAACGGAACGATCACTGTGCCTTTGGTCAGCTGGCTTAGTTTGTTGAGTTCGGCTTTGGTCAAAAGAAGTTTGCGTGAAGCTGTGGGGTTGTAGTCTTGATCGCCAGAATATTTGTACGGGGCGATATGTGTATCGACTAAGTAAGCTCCCTCAGCGTTGATTTTGATATATGAGTTAGTCAAATGCACGCCGCCGTTTTTGGCAGATTTTGTTTCGGCTCCGGTCAACATTAAACCAGCATCAAAAGTCTCGGTGATGCTGTAATCAAATTTGGCTCTTTTGTTGAGGGCTAAGCTTTTCATACTTTTATTTTAGCAGAAAATTGCAAACAATCACGTTATATTTGTGTGATATATGATTAGATTATAACTGTCGGTTTTTGGCTTATTTATGTTATAATTCGCATATGAAACTTTATATTAAAGAGTTAATCAAGCAATCTATCGAGCAACTTTGGCCAGAACAAGCGTCAGAGGTTTTGGGTGTGTCTGAATTTGATGTCTCAGTACCAGATATGGATCGCGGTGATTTTTCTAGTAATGTAGCAATGGTTTTGTTCAAAAAGTTTAATGTTGCACCAGCAAGTAATCCAGCAGAATTTGCTCAGATGTTGGTAGGGCAAATTACTAAGTTAGATCACGGAGATACTTTTGCAGAAGTTAGTGCGGTTGGTGGTTTTATTAATTTTATTTTTTCTGACAAGTTTTTGAATCGTACTTTGAATCAAGTACTTGATCAAAAAAATATCTATGGTCAGTCAGAAATAGGTGAGAACAAAAAAATTCTTTTGGAATATTTTCAGCCAAACGTAGCTAAGCCTTTGCATCTTGGTCATTTGAGAACTGCGATTATTGGCGATGCTTTATTTAGAGTTCTAAAGTTTGCTGGGTTTGACGTTGCTTCGGATACTCATCTAGGTGACTGGGGAACTCAATTTGGTTTGCTGCTTTTAGCTTACAAAAAATGGGGTGACGCTGAGATTATAGCCAAAGACCCAATCGCCGAACTTAATAAGCTGTACATTCAAATTAATGCCGAAATAGAATCAAACCCAGAGTTAAGAGAGCAAGGTAAGCAAGAGTTTGTAAAATTAGAACAAGGTGATGAAGAGAATCGAGAATTATGGAAGAAGTTTAGGGATTGGAGTTGGCAAGAATACAATGTGATCTATGATGATCTTGGGGTGCGCCGCTCGGATCATGACTGGCCAGAGAGTTTCTATATAGATAAGATGCCAGACGTTATCAAAAATCTTGAGGCAAAAGGCTTGCTAAGAGAATCACAAGGTGCGCAAATAGTTGATTTAGAAGAATATAATTTAGGGATTGCGATTGTCGTCAAATCAGATGGAGGAACGACCTATCTACTTAGAGATTTGGCAACTTATATTTATCGTCAAGCTCAAGGATATGAACAGCAGTTGTATGTTGTTGATAATCGCCAAGCCCATACGCTCGCTCAGACTTTTAAAATTTTGGAATTGCTTGGAGTGATTACAAGTCCGGAGCAGGCGATTCATATTGCCTTTGGTTATTTGAGTTTACCAGAAGGAGCTATGAGTACTCGTAAAGGAACTGTTATTAGCGCCAATGATTTGATTGCCAAAGCTCAAGGCCAAGCCTTAGAAATTATTGAACAAAAGAATCCAGATTTACAAAATAAACCAGAAGTTGCTAAGCAAGTGATGCAAGCGGCGGTCAAATACTTTGACCTTTCTCATAATTACAAGAGCGATATTGTATTTGAGTGGGACAAAGCTTTGACTTTTGACGGAAACACGGGCCCGTATTTGCAATATACTCACGCCCGTATCAATGGTATTTTGCGTAAAGTCGACAAGCCAGTGAGTGCTGAGATGATTGAAGATGTTTTGATCGAACCAAGTGCCAAAAATGTTTTGCGAAAGTTGACTCAATTTTCTGGAATTATTGAGCAGGTTGCCCAAAATTATTCTCCAAACTTACTTGCTTCTTATCTCTTCGAACTATCTCAGCAATTTAATTCGTTTTATGAAGCGGTGCCAATTGCCAAAGAAACCAATCAAGCCAAGCAAGATTTTTATTTGCAGATTATTGCAGCAACAGCTCAAGTCTTGAGCAACGGCCTTGAGTTACTTGGCATCAAAGCGCCAGAGCAAATGTAAAATAGAAAAGGAATTATAGATTATGAAATCACAAGAACAACAACCCAAATTAGATATCAATCAACAAGAATTAGAAGTTTTGGAATTTTGGAATAACCAAGATATTTTTCGTCAATCATTATCAGCAACCAAAGACGAGCCAGGATTTATTTTTTATGACGGGCCGCCATTTGCAACTGGGACACCACATTATGGAAGTTTGTTGCCGTCTATAATCAAGGATGCGATTCCAAGATATCAAACAATGCGCGGACGTTTTGTTCGAAGGCGTTGGGGTTGGGATTGTCATGGTTTGCCAATCGAAAATATCGTCGAGGAAAAGTTAAATATTTCTGGAAAAAAACAAATCGAAGAGATTGGCGTTGATAAGTTTAATCAAACTTGTCGCGACAACGTTCTTACTTATACCAGTGAATGGGGGAAAACAATCAATCGTATTGCTCGTTGGGTCAATTTTGATAATTCCTACAAAACTATGGACTCGACTTTTATGGAAAGTGTTTGGTGGGGACTCAAACAGGTTTGGGATAAAGGATTGATTTACGAAGACAACAAAGTTTTGATGTACTGCAGTCGCTGTGAGACTCCGTTGAGTAATTTTGAAGTGGCGATGGATAATAGTTATGAAGACGTTACTGAGAATTCTGTTTTTGTAAAATTCAAGTTGCTTGCTGGACAGAGAATTGTTGATTGGTTAACTGATGAACAAACTTATGTTTTGGCTTGGACCACAACTCCTTGGACTTTACCAGGTAACACGGCATTAAATATCGGCCCAGAAATTGAGTATGTTGTGGTTGCGCAAGACCAAGTTAAGTATATTTTGGCTAAGTCTCGATTAGAGATTTTGGAAGGTGAATATGAAATTATCATGCAAGGTATCGAAGCTCGATCTTTGGCAGGTTTGCAGTATCAGCCGTTGTACCAAAATGTAATTGATGATCCGGATAACACTGCTCACAAAATTTATATCGAAGACTATGTAGAAGATACTGATGGCACAGGTGTGGTTCATAACGCGGCAATGTATGGAGAAGTCGACTATTTAGCGGCAAAAGACAAGAATTTGCCAAGACAGCATATGTTGGATCATACAGGTGAGTTTATGGAAAACGCGCCTGCTTCTATTCGCGGCAAGTTCTTTAAAGATGCAGATCCGATTGTCTTATCAGAGCTTTCTGAGCAAGGATTGGTTTACAAAATTTTGAGTTACACTCATAGCTATCCGCATTGTTGGCGATGCGGCACGCCTTTGTACTATTCGGCTTTGTCAGCCTGGTTTATCAATATTCAAAAAATCAAACCGCAGTTACTAGAAAATAACGAAGGAATAAATTGGTATCCAGAACATCTTAAGCATGGTCGATTTGCTAAAGGAATCGAAACTGCTCCAGATTGGAATATTTCTAGGAATAGATATTGGGCAACGGCATTGCCATTTTGGAAATGTTCTGCGGAATCTTGTGATAATGTTGTTTGTGTTGGTTCGGTCGAGGAAATGAAGCAAATGTCTCCTAACTTTGATCAAGTTTATCCAAATTATGACCCTCAAAATTTGGAAGCGATTGATTTACATAAACCGTACATTGATCAAGTGAAGCTTAAGTGTCATAAGTGTCAGTCTGAGATGAATCGTATTCCAGAAGTAGTTGATTGTTGGGTTGAAAGTGGAAGTATGCCTTTTGCAGAGTTGCATTACCCAATGGAAAACCGTGAGTTATTCGCGCAAAGATTTCCTTCTGATTTTGTAGTTGAGTATATTCCACAAACTCGTGCTTGGTTTTATGTAATGCATGTTTTGTCGACGATTATTTTTGGTAAAGCACCATTTAAGAATGTCGTCACAACTGGAACAATTCTTGCGGAAGACGGCGCCAAGATGTCGAAGTCCAAAAAGAATTATCCTGATCCAGAAATTATTTTGAGTAAATATGGCGCTGATGCTTTGCGTTTATATTTATTGACTAGTCCGATTATTTATGGGGAAGATCTTAATTTTTCGGAAACAGGAGTTGCCGAGGTTAATCGCAAGTTTAGTTTGATTTTGCGTAATGTGCATAGTTTCTTGCGTATGTATAATCAAGATAAATTTGAAGATACTGCAGAAGTCCCACAGTCGGATCACCCAATGGATCGTTGGATTTTGGCCAAGTTAGCCGAATTGCATCAATATGTTGTTTCTCAAATGGATGTGTTTAATACTGTCAAAGCTGGTCGCGCCTTGCAGGAATTTGTGACCGAGCTTTCAACTTGGTATGTCAGACGTAATCGCGATCGAATCAAGGCCGGCGATCAATCGAGTCAGCAAGCGATCAAAGTTTTGGGTTATGTATTAGTAGAATTTTCAAAATTACTTGCGCCATTTATGCCGTACTTGGCAGAAATTTTGTATCGTGATTTGACCAGTGGAACATCGGTTCATTTGCAACGAATTACTGAGCCAAGTTCTGTTGATGAAGATATAATTAATGAAATGAATAATGTTCGGGCAATTGTTGAGCTTGGTTTGAGTGTGCGTAAGGATTCGGAACTCAAAGTTAGACAAGCTTTGGCAGAAGTTAGGTATCAGTTAGCTTCGGGTCAGGCTTTGGCAAAAGATTTGGAGTTGATTATCGCAGAAGAGCTTAATGTCAAAGCTGTTTCTTCTCAAGAAATTTTAGAACGTAGTGGTTGGGCGACCAAGCAAAGCGAGAATGCTCAATTTAAAATTAGTGTTGACACCAATTTGACCGCGGAACTTAAGCAAGAAGGTTTGGCTCGAGAGATCGAACGACAGATTCAGGTTCTAAGAAAAAATAGTGGTTTGCAAATTGGACAAGTTGTTGATTTGTTTTACACAACTCAATCTCAAGACCTAGCTCAAGCTATCGAACAACAGTTAGACAAAAAGAAATTATTTGTTGATCAAATTTCTACTGATGTTGAAGTAGAAGTAGATTTTGAAACTCAGGCTTCTATCGAATCTCAACCAGTTTGGTTGGGAGTGTCTTTGAAGTAGTTTATCCACAGAATCTTCTTAAATTAGGTTATAATAAAAACATGGATGCAATCAAAGGTTTAAAATATGCTTTAATTTTGGTACTCGCAACAAGCGTTGTTTTGCTTGGTTGGACTACTTATTTACGCCGAAGCTTGGATAACAAGGTTGCTAAGTTTCAAGCAAGTATGGGTCAAGCAAAAAGCGAAGCAGAAGCCAAAGAAGTGATCAAAAAGTTTATGGCAGATATTGATTTTGATCCAATTGCTCAGTCGGCGAGTGCTGACAATTATCCTTGTGATTGGCTTTGCGAAGTTGATAATGGTGGAGCAACTCAACGTACACTGCCAAATAGATAATTTAATTTTATAGAATGAAAGCTGCCCCGGCCGAAGGCCGGGGCAGCTTTAGTTTGCGACCAGTGGTTTGATATAATAAACTTATGCAAGTCAAAGACTTAATGACATCAAAAGTAGTTTCGGTTAAACCAGAAACTTTAGTTAGCGAAGTTGCTGATATTTTACACAAATATCATTTTTCTGGTTTACCAGTTGTCAACGAACAAGGTCGAGTGCTTGGTACTATTTCGGAAAGAGATTTTATCACGGCCGATTCTAACCTCTATTTACCAACTTATATTCATATTTTAGCTAATACCGATTATGTTCAAGGTGGAAACAAAAAGCTTCCTCACGTCGTAGAGCAAATTGTGCACGCGAAAGCTAAGGATATAATGAACCAAGATATTACGTTTGTTAGACCAGATGCCTCAATCGAAGAATTAGCGCGAGTTTTTGCAGAGGACAGAATCAATCCAGTGCCTGTAACAGATGCAGCTAATAAATTATTGGGAGTTATTTCTCGAAGTGATTTGATTAAGTTTTTTTCACCGACAGAAGTTTCTAAAGGTTATATTCCAGAAACCACACCAATACCAAAAGCGCGGCTCATTGATTCTCAGGTGGCTTATACCCAAAGCCATTTCGCTCGAACATTTGCTTATGTCGCTAAAGCCAGGGCAAATATTTGGATTACATCTGCTGTAGTTTTGTTTATTGTTGGTTTTATCATCGGGATTGTTTACGTAGCTGATCCAAACATTTTTAATGGCGGCAAAAATGACCCTGATTTATACCAAAGCAAAAAATAGTTTTAAGATTATATGGCTGAAGCAAAAGAAATTAGGGGATTTGTAATTAAACAACAACAGTTAGGTGAAGCAGATATTTTGCTCACCTTTTTTTCTCAAGAACAAGGCAAAACCCGTATGGTTATTAAGGCGGCCAAACGGGTAACGAGTAAATTGCAATCAGCTCTCCAGCCGTACTATTTATCGCAAGTAAGTTTAGTGGGAAAAGGCGAATTGCAAAATGTTATTTCTTCCCAAGTACTAGAGAGTTATGCTGGAGTTTTGCAAACCGAGATAGGGATGCGGTTAGTATCTGTGGTTCAAGAATTTTTATACCGCGCTTTGCCGGATGAGCAAGTAAATACTCAGTTATTTAATTTGGTTTTAGAATTTTATAAACTTTTGAATAATCACCAAGATTTAGATTTTTCACAAGGCCAAGCTTTGGTCGTGCAATTTTACAGCTTAGCTTTATTGGCTATTGGGCTTAATCCAGAATCAAATCTGGTTATTTTGGAAGAGCCTAAAGAAGTTTTTTTGAGTAATCAAGAAGGTGGCTTTGCGATCCAAAGAAGAAGTGTCTCAGATATTGCTTTGCCTACAGAAGCATATAAAGAATATTTAAAGCTATCCAAACAACCAATGGTGATAAATGTTTTGGATAATCAAGAATTACTGACAGCGATATTGGGCTTTGTAAACTATCAATTGGAGAGAAAATTTATTGCTGGAGAATATTTCTTAACATAAAAATGTTATAATAAATATAATTATGACAGATTTTTCTCCACAACCAGTAAAGGGGCCAGAGTCCGAGCCACAAGCAGCTCCACCTGAGTTTCCCGAAATCCCGTTAGCCCCTGATTTGCAAACCACTACATTTTCGGAAAAGATCAAAAACTTTGCTGCCGAAAATAAATGGTATTTGGTGGCGAGTATTGTTGGTGTAATAATCATCGCAGTTTTGGCTGCGATTGCTTTCTGGCCGCAAAAACAAGAGCCAACCAAAGAGGCAAATGTAACAATCGATATTGATGCGCCTAGTACAGTTTCGGCTGGTGGTGAAGTGATTTATAAAGTTAAGATCACAAACCAGGATTCCAGTAGATTGGTAGATATGAATTTGGAGTTAGTTTATGATGAAGGCTTGGCATATATTAGTAGTACTCCAAAAGCAGATAATTTGTCTGGTTCGGCTTTTGCTGTTCCAGATTTGGCAACTGGCCAAAATGCTGTAGTGATTGTTAAGACTTTAGCGCAAGGTGATGTTAATGACAGTAAGAGATTGGTCGCGAGATTACATTACAGTTATGATAATTTTAGTTCTGGCTTTACTTTGGAACAGTCACATCAAGTTAGATTGGTGGCGTCCGATGTATTGATAGACTTGAGCGGTCCAGAAATTGCTTCAAGCGGTGACACTGTAAGCTATAAGATCAACTATCGAAATAGCTCTAAAAAAGAAATCGATCAAGGCCGCATCGAAGTGGTATATCCTGAAGGATTTGAATTTGTTAAAGGCCGACCTGAACCATCTTTGGGCAAAAATATATGGAATTTGGGTGTTTTGGATCCAGATGAGACTGGAGAAATTGAATTTACTGGAACCTTTAAGTCAGCAAATTCCGGTCAAAATGCGGAGTTTATCGCAGAATTCCTAGTGCTTGATAACCAGGGTGATTTTTATACTCAATCAAGTCACAGCTTTATTACAGTGATTCAATCTCGACCACTTAATATTGAACAGAAGTTGAGCGGAAGTTCATCTGGTGGAGTTGTCGACCCAGGCCAATCTGTTACAGTCGAGTTGAAGTATGAAAACAATACAGATATTGCCAATACAGGTTTGCAGATTATTGCCGAAGTAGATTGTGGTTGTGTTGAGCTAAGTTCACTCCGCTCAGAATCTGGTTTTGTCAGTGATGGAACTATTAGGTGGGATGCGGCTGGAGTTCGTGCATTAGAAACTGTTAATGCAGGAAGCAGTGGTACTTTGCGCTATAGTTTTAAACTTAAGAATCCAGCAACAACAACCAATGAGACTAATTTGGAAATTAAACTAACAGCTAAAGTTAAATCTAACGAAAACTCAACATTTATTCCTGGGCCAGAGAACCGCATTAAAGTTTCGAGTCCAGTTGGGGTGGTGGGTACTGCAGAACATTCTGCTGGTGCATTGCCGCCGGTTGTCGGTCAGAGCAGCGCCTTTAATTTGGAATTATCGTTGTCTAATAGTAGTAACCAAATGGCGGACGGTGTTTTGGTAGCTTACGTGCCAACAGGTGTTAACTTGGATACGGCAACTTTTTCTAATAACGAAAAGAACTTTGTTTCCTTCGATAAATCGACAGGCAAGATTACTTGGAACTTTGGGCAATTAGTTGCTCACGCTGGGGGAGATAAAGCTTCTCGTAAATTATCTATGTTAGTTACGATTACACCCACAGCGACTCAGTTAGGTCAAGATGTAGAACTGCTCAAAGATATCGAGTTTGTCGCAACTGACGATTTTACCGGCGCAAGCGTTTTGGCAAAAGGACAGAAGTTGACTACGGGAAATCTGATCAATGCTGAAAATTCTGGCCGCGTTCAGAATTAGAATTAGAGTAATAAATTGAATAAACAAAAAACCGCCAAAGCCTAGGCGGTTTTTTGTTTTAGCAAAACTAGTTAATATATCCAACCCAACCAAGGTATAAACCTACGATTAGGTAAACAGAACCAACTAAAGGCAAAATTGAAGGAGTAATGAGTTTACTAAAACTACTTTCTAGTAATCTTGGTAAGGTTGAAAGGATTGCACCTTTAAGTAAAGCGCCAACGCCAATCAAGGTAATTAAAGCTGAGGCTAAGTTATCCCAAGAATTATGGTTTAGTAAAATTGCTGTTCCTACTACCATTGCGACGATTCCGCCGATGTACATTGCTAAAGTTTCTTCTTTAAGATGTTTAAAGGTTTTGATATAAAACTCCTGGTGAGTAAGGATACCAATTCCAATTGCAATCATAGCCGGTGCTATTAATTGCGCTAGATAAATTGTATTGTCTGCGATCATAAAATTATGATTAATTTTCTTAGTTATATTATATCAAAAAACCGCACAAGATTTGTGCGGTTTTAAAATATTAAGTTTTATGGGTGAATTACAGCTTTGACTCTGCGATCAGAAATGTCGATTACGCGGTGAGTTGTATTAAAGAGTCCAGCGTAGTTCCATTCACTGATGTATACTTTACTGCCAACAACTTTTTCGATGTAAGAAACGTGACCCCACCAACTTTCGTTGGTTACTAGGATCGCGCCAGCAACCGGATTACGGTCGACAGTGTAACCTTGGGCGCGAGCATTGCTTGGCCATTGGTTGGCGTTTCCTCTCCAGGTAACTTTTACTTTACGGGCAACGTAGTCAGTACAGTGACCAGCTGCGAAGCGGTTGTTGCGTTTGAGTGAAGCAGTTGGTGCAGATGGTTTGTAAGATGAAACTGCAGTTTGACTTTGCTGTTGAACAACAGAAGATGGTGCAGGAATAGATGCTTCTGGTAATTCTCCACCAGGGATAATTAAGTAGTCATCCATTGCAACCATATCATCAGGGCCAGTTAGACCGTTATAAGAAATAATTTGATTGATATCAGCTTGGTAGTCTTTAGCAAGTTGCGCTAAAGTTAATTCTTCGTCTTTGATTTGGACAACCACACCATCGACAGGGGGAATTAATAATTGCCAGCCAGCTAATAAAGCATTATTAGGTAAACCATTACTGTCTCTGATTGTTTGAGTCGAAAGTCCAAATTGTGAAGCAACAGTATAAACTGTATCAAATGGCTTTGTTTCGTAGATTACAACTTGGTCAGAGACTAGTCGTTGAATATTGTCAGGATTAGGCTTAGTTATTCCAGAATCATCAATAATACTATTTTCTTGTAATGCTGAGATGCTGTCTGTGCTACTTAATACATTATTTTCGCTCGCATATGCGTTCGCGAATAGCCCGCCGTGGTCTTCGATTACAGTGCTAATCGTATTTTGTGCAACAGCCAATTGAGGATTATATTCACTGTGTCGTTGTAATAGTTGAGCGGCAAAGCTTGAATCATTATGAATGTATTCTGCTTTAAGAGGATTAAAAACTACTAAGTTAATTAATCCAACAACAACTACTACGCCGGCGACTATTAACTCGCTGGAGAAGCTTAGTCCCAAATCCCAAACATCTAACTTTTTGTTTACAGAAGTTGCTGGGAATTGTTGAGTATATAATTGTGAGATTTTTGGGTACTTTGCACGAAGTGAGTGCACAAGCTTTTTCCCGAAATACTGGAACATAAACCAGTAAAGTTTTAATTTTTTAAGAATGAGTTTCTTAAAGTTGAGAGGTTGAATAGAGATTCCTTTTCGTCTAGTCATAGAAGACAGGCCATGTATTGCAGGCTGTGGCTAATCAACGAATGCCGTCTTATTTGATTGTTTCGACTACGAATATATCTGCAAATTTTAGTCGTAGTAGTCTCTCGAAAAAATACAAATAATTGGCTTAATTATCGGTAAAATTTAGGTCAGAACTTGATCTAAATTTATGATTTTAAGTTATTACTTAGCAAGTTTAACAAGGTCTTGAGGGCTTTTCAAGTCTAATCTGGGATAACTTTGAAATTTACTACTAAATAAGCCTTATTTTGTCCACATTCCTTTTATTTAAGCCATAAATCAAGGATTTTATATCAATATTTTTGTTCAAAATATAGTAGTTTCAAAATGCTATAATATAGTAGATGAATTTATCTCAACTCAACCAACAACAGCTATCAGCGGTAACAGCCCCTCTCGGGCCTGTTTTAGTTTTGGCGGGAGCTGGTAGCGGTAAAACCAGAGTCTTAACTTATCGTATTGCATATTTGATCGAGCAAGACTTAATCAAACCCGAACATATTTTGGCGGTTACGTTTACCAATAAAGCTGCTAAAGAAATGCAGAGTCGAGTTACAGCTTTACTACAAGCTGAATCTAAAACTAAGTTAAGTTCTCAGCCAGCGCTTGGGACTTTTCATTCGATTGGAGTTCGCATTCTGCGCAAGTACATTACTCACCTTGGTTATAGTCACGGTTTTGTAATTATTGATACTGATGATCAACTTAAAGTTCTTAAAGATATTTTGTCCGATTTAGGAATCCCAACTCAATACAAACCAACTTTGTTTAAAGCTTATATCTCCAGCGCAAAAAATTTGCTTCAGACTCCAGCGCAATTTGACTTAGGGTTAGAAGGTGACTTGCATCAGATGGTGGCACAGGTTTACGCGCGGTATCAAAATTATTTAGTTAAACAAAATAGCGTTGACTTTGATGATTTGTTGATGTTGCCGATTAAGTTGTTTGAAAATTTTCCTCAAGTGTTACGCAACTACCAAGACTTATGGCAATATATTTTGGTTGATGAATATCAAGACACTAACCAAGCGCAATATATGTTTTTACATTTACTAGCCAAGAATCAAAATTTGTTTGTTGTTGGGGATGATGCTCAGAGTATTTATGGTTTTAGAGGTAGTAACATTGCTAATATTTTAAATTTTGAAAAGGATTTTAAAGATGCTTTGGTTATCAAACTCGAACAAAATTATCGTTCAAGTCAAAATATCTTAACCGCTGCACAAAAGGTCATCGAACTTAACACCGAACAAAAACCAAAAACTTTGTGGACTAATAATGGTGACGGTGAAAAAGTAGTGATCAAAGAATCTTTTGATGGTCGGGCAGAGGCGATCTTTGTTGCCAAAAAAATTATTGGATTAAGTTCTCCAGAACAAGAATCAGAAGAATTAAGTTATTCAGAAGAAGAATTTGCTGAACCGGAATATCAGGAACCAAGTGTTAATGGGGGATTTTCGATTTTGGATCAATTTCTTAAACAGAATCGTCGGCCGTCAGGTTTGGATGCGTATAGTGGTTATGTTCCACAATTGCCAAAAGATCATACTAGTTTGGCAGAGTTTGCAGTTTTGTACCGCACGCATTCGCAGTCACGTCAGATAGAAGAAATTTTTATCGAAGCTGGGATTCCGTATCACATTGTTGGCGGTGTTAAGTTCTACGACCGTAAAGAAGTCAAAGATGTTATTGCATTTTTGCGCCTGATTTCTAATCCGGTTGATATTGTAAGTCTAAAGCGGGTAATTAATTTGCCGGCGCGCGGTTTGGGAGAAAAATCTGTCGAAAAAATTAGAGAGTTAATTTTGAATCTAACTCAAGCTGTAGATTTGCCGCGATTGCAAGAATTAATTTTGCAGTTAGGTTACAGTGCTAAGCAGCAAGCGGCGCTTCAAAGTTTTTTTGGAATTTTGCAAACCGCCAGTAATATTCCAGAAGAAAGTAAATTATCTGCAGTGCTGGAAGTTATTTTAAAGTTGTCCAAACTAGAAGATTTTTACCGTGATGGTACAGAAGTAGGTGAAGCTCGTGTCGAAAACATGCGTGAGTTGTTTACGGTAGTACAAAAATTTGATCACGCTCCATGGCAAGAAGGATTGGCAGAATTTTTGGAAGAAGTGGCTTTGGTAACTGACTTGGATAATTTGACTGATCAAAGAAATTCTGTGACTTTAATGACATTGCACGCCGCCAAAGGTTTAGAGTTTGAGACAGTATTTTTTGTAGGTTTAGAAGAGGGGATTTTGCCGCATACTAACAGTTTGATGGATCCATCTCAACTAGCCGAAGAAATTAGATTGGCTTATGTTGGTTTGACTCGTGCTCGCAAGCGATTATTTTTGTTATACGCGCAATCTAGGCAAATGTTTGGGAGTTTTCAAGCTAACCCTCCATCAAGGATTTTACAAGTTCTACCCAACGAAGTTGTTAATGTAGATGGTAATCTCGCGGCTTTGTATGCTGATGACAATTTAAATTACGAACCTTTTTAGTATGGATCAAAAATCTCTAGATAAATATTTAGAACAGTATGGTTTGAGTCCAAATAAAATTTTTGGACAAAATTTTTTGATGGACGAAATGGTTTTTTATCGTATGATCGAAGCGATCAATCTCAATCAAGATGATAAGGTTGTCGAGGTTGGACCTGGGATCGGTAATCTTACTAGAATTTTGTTAGAAAATTCCCAACAGGTTTTGGCAATCGAAAAAGATAAACAATTTATTCCTGTTTTAGAAGATTACAAAAAAAACTTTTCAAATCTAGATTATGTTTTGGCGGATGTTCTCAAATATGATTTTGTTAAACACTTATCCCAACAGCCATACAAAGTTGTTGCCAACATTCCATATTACGTGACAGGAAAAATTATTCAATTGTTTATGCAGGCTCAAGTTAAGCCGCAAGCAATGTCGTTGTTGATGCAAAAAGAAGTCGCGCAAAATTTAACTGCCAAACCAGGCAAACTTAACTTGTTAGCTTTGTCAGTACAATTATTTGCTGATACAGAATTGATCGAAATAGTCCCTGCTGGTAAATTTTTTCCTGCACCAAAAGTTGATAGCGCTGCGGTCGCGATTATTTTGCACAAAGAACCTAAGTACAAAGTTGAGGATTTGGAAGGATTGTTTAAATTATGGAAAGCGTGCTTTGCTGGAAAGAGAAAACAGATTCACAATACTTTGGTTAATAATTTTGGTTTAACCAAAACTCAAGCTCTGGAGGCTTTGGAAAAAGCAAAAATTTTGGAAACCGCACGGCCGCAACATTTGACGATCGAACAGTGGTTAGACTTACAAACAAAAATTAAACTAAGTTCTTAGTTTAATTTTTTATTTCGATTGTTTGACCAACATCAATATTGTGTTGTTGAGCCCAACCGCTGGGGACTTCGAGGACAAAGTTGACTGCTTTGCTTGGGGAGTAGGTCGGGAGTTGGTTGTTAGGAATTTGGTTTGAGCTTGGCGCGGTAACTTGATGGCTGATGTCGATAATAGTCTGATCTTCAATCCAGATTAAATCTAAGTCAAAGTTCATACCCTTCATCCAGAAGCTTGGAATAAATTTTGGTTGATTACTAAAATCAAATAACATTCCAGAATTTGGTTCTAGAGATTTGCGGTATGACAAGCCGCGCTCTTTTTGTTTTTGAGTCGAAGCAACTTCGGCTGTAATGGTTTGGTCGGCGATTTGGATTTGCACTGTTGGGAGTTGCGGGTTTGTTTGTTCTGAGATTTTCTCCGATTGATCTACAGTTTGACCGATAGGCGAGTGCTGGTTTGAGTCAAAAGTACGAGCACATGCAGATGACATTAAAACTGTCGACCCTAAAATAATAAAAAGTGATAAAATTAGCTTCATTTGCTTGATTTTTTTAGTTAAATTTGCTATAATTATTTTAACTGATAAAGTTATTGAAACAAAATCACAATTTAATTTATTTTAAGTAAAACCAACAGGTTTTTTGCTTTATGGCTGATTGGAAACAAAATTTTCAACGTTTGGGTTTTGGGTTTAACCACGCGCTTTTATTGGGCGCAGCTGTGGTGATTTTTTTAATTTTGATTATCCCTCAGCTTAATAATTTGGTTGGTTCTTTGACTGCAAATGCTGATGATCAAAAACCAGTTTTGACATTTGAACAAGCACAAAGTCAGGTTGAGTCGGAGCTGGACCAGTTATTTGCCGAATTAGATACTTCGAATAATATTCAGGATCAACAACTTTCTTTACTGGATCGTGTTGATGATAATGGTCAAGTTTTGGGCGCAGCTATTGGACTTGGAGATATTCCAACTGCTGAGCAATTATTTTCTGAACAAGAGTTGTCGCAAATTCCTGTGCAGAGTGTAATTTATACTGACGCGCAAACTGTTCAACAATATGCTGATCGAATTTCTCGGATCGAAGGTTATTATGATACCATCGAAATTTTTGCTGTGCTCAACGAATCAGATCCAGCTCGGTTGCGAGAAGTTGCGAATCAGACCGAAGCTATCGTAAATAGTATGAGACAAATTCCTGTTCCGGATGAGTTGTTAAATTATCACAGACTCTCGTCGATTTATTACCAAACTTTAGGACAGATTGGTTTGGGCTTTGCTGGTGGAGAGAGTGGGGCTGTTAACTTACAAATTTATTCTAAAAACTTGTTTAGTCTGATTGATAGAATAGGAATGGTTCGCGAAGAAATTAATCAGAAGTATGGAGTTAAGTTACAGTAATGAAAAAAATCCTTAGTTACATTTTATTAGTTGCGGTAACTTTTTCTTTTTTGGTTACACCTCAAGTTACCAAAGCGGTGATCGTACCACAGCCTGTGATTGAAGTTGGTCCAGTTGGAGTTGCTTTGGTTGCAGGTGTTGGTGATGCAGTGACATCTAATGTTTCGATTACAACTTTAAAAGCATCTTTTGGAAATTCTTGTACTGCAACTTTTAAAGCAGCTGATGCTTTGGAAGTCGGCGATAGCATTGATTCGATTTCTGGAGGAGCTGGTTCGGAGACATTAGATATTTTGAGTGGTGGTATCGTTGGTGCTGTTAAAGCTTCTGCACAAATTGCCACAGCGACCGCCGCTAAAGAGTGTATCGACGCTTATGTGATTTCGTTGCAGCAAATTCCGGTGACATCTTTGTTAACTGGTCAGGCGATTCAAACAGAAGAAACTAAATATACAACTATTAGCTCTTCATTAAGACAAAAAATTGACGCTCTTAAAGAAAGACAAGCAGCTCAGTTTAAAGATATTTTGCGAGCCTTCTTGGTTAAGTTAATTTTGAATCTTAACCAAAACCTAACAACTCAGTTAGTTAATAATGCTGTCGAAAAGTATAAGATTGATGACTACTTGGCTTATGCAGATGCGGTT
The DNA here is from genome assembly GCA_041389225.1 of Candidatus Doudnaibacteriota bacterium. Taxonomy (GTDB): domain Bacteria; phylum Patescibacteriota; class Doudnabacteria; order UBA920; family UBA920; genus UBA920. The sequence continues at coordinate 106,243 of JAWKSI010000001.1, read as the reverse complement.
TCGACACAAGTTTATAGTATGAAGTATATCAACGAGAACTATACCGGCGATGCCAAAAAACAAGCGGTGTTGCGTTCGTTGATTCAAAGCAAAAAAACACCGGGGAAAGTTTTGTCAGCGATTACTTATGCAAATGATCAAGCGCAAAAAACACTTGCGTCTAATTGTGGTAACCTAGGGGCAAGTGCAAGTTCAAGCACGTCAGATAGTTCGTTTTATAAGTGTCTGGCGAGTTATGGAAGTGCCGAAGCAAGCCCGGTATTCCAATATCTAAATATTGCTGATGAAGCGGCAAAGGTTAGTGCTTCTGCTCAGACTAGCACTCAACAAGAAATTGACGCGAGTCAAGGGTTTGCACCACCTCGAGATTGTAGTGGTTCGATCGCGATGCAGCAGCAAATTGATAATAGCTATGATTCTGCAACTAAAGAACTTTACACTGCTAATGAAGTTTACGAAAAACTCAAAGAAGCTTACGCACAAGGACAGACAACAATAGAAGAGCTTAATAAAGCTGAACAAAATCTAGAAGTCGTTGGACAGAAGTATAACTCTTTATCAAATCAATTTGATTCCCCTGTAGTTGATATATGTAAAGCGATTACTTCTCCAGGTGGATTTGTCGCGGGCCAACTTAATTCTTATCTTGATCAGTATCTTAATCAAGCCGCTAATCTAAAATCTGACAACTTGCCTTTCTATGCTAATTTTGTCTCTGGAGTTGCATCAAACTTTTTGTCTAATTTGATTACTGGAAAAAAGAGCAATAGCCAAGTACTTAAAGAAGCGGGAATTGCGGCCCTTGCACCAACAGCTATAGCAGTTGGTTCAACTGTTGCCGGGATTGGAAGTGATGGCGGGGTTGATTCTAAACAATTTGAAAATAATGGAGTGAGTGTTTACCTTAGTTCTGTTGGAGGTACAAGTAAGCTCAGTGAGTTAACTTCTGGACAAACTTATCAAGTTAATATAGATTTTGCAGGATTTGTCGAACGAAATAATAATGCTCAAAATTACCGTGTTGTGGTTAGAGATAAAATTTCGGGACAGTTAGCTAGTTTGGATGTTGCAGATCTGGCTGCTGGTTTGGCTAAATTGAGTTTTGTAGCGCCTGCGGGTTCTGCTGGGGCAAGTGGTTTGGAACAAAGAACTTTATTTGTCGAACTTTACGATAGTTCAAATAACAAAGTCGCAGAAGTTGGGGTTGGGTTTAATCTTAAAACTGGTTCTGTGCAAGGAGTTTCTACTGTGCAAGTGTTCCCTCGCGGACAAGCTGTGGTCTTTAGTCCAAGATAATTTTAATCCACAAACCGACCCAAGTGGTCGGTTTTTTGTTTGGGGATTATCTTTGGGGTTTGTGCTTAAAACGTGGTATAATATATACAACTTTTGAAGAATTCTGGAACTAAATTTGGATTTTAAGTGAAACTCAAACAAATTGAAAAATATATCGTAAATAAAAGGATTTTATTCAAAAAGTCTTTGATTTTATGGCTCAAAAACCAGCAAAGCAAAAAAGCTTTGCTAGTTTTTTTGACTCTATTTATTTTGATCGGGGCGCGTGGTTCGATTTTCCTCGCTAACGCTCAAGCAAACCCTCGGGGTTCGGTAAATCAGTGTAGTTTGGGAGCTGTTGGTTTTACCAATGCTGATGTTGACTATGCTTTTTCACCCGAAGCTAATACACCGATTAACTTAGACCAAGTTTTTCAGATTGGTATGAGGGTCAAATTTAAAGATTCTCAAGTTGCTGGTTATTGTACTGGAAAGTTGAAATTTGAGTATGAGATGAAGATTTCGCTGTATGACAATTATTTTAACTTAGCTAGCTGGCAGCATGGCAATTCGACAAGAATAAGCACTGATGCCATGCCAATTACTGATTCGAGCGGTACTGTGGTTGGATTTTCTAATAAACTTCCTGTTGGGAGTGTTGGTCAGTTATTTAAGTCAACTAACTCTGGTACTGATTTGAAAAATGCGCTTAGTAGCGGAGATAATTATTACGCATATTTTTATCTCAAGATGTATGAGCCTGGAAATCCAAGCAACTTTATTAATATTCCTCTGGGAGATAATTATGCTTTTTGGCGGGAGTTGTCTTTGACAGCTCCAGTCGGAACCCCTGGACAGGTTTCTGATGATTTTAGTCCCAACAACAGCACTTCTACTACCGTCAGTTCTGATGGGGTCAAATTGATTAGTGATCTTGGTGTCACTTTTACACCTCAAAATGATCAAGGATTGCGAAGTAAATATCGAGTTCTTAAATCTGACAGCAGTTTATCTTTTGGACAAGCGAAGGGCCCTGATTCAATTTATGCAAAATGGAAGGATGATTCTTATGCGCTAAAGGTCGGCGATGAATTTGAATTGCCAAATAAAGATGATGGTTGGATTCCTCAGTTTAACCCAAAGTTCCAAGGAATTCACTTTGCAATTAATTATGCAAGTCGAGCCAAAGAATATGCTCAATGTGATGCAGGTCGTATTCTAAGTGATTGTTCGGGAAATGTTTTTTACAATGACGATAGAGGAAGCTTGAGCTCTAATTTTCCTGGTTTACCTCAAGGTGGAATTAACCCTGTTATAAAATCTACCGCTTGGAATAGTACGGCCGAAAGTAAAACTGCAGGATTGCCTCAGGGTGCGATTAGCTCGACCGAATTTGTTGTCTTGCCTATTGTGGCTGGTGGAAAAGATCTAGATTATATATTTGATGTTGGTGTCCGAGTTATGCTAGGAAAAACACCGCCAAAATTTACAGTCGAAGTCTTTGAAACTTTGGATGCAATCAAAGAGGCTTGTAAGGCGGATTTACAAGCTGCAGGACGTGATACTGCGAAGTGTGAAGATGAACAGTTTGCTAAGTATGGGTTTTCTGATTTAACCACGCAAAGTACTTCGTCCACAGAACAAGGACAGCAAAGCGTAGCTTCAACTTTGTACGGATTTCTTGCTAAGGTGATTTCGTACTTGGTACTGCTCATGACCTCGACTTTGTACTATATCTTTTCTTTGATAGTTGCGCCTTTCTTAACCGCAATTTTGCATGTCAGCCCATGGAAAGATTCGTTTGTTAACTTTATTTATCCTGGTTGGATAATTATGCGCAACTTGAGCAATATATTCTTTATTGCTGCGTTGTTGTACATGGGTCTAAGAATTTTGTTTCAGCAAGAGGACTCGAGTAAAACTCGTGGATTTATTATTAGGTTAATTTTGGCAGCTTTGCTAGTTAACTTTAGTTTAGTGATCGGTCAAGGAATTGTCGCTATTGCTGATACTGTTCAATCACAATTTTTGCCAGCTGATAACAAAGTGATCGAAGCCTTAGGTGCGAAGTTGATGGTAGATCCGGTCTTGGTATTTAGAGATGGAGTCGGTGCGACAAGTGGAAGTACAAGCGAAAATATTGTGACTGGATTAACTAGCAGTGGTAATAACTTTGATGCTGATGTAACAGCGAGTGATATTCCAAAAGCAATTGTTTTGTGGATTTTGTCAGTGTCGGCATTCTTTGCTTTTGTAGCCTTGGCTGCCTTTGCGTCAATTAGAGTTGTCGCTTTGTGGCTTTTGTATTTGGTTTCACCGATTGCGTATGTTGGCTATATCTTGCCAATGACCCAAAAAGCAGCAAATCAATGGTGGTCTAATTTTATTAAGTACGCAACCACAGTACCAATCTTGGCTTTCTTTTTAAATATTTCGGCTTTGCTTGCTGTGGCGATGTCTAATCGGGTTGGGCAAACTGTTGACACTAGTTCGGCATACGAAGTATTAGGGATTAAGCAGTATGTTGCTGGTGAGTTAACAAGTTTTGTTTTTACCACAGCTTCGCATTTTATAGTTTTGTTGTTTTTGTTTGGCGGGATGATCTTTGCTTCTCAGAGTGGAACATATGGTTCTAAAGAAATCGTAAACTGGGCAAAGAGAAAAGCCAAGCAGGTTGCAGCTTTGCCTTACAAAGCTGCTAAGTTTGGAGCAGTTACAGGAAAAGATATGGCCGCAGACGCTCTTATTACTAAATACAAAAACAATGACCGAGCTAAGTCATTGATTTCGGTTTTGGCTAAACCTGGCGATGCCGCAAAATCTGCTTGGTCAAATTATTTTACCAAGCCAAGAGAAGATATGCAGAAACGAATTCAAGCTGGTCGGGGTCACTTTGATAATTATTTTGATAAAATTGGTCAGAATAAAGTTCATCACGCAAAGACTTTAGGGTGGAAGATGGTTGGCCGAACCGCAGAAGATGTAGAAAACAACGCTGGAGAGTTTGGCAAACTCTTAACGGATAAAGAACGCCAAGAAAAATCTAGTAAGAAATTAGATTTAGAAAAAATTAAAAAAGAATTCCAAAGTTTAAAATCCGGCCAAGATATTTCTTTAGCAGATCTTGATTATTATTCAGATAAGTTAGAGTCTAAAATAAAAACAACTAAACAAGCTAAAGAATCAGATCAACAGCTCAAAGATTTACGTAAGGCAGAAGGTAAGGCTGTAGCGCGCGGTGATAATAAGACAGCTGCTTCGCTCAAAGCAGAATACTTAGCTAGAGAAAAAGGTTTTGATGACCAAATCGATGATTTGCAAAATAAACATGACGGCATTGTGAATAATACTGACTTGAAAGAAGCCAAGCGATTAGGTAAGGACGAAGTCTCGATAGATTCGTTTGATCCAGATATTTTAAAAGATATCAACACTTTTGGCGTAGATAATGCTCAGCTCGAGATCAATAATCTTAATGCTGATATTGAAAGTGATAATAAGTTACGCTCGGCATTAGGAATTTCACAAGATGATCCAACCAAACTTATCACTAATTTTGATGAAGGTCATTGGACCGAAGAAGACAGGCAGCGAATTGCCGAGTCGACTGCTCAAATTGTCAAAGATAAAAGTTTCCCAGAGTCTATGCGAGATAAAAACAAGAAGGCAGAAAAAATTAAAGACGAACGGGAGAAAATTAACAACATCGATGACTCACAGATGTTGATGAGAATGTATGATAAAGCTCAAAAAGAAAACAATACTATTTTGGCTGGTGAGATCACCAAAAAACTTGCTGAGTTGGGTGACTTTCCAGATTTGTTAACACAAAAGTCGTTCTTTAATAATATTACTGATTTGCGCAAATTCATTAATCAAGATTTTGCTAATCTGACACAGGCAGAAAGAAATCTTTTGGCGAGTCAAATATCTGCGATTTCCAAAAAGAATGGTAATTTGGGTTTGGGTGACGCAACTTATGTTAACGAAAACCAACAGATTTTTTGGAATACTGATTCGGTTCACAACGAAAAGCTTAGAAAATCAGCTGGCAAGAAGAAACTTTGGGATAAGAAGCCAAATGAGATTTTTGGGACTGATTCTGGTGGGAAAAAGATTTTGTTGCCTGGACAATTGGAAGAAATTAATAAGCTCGATAAAAACAATGATGTCTTAAAAACAGTAAGATCACGGACTGGAACAAAAGTTGCATCGGACCTTGTGTCAATGCACAGTTCGGGACAGATTGTTTTGGAAAAGAATGTCTTAGATGCTTTGAGGGTAGCATCTGGTAAGTAAAAACTTGAGTGATTAAATGATAGACAAACAAAAAATAAAATGACTGAACGTGAATTATTAACAATTTTATCAACGCAAGATGCTTCGGAAGCGGTTAAGTTGCTATTGGCCGAACAAGAAGGCCGAGTTAAGTTAACTAGAGAACTTAGGTTGATGTTGAGCTATGTGAGAATGCAAAGCTTGAGTCAAGAAAGGCTAATCAGGTTGATGAGCGAATCAATTTTGATTGCTTACAAAATTGAAAATTTTGATTTATTCCAGAACTTTAATGACTACTGTGAAAAAATAGAATTTGTTCCGGATATGTTAGAGTTGTGTCGCCAGGTCGCAAAACTTTTGGAAGATAACAATGAGCAGCTGTTGTTTAAAGCAAACATCGAGAGTGAGAAAGGTCTGACTATTTCGGAAGCGATCAAAGATTACGTTGCTTTTTCTAATGTTAATCCACTTGAGCGTGAAGCGATAGATTTGGTTTCGTATTTCAGTAAATCAGAATTGGTGCGCAAGTTGGCAGCTGGTCAAGAGAGAATTTTGAACAATATTTTTCAGCTATTAGATTTTGCACAAAGCAATCCCGCTTTTGCGGATTTGTTGCCAGAAGAAATTGATATCAATGATTTTCCTGAAGATTTTGATTGGGCAGAATTTTATCAAGATTTATATGGTATAGATTTTGAGCCAGGTCAGCCACAAGAAGAACCCCAAGAAGCAGTTAATGTTGATAATTTATCTTCTAAGTTAGCAATGATTGATCAAAAGTTAGCAGAACTCAAAAACAGAAAATAAAATGCTTAATCAAGAACATTACAATCGATTAGTCGCTTTGATTAATTCAAGTCAGTTACTTTCCAGTCAAGAAAAAACCGATTGGATAGCTTTGCTTGAATTAATGAATGATAAGCAGGTTAAAGAGTTGGAAGATATTTTGATACCAAAGGCTCAAAGTCCTATGGCCAATGTTAACCAGCAGCCTCTGAGACAAAAAGAAGAGCAAGCTAAATCTGGTCTTATTACTAACGCACCAGCAGATTTGCCTGTGCCTGATGCGTCGCAAGGCGGGTTGCAACATATTAATAATTTGCCATCTGAGCTAGCAGCTCATTTGCCTCAAACAAGTGCTGGTACTCAAGTTCCTGCTAGTCCTTCTCTTAGTCCTTCTGGAGCTCCACTTGTAAAGCCAGCAAGAACTCCTGTAACTCGCCAGAATATCAATCAACTTAATAAATTGATTGCCAAATCTCATCAATCTGTAATTAACAGCTCGCCGTCCAGCAAGCAAATAACAAAGCAACCTGCGTCACAAGAAGCGGCTCAAAATAGTCCAGTGCAGACTACAAGACCTATCACTCCGCAGACCAAAGTTGATAAACCAAAATCTGTAGTGCGGGCACCTGATCAAAAAATAGATACAAATAAGAACCGACCAGTAATCAAAATACCAAAACCTACTCAAGTTGATCCAAGATTTTCTTTGCAAGATGACGTGACTAAGATTTTGAATCAAAAGCTCACTTCGACCCCAAGTGATGAAGGTGGTGTAGCGGCTTGGCCTAATAAGTTAACTGATGCGCGAGTAGATTCTCCGAGTAAAAAAAGCAGTGTTCCTACTCCTTCTACCTCTATGGAAGTGCCAGCATCACCTGATGTTGATCTGCCAGAACTTTCTAGTTTGGAAGAGGTTTTGCAATTAGAACCAAAGCATTTATCTTTAGGAAATTATCAAAAAATTAAGAGTAACTTATCTGATCTGATTAATATAAATGGTTATTTCGCGATTCTACATAGCCTGGAAGCAAGTGCATTGTATAAGGGTTATATGGAGTATGGACGATTGAGTTTGTCAGGCCGTGACATAAGTCAGTCCGGGTTTAATGAAGAGCAATTTGCAATGATGGCAGATTTACTACAAGAAATCAAAATTAATAGAAGTTAAATAAGTTTAATTTTTAAATGTTATAATTAATATGCAATTCTCAGTACCACAATTTACAGATGTTGAAGATAAAATTGTTGGAGGTATGACCTTCAAACAATTTGCGATTGTCTTTGGAGCTGGAGTTTTTACGTTCGTGATTTTTACAATTTCCAATCAAGTTTTGGTGACTGTTGTTGTTGGAATATTAACTGGTTTGCCTGCAATTGTTTTGGCGTTTGGAAAAATGAATGGTCGGCCGTTGTATTCTAGCGCTGGTAATTTTTTTAGATTTTTATTAGGCGCCAAGATTTATGTGTTTCACAAAGAAGGACAGGTGGCAATCGACTCTAACCAGGAAGTGACAATTACTGAGCAAGACACCGACCATCAGAGCTTAAGCCAACGAGGTGTAAAAATCAAAGAACTTAATTACGTATTAGAACAGCAACAGGCAGAACAGAAAAAATTATTAGATTTAATTTCTCAAAAACCAAACTAATGGCTAATCAAGAAATCAAAACAAAAAAAATTCTTGGCTCTCCGACTCAGCAGTTTTTGGCTGTATCCGAGATTAGAGATGATATGTTGATTATGAAGAACGGAGGGATTCGTTCGGTTTTGGCTGTTTCGAGCACTAACTTTGATCTCAAAAATGAAGAGGAGCAGAATGCTTTGATTTACGGTTATCAGAGATTTGTTAATTCTTTGGAATATCATATTCAAATTTTGATGCAGAGCCGTAAGATGGAAATTTCTGATTATACAACCAAGCTCAAAGAAAAGATGCAGTCTCAAACTAACGAATTGCTCAAAGTGCAAACTGCTGAGTATGTTGATTTTGTAGATCGTTTAGTTGAATCTGCTAATGTAATGAATAAGAATTTTTACGTGATTGTTCCTTACAATATTCCAATTGACCCAAATCCGGTTGGGTTATTTGCCAAGATTTTTGGTTCTGGACAGTCTAAGCAAATCGCGGACAGAGAGACCAAAATAACCGAAGGCCGTAGAGTTTTGGACGAGCGTACAACTACAGTAGAATCCAATTTGAGTAGTATTGGGCTTAGGGTGGTGAGATTAAATACCAATCAGTTAATCGAATTGGTTTATAACTCGTATAACTTTGCTGCTGGACCAACGATAGATGCTGCACAATTATCCAAAATTACCATTAACGCTAATCAACAGTAATGGCTTTATTTTCTTTAAATAAATCTGATATCGATAAAAAGCGAGCTGAGCTTGAGCATCTCAAAGGTGAAGTTTCGGCGGACAAAAAGTTGGCCGAAGTAGAGAAGGAGTACCGCGCTGGTATTACGACTTTGCGTGATTTGCTTTCTCCAGCTTCGCTTAAGTTTACCCAAAGCCATTTTGAGTTAAATGGTAAGTTTGGACGTAGTTTTTTTGTTTTAGCTTATCCTAGATTTTTGTCTAGCAATTGGTTGTCTTTTATTATCAACTCCGAAAGTGCGATGGATGTTTCGATGTTTATTTACCCGATTGATTCTGGGGTGGTCCTCAAAAAATTAAAATCCAAAGTTGGGGAAATTGGCTCGCAAATCACCATCGAACAAGAAAAAGGTTTGGCTCGCAATCCAATGCTCGAAACAGCGTATCATGATGTCGAAGAGTTGCGTGATGAGTTGCAACAAGGAACTGAGCATTACTTTCGGTTTGCTCTTTACTTTACTTTATACGCAGATAGTTTGGAAAACTTAGACAAGAATTCTAAAATTTTAGAAAGCGCATTAGGAGCTAAATTAGTTGTGACAAAACGCGCGATGCTGGCAACCGAACCTGGTTTTAATTCGACTTTGCCGTTAGGTTTGGACGAACTTGATGTGGCAAATAATCTTAACACTAGTCCTTTGTCGAGCACTTTTCCTTTTGTCTCTTCTGACCTTACTGGGAATGATGGAATTTTGTACGGGGTTAACCGTCATAATAATAGTTTAATTTTGTTTGATCGTTTTCAGATGGAGAACGCAAACTTTGTCGTTTTTGCAAAATCTGGGGCAGGGAAGTCGTACGCTGTAAAATTAGAAATCCTGCGTTCGTTAATGGTTGGTATTGATGTTATTGTTATCGACCCAGAAAATGAATATCAACATTTGGCTGAAGCTGTTGGCGGAACATACATTAATCTTTCGCTCAACTCTGACTTTAGAATTAATCCGTTTGATCTTCCTATTGGAATCGCAGATGAAGATTCGGCCGATACTTTGCGTGCCGCGGTAATAAATATTATGGGCTTGATGGGGTTGGTCTTAGGACAGCTTGATCCAACCGAAGAAGCAATTTTGGACAAAGCGATTTGGCAAACTTATGCTAAAAAAGATATTACCGAAAATTCAAATTTCCAAAACCTTGAAATGCCAGTAATGGAAGATCTGATCGAAATTTTGCAAGGTATGGTTGGTGGAGAAGGTTTGGCTTTACGTTTAGGGAAGTTTACAGAAGGAACTTTTGCCGGTTTGTTAAATAACCAAACTAATGTTCAGCTTAATAACCAAATGCTGGTCTTTTCGATTCGTGATTTGGAAGATCAACTTAGACCAATCGCTATGTATATTGTGCTTGGACATATTTGGAATGTAGTCAGAAGCGAACTCAAAAAACGCATTCTTGTCTTAGACGAAGCTTGGATTATGATGCAACACGAAGATAGCGCCAGGTTTGTCTATGGAATTGCAAAAAGAGCACGTAAATATTACCTTGGCTTGACGACCATTACTCAAGACGTGGCAGATTTTATGGCTAGTCCTTACGGTAAGCCAATTGTGACTAACTCTTCGATTCAATTGTTGCTCAAGCAAAGCCCAGCAGCGATTGATATTGTCCAAGAAACTTTCTTCCTAACCGAAGGTGAAAAATACTTATTGCTCGAAAGTGACGTTGGGGAAGGTATTTTCTTTGCCGGGCTTAAACACGCAGCAATCAAAATTTATGCTTCATATGTTGAGGATCAAATTATTACGACAGACCCAAAACAGTTATTAGAAATCGAAGAAAGCAAAGAAGATTTAACCGAATTATAGTTGGTTATGTTGTTGTATGATGAAAATAATTATGGTTCGGATGCTGATTCGATTTTAGATCAAAACCAAAATGGTGTTTTGCCGGATTCGGCTTCTAACCGTTCGTCCAAAGTTTTTGATGAGCTCAAAAATACAGCAATGCGTAAAGCTAAAGAGGCAGCGCAAAAACGTGCAGGTCAGACTGTTCTAAATAAGCTTGGTGATACAAAATTAGGAAAAAACTTTGGCGTTGATAAATTTGCTAATCAATCAGGTGACGGTAATCATGATTTTGCTAAGCGCTATGCAAATCGAGTTGCCCGTAAAAAAGCAAGCCAGTATTTGGGCAAAAAGATTGGGAATGAAGCTTTTAAAAAAGGGTTCCAAAAGGGCTTGAGTAAAAGCGCTGGTAAATTAGCAAAAGAAGGCGCGAAGAAAATTGCCAAAAAAGGTGCAGAACAGATAGCAAAAACGACAGCTAAAGCTGGGGCTCAAGCAGCCACCAAAGGTTTGCAAGCAGCTGTTACAGCGGGGGGAGCAGCAACTGGAGTTGAAACTTTAGGATTGGGATTTTTGGTATCTATTTTTTTAAACATTGCAATTAGTCTTGGAGTCAACGATGCAGTAGAGGCGGGTTTTGAACTTAAAGATGGTAACATTAGTCGAGCAACTTTTTTGGCAACCCGTGCGGCTACAAAAGTTTTTATGTTTGTGGTTTTGCTGTTATGTCTGGCGGTAGTGTCTTCACCTATATCAATTATTGTCTCACCTTTTATAATGTTGTTTTTAACTTTGTATATGATCGCTGGGTGGATGTTCAAAAATGTTGCATTGTTTCAAGGGTTTGTATGGTGGGAACAAGCACTTGTGATTATTTTTGACTTCTTTGTAATAAGCATGATGGTTATATTTTTTGCGGCGATATGGTGGTATGTGTGTGATACAACTGGACTTGGAAGTGGTGGCGTCATAGGGACGATTCAAGGCGCGGTGTCATCGGTTGTGGATTGGGCGACAGGAACAGAATACGCTTCGACCACTCAAGATGTGTGTACTTGGATTAAATCGTTTTAGAAAATTGTGGTATAATAAAGTAAAAGTTCTAAGCAAAAGAAACAAAAAGAAAGGGTTACTAAAGTGAATAGAAGAGCTATCGTTATATTGGGTGCAATTTTTCTACTTATTGTAGGAACTTTGGGTTTTATTATTTGGCAAAAAAGTTCGAGTAATGATAATGCTCAGACTGATACTACCCCTGTAGTAGAGCAACCACAAATCGAAGTTCCAGTAGAAGAACCAGATTTAGAACCTCAGCCTACGGGCGCGTCTAAATTAACAGACGATTATACGATTTCTCCGATTCTCACCTTTAGAGGTGACGGCTTATCATATGCGGTGCGGTCAGGGCAATTATATATTACAGATTATAGTATTTCTAATAATACGGTTTTGCTTAGTAATAAAAGAGAAGTGACCGTTCCTCCAAAATCTGGTATTTCGAAGATTTTGTGGCCGTTAGTTGGCAATAGTTATATGGTCGAATTCGGCGAAGGTTTGAGTAAGACATGGAGTTTTTATAATCCTGATTCTGGTTTATATGTTGATTTACCAAGTCAAGTTAAGAGCGTAGATTGGATGCCAACTGGTGATAAAATTATGTTTACTTGGGTTGACGGGGAAGGAAATACAACGCTTAACTTAGCTGATCCTGATACAAATAATTATCAAATTTTGACCGACTTATACGAACCTGATAACGTTATTCATATTTCTCCTAATGGCCAAAATATTTTGTTTTATCGAACTCAAACAGCGAATCCTAATTTGAATAAAATCAACAGCGTCACACCTGATGGTAAAACCTTTAGTTCTGTAATCACCGACGGATATAATACTGGTGTGACTTGGAGTCCTGATAGCAATAAGTTTTTGTTTACAAAGCTTGATCCAACAACTCGACAGAATACGTTATGGGTTAAGAATTTGGTCACTGGGGAGTTAAAGAGTTTGGGTCTTAATACTTCTAATGTTAAAGCAGTTTGGACTAAAGATAGTCAAAGTGTCATTGCAGCTGCTCAAGATTTGACTGCAGGTCAAGAGACGATCTATAAAGTTGATGTTGTGACTAATCAGCGGACTGAGTTCTCGCCAGGAGTTACTATCAGCGCGGTAGATATGGTTTTGAGCCAAAACGAAGATGTTTTGTTCTTTAGAAATTCTACTGATAATGCCTTGTATTATATTTTTCTATTTTCTGCAAATTCTAGTGAAACTGGAAATTAAAAAAATGATAAAATCAAAAATCCTCGCACCACAAGCGAGGATTTTTTTTGTGGAAATTTTCTTGAAGCAATTACGCTATAATTAGATTATGTCAAAGAAAACTATATTTATTTGCCAAAATTGCGGTCAAACTAGCCCAAAATGGCAAGGCAAATGCTCGGCTTGTGAACAGTGGAATACTTATATAGAGCAGGCTGCCCCACAGCGTACAAGCGCGAGTAAATCTCAAGCTATGTTTTTGAGTAGTCAACCGCAAAGGCTTTCTCAAGTTAATATTAAACAAGTTTCAAGATTTTCGAGCGGAATTGGCGAAGTAGACTTAGTTCTTGGTGGTGGGTTTGTTCCAGGCTCGGTGATTTTGCTTGGTGGCGATCCAGGAATCGGAAAGTCAACTTTGTCTTTGCAATTAGCAAATTTATTAGAAAAAAATAACCATTCGGTACTGTACGTGAGTGGCGAAGAATCTGCTGAGCAAATCAAAATGCGTAATCAACGCTTAGGTCTTAAGCAAGATATTGCGGTCTTTTCGGAAACTAACTTTGAAGCAATTGAACAAGTTATTTTGCAAGTCAAACCTCAAATGGTGATTATTGATTCGATTCAAACTATGAGTAGTGAGCAAGCCGGTGGGGTGATTGGTGGAGTTTCGCAGTTATCCTTTGTGACCAATAGTTTGGTAAGATTAGCAAAAACTACCAATACTACAACTCTGCTAATTGGTCATGTGACCAAAGAAGGTATGTTAGCTGGACCAAAGACAATCGAACATATGGTAGATGCAGTGTTGTATTTAGAAGGTGAGCGTTTGGGGGACTTGAGAATATTACGAGGAAACAAAAATCGCTTTGGGAGCATCGGTGAGGTTGGGGTTTTAGAGATGAAAGATATCGGCTTGGTCGAGGTCGCTAATCCAGCAGCGATGTTTTTAGAACACAAAACTGAAAGCTTGCCTGGGAGCAGTGTTACTGCGGTGCTCGAAGGTAATAAAGTTTTGTTGGTCGAAATCCAAGCTTTGACCAACACGACAAATTTGAATTATCCGCGGCGCGTGGCTTCGGGATTTGATGTTAACCGACTGCAACTTTTGATTGCAATTATGCAAAAGACTTTGGGAATCAATTTATCTAACCAGGATGTATTCATTAACGTTGCAGGTGGCTTCAAAATTACTGAGCGTGCTGCTGATCTTCCTGTGGTAATGGCGATTTTGTCATCTTATTATGGTAAAGCGTTTCCTAAAGGTACGATTTCTTTTGGAGAGGTTGGTCTTTTGGGAGAAATTAGACAAGTTTCGCAAAAAGATAAACGCCTCAAAGAAGCTAAGAAACTTGGTTTTAGCAAACAGGTAGTGGCTAAGTCTATAAAAACTTTGGATTTAAAATAAAAAAACAACGGACCGTTGGGGGGGTCGGTCCGTTGGGTGGAAGAAAAATTAAGCGTTTGCTGACCTTGAACGCGCGTGCTTAGTTTGTATGTAGGTGTTCAGCCTACTCCAGTAATCGCCGTAATTGATAAAGACATCTGATCCAGGTGTTTTTTCAATTTCAGTGCTATCTACTCGAGCACCTCGATCGTAAGATGATACTCTTCTTACTCTCCGGCTTTTCTGGCGTTCTTCCTCCATAATTTTTTTGATGTTCATAGTTCATACATTCCTCTTTTTTTGTTTTTTCAACGCCGTCGGGACGACGCGTACCCCGATGTTGCTAGGATACTTTATTTTTATATCATCAAATTAGGGTTGTGTCAAATTACGGTCTCAACCATGCTTTTTTGTTATTCAAGATGGATAGTTTTGCTTAATTGATTAACAGTTTTTTTGAGGAACGGGTAGTTGTTGAGAGTTGGATCTAAGGCCAGAATTTCTTGGCCAAGTTTTCTGGCTGTTTGGAGAGCTTTGATAGTAATAAAAGCTGGAAATTTGAAGTTAAAACCAGATTGAGATTGCCCAAAAAGATCACCAAAGCCTCGAGTTTTGAGATCGTATTCTGCTAGAGCTAAACCATCTTGGGTTTGGGCAAAAATTTGTAAGCGCGGGACTTCTTGCGGAAAATCACTTGAACAAAAAATATAACAGTAGCTCTGTTTATTACTCCGACCAACTCGTCCTCTGAGCTGGTGGAGTTGAGCTAAACCAAACCTTTCGGCCCCTTCGATAACAATAATAGTTGCGTCAGGGATGTCGATCCCAATTTCAATTACTGTGGTTGCTACCAAAATATCCAATTTTTTGTCAATGAAGTCTTGCATGACTTGAGACTTTTGATCGCTTTGGAGTTGGCCGTGTATCAAGCCAACTCTAAATTGTTTGAACTTAGTTTTGATTTGTTCGAATTCTGTTTTGACAGATTTGACTTGTCCGTCTGATTCGTTAATTTTGGGAGTGACTACGAAACATTGATTGCCGTTTTTGATTTCTTTGGTGATGTGTTGATAAACCAACGCTCTGTCGCTTTGATTGGCGAGTTTGGTCAGAATAGGTTTGCGTAAATTTGGGATGGCTAATAATCTCGAAACTTTGAGTTTTCCATATAATGATAGAGCGAGTGTGCGTGGGATCGGAGTTGCGGACATAGTTAATAGGTGTGGTGTAGAATCTACGGAGAAGTTTTTGAGTTGACGTCTTTGGGTTACACCAAAGCGGTGTTGTTCATCTATAATAACCAGGCTTAACTTATGCCAGGCAACTTTATTCTTAAGTAAAGCGTGAGTTCCTATGACGATAGAGCTTTGACCTGTCTGGATGTGGTTCAAAACATCAGACTTGTTTAAAACTTGAGATTTATTTTTTGTTACTGTACTGGCATTATTTTGCGTGAGTAACGTGATGTTTATTTTGTACTTAGCGAGAAATTCTTTAAAAGTTTTAAAGTGTTGTTCTGCTAGTATTTCGGTTGGCGCAAGGATTGCTACTTGCGAGCCATGATTGGCTATAGCTAAGCTGGCTAAAATCGCGACCATAGTTTTACCACTCGATACGTCACCTTGTAATAAGCGATTGCTTGGAGTAGTAGAATTGAGATCGGTAACAATGTCCCAAATGGCACGCTTTTGGGAGTTGGTTAAGTTAAATGGGAGGTTTGTTATAAACGATTTGATTTCTTTGAGTGGAATAGGAATTTGGAGTGCTGGCTTTTCTTGAATCGCTTGTTCATTTTTGAGTACAGCGAGTTGTTCTGGTAACGTATCGTCTACTGCAATTCTAAATTGAGAGTCTTGAATGTTATCCAAATTGTTTGGGAAGTGTAAATTGTGTAAGCTGTCTGAGAGTTTTTGCAACTCAAATTTATTAAGAAGATTTTGTGATAAGTAATCTGGAATTTGAATGTTCTTAATCAACTCAATTAAATTAACGAGCTTTTGATTGGTTAAACCTTTGGTTAAGGGATAAATTGGAATAATCTTACTGGTCTTTGTCCCTGCTTTTTGCACAGGTTCAAATAGCGGATTAGTTAATTGCAGAGAGTTAAATTGACCTACTTTACCAGAAACCGCAATCTTCATTTTATTTTTAAGAATGATTGCAACATAGGGTTGGTTGAACCAAACCAAATCAATACTGCCGCTTTTGTCGGTTAGCTTGGCTCTCACTATGCTGGCTCTGCGTCCAAAACGACTACTTTTGGTTAATTGAGAGATTGTTCCAATAAAAGTTCCTAACTGATTATTCTGGGCTTCGGCGATTTGAATTTGTTTACTAAAATCAACATATCGATTAGGAAAGTGGTACCATAAGTCTGCGATCGTCTTGACTTTAAGTTTGGCGAGCTGTTTTGAAAATGCCGGACCAACGCCCGGCATTTGTGTAACTTTGTCTGTCAGTTTAAGGTCCATAAATCTTAAAACCTAAAATAATGAGAAATATGTTGAGCGGTAGTAGGTGCAACTTCCGCATGTTCAGGGAGCAATTCTAGTAGAACATCGCGGATAAGCTCTGGATCTTCTTGGTTAATTTCTATTGTTTGAATGTGATTGAGGTATGCTGTAGTTTCAAAATTAAGCGCTTGGTGCTGGGGAGTGTTTAGAACCCAAAAGTGTTTAATCTTTTCGTAAGGATAAATAGTTTGGTTGATATGAATTCCAATATCACTAATGACAATTTGAATAGTGTTAGGTTTGTGTAAGGCAAATAGCCAAATAAAAATTGCTAAGATAAGCATACTAATTGCACCAAAAATATCATGGACAATAAACATGTAGGCCATAATCAAGCCGGTGATTAGCGATAGCGTGATAAACCAGGCAGCGTTCTTTTGATAATACTTAAACTCTGGTGCTCGCCACTCTAAGATTGTGTCAAAGTTTTTAGCCATTTGATCCAAAAATTGCCAGAATAATAATTAGAAAGATAATAATACCAACTGCTATTGCGAAGCGCTTGATGGTGAGCATGGCGCCTTTGTGGTTGTCTTCCCCGAAACTAAATTCTGGGTATTGATCGGTAAGACCAAGCATGAAGGAATTAAGCCGCATTTGCCATAGGGTCATCCCTTTCATAAATTCAAAAATTGCTCGTGGGTAATGACCAGTAAACAAAACATAAATTTGAGATACCAAGTAACTTAAGACCGCAAAAATTGAAAGAACGTACATAATTACGATATGCGGGATTAGTAAAAGTGGTTTAACAAAAAATAGCAAACTTGCCAAAGCCCAAGCCCGACTTGGCTGTTCTGGGTAGGGGATTTGAAGTGTAATAGTCTGACTATTTGGCTCGGTTGCATTTTGCATCGGAGCTTGATTATTTTGGTCCATAATATTGTCTTTAATAATCTTCTATCTATATTATACTACAAAAAGTTTAAAATTAGGGAAATAATAAAAGCCTCTCTTTTTCTAAGAGAGGCTTTGTTCTAATTGAGTTCTTCGATTTTTTGTTTGATTTTTTCGACAATATCTTCGAGTCGCCAGTCGCTTTTGACTAGATAAGCATAAACACCATTGATCATTGAGTCTGCAACTTTTTCTTGGTCGTTGAGGTTTGTTAAAAGCATGATTTGGGCTGTTTTACCCCAGTCATCTTCTCGGAGTTTATGAATAACGTCAATGCCAGTTAGTTTTGGCATCATAATATCAAGCAAGATTAGATCTGGGTGCTTGTCTAAAGCGAGAGCTAAAGCTTCTTCACCATCTTGTGCTTCCAAAACAGTATAACCTTCTTTGTTTAGTTTGGTTGATACTGCTGTGCGAAGTGGATGTTCATCTTCTGCGATTAGGATTGTTTTGTTTGTGTCGGCCATGGTAATTGATTAATAGTAGTTTGATTTAACATTAAGTGTTTTGCTACCTTCTTGTTTTTTCATTCCTGATTTTGGAATCGTAACAAAAAAGGTCGTGCCTTGATTTTGGATTGATTCAAATCTAATTGTGCCACCCGAATGATCCAAGATCGATTTGATAATATATAAACCCAGTCCTGTACCAGTCGTGTCTGTCCCTTTTACATTATCAGCTCTAAATAGTTTTGTAAATATTTTATCTTGCTGGGATTGTGGAATCCCCAGTCCTTGGTCGGCGACACTAATCTTGATATTGGTCTCATCAGTTTGGATCGAAGTTGTAATTGTTGATTTGTCTGGACTGTATTTGATCGCATTGGTCAGTAAATTTTGAAATATCATATAGACTAATTTTTTATCCAAGGGAGTGATTGGGATATTTTGATCAAAGTGAGTGACGATCTTGTCTTGTTTTTCTAATATGATTGCTTTGAGATCAGAGATTACTCCTTGAGCGATTTCGATAATGTTTGCTGGTTCTGGTTCAACCGCTATTGTCCCTAACTCCAAACGCGAGACATTGAGTAAAGCATTTACTAGATCAACCATGCGTTTGTTGCCAGCATAAACTTCTTCGAGAAATTCTTTTTGTTTTTTTGTAATTTTACCAGCGTCACCAGCTAACAACATTTCGGTATACCAGCCTATGGCTGTGAGGGGAGTACGGAGCTGATGGGATGCCAAAGAGACAAATTCGGTCTTGGCTTGGTCAACCATTTTTTCTTTGGTGATGTCGCGTTCGATGCTGACAAAGAATAACACTTCTCCTTTTTGGTCGAGAACAGGGGAGATGCTTACTTGCGAAATGTATTCTTCTTGGCTCTTGCGTTTATTTTTGACTTCACCTACAAAAACTTTCTTTTCAATTTTGATTGTCCTCCATAATTCTTGGTAGAAGTCTCTACTCATGTGACCACCCCAAAGTTCTTTGGTTCCGACTTTTTTACCAATAATTTCATCTTGCGAAAAACCTGTGATTTTTTCGGTTGCAGGGTTGGTATACAAAATAATTCCTTCAGGGTCAGAGATAATTACTTGATCCGAGGCGCTTTCTACAGCCAGCTGGAACTTTTGCGTTTCAACTACCTGGTCTTTGAAACGATTTTTTTCATCTTGAATATCTTCCAAAATATTCATCATTGCAGTTTTGGAATTTTCGAGTTTGTCTTTTTCTTCTCGCAAATCTTCCATCACGTGCAAAGCAGTTCGACGAGCTTTATCTGAGATATCAACTTCGGTAGCGAGCTTTTTGGTTTTTTCGGCAATTTTTGATTCTAAGTTTTGATAAGAATCTGCAAGTTTATCAGTCATGTAGTTGAAGGATTTTGCGAGTACTCCAAGTTCATCCTCCGAAACCACAGGAACATGCGTAGTAAGATCACCACTGGAGACTTTCCGAATGTTAGTGGTCAAAAGTTTGATTGGGTTGGTGATGTATGTTTTGATGGCATATAAACCCAAAGTAAGCATTGTGATCAAACCAAAGAACGAAATAATTATTGTGATTACTTGAATAGTTGTCGAACGCGATCCTTGTTCGGCGATTAACCGGTAGGTTGTGTTTTGATTAATTTCTGCTAGTAAGTTCATGTTTTGAGTAATTTCATTTTCGAGATTATCAATTTGGACAAATAATTCAGAAATCTCATTTTGTGAGGACTTGATTTGGCTTAACGGTTGATTTTGGTAGGTGAGTCTGATGACCTTTTTTTGCAAAGCAAAAATCTGCAGCGCTTTGCTGACAACAGTCTTGTATTGTTCTAGAGTTTGTTTGACTATGGCGGTTTGTTGGTCAGTAACTTTTGGAATAATTAGTTCTGGGTTGTTTGCAGTGTAGAGTTTCCATTCGTTCTTGAGAATGCCGCCTTGAGTTTTTTCAAACTCTTGTGACTTGCTTCCATAAAGCAGAGCGTTGTTCAGCATTGTAAAACGTAGCGCTGCTTTGGAGAACTGCGCTTCTCGCAGTCTTACTTCATCGAGTTGTTCGATATTTTGAAGTAAAAAAGTTTTTGTGATTGCCAAATTAGATTCTCTAAGCG
This sequence comes from Candidatus Doudnaibacteriota bacterium, assembly GCA_041389225.1. Taxonomy (GTDB): domain Bacteria; phylum Patescibacteriota; class Doudnabacteria; order UBA920; family UBA920; genus UBA920. Next base: position 86,136 of record JAWKSI010000001.1, on the reverse strand, counting down.
CGATCAAAGCTTGTGAACTAGTTTGGGCGATCGGGAGTTGAACTCCGGTGATATTTTGTTCTGACTTAATGAGTTTGTTAATTCCCCAAATAGAAAAAACTTCGACTATCAAAATAATCAAAATAAATATAAAAAGTATAGAAGTCAGTTTGGCGCTAACTGATTTGAGAGGATTTAACATCTTACAGTAAGGTTTGAATTTTAACTATGTCAAAAATTGCTTTGATCACACCAATCACTTGGTGGTTTGAATCGTACACCGGGACTTGGATCGGTATCGATTGCGATTGAGCGCTTTCGTCAAATTCTATTTGATCGTAGTAAGCTTGCCCTTGGCCTTGGTTATATGCTTTTTGCCACCATTCTTCATCAGCTTGGTAGAAGTCGCTAGTTTTGTTAGTTTGAGCGATAATAAATCCTGCTTGGCCGGTCAAAAATATTTCTGGGATTCCATAATGATTCTCTTGAAACTTGAGCAGTTCGATTGCAGCGGGGTTGGTATAAAATTCTTCAAAAAAAGAATCGGATTGATCTGTTTCTTTCCAGTGTTGATCTAAGGCCAAAATTTGCTCTGGGTATAATTCGGTATTTTGAGATTGGTTGGAGTTTTGTAAAACTTCTTGAATTATTGGATTTTGAGCAAGTTGGATTAGTGGCTCAATTTCATTTTGTAAAATTGGATCTAGTTGTTCTTGCTCAAAAGTCGAATATGGTTGTAAATTTTTTGATTGGTATTTAAATACCAAAACCCCAGTGAGTAAGATCACTGAGGTAATCGAAATTATCAGAATTGATTTGCGTTTGACCTTGAGCATGTAAACTAAATTGTGGTCTGGTTGCTATTTGAGTTAGCTTTGAGTTTTTGGTTTTCTTCGATTAGGTTGCGAATCTGTTCTTTGAGTTCTACCATTTTGAGTTCTCGACCTGTGGTGATTTCTTCGTATTTTTCTAGGTCTTCGACTTTTCTTCTTAATTCATCGGTGCGCTTTTGAACCTCCAGCTCAATTTTGGCTTTTTCTTGTCTAAGTTTTTGGTTCGCTTCCGAAAGTTCATGCGAACTTATGTCGATTGATCGTTCGATCATTTTGCGATCCTTATCAAAACCTTCGTAGGTTTCGGAGATAGCATTAACTAGTTCCTCGAGATTGGCAGGGGTATTTTTTGGATCTCCGTAGATATGTTTAAGTTGTCTCTTCAGGGTAGGGTGCATGGTCTATACTTCTTTGAAAATAGTAACGGTCATGGTTTGGTTGTGGAGTTGGCACTGTTGGTTGAGAGCAGTTACTGGTGAGATTTCACCGTATGAATAAAAACCAGTGATCGCCGCTTGGCCACCGAGTGCAGATTGAACTGCTTCGACTTCTTCTTCGATTTTTTCTTTGAGGACAAGCTTGCGGCCGACACAACTAATCAAAAGAGCGAGTTCTGTACCTTCTAATTTAGAGCTATCGAGACTCATTTTGGCTGCGCCTTGAGCGCCATCATGAGACGTTCAAAGTTGCTTTCATAAGTTTTGCCGAAGTTCCTTCTGGCATATCTCCGGCAAAGGTCATGCTTTGGTTGGTTTCGTCGACTGAAAGTAAGGTTCTCACAACTTCTACTTCACCTTGATCGGTATTGATTTTAAGACTAAGAGGGAAGAGTAGGCCAGTGCTAGGAAGTCCCGCGGCTTCGTCGCCGAGATACTTTTTGTAAAGTTCGAGAGCTGGTTGTCCGTCTAGTTCGTACAAAACATTGTGTTCAGATTTGGTAATTGTTCGTTCTGGCCCAAAAGGATCCCAGCCTCCCATTGACCCATGACCAACTCTAAGTTCACTCCCGTACAGACCAATTAGTATAAGTTGACCTTCTGCTGGTTCTTGGTTAAAACCAATGAGAGTTTTTTCGAAGTTTGCTCCATCGCCAACCATCCCACCGGTGACTGTAATTTCTTTTGGCAAATTATCAGTTAAACCTTTGACTAAAGCGGTTCCATTTACTTTGAGTCCGTCAGTGAAGATTAGCGCATGCACCAAACCATCTTTAGGTAGTTGGTTGGCTAATTCTTGACCCTTGCTTTCGCTTTCAGATTGATCGGTGATTACCGCTTTGGCAATTTGCAAAGTAGTTTTTTCAAAGTGAATTGCTGTGAGCGCGAGTGAGTCATCATAGACCATTGTATCTATGATTTCGCCAGCGGTTGAGCACATAAGAATATTAGCTTCTGGGTAGAAGTCTTTGATTTCTTGATAATGAGCTGGGTCTTCCAAAACTTTGCGACCACCAAAGACCAATACTAATTGAGGAGCTTGGTCTTTGGTTAGTTGACTGGAGCCGAGGTTTTGCCAACCACGGTTTTGGGTCCAGTGCCGTTGTTCAGTTTTCATTTTTTGTGTTTTTAATTTTTTGATTTTGAAGTTAGATCAAAGGTAGCTATAGATCATGAGCTGTTCTATAAATATCTTGAATCTAAATTTTGTTTGCGAGCTTTTATAACTTAACTACCATAAATGGCAGTCAAGTTTGTGGCGGAAGTGGAGGCCGTAACTTCGTTCCGGCATTTCCATATGTATTCCGCCTCCTAACGTCAACGGACAAAGATGAGTCAGGATAGAGAATGCTCCACCATTACCATGGATTTGATCATCTGCGATGACCAAATCCATGGCGGAAGTGGAGGGATTCGGTCACCTTCCGCTACTCTCCTCGCTACATTCGCTTACGCTCATTGTAGCTCGTCGAGATACGCTGCGGCGACCCGCCGTTACCAAAAGGTCTCCCAGACCTTTTGGTTTCTACTTTTGCAAATACTATGCAAAAGTAGAACCACTCTATTTCTCACCCTTCATTTCTACCACAAACTTAACTACCATAAATGGCAGTCAAGTTTGTGGCGGAGAGGGAGGGATTCGAACCCTCGGTGCCTTGCGACACAGTGGTTTTCAAGACCACCGCACTAGACCACTATGCGACCTCTCCAGGTTGCAAACTTGCGCTTATTATAGCATCTTTTTGGAAAATAAAAAACAGGTCGCACTCTAGAATTGACCTGTTTTTTCTTATATTGAGAGTTAGCTTTAGTAAGATAACTCATGAGTTTGTCCCGGTTTATCGTTTCGGGATCACTGTCTACAAAACTTTGTAGGCAGTTCATCCAAAAAAGATTAAGGAGCGTATTGTTTTTGTGCTGGCTCTACTATAAATCCTGCAGTTGCTTCGTTTTGGGTAGGAAGAATTACTTCTGGTTCGATAGTTGGTTCATCTTCTGGTTCTTGGGTAGTGGCTTTTGGCTGTGGTTTTGGGTAATAAGATGGTGTTTTGGCGCCTTTAACTTCTGGATTGGTAGAAGTTGTTTGTGGTTCTGCGTTTTGTGTTTCGGTAATCAAGATTTTCTTGGCCACGAGTTGATTGTTTTCGGAAGTCCCTATGATGGTAATTTTTCCTTCAATGTTTTCGAGTGAAGTAGCTTCGCCGTCATAGTTGAGAAGAGTAGTTTGATCGTTGAGTTTAAAAGTATTAGATTCGACTGTGATGTAAGATGAGTTTTTGGAAGTTACTTCGCCCGTGACCGAAACTTTGTTAGGCAAGTCAGCTAGAGATTGTTCGTTAACTGTAGCGACTAGTTTAGCAATGGTTTTATCGTTTTCTTTGGTGCTGCTGGCTAGTGATTCGGCATCTTCGAGTTCGATAGAAGTAGCGCTAAGATTTTTTTGTTCTTTGTTGATCGCAACTAAAGTTTTGAGAAGATCAGAATCACCTTCTTTGAGAGCTTCTGATGGAATTATGTCCGCAGCTGAGTCAAAAGCTTTTTGGGTTTGGGTTGTGAGTTCGGCGATAGCCAAAGCTTTTTGTTCGGGGTCGTTTGATTCGGCTAAGACTTTTTTGGTTTCTTCTAAACGTTTTTGGGTAATTTGGGCTTCGAGTTGGGCTGCGTGTTCTTTGTCAAAAGTGAGGCTGACTCGGGCTTTTTCGGTAGCACGCTTGAGTGAGAAGAGTGTTTCTCCTGGTAGACTTTGATCGGTTGCATAGATTAAGCTGCGACTGCCGGTGAATGCGATAGCGAGAACCAAAGGAATAGCAGCGTATTTGGTAAAGTTGAGTAATTGTGCAAAGCGCCATTTGTTTGCTCTGAGTTCGGCGTATTTATGTTGCTTGAGTGGAGTAGGTGGGGTTTTGGTTTTGATCGAGGTGAGGAGGTTAACTGTATCGAGTATATCTGCTAGCTCGGCGTGTTGTTCTGAAGAAAGCTGGTCTTGGTATTGAGCAAGGATTGTGGCCGGTGCTTGTCCTTGACTAATTTGTTCTAGGGATTGTTCTATAATAATTGATTCAAAAGAAGACTCAAAAGCTGACTCCGAAAGAGGTTTGGGTTGCGAGTTATTAAAATTGTATGGAGAAAGTTTTTTCATCTTTTATCTTATATATTATAGAGGAGTTAGTCTTTGGTATTAGGTTTAAAGTTTTGCTTGAAGATATCTTTGAGTTTAGCGATAGCTCGGTGTGAAATTACTCTAATCGAACCTTCTGATTTATTAAGCGCGGCTGCGATTGTGGAGTTGTCCAAATCTTCGACGAACTTCATTTTGATAACTGTTTGTTGTTCTTCGGTTAATTCGTCAAGAAGCTTGATGAGTAAGGTTTGTTCGACTTTGAGGTTTATGAGTTCAACTAGATTGGTATCGTATTCGAGAGTGTTCTCGAGAGAGTCGAGTGGAACTAATTGTTTTTTGGCTCGGTAATAATCGATGACCAAATTGCGAGCGATACGGTAGAGCCAGCCTTCGAAGGCTTGATTATCTTTAAGTCTTTTGATGCTGGCGAAAGCCTTGACGAAGGTGTCTTCGGTTAAGTCTTCGGCAGTTTCTTTGTGGCTAACGCGATAAAAAATAAAGCGATAGATTTTGAGATAATACGCTTCATAAAGATCGGCTAGAGCTTCTTCTTTGCCAGCTTGGGCTTGAGTAAGAAGGGCTAATAGCTTATTTTGTGGAATGGAATCTGTCAGATCTTTACGGTTAAGCATAGTTTAAGACGCTGTGGTTAGACGTTTTGTTACAAGTAAAATCAGCACTTTTGTCTATATTTTAGCACAAAATTTGGGCGTAGGTTGTATATTAAATTTTCAGATATTCGAGACACCATAAAAACACCCGTGTGGGTGTTTTTATGGTGTCTCGTGCTAGCACGAGGTGGTGGAGAGTAAGGCCGAAGCTAAAGCTCCGACATTTCCGCTATATATTCCGCCTCTTAGAGTCGGCGGATAAAAATGGTCAGGATAGAGAAGACCTTATCATTACCATGGTTCTATTTACCACAAGTGGCAAACAGATCCGTGGCGGGCCACTCTGGTTAAGTACCGGCAGAGAGCAAGCCCAGTAAGGCTTTTATAGATATTTTAAGTATATCAAATTTGAGGAGTTCGGGTCGCGATTTTAATCAACAAAATGAGACAAATGAGACACAGCTACACATGGTTTTTCGTTTGACTAAAACTGATTTTTATACTATAGTTATTAGCTAAATTATAATAATTTAGTTGAATTTTAAAAAATACTTGGAGGTTATATGGAAGAATTAAAGAAAGAAATAGTAGACAAAATTATCGCTATTGTTGAGGCTGATATTAAAATATCAGAAACTTCTAAAAAAGCAGCAGAAGATGAATCAAAGTTCCATAAAGGAGCAATGGTCTCTCGTTACGATACTTTTAAAGAAGAGGCTCAATATTTAGCAGGCGGTCAAGAAAGAACTTTAGTAGATTTGAGGGAGAAGCTAGCAAGGTTAAAGACTTTAAAAGTTGACCACCCGAAATCTATCCAACATGGATCAATTTACGCTATTGTCGAGTTAGAAGAGTATGGGACTAATCAAATAGTTAGATACTTCTTGCTTCCAACTGGCGGTGGTCAAGAATTTAAGTTTGAGGATAAAGTCATAAGAGTAGTTTCTCTCGGTTCCCCAATTTCAAATGCTTTAATCGGCAAAAAGAGAGATGAGGTGGAGATTAATATCAGAAACAATAGCAAGGAATACTACGTTGTTTCTGTTCAGTAGCGGAGGTGTATTGTGGAAAAAGAACTTGTTTATTTCTATAGACGGAGTCGATGGTGTAGGTAAAACTACAATAACTGAATTGTTGGCTGAGAGATGTGGTTATATATGCTACAAATCACCTTCTGATAGTTTTGCTCAGTTTCGCAAGAAGTTGAAAACACAGCCACTCCTATTCAGAGGTATTGCTTTTACAGGTTAGCTATTGACCATGATAGTTCTCAGATTCAGAAATTTCTGAAAAGAAATTCTGTTGTTTCTGATAGGTACATATCTTCTACAATGGCATACCATTTAGTACTGGATCGCAGGATAAAATTAATTCACGATGAGTCGAACATTATAAAACCCGACTATTCATTTTTGTTAACCTGTGATTCCGGTGTGCGGGATGCTCGGATTAGAAATAGATTGGAAAAGAAAAGTGATGTGAAGCTTGAAAACAACAGTGGTTTTCTTGACGAGGTTCAAAAGTTTTTGGACATGGACTTGATCACTTTGGATACCAGTAGTGATTCAAAAGAACAAACGCTAGAGAAGATTCTGGGTTATATTTCAAAAGTAGGAGGGGGATCATGAAACCACTGTCATTTGGTAACATCTTGAGTATCGCTGATGAGTGGATTAGTATAGGGGGAATCGAAACTTGGAAATCGGTGCTCTTGAACCGCTATTGTGGAGGGATGGCAAGTATCGAATCAATGATGTTGTTCACTGTTTGGTTGATAAAGGGTTTAAAGTTTCAATGACTACTAACGGACAATTGTTAGGCGGATTTGAAAACAGCTTTCCGTCGCAGGCTTGTCCTTTATACGGACTAGTTGGCATTCGACTAATCCAATAGTCTTCAAAGAGATTTCTGGTGGTCATGGAGACTACGATCAATTTATATCTGGGGTAAAAAAAGCCCTGAATCTGGGTATTAAAATTGATTTTAACCGAGTTTTGCTAAAAGGTTATACTTCTGACATTCCAGAACAGTTATCTTTTGGAAGAGTATAAGTGTCGCCTTAAACTGTTCACTTTGTTATGGACCCCTGAAAGTGACCAAACCCATAAAACCTCATTATCAAGATTGGCGACCAGTTGTTAAAAATATGGTCTTGCCAAGAACGATAGAGATTGAAAGGGTAAGAAAGCAATTGGGAAGAAAAAGGTTAAGGTTCCATTTACTGGGCGGGGGCTTAGTCGAGGTAAAGCTTGGTGACAAACTGGATCGCTCAAACCATCCTTGCTCGACTTGTCAGTATACAGAAGTTTGTGAGGAGGGTTTTGGTGATTACGCTAGGGTTGACCCATACTTAAATTTATACTTCTGTTATTTAAGAAGGGATATTGGTTTCTTCCTTCCAACTCATTTCGGCAAACCTGACAGTTTAAAGACTGCTTTGCAGGGTCAAATCGGAGAAATTGAGGTCAAAAGGCTTTTATCTAAGACCTCTCTTCGGTTAACGGTGACACCATTCTGCAATTTCAATTGCAGGGCTCTGGACAAATGTGGAGGGATGGTGCATGGAAGAGCCTGGTGAGTATAAATACCCACCAATTAAGGACACTTTAATTCAAATTACAAACTAAAGAGCCGCGGAATTTATTTCCACGGCTCGTTTTTTTATTTTTGAGGGACTTTGTCGAATGTAATTTCTGGGAGTTTGATAATTTCCGCAGCTGGAATTCCAGTTCTTTTTCATATACTAAATCAATACTACCAAATAGAGCCTCATCATAATTAAACTCAAGTTCTTTACTTGCTGTTTTGAGCTGATTCATCTATGGTCTCTAAATTCAACAAAAGGATTTAGACCTGGCCATATCTATGGTAGCTTCGATATTATCTTTAACCCAGACTTCTCTCATATTTTCTTGAAAAGATTTAGGGTGAATGTTACATGCTTCAAAGAATTCTGTGGCAGTATCAAAATCGTTAACCACTAATTCTACTTCATAGGTATCATTTACACCGTCACCAGTAATTTCTTTAATTGTCATTGTAGTTTTATCCGATTCTGTTCTAACTCGACCCCATTTATTTTTACCAGGGGAGACTTTGGAGAAATCAAAAGTCTTTCGTCGCATCATATACTCTGGAGTTTTTAGGGTATAGCCGTTACTTTAAACTTTTCTCTCATATCATCTTTGTCTACCGATAGAAAAGTTGCTTCTATTTCATTTTTCATAGGATTTTTTAATAAAATTAAGTAATTTTATATCATTATAACAGTTATTTGTTATTTTGATTACTATTCATTTGTTGCTTTTGGTTTTCCTTTTGATCCATCTCTATTAGTAGAGAAAAAGCCCCTATTAGACTTTCAGCTGATTCTCTCGTTTCTTCTTCTGTCATATCCACCCCATAGGTTTTTAAGAAATATTTATGAAGTCTATCTATGGTTTTTTGGCTAATTTCCATGATTTTAAGTTTAATTTTACGGTATAATTATAGTATGAAAGTAAAGCTTGAAAATAAAAATCTATAAGTAAACGAATAGAGCGAGGTGAGAAAATCTGATTTTAACTTGCCGTTTTTAAATTCAATTAATGAGCTTTCTCAGAGTTTAAGACGAATTACCGATTTTAGTCATATTGTTAAACCTTTAAAAAATATTACTACACGCTTAAACGAATCTAGTAGACAAGAAGCATAGATTATAAATACAAAACAAAATCAAAGAATTATCGAACTTTTGAGCAACAGAATAGTGGCGTGTAATAAATCAAAAATCTATTTTCTTAGATATACGGTCAAGGACACTACATTTAGGTAATGATAAGCAAATAAATTTAACTAATAAGGGCGTAATGGCTTTGAAAGCTTTATCTGAAGATATAAAATATAGAACTTCAGAACAATTAATAGTAGCACCTGGATCGTATGCTTCAAGCGAAGGCCTTTAGAAAAGGTATAGCAATATTAATAAAAAGGTGCGTAGAGAATTAGATACTACTATTAATTTAGTTGAATCTCAACCCGGTCTTGGTTATAGAATAAATAGTTCGTATAACTTTAAATTTAAATAAAACTCCGGAGCTGTAATTATTCGGAGTGGATAACAAACAAAGCTGCTTTTAAAAAAGCAGTTTTTTATTTTCTAAACTCCTTTTGAGGTAACGCTAATATGTCTGCTGAAATTATACTAGACAATTAAAAAGCAATACTATGAAAAATTTAGTTTGGTCTACGCAAAAAAGACTAGTTAAGGATTTAATTCCTTACGACAAAAATCCAAGGACTTTGTCCGAAACTCAAAAAGAGCACTTAACTGAAAGTTTTAAACGGTTTAACTATGTAGAGCTTATTGCTATTAATCTTGATGGCACAGTAATTAGTGGTCATCAAAGGCTCAAAATATTAAAGCTACTTGGCAGAACAGATGAAGAAATAGAAGTTCGTGTACCAAGTCGTCTTCTGAACAAAACAGAGCTTGAAGAATATTTGCTTAGAAGTAACCAGAATACTGGGTCATGGAACAACGAGCTTTTGAAGGAATTTGATTTAGACTTGTTGCTCGATATAGGGTTTGGTCAAAATGAGTTAAGTGATATTTGGGATAACCAAATTTCTCTTGAAGATTTAGATATTAAGCCCCAGCAAGAAGAGCAGGCAAAACACACAAAGATAAAAACTGGGGATTTATTCAAACTTGGAAATCACTATCTACTTTGCGGCGACAGCACTGAAGAAACAGATGTTTTAAAAGTAACTAACGGAGAAAAGATGGATATGATTCTTAGTGACCCGCCATATGGAATCTGCATGGATTATGATAAAGGAATATCTGGGAAATCTCAGTATGGAGGACATTTTAACGATAACTTGTCGAGTGATGAGTACGAGAAGTTCTTAACTAAAGCTATATCTACTAGCCTTAAAATTACAAAACCCGACGTTCACATATTTATATGGAATGATCAGCGGAACGTAGGATTGGTTCAAACAATATATAAAAATCTAGGCATTAGTTATAAGCGGACTTGCGTCTGGATCAAAAATGGGATCAACTGTACTCCAAAATCTGGATTTAATAAGTGCTATGAGCCAGTAATTTATGGAACTCTTGGGAAGCCATATTTATCTGATAAACATAAAAACTTCCACGAGATATTAAATCCAATGTTGGAACTGGTAATGCTACCATTTCTAACATTGAAGATATGATTGATATTTGGTTGACGAAAGAATCGCAGGGCAGTTATGAGCACCCAACCCAGAAGCCCGTGTCTTTATTTGAACGACCACTACTGAGGCGTAGTAAACCCGGAGACAATATTTTTATCGGTTTCGGAGGCAGTGGTAGTGAGCTTCTTGCTTGCGAGCAATTAAAGCGAAAGGCTTTTGTAATTGAGCAATCACCTATCTTTACACAATTAATTATCAATAGATATGAAGAACTTACAGGACAAAAAGCCAAAAAACTTAATTAAGTACGGCAGTATAGTCGAACTTGGTAGTCATATTCTTGTTTGCGGTGATAGCCGTGATAAAGACTTGGTGGATCAGGCATTAACAGGAAAGAAAATTAATTTATTACTCACCGATCCGCCTTACGGCGTAGATTATACAAAAAGTAAATACAAGTTTGCAGAATTAAGTAATGATACAGAAATAATTGGAGATGAAGTGCAGTCAGAAGAGAGTTATAAGGAGTTTTCTGTTGGGTGGCTGCAAAACATTGCGCCATATTTTGCAGAACATAATTCAATATATATTTTTAATTCAGATAAGTTAATTTTTGCATTAAAGAAAGCTTGCGATAAAGTACAGATTAAACTTGGGCAAATGCTTGTCTGGGTAAAAAATAAGCCAGTGATAGGACGACTCGATTATTTACCACAGCACTAACTCATCTATTACGGCTGGCACGGCAGGCATAAATTTTATAAATCCAAAAGTAAATCAGCTTTGTTTTATCCAAAACCGCAGAAAAGCAAACTTCATCCAACGATGAAGCCCCTACCGCTTTTAAGAGAGATGATTTTAAATAGTAGTAATATAGGTGATACAGTACTGGATTTGTTTGCAGGTTCTGGGTCAACTTTACTTGCATGCGAGCAAACACGCAGGAAATGTATTGCTTTTGAAATAGACTTAAATTACTGCCAAGTAATTATCGATAGATACCAATCTCTTACAAAATGATTTCTAAAGATCAAAAACAAAGATTCTTAACTGAGCTAGAAAAAACTGGCAATGTTTTGTATTCCTGTAAAAAGACTGGATTCAGCAAGGCAAGCTATTACAGATTAAGGAAATCTAGTAAACGGTTTACCGCTCAAACTAATAAAGCAATTAAAGAGGGTAAAGAAAATATTGGGGATATTGCAGAAAATGCTCTGATACAAGGGATACAGGAAGGGAAGAGCGATTTAATAAAATTTGCATTAAAGCATAATAATAAACATTACTCGAGTAAAGATAGTAGTGATAAGACCATTAGAATTGTCTATTCAAAAGAACAAGAAATCCCAGAAAACCTAAAAGAAGCCCATACTTTGGCAGATATTATTGCTAAAGCTGCAGGGATTAAGAAAAATAATCAAAATATTTGACAGAAAATTATAACTTAGTATAATGTCTGTATGAGTTCAAATATTATGTTAAAAGATCTTGTCGATATTATATCTGGGGCAGCAATCTATATTAAGGACTACTCTGAAAACGGCCAATATCCAGTGGTGCAAGCATCTGACATTGTAAGCAATACCAAGATATCGGAGCTGAGTAATTTACCTAAGCTAGAAAGTTTACCAGCCAGGTCTCCAGCAGTGATACACCAGAATGATATTCTAATGTTGTCCCGCAGTACTCCCGGGAAAGAATTTAGATCTTCCCTGGTTCAAAGCGAACAAAAATCAATGGCAAACTCCTCTTTGTATATTATTAGAATCAAAGACAAAAAGGTTAATCCTGAGTACTTAAATTTTTACTTAAACTCACCTGCTTTTCAATCAGAAATAATGCAAAAAGCCAGAGGAAGTACTATTATGCACATATCTAAATCTGTCTTAGGTGAAACTTCTATCTTATTACCTAGTCTAGAACAACAAAAAACTATAGTTGATTTGTATAATAATGTTATTAAGCAGATAAACCTCCACGACAAACAAAAGCAGCTAAAACGCGATATACTAAAGACCATTTTTCTTAAACTACAAAATAATGTCTAAAAAAATAACACAACCAGAATTAAATAAAGTGCTTTGGCAGGCAGCGGATTCTTCTAGGACATCTGTTGATGCTGGAGTGTATAAAGATTATGTATTAGTAATGCTTTTCTTTAAATATGTCAGTGACATTTCTAAAATAAAAAGGGCTGAGTATGTAGAGCGTTACCAGGGTGATAAGAAGCGTGTCGAAGAAAAGATGAAACTCGATCGTTTTTATATTCCAGAAGAAGCTACATTTGATGCTTTATACGAAAAGATAGAATCTGACAATATTGGTGAAGAGATTAATAAAGCTCTTCATAAAATAGAAGAAGAGAATCGTGATAAGCTCGAAGGAATTTTTTCTGTAGACTTTAATAATGAGTCAATCTTAGGCAAGCTTGATCAACGTAATAAAATGATCAGGCACTTGATGCAGGATTTTAATAAGATTGATTTGTCTGAAGTTGGTGAGGATGTTCTCGGCGAATCTTATATGTATATGATCGAGCGATTTGGTGCAGACGCAGGAAAAAAGGCAGGAGAATTTTTTACTGTTAGGAATGTTGCAAAATTGGTGGCCAAACTTGCTCAACCAAAACCTGGAGATCGTATTTGTGATTTCGCTGTTGGCTCAGGTGGTTTACTTTTGTTAGCAGGAGAAGAAGTAGAATCTCAAGGGTCAAACGATTACGCTTTATATGGACAAGAATCCACGGGTTCTACTTACCAGCTAGCTCGTATGAACATGTTCTTGCATGGCAAAGACTCTGCCCGACTTGAGTGGGGTGATACTTTAAATAATCCACTGCTAGTAGAAAATGGTAAATTAATTAAATTTGATGTTGCAGTAGCTAATCCTCCTTTTAGTCTAAAAAAATGGGGAGCCGAAAATGCCGAAGGTGATCCATTTAACCGTTTTCACCGTGGAGTGCCACCTAAAGACAAAGGTGACTATGCTTTTATCAGCCATATGGTAGAAACCTTAAAACCTAAAACAGGTCGTGGAGCTATTATAGTGCCTCATGGTGTGTTATTTAGAGGTGGCGCTGAAGGGAAAATTAGAAAGCAGTTACTAGAAGAAAACTTGATTGATGCTGTTATTGGCCTGCCTGCAGGACTATTCTCTACTACCGGTATTCCTGTAGCTATTTTGGTGATAGACAGATCTCGTGAGGCAGGGGCAGAGAATGAGAGCAAAAAAGATGTCATGTTTATCGAGGCGTCTAAAGAGTATAAATCTGGGAAAGCTCAAAATACTTTAACCGAAGAAAACATAGATAAAATCTTTAAAAGCTACAAAGATCGTAAAGATGTCGAGAAGTTTGCTCGTGTGGTTAAGTTTAAAGAGATTAAAGAAAATGATTTTAATCTAAATATTACAAGATATGTCGATATCTTGAAGAAGACCAGTAGATATTGGAGCAAAACTACAGGAGTTGTCGAAGCTTGAGCCAGAATTGAAAGAGCTTGAAGAACAGATGAAAAAATACTTAAAGGCTATGAGTATTAAATAGTCAAAAATTAATATGTCGGATAACAAAAAGATTGCACATTTGCAAATGATTCAAGAGGTTATTTCTCGCATGGGAAATAATCTATTCACCCTGAGAGGATGGATGATAACACTAGTTGTGGCGTTAGCAGCAGCATTTTTAGAATTTGTAGAAATGAATTGCAGATTATATTGATTTTGGTAATCATGATATTTTGGATTCATGATGCTTATTTTTATCTTTAGAGCGCAAATACAGGCATTTATATGATGAAGTTAGAAATATCAAAGATGAAGCACTTATAGATTATTCAATGTCTGTTTCTAAATTTAATTCATTGCGTGACACTGCTATTTTGTATTGCATGTGGTCCAATACCTTAAAGTTATTTTATATACCCACTATTTTATTAGTAATATTAATTAGTATATTTTAATTATGAGGAATATATTTTACAGCTTTCATTTTCGTAATGATGTAATGAGAGTACAACAAATTAGAAACATAGGTGTTATTGAAGCTAATAAACCCGTCACCCCAAATAGATGGGAAGAAATTAAAAGAGGTGGAGATGCGGCGATACGTCGGTGGATTGACGAAAACATAGAAAAATCTTCTTGTGTTGTTGTTTTGATTGGAGCGGAGACTCATAAAAGCAAGTGGGTAAAGTATGAAATAGAAAAAGCATGGAATAGTAAAAAAGGATTGGTCGGAATATACATTCATAATCTCAGGGACCCACGAACAGGAACATGTTCCAAGGGCATTAACCCGTTTATAAAAATCGGCTTAAAGAATGGCAAAAATTTATCAGAATATATTTCTGTGTATGACGCAGGGTCTGATGCATATAACTGGATTGCGAGAAATATAGAAGCTGTGGTTGAACAAGGAATTCAATCAAAAAGAAATTAAATGAAGACCAGAAATAAACAACAAAATATTCCTAATGGGTGGGTAAAAAAACAACTCAGAGAAGTAGTAGACTTTTTCAATGGAAAAGGGCATGAAAAAGATATTGATGAAAACGGAAATTATGTAGTTGTGAATTCAAAATTTATTTCATCTAATGGAAAAATAAAAAAATACTCAAATAAGTTTTTGGTCCCTTTAAAAAAAGGAGACATTGCAATGGTAATGAGTGATGTCCCAAATGGGAAAGCTATAGCAAAGTGTTTTTATGTCAATAAAGACAATACTTATACTCTAAATCAAAGAATTGGAGGATTTAGGGCAAAGGGGGTATCAAGGAAGTTCTTATATCTTGCTCTAAGCAGAAATCGCTACTTCCTTTCTTTTGATGATGGGGTAAATCAAACAAACTTACGAAAAGATGACATACTTTCTTGCCCCATGAAATTTCCCCCTCTCCTTGAACAAAACCGTATCGCTACTGTTCTCGAAACATGGGATGAGGCTATTGAAAAACTTAAAAAGAAAATTGCTTTAAAGAAAAATATCAAAAAGGGTTTGATGCAACAACTCCTCACAGGCAAAAAACGTTTACCTGGGTTTAGTGACGAGTGGAAAGAGGTAAAACTTAAAGATATTGCTATTTGTTTAGACGCAAAGAGAGTTCCATTAAACTCTGACGAAAGATCGAGAATGCAAGGCATTATTCCATACTGCGGTGCAAATAATATCGTTGATTATGTAAATGATTATCTTTTTGATGAAGATATTATTCTGGTTGCAGAAGATGGAGGTCAATTTGATGAATATCAAAATCGACCAATCGCTTATCGTGTATATGGGAAATCATGGGTTAACAATCATGCGCATGTTATTAAAGCGAATGAAAAAAATTCTCAAGATTTCCTTTTTTATTCAACGGTGCATAAAAATGTTTTGATGTATTTGAACGGAGGAACAAGAGCAAAGTTGAATAAGTCAGAACTTCTGTCTATTAAATATAGTGTTCCAGAACTAAGGGAACAAAAAGCAATCGCTGATATTCTCACCTCTGCTGATGATGAGATCGCCGCTCTCCAGAAAAAACTTACCCTCTGGCAAGAACAGAAAAAATATTTATTAAACAATTTAGTTACTGGGAAGATTAGAACCCCAGAAGACTTATTAGAAAAAGTAAAGTAGTATCTTATATGAATGACTATCAATCACAACCAAATAATTTAGCCTATATTGATGGGCAAAATTTATTTATGGGCACCACTAAGCATGAAATAAGTCCTTGGAAAGTAGACTTGGAGAAATTTCGGGTATACTTGGCAAATAAATATAAGGTTAAAACTGCATATTATTTTTTAGGGTGGCTTAACGAAGACTATCAAGATTTATATACAGATATACAAGAAGCCGGTTTTGTTTTAGTCTTTAGAGAACATAATTCTGCAATGCTGGGAAATAAAAAAGGAAATGTGGATTGTGATATTATTTTTTCTATTATGAAAAAGATGTATAAAAAAGATGACTTTGATAAAGTTGTCTTAGTGTCTGGCGATGGCGACTATAAAATGCTCGTTGATTTTTTGATATCCGAAAATAGGTTTTTAAAGGTATTATTTCCAAATAAAAAATACGCTTCCTCTTTATATAAAAAAATTGGCGCAGAATATTTTGATCAACTAGAAAATCCTAGTATTAAAAGTAAAATCATGCAAAAAGAAAAGGGCTCCTTAGGTAATTAACCGTTCGGATCCCTTTTCGTATTGATGTAGGTATTATAGCATAAATCATGTTTATGTCAAATATAAAAACCCACTTATTTATAGGAATTAAATTACTAAATTATGTTAGAACAAGTACATTTTGATGAAGCCAGGCAATCACAATTACCTTTTGTAGAGTTATTGATTAATCTTGGATATAAATATATTTCTCGAGAAGAAATAATGCAGCTGCGTGGAAATGACTCAAGCACTTTTTTGCTGCACGATATTGCATCTAAAAAACTAATGGAGCTTAATAGTTACGAAGTAGATGGTAAAAACTATAAGTTTGGAGAAAAGGATGTTAGGGATGCAATTGATGAATTAGAGAATTTAGAATACAAAGGCTTAATAGATAGTTCACAAGAAGTGTTTAACACTATTATGCCGACGGCTGGTGGGAAAACAATAGTCGTGCATCACGATGGTAAAAAGGTTTCTAAGAATTTTAGATTTATAGATTTTAAAAATCCAGATAATAATGACTACCATGTATCTGTAGAATTTGAAGCCCAAGGAAAGCAAAAGATTCGCCCAGACATTGTTTGTTTTGTAAACGGAATACCCTTCGCAGTAATAGAAAACAAAAAATCTAGCGTAGATGTAGACAAGGCTTTCTCGCAACAAAATCGCAACCAGGGAGCAGATTATTGCCCTAAGTTATTTACATATGCTCAACTATTAGTTGGCACTAATGGTAAGGACTTAAGATATGGTACCACGGGAACACCTAATAAGTTTTATAGCGCATGGAAGGAAAAAGGCTTAAGTGTAGAAGAAGTAGAATCTGAGGTTTTGTCTGTAATGCAAAGGCAAATTGAACCAAAAGTATATAATCAGTTGGTTAAAGATTTAAATGGATCTCCTGAACAAACTACACAACATACAAGTAGATTGGTAACAGAACAAGATAAAGGTGTGGTGTTTTTATTTAAACCAGACAGGCTTTTAGATTTAACTAAAAACTATATAGTTTTTGACGCTGGGATAAAAAAGATCTCCAGGTACCAACAGTATTTTGCAATCCGTAAAATATTTAATCGAATTAATGAATACGAAGAAGGTGCTAATGGCGAAGGTAAGAGAAAAGGTGGGTTAATTTGGCATACTCAAGGGTCAGGTAAATCTTTAACAATGGTCATGTTTGTGAAAGCGTTAATAGAAGATCCGAATATTACCAACCCAAGAGTGATTGTAGTTACAGATCGTAAAGATTTAGACAAACAAATTAAAGATACTTTTAAAAACTGTAATCTTAAAAAGGGTGTAACCCAGGCCACTAGTGGCGAGCATTTATTAGGATTAATAAAAGATAAGAGTTTGGACGTAATTACTACTTTGGTGCATAAGTTTGAATCAGCCAGTAAAAAGCGAACTGGCTTGGTTGATAATGATTCAAATATTTTTGTATTAATTGATGAAGCACACCGCAGTCAAACCGGGATTGCCAATTTGGAAATGAATCGGATAATTCCTAACGCTTGTTATATTGCCTTTACAGGCACTCCATTAATGAAAAAAGAAGCTGAAAGTTGGAGAAAATTTGGTAGCTACATTGATAGGTATACAATTGATGATGCCTTAGATGATAAAGTTATTTTACCTTTAATTTATGAGGGTCGATATGTCGATTTAGTGCAGAATAAAGACATGATCGACAAACATATCGAGCGGATTACCGCTGGAATGTCGGACAAACAAAAGCAAGAGATTCAGCAATATGTAGGAAGTAAAATTATTAAAGACAATCCCCAGAGAATTGCAGAGATAGCTTTTGATATAGAAAAACACTTTTTGGATAATTTTAAAGGTACTGGATTAAAGGCACAGGTTGTAGCACCATCAAAGTTTTCTGCGGTGTTGTTCCAGCGAGCTTTTGCAATTAGTGGGAAGATCAATACAGCTGTAGTGATTTCTGATGAACATGAGGATGGAGATAAAGTTAATACCCATAAAAAGACTGTAGTGGATTATTTGGGCGAAGTTAGGGCTAATCACTCTAGTGTAAAATCTTATGAAGACGGTGTGATTAGTAGTTTTAAAAATAATGAAGATGGGGTGGAGATTATTATAGTGGTAGATAAGCTTCTTACTGGATTTGATGCTCCACGAAATACAGTTTTGTATTTATCCAAAGACTTAAGAGATCATAATTTACTGCAAGCTATTGCTCGGGTCAATAGATTATTTGAAAATGAAGTCTTGCCAAAAACTGCTGGTTTTATAGTCGACTATTCGGAAAATGCTAAGAATATTGATACCGCAATGAAACTATTTGGTAATTATGATGAAGATGATGTTAAGAGTGCTTTAATTGATGTAGATGACAAAATAGAATCGCTGGAACATTCATATGGTGAACTTCACGATATTTTTAAAGAAGTTAAGGGTTCTAAAGATGACGAGGTTTTTATTAGACATTTAGAGGATGAACAGCAAAGAGATGTATTTTATAAAACTATGAATAAGTTTATTCGTGAGTTTAATGAATGTCTCGTCTTACAAAACTTTGTAAAAGAATTTAAACACATTGATTTATATAAAAGAGAGCTAAAGAAATTTATGGAATTAAGAAAAGCTTCAAGTTTGGTTTATGGTGATTCTGTAGATTTAGGAGAATACAAACAGTCTTTAATTGATGTGCTGGATAAATACGTTGATGCAAAAGGGGTAGAACTTTTGACTAAGCAAGTTAACATTACCGACCGAGATGCATTTCAAGAAGAAGTAGAAAATCTAGGTTCCGACAAATCTAAAGCAGAAGCGATCGCGGCCCAGACAGATAAGACAATTAGAGAAAATGTTGAGTCTGATCCAGAATTTTATGATCGCTTTTCAAAAAATCCAAGAGATTTTAGATCAAATGAGATTAAAGAAACTGGCAGACATCGAAGCCTTAAAACAATTAAGGTTGATTGAAGACCAAGTGGTAAATAAAAGAGATGAAGGCTTGCCAGAAAAAGTAACTGCTGTTAAAGGTGCTGACATTCTGTATAGAAATTTACAGAACTTAATACCTTTAGACGGCGAAAATTATACCTCGGTAATATTAGATATCATAGGTATAATCAAACAAGAAAGTATAGTGGATTGGCATAAAAATTTAGATGTAAAAAGAAAGATGATGAATAAAATTGACGACTATTTGTATGATGTGGCAAGGGTTGAATATGATTTGGATTTAAGCCCAGAAGCTAGTAAAGAAGTGATTGAAAAAGCCGTGCAGTTGGCAGAGAATAACCATAAGATAATCTAATGATCAAAAAATTTGTATACGGAAATTACCAATACCAATATCAATTAATAAAACAAAAACGCAAAAGTTTATCTTTAACGATTAAACCGAGCAAAGAAATAGTGGTCAAAGGTCCCTTGGATATTGACCTGTATAAAGTTGAACAGTTTTTAAAACGAAAATGGTTTTGGATGAATAAACAGCTCGACTTTTTTGATCGAGTGAATAAAAAAGAATATAAACGTGAGTATGTTTCTGGGGAAAGTTTATTATATTTAGGTAGGCAATATAAATTAGTAGTTAAAAGTGCTAAAGCTGATTCGATATGCCTCTTTAGAGGGGTCTTTGAGGTGAGAACAAGTAAATCAGTTAAGAACAGTTCGTATACAAAAATATTAATTGATCGGTGGTATAAAGAAAAAACAGTTGTTGTATTTGAGGATAGGTTTGAGAAGATGAAAAAGCTATTTCCGAAAAATAATGATTTGGTGTTAGAACTAAGAAATATGTCGAAGAGGTGGGGAAGTTTCCTTAAGGGTAAAAAAGTATCATTAAATCCAAAACTTATTCACGCATCTAAAGATTGTATAGATTATGTTTTAATCCATGAGCTATGCCATATTAAATATAGAAAGCATAATAAGTTATTTTTTGCTTGTTTAGACAAGAAGCTACCAAATTGGAAAAAAGTCAAAGAGAAACTCGAATATAAGTATTCTTAAAAATCAGCCAAATGGCTGATTTTTAAATTATCTACCTAGACTAAAAAAGGCAGGTGCGTCATTAATGTGGTATGGAAGAAATAAAGATAAGATATTGTCTATACGCAAGGGGTAGCTCCGAGGGCGACGAGAAGCAGGTAATGTCTATAGATTCACAGATAAAAGAGATGCTACAAATAGCAGAGCGTGATCGGCTTGAGATTGTGACAATTAAACAAGAATCACATTCTGCTAAAGAAACTAATCAAAGACCAGTCTTTAATGAGCTCTTAAGCGAAATTAAAGAGGGTAGAATTTAACGGCATACTCACCTGGGCGCCTGATAGGTTATCTCGTAATGCTGGAGACTTGGGATCTATTGTCGATTTAATGGATGGAGGGCAATTGCAAAAAATTAGAACATACGGCCAAGAGTTTTCTAATAATCCAAATGAAAAGTTTTTGCTGATGATATTGGGGTCTCAAGCTAAGCTAGAAAATGACAATCGTGGTATAAATGTTAAAAGAGGGTTGAGGACGCGCGTAGAGCTTGGTTTTTGGCCAAATATGGCACCTTTGGGCTATCTAAACCAAAAGCGCACAGATAGAAAGGGTGTGGTTATTCAGGATCCTCAGAGAGCCTTAGTTATAAAACAAATGTTCGAAAAAGTGGCTCACGAAAAATGGTCAGGTAGAAAGTTATATCACTGGTTAAGATTCGAGCTTAACTTCTATACAAGAGGTAATAGACCTGTAACACTTTCGGCGGTTTACAAAATACTTCAAAGCACCTTTTATTACGGAGAATTTGAATATCCAAGAAATAGCGGCAATGTTTATCAAGGAAGACACAAGCCAATTATAACCAAGGAGTTATTTGATAAAGTTCAGGAACAACTTAAGAGAAATAATATTTCTAGACAATCTAAAGAATTCGCATTTACTAAAATGTTTATATGCGGTAAGTGTGGCTCAGGAATATCAGCAGAAGAAAAATGGAAAGAGCTAAAAAACGGTGGGTCAAACAAATACATTTATTATTCCTGCACTAGAGCTAAAGATAGGTTTTGTAAAAACAAGTATATTAGAGAAAAAGAGCTGATTGATCAGTTAGCTAAAATTATTGATTATACGGATATTGATGAACTGGGGATTAAGAAAAGGCTAGAGCTCGAAGTAAGCAGGTTTAATAAATTTCAATCCAGTGTCTTGGGTATTAAGAGTGTCTCTAATAATAAAGACGCTGACATAAAAAATTATGCAAAATATTTGCTGAAAGAAGGCTCTATTAGTGAGAAAAGATTATTATTGTCTAATTTAAAATCTAAAATTAAGTATGAAGACAAGATTCTTAAATTGGTGTAGAATCGAATTATGACACGCAAAAAAATTGTTGAATTTAAGGCTACCAAGACAGTCCAAAAGCCGGTAACTGTTAGTTTTAAAACTAAAAATGGTGAGAGTGTTTCATTTAAAGCTAAAAAAGCTGTAAAGGTTGAAGTTCCAGTAAAATTCAAAGCTAAGAAATAAAATGAAAGATATATATTTAGATACAAATATATTTGTTTCATGGTATATGAAAGATGAATTTAGCTCTGAAATAGAAAATGCTGTTGAGGTGCTAAGTGGGATGGAGAGTGTTAGGTTTGTAACCTCATTATTTACTTTTGTTGAGCTGGCAAAAGTATTAATAAATCAATTTAATATAAAGCCCAAAAAAGTTGCTTCAGATATTAATAGGCTTCAAAGATCATCAAAGATCTATAATGTTAAGTTTTTTATCCTAGATACACATAAAAACAGCAATTATACCTTTGATGATTTTTGGTCAGATGTTGGTGAAAATATGAATTTATACAATCCTGGCTGGGGAGATGCTTTTCATTGTGTGATTATGAAAAATAATAATGTTAAAAGTATACTCTCAAGGGATGGTAAAGACGACTTCGAAATAGTTCCAGGGATAAATTTACTGAAACCTAAAGATATAAAATTAAAATAGAATAAATAAAACCGCCTTACGGCGGTTTTATTTAACCTAAAATCGATAGTGTGTAGGTCTGCACGATAAAAATTTTAGTGGCGGAGAGTAAGGGATTCGAACCCTTGAGAGGCTATAAACCCCTACCTCGTTAGCAGTGAGGCGCTTTCGACCACTCAGCCAACTCTCCATAACTTAGACTCATGATTTTACTTGATAATTTTACCCTAAAATCCTAGTAAAAGCAATTAGTCTTGGGCGAGTGCTAAGCACCACACTATTTGTACTCCATTTTTCTTAAGAACCTTTGAAATTGCTTTAAAAGTTGACCCAGACGTAATAATATCGTCAACGATTATGACTGTATTTGGCGGTGATTGGATTAATTCTTGTGTTGGTAGAAAAGCCTCTTTGATGTTAGCTTGGCGATCAGTTTGGTTGAGAAATTTTTGTTGTTTGATAAAAAGCTTTTTGGCAACAATTTGAGCGATAGGCCATTCAAAATTTTTGTTTAAAACTTTTGCGATTATTAGACTTTGATTGAAACCGCGAAACCTTAACTTATAATCAGACAAAGGAACTGGACATAGAACAAAATCATGATTAGTCAAAATTTTGATTCTATTTGAGCTTGCTTGTGCGAGTACTTGAATTGCATTGGAGATAAAGTTGAGTTTGGTTAGGCCGATGAGTGTTTTGATGGCGCGATTTTGGTACGCAAAAAAAGTTATTAAGCGATCCGGTGTGTATCTGGTTTGGCATTTTGGGTGAGTGAATCCTTGCCAGCTTGGTTTTTGGCAAACGATGCACTTGTCGATTGCTAATGTGGTTTGTCTTTGACAGTTTGAACAAAATAAATTACCTACTTGATTGCAACCAACGCATTGATAAGGCAGAATCGCTTCGAGGATCCAAAACTTGATTGCTAATACAAATTGTTTCAAAAAATTTAACATAAAATAAGAAAATTATATTTTGAAGCATAGCAATTTGTTGTTCAAGTTTTTTTCAAGTTTTTGAGGGCAAGAGATCCTTCGACTCCGGCTTCGCCTCCGCTCAGGATGACAATTTTACTTGTTCCGCTCACCCATTCGGGTACAAGCAGGATGACGAAGGGAAAAAAGGTTAAACAAACACAACGTCATTCTGAACGAAGTGAAGAATCTACAAAAAGGATCCTTCGACTCCGTCTTCGCCTCCGCTCAGGATGACAGAGGATTAATACGACAAAAAACCAAAGCTTTTCTTCTCGAGAACGACTTCGCGAAGGCGCTCGGAGTTCGAGGGAAGAAAAGTTTTGGTTTGGGAATATATGGGAAACAAAAACCAAAGTTCTATTTCCTGAGACCGACCTCAGGGCAGTGCGGAGGTCGAGGGAAATGGGACTTTGGTTTGGGAAAGAGATCCTTCGTCGCAAGCTCCTCAGGATGACGAAGAACAAGTACTTCGCTCAGGATGACAAAGGGAAAAAAGCGCTCAGGATGACCAAGAAGAAAAGGTTTGGTTTTAAAATACAGAACTTAGGTGGTGGTTGATCGCTAAAATTTTAACTTAACAATAAAACCTTTAGAAGATAATAATACAAAGGCATATAAAAACCAAAACCCGCTTTAGTATTAGCGGGTTTGGGTTGCTAGTGTTGTTGATTTATATTTTTTTACGCAACTACTGGTTCTGGTTTTTTGGTTGCAGTTTTGTTCGCAGATCGTTCAAAGCGAATTTGCTCATCGTGGTCCAAAGTAATCGTGATAATTGAACCAGGAATAAGTTCATTCGAAATAATTTCTTCAGCCAATGGGTCGCTGACTAAATCTTGGATATTTTTACGAATGTAGCGCGCTCCTTGCAACGGGTCGTAACTTTTTTGTGTAATGAAGTTGACCACAGGTGTCTCAAATTTGAGTTCCGAACCTTGAGCTTTGATACGCTCTGATAATTCTTTGAGTTGAAGTCTTGTAATTTTTTTGAGTTCGGTTTGTCCTAGTGGTTTAAAAATCAAAACTTTATCGATTCGGTTTAGAAATTCTGGCCGCAAATCTTTTTTGAGTTTTTCTAGTAGACCGACTTTGATGCGTTCGTATTCTTGTTCGAGCTTGGCTTTTTGATTAGTTTCTTCTTCTTTGTCGGCAAAACCAATTTTGTTAGCTTGGGCATTAAGCTCTTGCATACCAAGGTTGGAAGTCATAATTATCACAGTGTTGGTAAAGTTGACTCGTTTCCCGGAGCTGTCTGTAAGTTGACCATCTTCAAGAATTTGAAGCAAGATATTGAATACTTCTGGGTGTGCTTTTTCGATTTCGTCAAACAAGACAACTGCATAAGGTTTACGGCGAACTGCTTCGGTTAGGCGACCACCTTCTTCGTAGCCAACATAACCAGCGGGTGCGCCAATTAATCGCGCGACATTGTGGCGTTCCATAAACTCTGACATATCGACTCTAATTAGTGCATCAGGGTCTTCAAATACTTCCGCGGCAATAGCTTTGGCGGTTTCGGTTTTTCCAACTCCAGTTGGACCTAAGAACATAAAAGAACCGATTGGGCGATTTGGGTCGGCCAATCCAGCGCGACTGCGGCGAATAGTTTTGGCAATTTCGGTAATAGATTCGTCTTGACCAACGATTTTGGTTTTGAGAACTTTTTCGAGGTTTGTAAGTTTTCCGACTTCGCTCTGTGCTAGTTTTTGTAACGGGATTTTGGTCATGAGACTTACGGTATGGGCGATGTCTTGGGCGCTAATCGAATATACCGGACCTTTTTCTTTGGCTGCCAAAAGATCGAGTTCTTTTTTTTGTTTGAGTAAACGATCTTCTTGGCTTCGCAAGTGGAGTGCAGTTGTAAAATCTTGTTCCATCACAGCTTTGGTTTTTTCTTGTTCGAGAGTTTCTAATTCTGATTCAACTTTGCGTTTGGTTTTGGCAAGTTTGGAGTTGCTATGAATACTTCGAAGAAAAGCTGCAGTTTCGTCGACAAGGTCAACAGCTTTATCGGGGAGGTGATGATCTTGAATGTAGCGATCAGAAAGTTCGACGGCAGCATTAATAGCTTCGTCAGTAATCTGAACGTTATGGTGTTTTTCGTAGTTAGGTCGAATACCTTTGAGGATAGCAATAGTTTCTTCTTTGCTCGGCTCTTCTACTAAGATTGATTGAAAGCGTCGTTCGAGTGCAGCATCAGTCTCGATATGTTTTTTGTATTCCGAAATTGTGGTGGCGCCGATAGTGCGCATTTCACCACGGGCTAGTGCAGGTTTGAGAATATTAGCCGCGTCCAAACTACCTTGCGAAGCGCCAGCGCCAGCCATGGTATGAAGTTCGTCAATAAAGAGGATGACATTTTCGTTTTCTTTAACTTCATCAATAATTTGCTTGAGTCGATTCTCAAATTCTCCTCTAAACATTGAACCTGCAACAACCAAAGCTAAGTCGAGAGCTAAGATTTTTTTGTCGAGTAAATTATCTGGAACTTCACGGTTGGCGATTGCTAATGCAAGACCTTCGACGATTGCGGTTTTTCCAACTCCAGCTTCGCCAATTAGGACTGGGTTATTTTTGGTTCGGCGACCAAGGATGCTGATAACACGTTCGATCTCTTTTTTGCGACCAATTACTGGGTCGATTTTTCCTTGCGCTGCTTTTTGAGTTAAGTCTGTAGTAAATTGTTCGAGCACATTGCCGCGTTTACCGTCAGGGGTTGGCATCATTGCACCAGGGTGTGGGTGGTTTTCGTGAGTCGGTTCGGGGTCGTTGTCTTGTCCTGGAATTTCTGGAAACTTAGAAATATTTTCGAATACAGCAATAAGATTTTGTTCGAGTTCGTTCATGTTGATTCCGAGTTTAGAGAGAATTACTCGAGACTTGTTGTTGCCCGTTGTAGTTAGGCCGTACAAAAAATGTTCGGTACCAATAAATTGATAACCGTACTGGCTAGCAATGATCGCAGATTTTTCGATCGCACTTTTGAGGTTAGGGGAGAGAACTGGTTTCCACGAAGCGATTTGACTGTTTTGGTTAACAAGTGAAACTTCTTGTTTGACTACATCAGGGGTGACTTTTGATTTGATCAAAATTTCTGCGGCAAAGGAAGCTTTTTCGGCGACAATGCCAAACAAAAGATGCTCCGTTCCGATATGATCGTGGTGGAGTTCTTCCGAAACCATTTGTGCTGCAATGAGCGCATTTTTGGCTCGGCTTGAAAGTCGTTCTAAAATAAAGGCGAAGTTATTCATGATAATTTTATATTGTCCAGAGCGCTTGCTCATTACTGCGTTATAATTTTTTTAACCTTACTCAGCGTAAGTTAATTACGATGCATGCTTGGTTTCCAAATTATGTCTTGTGATGGACAAATCTAGACAATAATCTATGTCTGTTCAATAATATTTTTATCACTCTAAGATAAAGAGTGATAATATATTTATATAAGAAAACCTTTGTTCTGTCAATGGTCGTTGAGATTTTCTTTATGTATTTGTACTATAATAATTGTATCATTTTAAAGTCGAGATGTTTAAAAAAGCTAAGCCTCTAAAAGATCCGAGTGATATTGAGCACGCGTACAACTACGCGTTGTTTGTTTTGAATATCAGCATGCGCACTCAAGGCGAAATGCGCGAGAAAATGCAAAAGCGTGGTTACTTACCAGAAGTGATCGATCATGTTTTGGTTAAGCTTAAAGAAGATCGATATATAGATGATGACAAGTACGCCGAGATTTTTATTCGAAACATGAAGGATTTTAAGTATTGGGGCAAATTTATGATGAAGCAAAAAATGATGCTCAAAAAGTTACCAACTGATTTAATAGAAGAAAGTTTATCAGAGCAAGTGAGTTTGGAAGACGAAATTGCCATTGCAAAAAAATACGTAGAAAAAAATTTTGGTTCTGTGGAAGAAGTATCCAAAATGGAGTATGAGCAGAAACAAAAAATAAAAGCTCGACTTGTTAGTCGAGGTTTAGTTATGATGCGATTGGTTTCTTTTAGCCTATGTCGCCAAGTTCTAGAGGTTGATCGTTGATCTCTTGTTCTTGTTCAGCGATTTTTTTATTGACTACAGCTATGCTGTACTCAATCCCAGCAATCTCGTATGGCTTGTTTTCTTGTTGAGCTGACTCAAGATCGACATTTAAGTACTCCAAAATCTTTTTGGTCACGGTTAGAGATTGTTGTATGTTTTCGTAGGGATTTTCGCCATCTTTAAAAAGATAGTCGAGCAAAGCTTTGTTAGTCATTAGCTCTTGTTCTTCTTGGTCTGGCCTGCGAGGGTTTTCTGGGTTCATTTATTCTTGGTCTTTAAATTTGTTTTCTAATTGTTGAATACGGTTGTAAAAAGCTCTACTGTACCCGTGCAATTGAGTGGAGGTGTTAAAGTTTTGAGAATCTAAAGCTTCTTTGAGTTCTGACTCTACAGCTAGAACTTCATTTTTTAAATACTCCAGTTCTTGTTCTTCATTTTCAAACGGACTATCTTCTGCTTCGTTAATGTGAAGATATATTGTTTCTCGATCGATGGATCGCTGAGGGAGATCGGGATTAAATGATGGTTTTTCTGGCATAGGTTTTAGTTTAATAATTTTTTAGCGACCCATCTCTCTTAAACGGCGAATTCGTTCGTCAGCTGGCGGGTGAGTGTTGAATAAATTTGTAAACCAACTTTGTGATTTGGCCAAGTTGTTTTTGAGAGGGTTGCTGATAAATAGGTGTGCTGTAGCGGTATTAGCTGTGCTAAGAGGTTGGCTATGGGTTGAGATTTTTTCGAGTGCCGAAGCTAAGCCTTCGGGATAGCGAGTAAGCAAAGCACCAGAGGCATCAGCGAGAAATTCTCTTTTGCGACTAACTGCAAGTTTGATTAATGTGGCAATAATCGGCGAGAGAATTAATAACCCCAAACCAATGAGTAGGAAAATTGGATTACTTCCTTCTTTTTTGCGATTACCCAAAAAACTGAATCTAAAAAACCAGTTAGAAAGCAAAGATACTGTACCAACCAAAACCATAACCAAAGCCATAAAGCGAATATCGTAATTTCCAACATGTGAAAGTTCGTGAGCGATAACTCCTTCGAGTTCAGTTTGATTAAGCTTTTGTAGTAATCCAGAAGTAACAGCAACCGCTGCGTTTTGTGGATTGCGGCCTGTAGCAAAAGCGTTGAGCGCGGCGTCGTTAATAATATAGACACGAGGCATTGGAAGTCCTGCAGTCATGCTCAGATTTTCGACAGTTCGATAGAGCTCCGGTGCTTGTTCTTTGGTGAGCGGAATTGCTCCCGACATTGAAAGAGCTATTTTATCAGCCGCAAAGTATGAAACAAAAGCAGAGCCAAAACTAAAAATTACAGCGAAGATCAAAATTTCTGGAGAACCATAAATTTGACCAAGGACAAAACCAAGTCCGCTAATTATGACTAAGAAGATTAAAATTAGTAAGACGGAATAGGTTTTGTTTTTGGATACTTCGGTATAAGTGAGCATAACTTTATGTCATTCTGTCTGTATTTGAACGGGTGAACGAAGCGAAGGATCTCATTGAGAGATCCTTCGCGACTACACTTCTCACTCATTTGGGTACAGGCAGGATGATAGTACTATTGATTTATTTAGAACTCAACTTTTACGTTTTGGCTTTCTGGGCCATTGTCATCAATATCAAAGAATTCTCTTGTTTTGAATCCAAGCATTGAAGCAAATAGGTTGGTTGGAAAAACCTGAACTTTGGTATTAAAGTCACGCACATTACCGTTGTAAAAACGACGAGCTGCTTGGATTTTGTCTTCGGTGTCTGTGAGGTCATTTTGAAGTTGCAAAAAGTTTTGATTTGACTTGAGGTCAGGGTAGTTTTCGGCAACTGCGAACAAGCTTTTGAGTGTTCCAGAAAGCATATTTTCGTCTTGCTGGTGTTCTTGGACAGTTTGCGCGCCCATCGCTCGAGTGCGGGCTTCGGTCACTTTTTCGAGGACACCAGATTCTTGAGCAGCAAAGCCTTTGACTGTGCTGACTAAATTTGGAATAAGATCGTAACGTCGCTTGAGTTGAACTTCGATGTCAGCCCAGGCTTCGTCGACTTGGTTTCGGCCGCGAATCAAAGAATTGTACAAACCAATTCCGATCAATAAAATCGCGCCAATAACAATTGCAAATATTAACATAATGGTTGATTAAATGATTATTTAGTAAAGTATTTTTATTGTAGCATAAAGGTTTATACTTGGCGTGGTCTGAGATAAACATCATGCATAAGGTCATCACCTTCATAATGCTCACCTGTTTTCTCTATTTCGATCTCTATACCTAAATCTTGGCCTATACGTTCTAATTGTTTATTGATAATTCTATATGACGTGCTATCTCTTGCCTCCGCATAGATAGGAATCAAGTTTCCTTTGTCGAGATATTCCTTTTTATAGCGCTTAGCGAATGCTTTGATTAGGCGCCTACCGCCAAGTTTTGAAGTTGAGTCAGCGGCGAGGTCGGTAATATAAATACCTCGCTCACCAGAGTTAAGCTTTCCTTCGTAAGCAAAAATATAGCCACGCATATATCCTTTTTCGTCTGTATATTTAAGGCTCATGTTAGGTCTACCTTTTGCTTCGTTGTTAACATCTTTTGCAATGAGTCCATTTTCTATATTGTGCAGGTAGACCATTAAAGATTCATTGTCTTTATAGATTTTACCTTCAAGATAAGCAACAGGAAGAGAGTCTTCGAAGGTAAGGAGATCTATACCTCTTCCTAGGTCGAGATCTTTCTGCTCGTCATGATCTCTCTCATAGTCGGTTATAGTTTTGCTTATAAAAGCTTTTGGTTCTAATTGTTCTTCTTTCTTATCTTGAATAAGATCTAGCCTGTAAACATTTTTACCGGTTTTGTCGGAGTACCCCACAGGTGCCTTGGGAACAAAGGTATTTTTTTCTTCAGGTAGATGTGTCAATGAATCACTGTAGCCCATACCGATAACAACTTTTTCTGTATTAAAATTTTGTCTTTCACCATACCGATTTAAATATTCGGTAAAAAAGTCTCGGTAGATGTCTTCTATGGCATCAGTGTGTTCTTCTTTTGTGTAATTTTTTGCAACTTCGACATTATCACAGGCAAGGATTGACTCCTGTTCTTTGAGAATATTTTCTGAGGCGACTTCGTTAAGATGAGTATCAAAGTCCTGCATTTTTTCAATAATTTCAGGTACTGAAATCTTTACATCAGTGTCTTTTGTAAGTACGCTCTGCGCAATAGTCCTTCTCGAGCCACCTCCTTTTTCTATCTGAAGAGTAAATAGCGCCGTATTGGGGTTAAACATATAGACGGTGTTTTTGCCTGAACCAAATGGCATGCAGCAAGCAGTGTCGTTACCTGCAAGAGCTCCATCGGGATCACTTTTTTTATTGATGCGAGCGACCATGGTTTCTTTTCTACCATTTATATCTATAACGTAACGAATCTCCATTGGATTAAAGACTTGCAGGTTATCGTAAGATCCTTCGACATAAGCATCGACAAGCTCGGAAGCATTAAGGTCGAGGTGGGGAATACGAATGTAGTTCGAAGGTTTTTTACGCGATTGAATTTCATCATTGGTATGTTCGTCGTCGGCATCAAGGAATCTCTCCGTGTCTTTCCAAAATTGCATTACGGCTCCTAGATCAACTTTACTGTTTTTGTGGAAAGCCAGCTTTATAACATAGTTATAAAGCTTCTCCCTACCTTCTGCTCTCAGCTTTTGCACGTCTTCTAAAAGTTCTGTTCGTTCTAGCAGCTGAGAAATTTCGGAATAGCGTTTTAGATTACCCCATGAGCTAAAAATATTGTCTGTTGTTTTATAGTGCTCAACTAGTTCTTGTAATTCCGGTATGTCATAAAGCGCAGCTTCTTTGGCTACTTCCTCATAATTCCTGTTAAGGGAAAGCGCAATGCTGTTAAGGTGATGATGTGAGGAACCCTCTTCGTAGGACTCTCCATCCATGGCAACTTGTTTGAGTATATTGCCGTAAAAGGTTTTTGGTTTCATGTCTGTTGATTCGTATAGCTCTATAATTTTGTTGAAAGCATGTAGACCATCGTGTCGTGAGAGATTAGGATCGGCTAAGTACTCCAACATAAATCTATCTCCAAAAATTTCTCTACCTGCGCGGTAAGGCCCGGCTATATTCTCCTGGTCTTGCCAATCTG
Source organism: Candidatus Doudnaibacteriota bacterium (assembly GCA_041389225.1). Lineage (GTDB taxonomy): Bacteria > Patescibacteriota > Doudnabacteria > UBA920 > UBA920 > UBA920. Next base: position 54,715 of record JAWKSI010000001.1, on the reverse strand, counting down.
TTGCCTCTGTTAAGATTTTCTCTGCAAGGTCAGTATACTCTTCATTAGATAGCTGGAGGTCTGTAAAGGTAAAGCGATTATGAAGTAAAGCATCAGCTCCATTTCCTCTTTTGCATGCTTCCCTGGCAAGGGTAATACGGTCGAGATCAGGGAAGATATCGGTGCGCTCTATTACTTTAATAATGTAACCTGCCTGGGCTAGACCGTATGCTGTTTCCTGTCCAAGACCCTTGAACTTCTCGAGCTTTTTAACAACGGCATCGGCCTGATCTTTGTCAATAAGCTTGAGGGCTGTTTCTTGTCCAAGACCCTCGAACTTAAAGAAGTTGTTAACGACGACATTGGCTTGATCTTTATCAATCATACGATTGGCAATCGTTATTCGATTCAAATCAGTACCAAACACTCCGCAATCTAGGCCTTCGAACTTAGAGAGGTTTTCAGCGGCAACTTTAGCTTGTCCACTGTCAATTATATGATTAGCAATTATTATGTGATCTTGACCCTTGAACGCAGAGAGGTTTTTAATGACGACATTGGCTTTATCTTTGTCAATAAGTTTGAGGGCTGTTTCTTGTCCAAGCCCCTTGAACTTAAAGAAGTTTCTAATGACGGCATTGGCTTGATCTTTATCAATCATATGATTGGCAATTACTGTGTGATTTAGACCCTCGAACCTCTCGAGGTTTGCAGCTACGGCATCGGCCTGATCCTTGTCAATAAGCTTCAGGGCTATTTTTGGTCCAAGACCATAGAACTTAAAGAAGTTTCTAATGACGGCATTGGCTTGATCTTTATCAATCATATGATTGGCAATTACTGTGTGATTTAGACCCTCAAACTTCTCGAGGTTTGCAGCTACGGCATCGGCTTTCCCTTTGTCAATCATACGATTAGCAATTTCTATATGGTCAAGACCTTTGAACTTCTCAAGGTTTGCAGCTACGGCATCGGCTTTCCCTTTGTCAATCATACGATTAGCAATTTCTATATGGTCAAGACCTTTGAACTTCTCAAGGTTTGCAGCTACGGCATTGACTTGACTTTCGTCAATCATACGATTAGCAATTTCTATATGGTCAAGACCTTTGAACTTCTCAAGGTTTTTAGCGACAACCCCGGCCTGACCCTTGTCAATCATACGATTAGCAATTTCTATATGGTCAAGACCTTTGAACTTCTCAAGGTTATCAGCGACAACCCCGGCCTGACCTTTGTCAATAAGTGCGAGAGCTGTTTCCTGTCCAAGACTATCAAACTTCTCAAGGTTTTTAGCGACAATCCCGGCCTGATCTTTGTCAATAAGCTTCAGGGCTGTTTCTTGTCCAAGCCCCTCGAACTTCTCAGGGTTTTTAGCGATAGCCCAGTCCTGGCCATTGTCAATCATACGATTTGCAATCACTGTGTGATTTAGACCATCGAATTTCTCGAGGTTATCAGCGACAGTTATGTACTCATGATTGTCAATAAGCTTAAGGGCTGTTTCCTGTCCAAAACTATCAAACTTCTCGAGGTTTGCAGCTACGGCATCGGCCTTATACTTGTCAATCATACGATTTGCAATCACTGTGTGATTTAGACCCTCAAACTTCTCGAGGTTTGCAGCTACGGCATCGGCTTTCCCTCTGTCAATCATACGATTAGCAATTTCTATATGGTCAAGACCTTTGAACTTCTCAAGGTTTTTAGCGATATCCCAGACCTGACCCATGTAAATCATACGATTAGCAATTTCTGTGTGATATTCTGGATGGCTATTGAGTAGCTTTTCGAGTGAAAGATCGACTAAATCACTTCTTAATTGACCCCTCTCTTTTAAATAGCTCTCTATATCTTTATCCAGAGATTGATTGTTTTCTTGTTCTTGGTTTGCCGGAACTGGCATTCTTTCGAAGTTCATTTTAGTTTTATGGCTTTTAGCTTAATAAATTAATGAGATGAATAAAATTATAGTAAGTATTTATTTAAATTATAACTTAGTCTACATTTTATTTATATCAAAATTGTTTTGTTTGGGGATAAATGGTTTGACATCATAAAACAATAGGCATATAATCCATCTATATGAAATTTAATTGGCACACATCTCGTATTATTACCACTAAGGCAACCTTTGCCTTTTTTCTGGTTAATACGAGTGCTAAGACTATTTCATAAATTTTAAAAAAAAATTACAAATGAAGTCTTGGCGCAAGCCAAGTTTTTTGTTTGTATGAAGGAGGAGGAAAAATCTAGAGCAGTTCTTAGGAATAAGATCGCAAATCGCAAAATTGGTAAAAAACTTATTTTGGTTTTAAGGTAAAATATAGACGCCTTTTGTGGCAAGGAAAAAAATAAGTATGACGACAGGATTTGTAAAAAAACCATGGCTTAGTGATAAAGAACACGAAAGTCTCTTTGGTGAAAAAAGTGCGCAAAATAAATCTTCTGAAGAGTTGACCGAGGAAGATATTAGTGAGATTGTTTCTGGCCGACCAGAGAGCTCACCCGGAAAAACCCAGAAATTAAACGAAGCAGAGCTCCGTGCTTCCAATATCCTCTAGACGATTTTTGCAAAAAAAAGTTTTTGCGGTGATTTTTTCACCGCTTTTCTTTTTGGCTATATTTAACTATAATGAATTCATGTTAAGCGTAGAAGAAGTCAAAAAAGTCGCTAAGTTGTCGCGAATCAAATTATCAGACCAAGAAGTCGAAAAATTTAGACAAGATCTTTCGAGTGTTTTGGATTATGTAGGAGATCTACAAAAAGTAGACACCGAAGGTTTAGATATCGTGGCCAATGTCACAGGTTTAGAAAACATCGATCGCCAAGATCAAGCTGTTGATTCACCCAACCAAGAGCAGATTTTGGACAACGCACCAGACAGTAAAGACGGTTATTACAAAGTCCACTCTATATTATAGTTATGCAATTCGAAAAACTTTCACTTTTAGAACTTAGACAAAAGTTAGATAATAAAGAAATTTCGTCAGTAGAGCTGACGAAGTATTTTTTGGATAGAATTAAAGCGCGAAATCCGGAACTTAATGCGTTTATTACTATTACCGAGGATCAAGCGCTTAAGCAGGCCGAAGAAGCTGATGCATTTATAGCAGAACCTGGCGGCAACTTTGCCTTAACAGGAATTCCTTTTGCGGCAAAAGATCTTTTTAATACTAAAGGAATCAAAACTACTGCGGCTTCAAAAATTTTGGAAAACTATATTTCGCCTTACGATGCAACTGTGATTAGTAAACTCAAAGAGCAAAAAGCGGTGTTACTAGGAAAAACTAACTTGGATCAGTTTGCCCATGGTTCGAGCGGCGAGACATCGTATTTTGGTGCAACCAAAAACCCGTGGGATAAAGAACGAATGCCTGGTGGTTCTAGTAGTGGTTCGGCGGCGGCTGTGGCAGCGGGAATTTCTCCTTGGGCTTTGGCTACCGAAACCGGCGGTTCTATAAGACAACCTGCTTCGTTAACTGGAATTAGTGGTTGGAAGCCAACTTATGGTCGCGTGTCTCGTTATGGAGTTGCAGCGATGGCTTCGAGTTTGGATAGTATGGGCGCGGTGGCAAATTCTGTAAAAGAGTTGGCTTTAATTGCCGAAGCAATTTCGGGTCATGACCCTAAAGACGCGACAACAGGTTCGCAAGAAGTAGGTGAGTATTTAAAAAATCTTAACACCGATCTCAAAGGACTTAAAGTTGGGATTCCCAAGGAATACTTTATTGACGGAATGCATCCAGAAGTTAAAGCGAGTGTAGAAGCTGCTATCAAAGAGCTAGAAAAACAAGGCGCCGAGTTGGTCGAAGTTAGTTTACCTAACACTAAGTACGGTTCGCTGGTTTATGCGATTGTTTGTCCAAGCGAAGTGAGTTCTAACTTAGCGCGTTACGATGGTATTCGCTATGGTCATTCGTCTTCTGAGGCGCAAAATTTAGAAGAAGTTTATGAATTGTCTCGCGCCGAAGGTTTTGGCGATGAAGCCAAGCGCCGCATTATGACTGGAACTTATGTTTTGTCTGCCGGGTATTATGATGCATATTACAAAAAAGCTCAGCGCGTGCGGCGATTAATTTTGGATGAATTTGAAACAATCTTCAAACAAGTTGATGTCTTGGCTTGTCCGAGCGTACCAAACGTTGCGCCAAAACTTGGACACGCTGCTAATGACCCTTTATTTGGATACATCGCTGATCAGTTAAACATTCCCGCTTCGTTGGCAGGACTTCCAGCTTTGTCTGTCCCGTGTGGTTTTGCAAAGCCCGAAGATGGTCAAACAGATATGCCAGTTGGACTTCAGATTATTGGTCCTCAGTGGGGCGAGCAAGTTGTGTTTAACGTCGGTGCAGCTTACCAAGAAGTTACAGATTTTCATACAAGAAAACCTCAAAAATAATTATGAAAGATTTAAACGGATACAAACCAGTTATTGGACTTGAGATACATATTCAGCTTGCCACTCAAAGCAAGATGTTTAGTAGTGCGGCAAATAAGCCTGGCACCAAAAACCCTAATGTAAATATAGATGAAGTTGTAACAGCTGAGCCGGGAACTTTGCCGGTGCTCAACCAAGAAGCGGTGCGACTTGGCGTAATGGCGGGAATGGCGCTTAATTGCGAAATCCCAGAGTTTAGCAAATTTGATCGCAAGCATTACTTCTATCCTGATCTGCCAAAAGGCTATCAAATTTCTCAGTACGATGAACCGATTGCCCAAAACGGTTATGTTGATATCGAAGTTAATGGTCAAAGCAAGCGCATTAGGATTACTCGGGCTCATTTAGAAGAAGACGCAGGTAAGAATACTCATCCTTCTGGCCTACCTTATTCTTTGGTGGATCTTAACCGCGCTGGCGCTCCACTTCTCGAAATCGTGACCGAACCAGATATCGAAACCGCCGAAGAAGCTCGTATCTTTTTGCAAGAGTTACGCAACATTGTGCGTTACGTTGGTGCGTCCGAGGCTGAGATGAGTACTGGCACTATGCGCTGCGAACCTAATATTAGTGTTCGCAAACCTGGCGAAGAAGGCTTGCCAAATTACAAAGTTGAAGTTAAGAACATTAATAGTTTTAAATTTGCCGAAGCGGCTATTAATTATGAAATCCCGCGCCAAATCGAAATGCTTGAAAAAGGTGAGACACCAAAACAGGTGACTATGGGATGGGACGAGAAAAATAATCAAACTGTAGAGCAGCGCAGCAAAGAAGAAGCTAATGATTATCGCTACTTCCCAGAACCGGATTTGCCGGTGATGCATTTTAGCCAAGAGTGGCGCGAGGACATTAAGCAGAGTTTGCCAGAGCTTCCTATGCATAAACGCAAGCGCTTTGCCGAAGAGTTTGGTTTGGGCGACGATGTGGTAGAGAACTTGGTTCAGTGGAAAGAACTCACATTTTATTTTGAAAATGTAGTTAGCGAGATTGATGCTTGGCTTAAGTCTGGTGATAATGTCATCCTGAACGAAGGCGAAGCCGGAGTCGAAGGATCTCGAGATCCTTCGTCGCAAGCTTCTCACCCATTCGGGCACAGACAGGATGACACAAAAGGAAGTGACCGCACTAAACTTATTAAACTTGTAGCTAACTGGTGTTTGCAAGAGTTTAGCGCTAAGTTAAATTCAGAAGGGTTATTACCAGAAGAAGCTAAGGTGACACCTGAGAATTTTGCAGAACTTGTAATGTTGATTGATAGCGGTAAAATTTCTGGTAGTGCTGCCAAAGAAGTTTTTGCTGTAATGTTTGACAAAGGCGGCGAGCCAGATCATATTGTCGAAGATTTAGGTTTAGCACAGGTTAGTGACACAGCCGAAATTGAATCTGTGGTTGATAAAATCTTAGCCGGCAATCCTAAGGCGGTAGAAGACTATCAAGCAGGTCAGCAAAAATCTTTTGGCTTCTTGGTTGGTCAGGTGATGAAAGAGATGCAAGGCAAAGCTAACCCTGGGGTTATAAATGAACTCTTAAAGAAAAAACTTGGCTAATTGGCCAAGTTTTTTAGTGCTTCGGATTGGGTTTTGAACCATTGTATATCAGCGTTACGTTTCCACCAAGTGAGTTGCCGCTTGGCGTATTGTCGGATTGCTGTTGCTAATTGCTCTATTAGTTGTTCTCGGGTAATGTGTCCCCGTAAGAATAAAGAGATGTAACGACATTCGAGTCCAAGATCTTCGAGTCTTTGGTGGGTCACTCCTTCTTTTAGAAGTTTTTCGATTTCTTCTATCATGCCGTCTTTGAGTCTTTGCTCGAGACGGATTTTTATTTTGTCTTCTATCACTTCCATTCCTGGATTTATACCAATCCAGATTAAGTCGTATGGTGGTTCTGTATTTTGTTCGGGCACGGGTTGACCAGTTGTTTCGACAATCTCAATAGCGCGGATTAAGCGACGAGGGTTTTGAGAGTCGATGGTTGCGGCGCGATCTGGATCAATCTTATTCAAACGGTCGAACAGTTCTTCGTTGGTAAGCTCCGAAAGTTCTTTGCGCAGTTCTGGATTTGGTGAAACTTGAGGAAAAGTTTGATCAAAAGCAACTGCGTCTATCCAGTGCATAGTGCCGCCACATAAAATTGGCAAGCGACCGCGTTTGTGAATTTTAGAAATTAGGTCTTTGGCTTTGGCTTTAAACTCTGAGACCGAGAATTGTTTTTTGGGATTAACTTCGTCGATTAAGTGATGGGCAATGTCTTTGTAGGTGTAAATTCTTTTTAATTTCTCTTCCTTGGTAATCTCAGACGAAGCCTTTAGTTCGCTGTAGGTTGAAGACCCGGGGTCTTTTTGAAGTGATCCATCGACTTGCTTCGCTCGCTCAGGATTTCGGGTAAATGGAATCGTCTTCCATTTACCCTCAACCTTACCAGAAGCCAAATCTAAACCATAGTAAATTTGCCTGCTGTCAGCAGAAATTATTTCCCCGTTGTATTTTTTGGCTAGTTCTACGGCGAGTTCGCTTTTGCCTGCCGAAGTTGGACCAACAACGCAAAAAACTTTTGGACGATTTGGATTATTCATTGGTATAATAAACTTAAGTTAAAACTAACAAATCATAGCCATGAAAACAAGAATAATATATGGAGCAATATCACTATCTGTAATTGCTTTGGCTGTTGGCTTGGTGTTTGAGCAATCAGTGAGTAACCCAAATTTGGCTGAGTGGGTTAAGGAATATAATCTATTGGCCAGTCAAAAAGTTCCTGTATCTTGGTATCAAGATCAAGGTCAGGTTCTTGGAGTACAGTCAGAAAGTGATCAGTTTGCGCAAAGTCCAAACAAAAAGTTTATTGTCAAATTTGATGATGCTGGATTTGATCCAAGTGCGATTATTCTTAATTCCGGCGATCAACTTTTGATTCAAAATCATTCGAGTGGAAAGTTTTGGCCCTTTAATGAACAAAGCTTGAGGTTAACGAGACCATTACTACCTGGTCAACAAGTCGAAGTTGATGCATTTGACCTTGACCGCTATAAGATTGTCAATCTTAATAATTATAATCAAGTGCTAAATGTAGTTGTTGATTATTCTCGTTAGAAATATACAAAACCGCTTATCTGTGAAGCGGTTTTGTATGTTTTACTCCATTTTGGTGTATAATATATAGAGAAAGGTGGCGAAATGTCGCATTTACCCAAAATTCTCAAACTTCATATCGCTGGTCAAAGTTTTGACCATGCGTATTTATTTTTGGGGCCAAAGAGCGCTGGTAAGTATGATGTTGCTCAGGAATTTATCGACCAAGCTATTCAGGCTACGGGCTGGCATCGTGAAGTTTTGGTTTTAGATTTTGCTGAAGCCGTGTCTTTAGATCAAGTCAGACAATTTCTATCACAAGTCAAATTAACAACTTTGGGTCAAAGTCGACGTTTTGCATTGATTCTAAATTTTGAGCTTGCTAATTCTTCTGCTGTTAATGCTTTACTAAAAACTTTGGAAGAGCCACCTGCTAGTACTATCTTTGTGCTCTTAGCAAATGCGGCGCAAGTTTTACCGACAGTGATGTCTCGTTGCACAGTGATTAGGTTTACTGCTATGGCAGGAGGCTTGCAAGAATTACGAGATGATTTACAAGATGGATTGACGCGATTAAACCAAGCGTTTCAAGGTAGTTTGTCTCAAAAAGTTTTGGTGATTTCGGAGTTAGCAAAATACCAAAGTTCGGACTTAGTCGAAATTTTTGGTTCGTGGCTACTGGATCGTAAAACTCAGTTAGGACAAGATGAGCAAGCAATCAAAGATTGCCGGAATGCGCAAACGGTAATCGAAGGTCTACAAACTAACCGCAATACTAAATTGGTATTGCAAGATTTCTTTTTAAATTAATTTTATGAAAAAACTTTTATTACCTTTATTAGCTCTAACTTTACTAGCATCATCTTGTGATCCATTTTCGGTTACATCGAGTCAATCATACGGTGTTGTCAAAACTTCTAATGGTGGGGTTGATTGGCAAATTGGTGGTCGTTTTGCCGGAGAAAATGGCGCTAATTTTAATTTAAGTATTTCTCAAATTAAATTTGGTCCAAATTCTAAAATTTTTGCAAGTAGTTATGATGGCGGTTTGTATAAGTCGGAAGATGCTGGAGAAACTTGGCAAGAAGTTTTGGGAAATATTTCGTTGTACGATTTTGTAATCGATCCAAATAATGATCAAGTGATTTATGCGTCAGGTTATTTGGAAAAGAGAGGGAGAATTTTTAAAACTCTTGATGGTGGTAAGTCGTGGCAAGATATTTTTGTTGATGCCGGTGATGGTGACCCGGTTAGAACATTAGTTTTGGATCCATTTGATTCTTTGACCATTGCAGCTGGGCTGGGTAAAGGTGGGGTGGTTGTTAGTAGAGATGGTGGTCAGAGTTGGTCGTTGGTCAAAAATTTGAACGATCGGATTAATCAAATGGTTTGGAATGATTCTGGTTTATATGTGTTGGCAAAAACACAAGGCTTGTACCGAAGCACTCAAATTGATGGGGAATTTGAACAAATAACCAAAAACCTCAAATCATCAGTTGGACGATTAGGAGTTTCAATTTTTGGAAGCAATGTTTCTGATTACCGACGAATGGTGATTGGCATCAATACTCAAGAAATTATGGTGACAACAAATAATGGCCTGTATCGAAGTTTTGATAGCGGAAATAACTGGAATTATGTTAGTATGCCATATAGGCAATCGGACGCAGCGCCATATGCGCTTGCTGTGCCTGCTGGGCAAAACAGTCCGATTTATGTGAGTTCGGGTTCGGTGATTTTTAAATCAACTGATGATGGCCAAGCTTGGTCGATTAGCGAAACTGGAACTACTGGCCTTGTTACATCAATTTTGCCAGATCAAAATCTTAGTACTTTGATTTTTGCTGGCGTTTCCAAATAATTTATTAAATTTATGAGTTTAGAAATAATCAATCAACACAAAGAAGCTTTTACCAAAGCTATGGACCATTTTCATCACGAACTTTCGAGTTTACGAACTGGTCGCGCCAACCCCGCGTTACTTTCTACTGTTAACGTGGAGAGTTATGGTTCCAAAGTTCCACTTCAGCAAGTGGCCAACGTAACTGTTTCGGATGCTAAAACTTTGACAATTAGTCCGTGGGACAAAACCCAAATCCCAATGATCGAAAAAGGGATTATTGATGCTAACTTAGGCTTTGCGCCGAGCAATGACGGTAATGTGATCAGAATTAATTTACCGATTATGACTGAAGAACGTCGCAAAGAAATGGTTAAGTTAGTTGGTCAAATTGCCGAACAAGCTCGAATCGGAATTCGCCAAGTTAGAGAAGATATTATCAAAAGTTTTAAGCGCGCCGAAACAGACGGTGAGATGACTAAGGATGATGTCGCTGGGGCTCAGAAGAAACTACAAACAGTGATTGATGATTACAATACCGAAATCAAAGAAATTGCCGAAGCCAAAGAAAAGGAATTAATGACAGTTTAGAGACATCTATTGCTCGCTTGACTTTTGGCTCATTTGTTTTCCAAAAGTGCTTTGTTAATTTGTTCGTCAAAAATTTTCGCGGTTCCTTTGGACTTTGTTGTATTATGCAACCCGTCGAGTTTTCTAAAAATTAATTGAGAATAAAATTTTGGTTTTATCATTAAAGTAAATAAAAATTCTAAATGTTTTTCACTATATTAATCTTTATAATTATTCTAAGTCTGCTTGTGTTTGTCCACGAGCTCGGGCATTTTGTTGTTGCAAAAAAGAGTGGTATGAAAGTTCACGAGTTTGGTTTTGGGTTTCCGCCGCGCGTGGTAGGCATTCAAAAAATTGCAGGTAAGTGGCGCGTGGTTTGGGGTCAAAAGTCAGAATCCAAAGATGCTGATTCTTCAGGCTCGGACAATGCCACAGCAGTAGAAAAAACCATAGTTGAGACAATGGAGTCAAAAGCCGATGAGCCGACTATTTATTCGATTAATGCAATTCCTTTGGGCGGGTTTGTCAGAATTATGGGGGAAGACAATGATGAAGCCAAGGACTCTAGAAGCTTTACTCAAAAGGGTTTTATTCCAAGATTTTTGACTTTGGCAGCTGGAGTTATAATGAATGTTCTCGCGGCCTGGGTGATGATTTCGATTGGTTTTATGGTTGGTCTTCCTGTGGTAGTCGATGATGTTTCTGATTTACCATCAGGATCAACTTTCTCACAACCTAAAGTTTTTATTGCAGAAGTTTTGCCTGACTCTCCAGCACAAAAAGCAGGAATAGAGTACGGTGATCTTTTACTCAAAATTGATGATCAAGCAGTGAGTAATTCTCAGGAAGTTCAAAATTATATTTATTCTCATCAAGATGAGCAAGAACTGAGATTTGTAGTTAAAAGAATTAATCAGGAATTAGAACTATCTCTTAGTTTGGATCATGAGCGAACTATCGAGCAAGGTGTTACTGGAATTGCGATGGCTACTCATGGATCGTTGCAGTTTGGACCAATTGCAGCATTGGGGCGAGGTGCAATCACTGTCTATAATCAACTCGGGGCAATTTTGGGTGGTTTGGTTGATGTCTTTAGTAGTGGCGATGGTCTAAAAAGTTTGGGTGGTCCAGTTAAGATTGCTCAATTAACTGGTCAGGTTGCTGATTTGGGAATTATTCCACTTTTGCAATTTGCTGCATTTTTGTCGCTTAACTTAGCTATTCTTAATACGTTACCTTTTCCAGCGTTGGACGGAGGTCGTATGCTATTCTTGATTATCGAAAAATTACGAGGCAAGCCAAACAACCAAAAAATTGAACAGTATGCAAATGCAATCGGTTTTTTGACTTTGCTTTTATTGATGGCAGTAATTACACTTCGAGATATTTCGCAAATCGAATCTATTAAGAACTTATTTTAAATTATGAAACAGTCTGATTATTTTTTAAAAACCCAAAAAACTGTAAGCGGAGAAGATACTGCTGTTAACGCGAAGCTGCTTGAACAAGCTGGTTTTGTGCAAAAAGTTTTGGCCGGGGTTTATTCTTATTTACCATTAGGAATGCGCGTGTTGAGCAAAATCGAAAATATTATCCGGGAAGAAATGGATGCGATTGGAGCAAATGAAATTTTGATGCCAGCAATGCAGCCGAAAGAAAATTGGCAAAAAACTGAGCGTTGGGATAGTTTGGATGTTTTGTTCAAAGTGAAGTCCGCGCATGGCTATGAGTTGGCTTTGGGTCCAACGCACGAAGAAATCGTAACCCCAATGGCCAAAAGTCTTATTAGCTCTTATCGAGATTTACCAAAATCTGTTTATCAGATTCAAACTAAGTTTCGTGACGAAGCGCGAGCAAAGTCTGGTTTGATGCGTGGTCGAGAATTTAGGATGAAAGATTTGTATAGTTTCCACGCGAGCGAAGAAGACTTGTCGCAATATTATTTACAAGTTGCTCAGGCTTATACTAGGATCTTTCAAAGATTAGGTATTCCTGCCTTGTACGTGGAAGCTTCGGGTGGAAGTTTTAGTAAGTATTCCCATGAGTTTCAAGTTGAGACACCACAAGGTGAAGATTTGGTCTATGTTTGTAATGGTTGTAACTTAGGAGTTAACAAAGAAATTTTTACTGACGATAAAAAATGTACTAACTGCGATACTCACGATTATCGCGAAACGCATGCAAGTGAAGTTGGAAATATCTTTGAGTTAAAAACTAAGTTTAGTGATAGTTTTGATCTCAAATATAGTGCCGAAGATGGCAGTCTTAAACCAGTTTTAATGGGTTGTTATGGGATCGGCCCTTCGAGGTGTATGGGGGTAATAGTAGAAGAGCATCATGATGATAATGGTATTATTTGGCCGATCGAAATTGCACCATTTAAGGTTCATCTGATTGCGCTAAATTCAGATAATTCCGAAGTAACTGATTCTGCTGAGAAAATTTATCAAAATTTACAAGCGCAAGGGGTTGAGGTATTATATGATGACCGAGAAAACCTCTCACCAGGCCAAAAGTTGGCAGATAGTGATCTGATCGGTATTCCTTATAGAGTTGTTATTTCTACCAAAACTTTGGAACAAAATAAGTTAGAACTCAAACAGCGAAGTTCTGACGCTGCGGTTTTGATTGATCAGGATCAGCTATTAGAAAATATATCAAAATAAATGCTCGAACCAATTTTTAAAAGATTTTCACAAGACTTGGGTATAGACCTAGGAACTGCGAATACCCTCGTCTATGTAAAAGACAAGGGTATTGTTATCAATGAGCCGTCTGTTGTGGCAGTTAATAATCGTACAAAGCAGATTTTGGCGATTGGGAGCGAAGCGGAAGCAATGGTTGGTAGAACGCCCGGTCACATTGTTGCGACTCGACCTTTGGTAGACGGGGTGATTTCTGATTTTGAAATTACCGAAGCAATGCTTAGATATTTTATCGACAAAGTACATAATCAAACTTATAGTTTTTTGCGACGTCCTCGGGTAGTAATTGGCGTACCTTCTGGTGTCACAGAAGTAGAAAAGCGCGCGGTGCAAGACGCTGCGATTAACGCGGGAGCAAGGCAAGCATTTTTGATCGAAGAGCCGATGGCGGCGAGTATCGGAGCTAGACTTCCGGTGCAAGATGCACAGGGTTCAATGATTGTTGATATTGGTGGAGGTACAACAGAGATTGCTGTTTTGAGTTTGGGAGGTGTGGTCATTGCCAAGAGTTTGCGGGTCGCTGGCGATGTTATGAATGATCATATTATTCAGTACGCGCGTGATAACTTCGGAATGTTAATTGGGGTACGCACGGCCGAAGAACTTAAAGTCAAGATTGGTAGCGCATATCCTTTAGCCGAGGCTTTGACTTCGTCAATGCGTGGTCGTGATTTGGTTTCTGGCTTACCAAAAGAAATTATTGTCACTGATACTCATATCAGAGAAGCTTTGGCTCCAGCTGTAAGAAATATAGTTAATAATGTTAAATCTGTTATTGAACAAATTCCACCCGAGATAATTTCGGATATTATGCATCGAGGTATTGTTTTGGCTGGCGGTGGAGCAGGACTTAGAGGTTTGGATCAGTTGATTATGGATGAAACCAAAATGCCGGTAGCGGTCGCTGATGACCCGCTAACTTGTGTTGTTCGTGGCACAGGAATTGTAGTAGAAGATTTGGAAACTTTACAAGAAGTTTTGTTGCCGACAGATTTTTCGAGTATTCCTAAATAATTTTTGAGTTAATGAAGTTTATTTATTCAAAAATCTTTTTTATTTTTGCAGGAGTTTTGCTGGTTGTAGTGATCGCTTTAACTTTACAGGTTAAGGGTTGGCTGCAGCCAATTGAATATGTTTTACTTCAAGCTCCGCAACCAGTAATCAAAGTTGTTAATTGGGTAGTGCGACCGATTGTTACAACAACAAAAACTTTAACTTCACTCAAGAATTTAGCAATCGAGAATAATAATTTGAGACAAGAAGTCGATGAATTGCGCCAAGGTCAAGTAGAGCTTGATCAACTCAAAGCGCAAAATGAAATTCTCAAAGATGAATTAGGGTTTGTTTCGAGAACTCCAAATTCTCTCGTGCCTTGTACCGTATTATCAGTTGATGCTCAAGGATTGACTGATGTGCTTAATTTGAGCTGTGGTTCCGAAAGTGGTATCGAAGCGGGTCAAGCGGTTGTCGCGCAGGGTTATGTAATCGCCAAAATTGTTCACGTTGGAAACTTAACTAGCTCGGCGGTGTTATTAACGAATGCACAGCAAAGTATTGATGCCAAAGTTTCTCGAAATAATACCGAAGGTGTGGTTAAAGGTTCATTTGGCTCTGGTTTGATTTTTGATCTAGTAACTCAATCTGCTGATGTTCAAACAGGTGATTTGATTATTACCGCAGGGATCGATCCAAAAATTCCTCGGGATTTATTGATTGGAGAACTGGGACAACAACTAACTGGACAAAATGATTTGTTCAAAAGATTAACAGTAGTTTCTCCGATTAAGCCTTATACAGTAGATCATGTGTTTGTAGTCAAGCCATAAGAATTAAACTAATTCGATATGAAGTGGATTTTGTACAGCATAATAATCTTGGGATTAGTAGTTTTTAATCAGACTATTTTAACGGTGAGTAACTCTGGCGCTTGGGTGCCAAATATTTTGATGTTGTTGACTTTGGCTTTGGTAGTTTTGGTAGAGGATTTGGATTTTTTATTTTTTGCCGTTTTAGGGGGAGTGTGGTTGGATATCACAACTGGCCTGCCAATTGGTGGAACTACTTTGGGGTTGTTGTCTCTAGCCATGCTTGCAATGTGGCTAACTAATAAGTGGTTGTTAGCCCAAAAAGGTCCACGGTATTTTTTGGGAGCGATTTTACTTGGGACAATTTTTTTGAAAACTTGGATTTGGTTATACGCCGCTTTGGCCCAGCTTGTTGGATTTCCTATTGAGGTTTGGAGTTTTGTCGATAACCTTAAAACTTTATTACCTCAGTTGCTTATGAATTTATTATTTGCATATCCAATTTTTGCGTTGGTTGATTATCTTGTTGGACGCATGTTAAAAAACAATCGTCATCAAAAGTTTATTTTGTAGTTTATGAAAATTTCTTTTCAAAAAGATCCTTTTGGGATCGAAAAAAAGTCTGATACCGGGTTGTTAAAACACGGTGATTTGGAGTGGGAAGAAGGTGCGGTAGATCAACATAGTAAGGTTGAAGGTTTTAGTGAAGAGAGCGATTTGGAGCCTCGAACTTTTTGGTGGTTGCGAGCGTCATTAGGAATTGCTGCTTTGATTTTGGTTGGTCAGTTGATTAATTTACAAGTTGTACAGGGTGGTAAGTTTAGAGAGTTATCAGATGGAAACCGTTTACGTTTGCAAACAATTTTGGCACCGCGCGGTTTTATCACAGATCGGTATAGTCAACCTTTGGCCAAAAATACAGCAAGTTTTAATTTGGCTGTAACACCAGTTGATGTACCGGAAGACAATTACTGGTCGATTTATCAGAAGTTTGCTGAGTTATTTCAAATTAGCCCAGAAGAAATTGATCAGTTAGTGAAAGATTCAATTGGGGGACCATTAGATCCAGTTTTGATTAAACGCAATATTTCTCAACAAGAAAGTATTAAGTTTGAAGTACACGCGGGTGAGCTTCCAGGATTTAGTTTGGTGAATAATCCTGTAAGAGATTATCTAAGTCCGGAAATATTTTCTCATGCTTTGGGTTATACTGGCGTGATTTCAGAAACAGAGTATCAAGAATTAGAAAATGAGGGTTACGGGTTAAACGACTTTATTGGTAAGTCTGGGATTGAGTTATCTTACGAAAAATATCTACGTGGGATTAATGGAAACAAGCAGGTTGAAGTTGATGCCTCAGGTAATGCGATCAAAGTATTGGGTGTTGTGGAACCAGAACCTGGGAATATAGTTGAGCTTAATATTGATAAAGAGTTACAAGAAAAGTTGTATCAAGAATTTTCTGCGCGAGGAACCACTAATAAAGGTGCGGCAGTTGCGCTCAACCCAAAAACTGGCGAAGTGTTGGCTTTGGTTTCTGTTCCTGGTTTTAATAATAATTTGTTTGCTCCAGGAATTAAGACAGCCGATTATAAAGCTTTGGTTGAGAATCCTAATTTACCATTGTTTAATAGAGCCATTTCGGGAGTTTATCCTCCTGGTTCGACAATTAAGATGGTTACGGCGGCGGCGGCTTTGCAAGATGGACAAGTTTCAGAAGATACAGTGATTTATGATGGCGGTGTTTTGGTGATCAATAATCAATTTAACCCAAGTATTAAGTATAACTTTGTTGGTTGGAAGCGCAGCGGTTTGGGGCCGATGACTGTAACTAGTGCGATTGCCGAAAGTAGTGATATTTATTTTTACACAGTTGCTGGTGGTCATCCGAGTTCGACTATCGAAGGTCTTGGTGCCGAAAAGTTAGCCGACTATTACCGTGATTTTGGAATGGGTGCGCCAACAGGAATTGATATTCAAGGAGAAAAATCTGGAATTGTGGCAGACCCAGATTGGAAGGCTGAGTTTCATGCTGGCGATCCAATTTCGAGTAAATGGTATTTGGGGGATACTTATCATATCGCAATTGGGCAAGGGGATATGTTAGCTACACCTCTTCAGGTTGCCAATTGGACTGCGGCAATCGCAAATAATGGTTCGGCTTATAAACCTCGTTTGTTAAGAAGAGTTATTGCTCAAACTGGAGAAGTAATTTATGAACCAACTCCAGAGTTAGTAATTAAGCCAAGTGTGACTTCGGATGTGATGAAGGTGGTACAAGAAGGTATGCGCCTCAATGTTATTGGGGCAAAAGGAAGTGGACGACAACTTCAGTCTTTGCCGATTTCTGCAGCAGGAAAAACTGGAACTTCACAATTTGATGGTAGTGACCCATCAAGAACTCACGCTTGGTATACAGCTTATGCGCCCTATGAAGATCCGCAAATTGTTGTGACGGTTTTGGTCGAAGCTGGTGGTGAAGGTCATGCTGCAGCGGTGCCAATTGTCAAAGCCACGCTTGAGTGGTGGGCAGAGCACCGTTATAATAAATAAACTTTTTTATGATTATTGATGGCAAAAAACTTAGTCGGGAATTAATTAAGCAAGTTGCTCAGGAAGTTGCCAGCTTAGCATTTAGGCCTTTATTGGTTGATGTTTTAGTTGGGAATGACCCTGTTTCGGCTTCTTATGTCAGAATCAAAAAAAAAGCAGCGGAAAGGGCTGGTGTCGATTTTTTGATTAAGCATTTACCCGCAGAGGTTTCGACAGAGCAAGTAATTTTGACAATTCAAGAATTGCAAAAGGAGACAACTTTGTGTGGTTTGATTGTTCAACTCCCGTTACCAGATAGTGTTGATGTTGAACCGGTTTTGTCCTCGATTAACCCTCAAGTTGATGTTGATTTGTTAAACCCTCAGAGCGCAAAAAATTTTTATGGCAATCGATCAAATTTAATTCCACCAACTCCAGGAGCGATTTGGGAAATTATTAAATCTCTAGATATTTCTTCTAATTTGAAGACAGTGGTTGTGGGGTACGGGGATTTAGTTGGTAAGCCAGTTGTTCATTTATTGCGTCAAAAGGGTTTTGAAGTCGAAGTGGTTGATAGTAAAACCAATGATAGGCAGAGTTTGTTTAAAAATGCTGAGCTGCTCATTACTGGCGTGGGTAAGTCTGGCATTATTACTGGTGAGATGTTGACTCCTGGTGTGATTGTGATTGATGCGGGAACTTCAGAGACCAGTGGTTCGATTTTGGGTGACGTGGATTTTGATTCTACTTTGTCTATCGCAAAATTTATTACTCCTGTTCCTGGAGGGGTTGGCCCAGTCACGGTCGCCAAGTTACTACAAAATGTTTTGGAGGTGGCTCGGCAGCGTTAGAGAATTTATTTTGCTTGTGGGTAAATAATTGACATAAACAGCAAAACAGTATAGAATAAGACAACTGAGAAATATACTATTTAATTTTAAACTTCCAAGGTATGCGATGACGGCATACTGCAGGGAGTTTTCTGATATTATGACTAAAAAATACTTATTAACCAAAGAAGGTTTAGAAAAATTAAACGCCGAGCTTAAAGTTTTGGTAACAGAAAAGCGTAAAGATGTAATTGAGCGGATTCGCGATGCGGCTTCGCACGGGGACTTATCAGAAAATGCTGATTATGCCCAAGCGCGAGAAGAGCAGAGTTTTATCGAAGGACGGATCATGGAAATCGAAGATATGATCAAGAATGCGGAGATTATCACTGAGTCCAAACAACGTAACTCTGTGACCATTGGTTCTAAGGTTGTTGTTTCGGTTAACAAAGAAGAAAAGACTTACTTTATCGTTGGTAGCAACGAAGCTAATCCTAGTGAAGGGAAGATTTCTAACGAGTCAGCGGTTGGTATTCAAATGTTAGGCAAAAAAGTTGGTGACAAGTTTATAATCGAAACCCCAGTTGGACCAAAAGAATACGAAGTTGTTTCGATTAATTAATTTATAGATTTTAAAAATAGCCCTATGGGCTATTTTTTGTTTTCAAACAAAAAAGACTAAGCATTGATCTTAGTCTTTCAGTAAAGCGCTCGCCGCCTTGAACACTAGGCGCACAGATAGAGTGCTGATAATCGACAGAATAATGAAACTACCGATTGTATCAACCCAATTTATACCCCAAAATGTTATGCAAAGCCCGGCAATAATTCCAACCACTGATCCCAGCGCGTCACCCAAAACATGAAGCTTCGCCCCAAGGGTGTTGATGTTGTGATGGTGGTTGTGGTCGTGGCAGTGCCCTGAATGGGAATGGCTCAGGAATTTGTAGCTAATGAGATTAACTGAGAGTCCTAATAAAGAAATTAAAGTTAAGCCTAAGCCTTTAACTTCTTCTGGCGAAAACCACCTATAGAAATTCTCTCGAAGCAACCAGAAGCACATTATTAGCAAAGTACAACCATTAATTAATCCCGCCATACTTTCGTAGCGGTGATTGTTTCTGGTTCTACTCAACCAAAGGCCGAGTACCGAAATGCTCAAAGCTCCGACATCAGTTAACATGTGCCCTGCATCAGCGATTAGCGCCATCGAATTTGTTAACCAGCCTCCTATGATTTCAATTATCATGAATAAGAGGGTGATTATTAAAGCTGATACTATGCCTTTATATTCTTTCATTTAAACCCTCCTACAGATTTTAAGTTTTAAATATATAATATTAAGCAGAGTTAGTCAAGCCGACAGATTTAGGATAATTTGTTATAATTTATAGGTTATTATTGATATTTTATGACAGAAGTTTTAGACGATTTGATAGCAAATCGACGGAATAAATTACAAGGCTTGCTAGATTTGGGAGTTGATCCATATCCATCGGTGAGTGAGAGAACCCATACCAATACTCAAGCTTTAACTGAGTTTGATTCCTTGCAAGGGCAAACTATAACTTTGGTAGGAAGAATCAGAAGTTTGCGTACTATGGGTAAGCTTAATTTTTTGCATATCGAAGATGGAACTGCAAGAATTCAGGTTTTGCTTAAAGCCGATGACTTGGGTGAAGACAAGTTTAAGTTCTTTGCTGACTTTTTTGATCTCGGAGATTTTGTCCAGGTTACAGGAACTTTGTTTACGACAAAAACTGAAGAGAAGACTTTGCAAGCAAATGATTTCAAAATGTTGGCCAAATCGCTTAGGCCGTTACCGAGCGAACATTATGGTTTGGAAGATATCGAAACCAAGCTCCGCAAACGCTATTTAGATATTTTGTTAGACCCAGAAGTTAAAGAGATTTTTGTCAAAAAGAATAAATTTTGGAATAGTATGCGTGACTTTTTGACACAGCGTGATTTTTTGGAAGTTCAGATGCCGATTTTGGAAGATACTCCTGGTGGTGCCGAAGCTGAGCCATTTGTCACTCATCACAACGCACTCGACCGAGATTTTTATTTACGAATTTCATTAGAGTTACCGTTAAAGAAAATGCTTGTAGCAGGTTACGAAAAAGTTTTTGAGATTGGTCGAATTTTTAGAAACGAAGGAATATCAACAACTCATCTCCAGGATTATACCCAGATGGAATTTTATTGGGCATATGGTGATTTTGATAAGTTGATGCAATTCACTCAAGAGATGTATCAGTACATTATTCAAGAAACTTTCGGTTCGTTAGAAATTGAATCCGGCGGCGTGGTATGTGACTGGAGTGGAGAGTGGACGCGTGTTGATTACGTGGAGTTGTTTAGAGAGCACACAGGGATTGATTTGAATGTTGCCTCTGACGATGAGTTGTTGTCCAAAGCGCGGGAGTTGGGCGCCAAAGTAGAAGATTTTGCGCAGCGCGGTCGCGTTATTGATTTGATTTTCAAAAAGATTCGCGGAAATATCCCAACAAATAAACCAGTATTTTTGATCAACCAACCGATCGAATTAGAACCACTGGCCAAGAAAAACCCTGACAATCCAAAAACTGTTCAACGAATGCAGATCGTGGCTTACGGTACAGAGCTAGGAAAGGGCTTTGGCGAACTCAATGATCCAATCGATCAACGAGCTCGATTTGAAGACCAGATGAAGCTTCGAGAAGCAGGTGATAACGAAGCGCAGATGTTAGACGAAGATTATCTCGAGGCCATGGAATATGGAATGCCATTAGCCGCAGGATTTGGTTTATCCGAAAGACTATTCGCTGTATTAGCAGATCGCTCCGTACGAGAGACAGTTATTTTTCCGCAAATGAAATCTCAAAATAAAAATTAATCACTTTAAAAATGTTAGACATAAAATACGTTCGAGATAATATCGAAGCTGTAAAAAAAGCGATCGCTGATAAAGTGATCGAATTAGATTTACAACAATTGCTAGATTTAGATGACAAACGTCGCAATCTATTAGCTGAGATTGAAGGGTTTGCAACTACCAAAAATGCTTTTTCAAAAGAAATTGCTTCTCTTAACGAAGAAGACAAAAAAACTAAGTTGTTAGAGATGCAAGAGTTGGACGTAAGACAAACCGAACTCAAAGCGCAACTCAAGGAAATCGAAGAAGAGTATAATAGGTTGATGTATTTGGTACCAAACATT
This sequence comes from Candidatus Doudnaibacteriota bacterium, assembly GCA_041389225.1. Classification (GTDB taxonomy): domain Bacteria; phylum Patescibacteriota; class Doudnabacteria; order UBA920; family UBA920; genus UBA920. The sequence goes on along the minus strand of JAWKSI010000001.1, from coordinate 33,740 downwards.
CCTGCACCAGAGTCGCCTGTGGGCCCAGACGAATCGGCCAATGTTCCATGGAGTTATTGGAGTCCTGGCGTTGGTTTTGTGGATGCGACAGATGAAGAACAAATTAAGCAAGTTCCTACTAAATTTGATTTTACACCCAAAGATCATATTGAGTTGGCCAAAATGCATAACTTAGTAGATTTTGATCGAGGGGTTGAGGTTTCTGGTTTTAGAGGTTATTACCTCAAGAATGAAGCTGTACAATTACAATACGCTTTGCTTAATTATGCGATGGATAAGCTACGGGCTAAGGGTTTTGAAGTGATGCAAACTCCAACTTTGGTTCGTGACCTTGCTTTATACGGCAGTGGTCATTTTCCAAGTGGCCGTGCAGAAGTTTTTCAGGTTGGTAATGCCGCCAAGTTAGAAGACGAAACTAAGGAACAAAGTTATTTAGCGGGAACTTCCGAACCTTCGTTGATCGCATATTACGCCGATCAGATTTTGGAAGAAAGTCAGTTGCCAATTTTGCTTGGTGGAATTTCGCCGTGTTACCGTAGCGAAGTCGGCAGTTACGGTAAAGATACAAAAGGTTTGTATCGGGTCAAAGAGTTTATGAAGGTTGAACAGGTTGTAATTTGTAAAGCTGATCTTAATGAAGCAGAAAAGTGGCAAGAAGAATTGCGCGAGATTTCGGAAAGTATTTTGCAAGACCTCAAGCTTCCTTATCGAGTTCTAAATATCGCAACAGGTGATATGGGCGCGGGGAAGTATAAGATGTATGATATCGAAACTTGGATGCCTGGTCGCAACGATTACGGCGAAACTCATAGCGATTCTAATTTGACAGATTGGCAAGCTCGACGGCTAAACTTGCGATACCGCGACGGTCAAGGCAATATCAAATACGCTTATACTCTAAATAACACTGCTGTCGCTAGCCCTCGAATTTTAATTCCTGTGTTAGAAAACTATCAACAATCTGATGGTAGTATTTTGGTTCCTGATGTTTTGCAAGCTTACTTGGGTAAAAAAGTTATCGGTCAAACAACTTTGACTCCAGTTGAACCAAATGTTGTTGGTAGTGCCCCGGTTGCTGCTGATCCTAATGTAACTTCGTTAGCAACTAACGTTGATGGAAAGATGAGTTTGGGGAAGATAGAAGATGCAGTTAAGGCTCATGAAGATGAACTTAAAGCTGAGTCAGAAGATCAAGAAAAGTCAGATTCTTCGACTCCAGAAAAAGATGAAGCACAAGATCAAACAAATAGTTCAAAACCAACTAGCACGCCTAGCGTCCCAGCTGGTCTCTAAACACCATCCTATAGTCATAGGAATCACTGGAAGTATTGGAAAAACCTCAACTCGCGATGCGGTTTTTGCGGTTGTTAATAAACATTTCTCTACTCGCAAACCGTACAAAAATCTGAATAATGAGTTTGGTATGCCGTTGTCTATTATTGGCGCCACTCCTCCAACTCAGAACCCGTTGAGTTGGATCAAAGCTTTTTTGTATGGTTACTGGCAGTTGTTTTTTGGTTATCGCTTCCCAGAAGTTTTGATTTTAGAAATGGGGGTAGACAAGCCTGGCGATATGGATTATTTATTGTCGATTGCTAAACCTAATATTGCAATCTTGACTTTTATTGGTCAATCTCATTTAGAGAATTTTGGATCACAAGAAGCTCTTATCAAAGAAAAATCAAAACTTATTCAAGCTGTACCGAGCGATGGCTATGCCATAGTTAATGCTGATTCGGAGTTAGCGATCAAACAAATCGCTGTTAGCCCAGGCCAAGTTTTGACTTACTCTACTAGTCCCAAAACCCACAGTACAGTTTGTGTTCAATTAGAAAAAGAAAATTTTGAAATTCCAGTAAGTTCAGATATTAAAGTTAGCTCAAGTTTAGGGGAATTTACTTTAAGTTTACGCGCGTTGGGTCAGGGTCATTTGTCGGCAATCGCTGCCGCAGTGACATTGGGGCAGATTTTGGATTTAACTTTGCCACAAATCGTGACAGGTTTAGCTGAGTATAAACCTGTTGCTGGCCGTTTGAATTTTATTAGAGGAATCAAAAAAACTTTATTACTCGAAGATAGTTATAACGCGGCGCCTGATTCAATGTTAGCTGCCTTAGATTTGCTTGGCCGAGTTGATAGAGAAAAAAGATCGCAGTATTAGGGGACATGTTAGAATTGGGTGTTCAATCAGATGATAAAACATAAGCTTGTAGGCAAAAAAGTCGCGCAAGTTTTGCCGCAATTTTTAATTACAGTAGGTGAAAAGGCTCAGTTTATTGCGCAAGAGGCGATTGCTGAAGGCTTGAGCTCTGGTAATGTGATGAGTTGTGATAATACTGATCAGGCTATTCAATTATTGCGAGATTTAGATATTTTGGATGCTGCAATTTTGATCAAAGGTTCTCGAGGTATGCATTTGGATAAAGTTTCTCGAGAGTTATTGCAAGAACCAAGCACTGCAGATTTGGTAATTCCAAGATAAAGTAAATATGTTTAATAAAAATAAGAAGAAGTTAAGTTCTAAAGTTAGATTTCAGCACAAAGAGTTTACTGGTCAACTCAAAACTGCGCGGCGGTATAAAAGACCAGCGGTTGCTAAACCAGAGAGTCAGTTTAAATTAATTTTGACGAAGCTGGGCTTGGGGACAACCTGGCGCCAAATCTTAGTTGCGGCGGTATTGGCGGTTTTGTTTTACCTCATTTATTTACCCAACTTTTTGACATTACAAACTATTAGCATTACAGGCTTAAATGACCATGACCGTGCTTTAGCTGTAGAAGCAATAGAGCGCTCAATCGAATCGAGTAAATTCTTTGATCCACAAAATAATTTATTATTTTTGGGTAAAGGGCGCATCGCACAGACTTTGGCCGATCTTGGCTTTGTTCAAAATCTTGCTTTGATCAAAAAAGATTATTTTAATCAGGCGTTGGTTATAGAAGCAGAATCAAAGTACACCAAGATTTTACTCAAGACCGATGAAGAGGTGGTGGATATATATAATGATGGCGCGTGGCGTGGCCGCGCAGGCTTATCGGTTGAGCAGTGGAAGGATCTTTGGGCTGATCAACAGATTAAAATTTTTGTTCCAGGACAACTCCCAGGAATTATAAATGTCGGTCAAGTTGTAATAGAGCCACATCGTTTAGATTTACTATCAGATTTACAAGCCAGACTGAGTCAATTGCCAAAGGGTTTGAGATTTGATTACTTTGATTTTTTCTTATCAACCTCCCAAGGCGTTGGACCTGCAGTCGGCAGATGGTGAATCGGTTGAGGCTGGTGATTTGATTGATCCAGAATTAGTTGAGCTAGACGCCTTGCCTCGCGGTCAAGAAGCTGAGCCTCTGATTGTTGATACTTTGGATTTGGAATTAATAACCTTACCAATAAAATTTGTAGAGATTAAAGCTGTGATCACTAATCAAGATCGAACTTTACCTCCATTTGAAATTTATTTTGATACCAGTTTGAATTTGGATCAAGATTCCTCAACTAATAACTTTACTGGATCAAATGCCAGATGATCGTTTGCAGAACTTAGCTTATATTGATATGAGAATTGAGAATAAAGCTTATGTATGTACTCAAGATTCTCCTTGTGCAGACTAAAAAAAATCCCGCAAAAGTTAGCTTACTTTTGCGGGATTTTGATTTAGAATTGATTGTGATAAGAAGTTGAGACTTTGCTTTAGTTGACCCGATATCTCGTAACTATGACCCATGCACCGACATATGGTCTCACTTCGGCAAAACTATACTCTTGAACTTCTGTCCAGTTTGTTGGAACGCTTGGTTTGCTACCACCAAAACCTGTTGTCCAGATAATCCAAACAGTATCATGTGGACTAACAGCTGCGTTATAGTCGAGCGTTAATTCATCGTTTGTCAGAATTGCAGTGCCGGCAAAGTGTGGTAAGTTTTCGACTTTACTACCGCCAGTATACAGAGTAGGTGTGATGCCAGCTGGTTGGTGGTAAACATAGTTGTGGTAATATTTGTAGTTAAAGTATTCAAAGCTGGTTCCTGCGATGATTTTATCTTCAGGGCTAACGTTAATACTTAAGAATTTAGCTAAACCGTCCATACCTGGTCTTTGATCGATCTTAACTTCATTCCAGTAATAAAATGTGCTAAACAAACTGATTACAGCCAAGAATCCTAGAATGACAAATTTCATACCTCTAACTCTAAGTTCTTCGAGCCAGAGTGCGATCATCATGATCAAAAACGATGAAGCAAAAATAAAGTATCTAACTAAGAACACAGAAGAGTCACTACCTTTAAGAAAGGCGAGTAAGGCAAACAGAATGGCGCCACCGTATGGAGCTAAGAAGCCAAACATGTTAAGCCATTTTTCTGGTTCTTGGTATTTTTTTATAAATTTATAAAGAACGAGTAAAACAAAAGCAGTGACTATTGTCATGGCAACTTTGCCAGGATTAGCAATTCTGATGATTAACTCGTACAGTGTTTGAGGGATGCTCCAGACTGTCATTGGTGGAATCCAGTATCCAGCGCCGACTTGCTTGACTTGGTAAATAAACCAGTTAAGCCAGGGAATATAAAGAAGGCCAATCCCGAGTCCGGATAAAACTAACCACAGATATTTTTTGAATTCGAATTTAAAATTCCAATATAGATACACAATGCCATAAAAGCCAAGCGCAGCAACTGTAAACAAAAGATAGTAATGGGTGTAAGTAAGAATACTTGCGCTTAAAGTAAATCCTAAATATGCCCATAGCATTTTGGATTTGAGCGCGAGATTTTGTTCTTTGTAAACTTTGATTGTAAGTCTTAAAGCAAGCGCAAGGAGATATGCTGACAAAATTGCAAAAAATGCTCCCATGGTGTACATCCTTGCTTCGCTAACATATTGAATCTGAAATGGATTAAGGGCGATCAATAATGCCGCGGCAATGGCGCCAAACTTGCTCTTAAAGAATTTAAGAATAAATGCGTATGTAATCCAAATAGTTAAGACACCGAAGAAGATCGACATTGATCTTAAAGCAAAGATAGAATGTCCAAAAACATAGTGCCAGAGTCTTAAGAAGATGTAGTACATTGGTGGATGTACATCCAAACCGATTCGGTAGATCATTTCACCCCAATTGTACTTGATGAGCAAAGCCGAGAAAGCTTCGTCATGCCATAAAGAAATTTTGGTGATATTGATTAATCTTAAGCCAATCCCGAGTAGCAAGGTGGCGATTAGTGCCCAATGTGTGCGTATTTTGGACCAAATATATTGCATATTATTATAACTTTAAGAAATTTTTATTGTTCAATATAAACTGCTAACACGGCTTGTCCAAAACGGTTTCTGGTTTCTCGTTCTAGTCTTGCGTCAGGATGGTATTGTTTGAATTTTTTAATGTCAAAAATACTAGATTGAGTAAAGACGATTTTGTCGCCGGTCTTAAGCTCGAGTTCCCATGAATTTTCTGGGTCAACTTGTTTGTATGGATTATTTTTTGGACTTGATGGATTGCGTGGTTCAACTGTGGTGATATAATCGACTGTTTGAACTGAGAATTTGTCCAAAATTAAATAGGTATTTTCTTTGTTTCCATTTTCTTTAAGATAATCGATTACAACAGGTAAATCAGATCTAAAAGCATAAGCATTTTCTGGAGAGTCTTTGGCGATAACAAAGTAGAGGACATAAGCTTGAGCAATATAAGCGATAACAAAAACTGTGATCAAAGTGTATTTGAGTACGGTAATAAAAACATGTTTCCATTCTGGCATCATAGCCCAATATTTTTGAGTCCATTGGCCGATATATTCTCTGACCCACCATAGACCCATTGCGGCCATTATAAAGACTGCTGGGATTGTTCCGATTGCTCTTAATCCATGAGGGATTCCTTCGGCGGTGGTAATCACTGGCATAAGCATGGACCAAAACCAACCCGCGAGCAAGAAGTAAGTCCATTTGTCTTTGAATCTGGAAGGGTTGAGTCCATATCGAGCGGCCCAATATGTCGACATGATTAGTCCTAGGGCAAAGAACGGCGAGATCATGATAGACAAGAACGGTTGACCAGAAATATTATGCCGCCAGTTTAAGTCTCCATCCCAGAAGTAAGCTTGCAAACTTAGCCTGGTTACTTCACCAATGGCACCAAGCAGATCGCCTTGATTGAGGTCTGTATTAAATACCGAAACTTGTCCACTTCGACCGACAAAAGATCCAGGATGATCATAGAAATATTTTCCAAGAGGGAACATTACAACTACAAAAGCTACCGCCGCCCAAACCGCTGGGGTAAAGAATTTTTTGATTTGTTCAAAACGAGGTTGTGTAAATACGTCCACCATCATTGGCCAAAAAACCAAAATACCTACGACAGGAATAAAAACTCGATAGCCAATGTAAGTGTACATTCCCAAAGACATAAAGCTTCCTGTTAGAATTGCGTGCAAATATCGCTTGCCTTTAGTTTTAGCGTTAAAAGTTAAAATTAGGGTGTACAAAGCGAGACTGGCAAATAAAGGAAGTAAGTTTGCTCGAAATGCTGTGCGTGACAAAACTGTGTGCCAAGTAGAAGCAGCTGCAAAGAACATTGCTAGTAAGGAAATCCAGTTTGCTCGATCTTGATTTTTGGCAGGGTCGGCTAATAACACTAATTGTCTTGTTAGGAAAAAAGTAATAATAACAATTAGTAAACCAAATCCAGCTGATACTATGTGATGTTGCCAGGCACCTGGGCCAAATAATTCGACTGAACCCCAGAGAAAATAAAAAAACAATGCTTCTCGGCCATTTCCTCGTTCGTAAAAAGGTTGAATGTCTCCTTGTTGCATAGAGATGATGTCTATACCGTGTGCGGCTTCGTCTGGGAAGAGCCCACCTGGCATGCTACCGATCATATAAAATCGGAAAAAGATTGCTAGAAGTACAATTCCAGCGAACAAAAATTTTTGTTTTGATGTCATTTTGATTATTTACTGCCCTTGATTTTTTGCTAGCACTCTATAATTAGCTCTGTTATAATATGGTTAATATGACAGAAACTAATTTTGGGTACGCGGAGCAAACTTTGCCCGCGCAGAGAGCTTACAAAAAACTTGCCAATTACTTATGGATGACAGCAGGGCTTTTATTTATTTTATCATTAGTTGCTGTGTATTTCAAAATTTCTGGGAGCGGAGAAGTTGTGGCTTTGCGTTATAACATTATTGTTGGAGTGAGTAAGGTCGGTGACAAAAGTTTACTGTATCGATTACCTGCGACTAGTTTGATGTTAAGTGTGGTAAACTTTTTGCTTAGCAGGTTCAACAAAACAGAACAAAAGATTTTGTATTTGTTGAGTGCTATGGTGACAGTCGCAATTAACTTATTTATGTTGCTGGCAATCATCTTTTTATTTAGAGTAAATTAGTGTTTAGAAAACGAACAATAACAGAACGACTGTGGGAAATCATACCAGGAATTAGTTTTTGGTCTGTTTTTTTTGGAGCAATTATTTTGTCGCGATTTGCACCTTTGTACGCGGCATTGTTTATTATTTGTTTCGATTTGTATTGGGTTCTCAAAGCTTTTAATGTTTCGACTCATTTAATTGCGAGCTACCGTCGATTTAGGGTTTATGTCACTCTTGATTGGTTGGAATATGTTGAACAACTTTCTGATTATAAAAAATTAGGTGTGTATTTTGCGGAGCAAGCCAGGCAAGCTAACCGCCCGATGAGACGCAAAGTCTTTAGACAACACGCCAAGTTATTGTCGGGTGAAATAAATAATGGGGTGATTGGTAGAGATTACCGGGACTTTTATCATGTAGTTGTTGTGCCGTTTGTTGATGAAAGTTTTTTGGTTTTGCGCTCAACTTTGGACGCGTTGACTCGTGTGGAATACCCAAAAGATCGCATGATTGTTGTTTTGGCTTCAGAAGAAAGAGTTGGTGAGCCAGCTCAAGAAGTGGCGCGCGCAATTCAAGAAGAATACAAAGGAATATTTTTTCAGCTAATTACAACTGTTCATCCGGATGGCTTGCCAGGAGAAATTAAAGGCAAAAGTGCTAATGCTAGTTTTGCGGTTTCGAGTTTAATGCCAAAATTTGAGCAATGGGGAATTGCGGTGGATCAAGTTTTGGTTTCAAATTTTGATAGTGATACAATTGTGCATCCACAGTACTTTGCACGAGTTATGTTTGCATTTTTGACCAGTGATAAGCCATATCGAAGAAGTTATCAACCAATTTCGGTTTACAACAATAATATTTGGGATAGCCCGGCTTTCATTAGAGTTGTGTCTGTTTCAAATTCTTTTTGGCAATTTACCGAGAGTTCGCGCCCAGATCGATTGCGGACATTTTCTTCTCATACTATGACCTTGCAGGCATTGGTTGATATTGGTTTTTGGCGAAAAGATATTGTAAATGAAGACGGGTTTGTTTATTGGCAATGTTACTTGCACTATGAAGGTGATTATGAAGTTGTACCTTTGTTTATTCCAATTTCTTTAGACACATGTTTGGCCGAATCTTTTTGGCAAACTTTGATCAATCAGTACAAACAAAAACGGCGTTGGGCTTACAACGTCGAATATTACCCGCATATTATCAAAAAGCTGATTACGAGCAAGGCGCCATTTTGGGATAGGATGTACAAACTTTGGCAGTATGTTGAAGGTAATTTTAACTGGGCGACAGCAAGTTTGATGATTTCGATTTTGGGTTGGCTGCCTTTATTTATCGGTGGTCCAGAATTTCAGCAGACGGTAGTGGCGTATAATTTGCCGACGATGACTCGAGTGTTGATGACTATTGCGACAGGATTTTTGATTTTTAGTGTTTATATTAATTTGGTTTTGCTTCCCCCAAGACCCAAAAAATATCGCTGGACTCGAAGCGCGATGATGTATTTGCAGTGGATTTTGGTTCCGGCTGTTTCTGTTATTTTTGGAAGTTTGCCAGCTATCGATGCCCACACTCGGTTGATGTTTGGAAAGTATTTGGAGTTTTGGGTTACGCCAAAAGCTAGATTAGGGGAGAATACTGGTTTACAGATGAAGGAAATGCAAAGTAGCGCTAAATCACGAGGAGACTAATAATTATGTTGTATTTAGTATTATTTATCGCTGCATTTTGTTTTACTGTTTTCTTCACCCCTTTGGTCAAAAAATTTGCTAATCGTTACGGATTTGTTGATATTCCCCGTCCACCGCGTAACTTACACCAAAAACCAATTGCCAAACTTGGTGGCGTGGCGATCTTCTTAGCGACCACTATTTGTATCGCATTTTATATTAGCTATGGCGGGATTAACTTTGAAATTGTACCACTTAAGTTTTTGTTAGCAACTATTGGCGGTGGTTTGCTGGTTACGCTCGGTGGCTTTTTGGATGATAAGTATAATTTGTCCGCAAAATATTTATGGTTTTTTCCAGCTTTGGCGGCTCTGGTGGTGGTCTGGTCTGGTATTGGTGTTGGAATAACTACATTGTCAAATCCGTTTGGTGCCCATATTGATTTGAATTTTGCTATTGCGACTATTCCTGCTTCTGCGATCTTTATTTTTTTGTGGATGATCGGAATGATGTTTACAACTAAATTTTTGGATGGTTTGGATGGTTTGGTGGCGGGTATCGGGCTGATCGCTGGGTTAACTTTATTTGTTTTGTCACTTGCTGATCATATTAACCAACCAATCACAGCTAGCTTGTCTATTATATTAGTTGGTTCACTTGCTGGATATCTGATTTTTGCGTTTCATCCTGCTAAGATTTTTTTGGGAGAAGGTGGTAGCTTGCTGATTGGATTTTTGCTGGGAGTATTTTCGGTTATCTTGGGTGGAAAAATAGCGACTGCTTTGTTGGTTATGGGGATTCCGATCTTGGACGTTGCTTGGGTAATCGCGCAGCGTTTGTATAATCACCAAAGTCCTTTTATTGGCGATCGGTTGCATTTGCATTTCAAGTTGCTTGATTTAGGTTTTAGTCAAAAACAAACTGCGGTTATTTTGTATCTAATTTCGGCTGGGTTTGGGTTTACTGCAGTATTTTTGCAAAGTATGGGAAAGTTAGTAGCTTTGCTGGTTTTGTTTGTTGTGATGGTAATGATTATTTTGGGTGTGGTGTATGGTTACAAAAAACAACAAGTCAAAGTGTTGACTACTTCTAAGTAATTTTATATTATTAGGTCTGTAAAATTCTTTTAGGGGGTATGAAATGCAGCAGAACAATCGAGTAGCGAAGAAAACCGCTAATCGTTTTAAGGCGATTTTGGATAGTCCGATCGTGAACGCTTCGGAGATCCAGAAGTTTGTTGCCCAAAATCCGAGCTTGTTAAGTCTTTGTGATTCCAAAACAACAAAGGATGCTGATAATCCTTTGTGTTGGGTTTTGGAAACTTTGAATCCAAGTTTGGTTGAGTCTTTTTTGGTAAATGTGGAAGTTAAAAAACTCTATTATACTAATGATAAAGGCGACTTGTGTTGTCATTATCATTTGTATTTATGGCGAGTTTTTGACAATGCTCGCAAAGCCCAGAAAGTTAAGTTTAACAAACTCCTGACAGATTATGAGCATATATTGAGATTGCTCAATAGCGATCATGACTGGGAGCAGATCGCCGAAAGTTGTGAGTCGTTGTAGCGGCTCTACTTTTATTTAAATTTGACAACCCACCACAGCAGTGTTATACTGATGCGGTATTATTTTTTAAATTTATGACACACGCAGTAATTGCAACCGGTGGAAAACAGTATTTGGTTTCTGCAGGACAAAAAATTCAGGTAGAAAAACTTGAAGGCCAAGTTGGTGATACTATCAAATTTGATCAAGTTTTGGCCACTGTAAGTGATACAGATTACGAGGTTGGCAGCCCAACTTTGTCAGGAAAAACTGTTGATGCTAAGATCTTGGCTCAAGGTAAAGGTGACAAAATTGAAATCATCAAGTACAAAGCCAAAAGTCGTTACCGCCGCAAACAAGGCCATAGACAGCAATACACAGAAGTAGAAATTCTATCGATTTAAAAAATTCCCCTCATGGGGGATTTTTTTATTGACTCAACACTTAGGCTTCGGTATTATACGTTACCGTATATATACGGTGAACAATTGCATTTTCGCGGAGGAAATTAAATGGATTATTTGAAGAGTCTAATTCCGGCATTAGTCGCGGCAGGTACGGAAATAGAAAAATTAGGAAAAGAAGGAAACCAAATCACTGAACAGGGTCAGGGGTTTGGTGATACTGAACACGATACTGAGATCAAAGCCGATGAGTTTATGGGCGATGCTATCAGGCGGATGTTACGGGAAGAAGGTTTTGATGGTTTGATTGTCACAGAAGGGCAGCTGGATGACCCGGCGTTAGGTGATGATTCTGTCATTGCTTACGTTGATCCTCTAGATGCATCATTGGATTATGTGTTTAGAGAAGGACATCTATCTTTACCTTATACGGCTTGTATCACGCTTGTGGATTGTAGTAAAAATACAACCCCTTGTTTTCGTGATATTATTGTCGCTGGTTTGGTCGATTTGAGAAAAGAAGATAATTTCATTGTCTATGCAACCCGCAGTGAGGAAGGTAGATATGAGTCATTTGGGGTTAACGGGTTGCGAGCTTTTGATCGAATGTTTAGACCACGACGGCTTCCATTCTATGACTTTGCTTCTAAAACTGGAGATATTGGTTCTGAAATTGTTAATGCAGAGTTTTATTATCCAGCAACCCGAGCTTGCAAATTTTATCTTCAAGGAGAAGTCCGGATACTTGCGAAGTGTAGGCAGTGCTGCGATCGAAATGTCTATGGTCGCAACGGGCCAGATGAGTGCTAGGATTTGCGACCGGCAAAAACTACACGAGTTAGGCTTCGGTTACGCGGCTGTGCTTGGCGCGGGAGGGGTTGTGTGCGATTTTGATGGCAACCCGTTAGACGACGTCGTTTTCGATTTCAACGCGCAACAAGATGTAATCTTAGCGGCAAACAAAAAAATTGCCGATGGCATCTTGGATAAGATCGCGCAGTTTAGAGATCAAGAATAAATTAACTTTTTTTGGTTAATTGTTTCCTTGAAAAAAGTAAAACCCGACCTTTAGATTAGGTCGGGTTATTTTTAATCTTGTAATTTTTTGATAAGCGAGCGTTGGTTGATGATCTCTATGATTATATCTTTTGCTATTGGGTTGCTGATTAGTTGTTCAATTTTTTCTGGTTGTGGTGTTTGAACACTTAGTTCCGCAAAAGCATATGGGTCAGATTGGTAAGATTAAGCATTAATTGAGCGTGTTGAGTCAGATGAATTTTTAATAGTTCGGTTTTTGATTTTTCTTCGCGTTGCAATTTTTCTATCGCTCGTTCACGGGCCCAAAGATTAGCACTATGATAGCTTTCAATAGTTCCTGCGTCAATCCACTCACCATCCATAATTTCTACTTTTAGCAGTCCCTGTTTTAAGAACCAATTGTTTAGGTCTGTGATTTCTAGTTCGCCACGCTCAGAAGGTTTTAAGCTTTTGACGGCTTCTAGTACATTTTTATCGTAGATATAAATTCCTGTTTGAGCATATTCAGACTTTGGTATTCAGGCTTTTCTTCTATAGATAATACTTTCATATCTTGATCAAATTCGATCATTCCAAACCGGGTTCGGTCTTCTTGCGGAACTTTTTTGGCAAAAATTTTAGCGCCGCCATCAAAAGACTTAATGGCATCTGAGAGAGGTCTGCGTCAAAAGATTATCGCCCAAAATCATCGTTACATCATCACCATCGTCTAAGAAGTTTTCGCCAATTATAAAAGCTTGAGCTAGCCCCTCTGGTTTGTCTTGAATTTCATAAGTAAATTTAACTCCAAAATCCTTTCCACTACCAAGAACCTTCATGTAATCACCGCAGTGATCAGGAGCGACGATAATGAGTATTTCTTTAACTCCAGCTTTAATAAGCTTCTCGATTGGATAATAAACCATTGGTTTATTATAAATTGGGAGTAATTGCTTTGATGTAACTTTAGTTAATGGGTGGAGACGAGTGCCTGACCCACCGGAGAGTACGATACCTTTCATCTTTTTATGTTAAATATTCTTTTAGGGCTTCTTGCCAAGGACGGAGTTTTGGTAATTTGGTATTGATAATTACACCGCTGGTAGGTCTTTTGGCTGCTCGTGGATAATCTATTCCTGTGATTTTTTCTATTAAAATCGTTTTGTCAGCCGCTGGTGCTTCGGTCCCGTTAGTTTCAACTTGCCAGTCAATACTTTTAAATATCTGTGTTGCAAGATCGTGCCAACTACCAAAACCTTCATTGGTTAAATGATAAATTCCAGGCTCTGGAAGATTGTTGATAAATTCTGCTGTTGCCTTAGCGAGGTCAGGTGTATAGGTAAAATTGCTCTGTTCGTCGGTAATTCCTTTAAGATGTTTTCTTTCTTGACCGATTTTGAGCATTACATCGATTACATTCGGCTTGGCATTTTGGCTTGTACCGGTTGGACCGAATAAGAGGTTGGTTCTAATAATATAATATTGCCCCCCAACATTTTGAAGGTGTTCTTCGCCCGCAAGCTTACTTTCTGAATAAACTGAGTTTGGAGTTGGAGTGTCGTCTTCGGTATTTAGTTATTTTTCTTCTCCACTAAACACATATCCAGTACTAAAATGAATTAAAGGAATATTAAGATTTTTGCAAATTGTCGCTAATTCTAAAACAAAATCAGAATTAAGTTTGTATGCTAATTCTGGATTTTCTTCTGCCTTGTCGAGATCGTTAAAAGCCACGCAGTTAATAATAGCTTTAATATCCTTTTCTTCTTTGATTTTAGATTCAAGTAGGGAAGTATTGGTAGCGTCAAAATCACTTCGATCCCAAGCGATTGCGCTATCAATTGTTTTTTGGAGTTGGGTACCGAGATTTCCGGCGCCGCCTAAAATGATAATTTTACTCATTTGCAAAAATTTCTTTTAATGGTGGGTTTTGTTGGTCTTTTTCTGATAATAAAGGTTTTTGATTTGCCCAAGCAATATTTAGATCTTGGTCATCATAGCTTACATTAACTTCTTTACCAGGTGACCAATATTCTGTGGTTTGATAAAGATAATCAGCTTGTGGTGATAGTACCAAAAAAGCATTGCCACAGTCCTTAGGGATAAAGACAGTTTTTTGATTGTTCTCTCCCATCATAACAGAAATATGTTGACCGAAGGTCGGCGAGTGTGGACGAGTATCCACAACTATTTGTTGTACTGTACCACTAGTGCAGGTCACTAGCTTATGCCATGGGGCAATATGAATACCTCTTAAAGTTGCATAAGTCGACCTTGAGTGATTTGTTTGTTTAAAGTCAAGTTCGTATCCAAGTTTATTTTCTAGTTCTGCTTTACGGAATGTTTCTTTAAAGAAGCCTTCGCGGTCATCACGGCAAGGTTGGGCGTTCAATGATTAGCACCCCAGGAATTTTGGTTTCTATTATATAGTCTGGAGTAGCTTGATTGTGATCTTTTTTTATCATTTCAGTGCTGCTAGTGGTAAAGGTTTCTAGGTTAGTCTTAGAAATTTGAGCTGTGGTGTTGTTTAATACAGCTTCGCCATTTTTGATGTAGAATGATTCGCTTTCTTGGGCAGTGTGTTCCCACCATGATTTATTATTAACATACCAGGTAATCGTTTGACGTAACCAATCTTCAAAATTATGTTTTGGTTCCCATCCTAATTCGCGCTTTATTTTACTCCAATCAACAGTATACTTTTTGTCATGTCCTGGACGATCAGTAACCATTTCGATTCTGTCTGGAGTGAGTCCGAGTAATTTAATAATAAGTTTGGCAACGTTAGTATTGCTAATTTCATTGGTCATACCGCCAATACAATAAGTTTGACCAATTTGACCACGAAGTAAAATTGCCTCGATAGCACTACAGTGATCTTCTACGTGAAGCCAATCTCTAATTTGGTCACCTGGGTTATATAGGCGAATGTTTTGTCCATTAAGTAGTCTTATTATGGAACGTGGGATAAATTTTTCGGGGTGGTGGAATGGGCCAAAGTTATTACTGCAGTTGCTGATAGTGTATGGAAGGTTATAAGTATGGCCATAAGCTCTAACCAAATGATCACTAGCTGCTTTACTTGATGAGTATGGACTGTTTGGTTTGTATGAAGTTAATTCATTAAATTTGTTTGGATCGTCTAGGTCTAATTCGCCAAAAACTTCGTCGGTGGAGATATGGTGGAAGCGCTGGATATTATGTTTGCGAGCAGCTTCGAGTAAAGTGTGGGTACCAAGTACATTGCTGCGAGAAAAGATGAAAGGATCATTGATACTTCGATCGACATGGGTTTCGGCAGCAAAATGGACTACTATATCTTGTCCCGACATGGCTTGGTCGACTATTTCTGGGTTAATGATGTCACCTTTAATAAACTTTATTTTATCTTTAACCAAGCCTAGGTTTTCTAGGTTGCCAGCATAAGTAAGTTTGTCTATAACGGTGATTTGGTCTTGAGGATGATGTTTTACCCAGTATTGAACGAAATTTGAACCTATAAAACCTGCACCACCTGTAACTAAAATTTTCATATATTTAAGTTTGGATTAAATATAATAACGGTTATTTTGTCACCCGTCTACTTGATTTATTATAGATTTGTGGTATAGTTATGTAACAATTATAGCGAGGTAAATCAATGATACAAGAAAAAAAATTTGAAATTTCCAGGAGCAAACCAGGTAGATCCTTGTTGCAAATTCATCTTAAAGAAATTGTCGATTTGATGAGAGGAGAAAAACCTCTCCACCCATATGTGGTGGAAATCGAACCAGGTATGGTTGCTGGGAATCATTATCATGAAAATAAACTCGAAGTTTTTCAGGTTTTAGCTGGCAAGGCTATGATACAATTGGAAAATCTCGAATCTGGAGAAAAAATTGAAGAGCCCCTTGAGGCAAACGGCAGAGCGATATTTATCCCAACTCGAGTGGCTCATGCTGTGCGCAACATTGGTGTTCAGAATTTAATCTTGATGGTTTGGGCGTCTCAACCTGCTAGAGTTGTAGAAGACGATTACGAGTATAAAGTTTTGTAAAAAAAATTGGCCGCCAGAGATTTCTCTCTGGTCGGCCTTTCTTTTTTAAATATGGATTCGCGCAAGCTGCAAGGCAGCAAGCGTTCTTCCATCTTGAAGCTTTCCCGCATCGATCAGTTCTCTAATCTCTGCCGGGGAGAAGAATTGGATCTCTGAGATCAATTCTTCAAGCTCAGGAGAGTTATCTCCTACGGAAGCCACTTCACCACTAACAACGTATTGCGAGTGAGCGAAGAAGGTTGGATTAAAATTTATCTTTCCGATGATTTCAGGATTGATAATTTTTATCCCGGCTTCTTGCTTCGCTTCAAGCCTTGCAGCTTTGAGGACGATTTGCTCGAGATTGCCACCGTCGTCATTTGGGGCAAGACCCGCGGGAAGTTCCCACATTTCTTGACCTAACGAATCGGCAAGCTCTGCCCAGCTGTTTGTTTCTTCCAAGAACTGAATGTAGTTTTGGAATTTTCCTGCTGAGTATCTAAGCCTCTCGCCTGTGTTTCTCAGGTTTTTAACCATTGCTACTTTTCCTTGAAAGATAGCAATGACCACAGCCCCTGGGCTTTCGATGATCATCGGCTGTTCATATAGCGGTGCCATAACTGCTTCTACTATTTTTTGAACAACCAACCAAATCATAGAGAATCCGATGGGGTTAAAAAACCCTCTTTCGCCGTCAGAAGTCGACCTCCATCCGACTACGGGTTTTCCTGCAGGGTTTTTCATTTCGAAATGTTCTTTTTGGAGCAAGGTAGCTCCTCCTACTTTTTTCATCTTACCTCCTTGATTTTGCTATCTTGCTATCTATAGTTAATCACATTTTTTATAGAACTAAAAAGATTAACAGAAAAAAAATAATTGGTCAATTCGCTATTTTCAGCTTTTTTTTATTCCAAAATTGGATTATCATACAGTTATGTCAAAAGTCACTTTAATTCAAGTTGTTTGGAATAGTAAAAAGTATATCGAAAAAGTTTTTCCAGCAGCCCTAAATCAAACTCATCCTGATACAGAATTTGTTGCGGTGATCGCTGGTAACGAAGATGGCGGCAAAGAACTAATTCAAGAAAAATTTCCGCAAGTAAAAGTAATAGACCCTGGTTACAATATTGGCTTTGCTCGCGGTCACAATGAGTATTTTGCTCAGAGTGATAGCGAGTTTTTTCAGTTGGTAAATCCAGATTTAATTTTAGAGCCAAACTATGTAGAAGAAATGCTTAAGGCTTTTGAGGACCCAGAAGTTGGAGCTGCCACAGGTAAGTTGATTAAATATGATTTCGATCAAATGAAATCGCTAGAGATAATCGACACGACTGGAGTTATATATAGTAGATCAGGCCGAGGTCGTGACCGTGGCCAGTATGAAAAAGATAACGGACAGTATGACAGCAAAACAGATTTAATTGCTGTTTCTGGAGCGGGGCCGATGTACCGCAAGAGTGCGCTGGAAGCGGTAAAGTCTCAAACTCCAGATAGGCGCGATGAATACTTTGATGAAGACTTCCATTCTTATTGGGAAGATGTTGATCTTGGTTTAAGAATGTTTAATGCTGGTTTCAAAATTAAGTTTGTTCCCAAGGCGGTTGGTTACCATGGTCGAGTCGCGGCATCGAGCCCGGGTGGTTATAAAAAGGTTTTTGCATTCATCGATCATCATAAAAAAATTAGCGAGAGAGTTAGAAAGCTAAATTACAAAAATCACATCTTTTTATTTATCAAGAATACACCTAAGTGGTATTGGCAATTTTTTGCCCGCGAACTCTTTTATCAAACCTATGTTTTGTTTCTAGAAACTTCAACCTTGAAAGTTTTACCAGAGATGTTTAAACAATTACCAAGAATTTGGCAAAAGCGCAAAGCATTGCAGAAGCAAAAGAAAATCTCAACCAAAGCATTTGAAAATATGTTAATCTAAATAGTATGGACTTATCTGTAATAATCGTTCCCTATAAATGTAAAGATGATCTTGATGTCACGCTCGAGGCAGTTTTTGCATCGCAAACTAAATATAGTTATGAGGTTATCATTATCGACAATGATTCTCAGGATGGCACCACCGAAATGGTGCAAGAAAAATATATGTCTCGTCCAGAGCTGACTGGTAGACTAACTTATCAGTTAAATACCAACGAAGGTTTTGGAAAAGGAAATAACCGTGGCATGAAAATCGCTAAAGGCGATTACTTTTTACTTCTAAATCCTGATACAAAAGTTGATCCAGACAACATAGAAGTTATGATGGACTTTATTAAAAGTCGATCAGATGTTGGGATAGCAACATGTAAATTAATTCGACCAGACGGAAAACTTGATCCAGCATCAAGACGAGACAGACCCTAAAGTTTCTTTTTACAGATTAAGTGGTTTACAAAAACTTTTCCCAAAAAAATTTAAGACTGTATAATCGACTTAACGAAGATCTGACTATGGAGTCCGAGCTCGAAGCTTGCTCGGGTGCATATATGATAATGCCAAGAAAAATTTACGAGATAACTGGTGGTTTTGATCCAGATTACTTTATGTACGCCGAAGATTTAGATTTGTGCAAACTAGTTCGCGACGCTGGCTATAAAGTTTGGTACTATCCGAAAACAAAATGTATTCATTACAAAGGAAAGTCGTCGGGAAAAGTTGCTGCCTTTGCGCTTTTCCATTTCCACGACACAATGTGGATTTATTACAAAAAACATTATCAAAATAAATATTCTTGGTTGATGTCTTTGTTTGTGTATACCGGAATTTGGGGAAGATATTATTGGCTTAGTTTTTTAAATATTTTTAGAAAAAAGAAAGTAGTGAGTAAATAAAATAAACCGCTTTTGCGGTTTATTTTATTGGTGATTTTGTGTTGGTTTGAGGATCTGTGTAGTATAATAAAGCTATAGTTTTGCTTTATTTACATTTAAACGAAACAAAAAAGCTCCAAAATTCAAGCTTGACATAAAAGCATAAATATTATATAATCAAGCTTAAATTTGAAATTAAATTTATTTAGCTATGTCTGATGACAAAAAATTTCCTGCCGCAAGCGAAGGCATGAAAGAATTATTTAACATGCAATCAGATGAGTCGACCTCCGATTTAGATGCTTTGTCTAATGACTCTGGAACTGAAAACAGTTTGTCCAACAGTTCAACTGATCCGTCAACTTCCAAACCACCAATGGATTTGCCGATTGGTGATTTTGATAATTCTCAACTTGATTCTCAACTCGCTGAGCAAGCGCAAGTCGCTGAAGAAGTTATTCAAGATTTACAAGCTCCCGACGAGGTAGAAAATCTTAACGATATTCTTAAGACTCAGGCGAGTGTCAAACAAACAACAAACGAATCATCATTGGTAGAAGCTAACTTCATTCAAAAAATCATCGGAACTAAAGCTTGGAGCTTGGTCAAAAACTTTGCGCCTTATGTTTTGATTTTTGCCATCGGAATTGGCTTGTATAACTTTTATTTTAGTGACTTTAGTATTAATTCGTTGCTTAATAACGACAGTCTCAAAATTGAGAGTTTGGTTTCGAGCGACCAGCAAAATTCTGATATTATGCAACTCAAGGAAGACTCTAGGGATGATTATTTGGAATGGATCGCTCAATTCTTTAGAGATGTTAATGACGAAACCATCATTGATATGGATACTGATGTTTCGGGCAACGGGCTGACAAATTTTGAAAAGTATTTGTTGAATCTTAACCCAAAAGTATATAGTACTCGAGGAAACATCGGCGATGGTCAGGCTGTAATTGAAGGCATTAATCCTTGGACAGGCGAAAAATTTACCGACAAACAAAAGGATTTAGTCGAAAAGTATATCAACAAAGAATTGATTAGTAACCGGATCACTGCAGCAGCTTTGACTCGTGGTGTAACAAAGTTTGCACAATATGTTAATCCAGATTCACCTTATTATATAGATCCAGAAAAATTATCCGAACTCAAACTAGCAGATACAATTATTGCTGCTCCTGGAGATACAGCACCTTCTGATACAGTTTCTGGTATTTATGGCGGGCTCAAATCAGCTTCGGCTGTTTCACTCAACCCAAGTGAAGCAATCGACCAAACCAAAGCTGGTCGTTTGGATATACCTTCGTACGGAATTTCGGTGCCGTTAGTGTGGACTCAAGATGTCAAAAATTTTGATTCAGATTTGCGCAAGGGGATTGTACATTATCCAGGAACTGCTCTTCCAGGAGAAGTTGGTACAAGTTATATCTCTGGGCACTCTAGTGGTTACTTGTGGGACAAGAATCCTTACAAAACTATTTTTGAAAAATTAGGAACTGTAAAAGACGGTACATCGTTTACCATCACAGCGACACAGCGCAATGGTGCGCAAGTTAAGTTTAATTATGTCGTAGAGCGACGTGGCGAATTTGCCGCCGATGATCAAGCGCAGTTTATTAGCACTGCTGAGTCGGTAGTGGCTTTGTCTACTTGTTGGCCAGTTGGTACTACTGATCGTCGTTTGGTGTTGTTTTCCAAGTTGACTCAAATCGAAAGAAGCTAAAGCTTGTTTTTAAAACCAGAGCTTTTTCAAAACCAAACCTTTTTTCTTTGTCATCCTGAAGGAGCATTTTTTTCTGTCATCCTGAGCGGAGGCGAAGCCGGAGTCGAAGGATCTCTTCCCAAACCAAACCTTTTCTCTTTGTCATCCTGAGGAGCTTGCGACGAAGGATATCTCTTTCTCAAACCAAAGTTCTATATTCCTTCGACCTCCGCACTGCCCTGAGGTCGGTCTCGGAAATAGAACTTTGGTTTTTGTTTCGTTGTGTTATCCTAAGTTTCCCATTTATGTGTCATCCTGAGCGGAACAAGTAAAATTGTCATCCTGAGAGGAGGCGAAGCCGGAGTCGAAGGATCTCTTTCCCAAACCAAACCTTTTCTCTTTGTCATCCTGAGGAGCTTGCGACGAAGGATCTCTTTCTCAAACCAAAGTCCCATTTCCTTCGACCTCCGCACTGCCCTGAGGTCGGTCTCAGGAAATAGAACTTTGGTTTTTGTTTCCCATATATTCCCAAACCAAACCTTTTCTTCCCTCGAACTCTAGCGTCTTCGCGAAGTCGTTCTCGAGAAGAAAAGCTTTGGTTTTTTGGAAATATTTGGTATTGACAAAAAGTGATAAATATGATATTATTTGATATCAAATTGGGATCACCGATTTGATTGCCAAAATAATACATTGTGTTATTATTGCTTGTTAGACAGATTTTTGCTCATTTCTCGCTGTTATTTTTCTTTGGCAGGACTGAGTAAGTGGGCATAAACCTGTCTAACACCGCTGACAGGAAGAGCAAGACGACGTGTCTTGCGAATACCGCGTTAGCGGTGAGGCAAACCATTTTGACCGCAAACCAAGGTTTGCGGAAGCTCAAGGAGGGCTTTATGAAAAATATTTTGACTTTGGTTTTTGTGATCGCAATCGCTGCGATCTCGGTTTTTGGTCAAGACGATCTCATGGTTGATGAGACGTCGAGCCCTGTCAATGCACAGGGCTACTACTCACCGCGAGTAGATAGCCCGACTGGCATGCGCCAGTGCGGCCGAACTGAAGGCGACGTGCGTCGCCTCGGTTACACGGTTGCGATTACATTGACTCAACCTCTCAAGGTTGAGACAATGGAATATTGCAACCGAAAGGCCCAAACAGTTGGTTATACCAACCGATTGAGTCGGTCGTACGGGGGTAGACAAATCGTGCTCGCTCCGGGCACGGTTATCTATGTTAACCCCCAGGATCCCACCTCGGCGATTGCCGGTGGTTGCTTGAACAAGTTTCGGGCAAATGGGATCCCAAGGCCAGAACAGCCTCCAATAGTTGTGCAGTCTCGGTGTCCCGAGAATGCACAGCTTGACCCACGGACTGGAGAGTGCTATCAGATAGTACAATCCAGTCTCAGGTGCGAACCTGGATTTGAACTTTCTCAAGATCAAACCCAGTGTGTTCGCACGCTTCCGTCCCGAACCGTCTGTGACAGTGAGGGTTACAGTTGGGACCCCGAACGTGGAGAATGCGTTCGAGTCGAACGTGTTCGGGAAAAGAGAGACTACACCACTGTTGGTGGTTCTCTCTGCGGTGGTGGGGGAGCAGCTCTTGGTAGAGCTATCCTTGGCGGCAACGCTAAGGATGTACTGATCTCAGCTGGCCTGGGAGCAGTGACAGGTGGTATTCTTGCGAAGACCACCGACAAGCTCTACATGGGTTGTTTGGGCTCGGCGTGGGCACTAATTGGGCTTAACAAGCACAAGAAGTGTGACGCTGATGCGACGCCGGTCTACGATTCTTCCGGGAGGAAGATCGTGAATTGTGCTATCAAGAGCACAATTCCTAGCACTGGAACTGGATCGACCGTCCCAAGTCGGCCTAAGCGGATCCCGTTTGGGTCGACAACGACGGTGCCGTCGTCCTCTAGCGGTGGAGGAGCGACGACTACAATAGTAGGACCACGTCCTTCTGTGCCACGGACACAATGTGTCGTGGTGGCAGGGCAACAGTTCTGCTAATTATTTGCGGAAGCGACATCTTGTCGCTTCCGCTCAATTTTTTTATAATGCAATCATCAAGGAGGTTGAAATGAAAAAAGCAATCATAATGATTGCTTTGGTGTTTGGGTTTACGTTAGTAGCTCAAGCTCAGCAAAGCCAAGCTTCGCGCTTGTGCTTTGACCAAAGCAAACAACTGTATATTGCATGTGATGAGGTCAAGCCCAGCATGGCTTTGCCAGTTACTACAAGCAGGACAGTTACTCGGACTACTCGTGTTGGACCGGTAACTGTGTGGCAGTCAGGCAACATTGGGCGTTATCCATATTATCGGGCGAGTATCTCGACTCCGATAGTTGGAGCAACGATCTATGTTAGCCGGCGCTCAAAGTACGCGAGAGTGTACCAAAGAGGTTGGCGGTTGCCTAGACTATAGTTTTACTGTTGCCCGCGATTTTGCGTCAAAGATGCAAAATCGCGGGCTATTTTTTTATCAAAATACAAAAAAACTTTGGTATAATAAAAATATCAAGTTTTTACCCAAAAATTATAAAAATTAATAAAAAAATATGAAAAAACTGTCTGTGATAATTCCTGCATATAATGAAGGCAAGAGAATTATTCCAACTCTAGAAGACGTTGATAAATATCTAGAAAAACAGCCTTATGATTACGAAATTATCGTAATTGATAACAATTCTAAAGATGATACTCATCAAATTGTCGAAAAACTAGAATCTACCACAGTTGAGAAGTCAACTATCGTAATCGAATCTACTCCAGGAAAAGGTGCAGCTGTAAAACGCGGGTTACTTAAAGAAGCTACTGGCGACATTGTAATGTTTATGGACGCTGATAACGCAACACCAATTTCGGAAATTGAAAAGTTTTTGCCGTTCTTCGAACAAGGTTTTGATGTAGTGATTGGGTCTCGTTATACTCAACCAGATTTGGTTAAAGTTCATCAACCTTTATATCGAATTGTTTTGTCTAGAATGAGTAATTTGTTGATTCAATTTTTGGCTGTTCCTGGAATCAAAGATACCCAGCTTGGATTTAAAGCTTTTACTAGAGAAGCGGCTCAAAGTATCTTTCCTTTGGTGACAGTTATTAGATGGGGGTTTGATATGGAAGTTCTTACAATTGCCCGAACTCATGGTTTTAAAATCAAAGAAGTCGGAGTATCTTGGACCGAACACGGTGGTGGTCACGTACCTCTTAAAGCTTATGTTGAATCGTTGCTTGATTTGTTTAAAATCAAATTATATTCGCTAGCAGGTCGCTACAAGAAGCGCTCTTCTTAGCGTTAAAATAATCTTTTGTTTATGGTTACGTTTTTTGGTTATCGCAAAATTTGGATGAGAATAATTGGTGCAATTAATATTCTTGCTCTGGTTGTTTTGTTTGTTTTCTATCCTACTGATAAAGCTTTTGCTCAAAAACCAAATCATGAATATCTTGTACAGTTAAAACAGACGAGTCAAGCTCAATTAATTTTGGACGAGTTTAAGCTAAAACCATTTGTAAATCAAAATTCTGATGAGTTTGGTCAGGTTTATAGCTTTTTTAGTTCAAGAGAACTTTCAGAACTGCAAGCACAATTGGCTGGCAAAGTAGAATATCTCGAACCAGTCCAAGATTATAAAGTTGAGTTTACTGTTAATGATCCTGGCTTTACCACTAATGAGTTAAATATTGATAAGCAGTGGGGTTTGGCCAAAGCTGATTTTATTAAAGCTTGGGACAGTGTAACAGGAAGTCGCGAAGTTGTCGTGGCGGTGATTGATACAGGTGTTGATGCAACTCATGAGGATTTGAGGCGGGTGAGGTTTATGAAAGGTTATGACTTTGTAAATGACAAAAGTATAACTCGAAGAGAAGATTCAGATGATAATGGCCATGGCACTTTGGTGACTGGTGTTATTGCGGCAAATTCTAATAATAGCCAAGG
The DNA here is from genome assembly GCA_041389225.1 of Candidatus Doudnaibacteriota bacterium. Classification (GTDB taxonomy): domain Bacteria; phylum Patescibacteriota; class Doudnabacteria; order UBA920; family UBA920; genus UBA920. Next base: position 9,261 of record JAWKSI010000001.1, on the reverse strand, counting down.
TGTAGCCGGGGCGGCCTTCGGGGTTAGTATTATGCCACTTAAAGCTCTTAATGCGCGCGGCGCTGGGAGTTCAAAAAATATTGCCAAAGCTATAATTTGGGCTACTGACAATGGCGCTGACATTATCAATATGTCTTTGGGTGGCTTAGGATTCGCTCATGACAGTACTTTGTCCAACGCGATTAGTTATGCTTTTGAGCATGGAGTGCTTTTGGTTTCGGCCGCTGGAAATGATGTAGCGATAACTGGTGGAAATCTTGATAAGGATCCAGTTTTTCCAATCTGCAATGATAACGGACAAAATATGGTGATTGGCGTTACCGCAACTGATCATAATGATCTTAAACCAAACTTTGCAAATTATGGAAAATCTTGTGTCGATGTAAGTGCACCAGGTAAACGCATTCTTTCTACTATTAATCATGATCCTGCAACAGGGACCAAATCACCAAATTCCTATGCATATGCATCAGGCACTTCTTTGGCAACGCCTTTTGTTTCGGCCGAAGCTGCTTTGATCAAATCTTTGTTCCCAAGTTCTACTAATACACAAATTAGAGATAGGATTATTAGTACTAGTGACCCGATTGATAAACTTAATTTAAGTCAGTGTGGTGGTGGTTCGTGCGAAGGCTTCTTGGGTGGCGGGAGAATAAATGCCAACCAAAGTTTGCAAGAGGAATTTATTACGCTCAAAGATGGCGACATTATCAAATTACCAAATGGAAGTTTGTATTTGATTAATGGTGGCAAGAGATTGCTCATTTCAACTTTTGTGTTTAGCCAGAGATATGCTGCAGTTAAATCTATTCCTGTTAATCTATCTGATGTTGCAAATATTCCCGAAGGGTCTTTTGCTCCACCGTTAGACGGAACATTGGTTAAAGTCCCAAGCAGCCCAGAAGTATATTTGATTGATAAAGGGTTGCGACTTCCGATTAGCTATCAGGTTTTTAATCTTCGAGGATTTAGCTTTAATAATATTAAAGTTTTGCCAGAAACCGAAGTATATTCTTGGGTTGAAGGAAGTTTCTTAACACCACCTGACGGGACATTGATTAGGACTTTTGACAACCCAACTGTATATTGGGTGGTAGGCGGGGTATTGCACCCAATTAATTATAATTTTTATACTGGGCGCGGTTTAAATATCTTTCCTGTTATTTTTGTAGGTTCCAATGATTTGTCTGGACTGACTATTGGTGAAAGTTTTATCTTATAATTTAGAATGATCAAATTAACTTTAGAAAAGCCAGAAAAAATAAAAAACCTGATGGCTTGTAATAATTAAAATACCCATTCGTCTTAAATATTTGCTAGAATAAAAAGACACAAAAAACTATGAAATTTAAATCAACTTTTACTTTAATCTTATTAGCGGCATTGATTATCCCGCAATCTGTTAATGCCCAGCAGGCGATTTCGTCTAAATTTGATCCAAATCAACTTATTAGCAACAAGGATTTTTCTAATTCTGATACTTTTGATGACGCAGATGAAATCCAAGATTTTTTGGAATCTCAAAATAGCATTTTAGCTAATACTAGTAGCGACTTTTTGGCGATGTTACGAGAACCTGTTGGTCAAGCAGCGCTTAAAGATCAATTAGAAGATCCAACTGCTGGTAATTCAAAAAAACGGACTGCGGCTCAAATTATTTGGGACGTTTCGCAAGTTAGTGGTATAAATCCTCAAGTTTTGTTAGTCACTTTAAACAAAGAACAAAGTTTGATAGTTGGTCATCAGAGCAGTTCGGCAGATAGAATTCAGCGAGCTCTGGATTTTGCCATGGGTTTTGGTTGTCCAGATACAGCACCGTGTGGAGCATTGTACAAAGGTTTTTATTTCCAGCTTTGGGGTAATGTTGATGGGGAAGGAAATCGATATTTGGGTGCCGCAGGCTCTTTGATGAAATCTTTTAAAACTAGCGGTGGACGCGGTCCATTTTATAATGGTTCTGTTTCCAAAGTTGGGGACACTATTATTCTCAACAACACTTTAGGTGGATATGTTGGGGTGCAAGCTTCTCAATCGATTACTCTCAAAAATGAAGCTACTGCGGCGCTTTATCGATATACTCCTCATGTTTTCAATGGTAACTATAACTTCTGGCGATTTTTTAATGATTGGTTTGGTGGTAGTACTTCTAATTCAAATGATTCAAAAGATAGTAAATCTTCTTCTAAGGATTCTAATCTTAAAGAAGGGACTGTTTTGCGAGGGAAAGAAGGCCCAGCTGTTTATGTGGTCGAAGATGGTATTTTGCGCTTAGTTTCATGGCTTGTTTTCCAGCAACGAGGCTTGCAAGATAAAATTGTTTATATAGATGACGCTGTTCTGGCTAAATACAAAAAAGGTGGCTTTTTGCCTCCCGCCGAAGGAACTTTGATGCGCAGCCCAAGTGACCCAACGGTGTATCTGATTGTTGGGCGAGAGAAGCGGCCGATTACACTTCCAGTCTTTAGTACATATGGGTTTACTTTTAATGACGTTCATACTTTGACAGATGATGAAATGGCTGCATTACCAAAGGGTAAAATTGCGGAACCAAAAGATGGTGCGGTTTACAAAGTTAATGAAACTGGAGAAGTTTACCAGTATCAAGATGGAGAGAGTCGATTTATGTCTGGTATTGTAGCTTTGCAATACGGGGCAAGTAATGCTTACGGTATTCCAAAATCAGAACATAATGAGTGGAAGGAAGGTGATCCTTTGTTGCCTCGCGATAATACCTTGCTCAAAGGTGCAAGCGCTACAGTTTATATTGTCGAGAAAGGTAAGTTAAAAGCAATGACCGAAGCTGATTTTAAGAAGCGCAACTTGAGCCCTGCTGGTGTCGTTACGATCCCTCAAACGGAATTAGATAAATACTTAGATTAATATTAAAAACGCGAAAGGCAAGAGCTAGCCTTTCGCGTTTTTGTTTTGTCATCCTAAGTTTCGCATTTTTTCGTCATCCTGAGGAGCGAAGCGACCGAAGGATCTCTTCTCAAACCAAACCTGTTCTTCTCTGTCATCCTGCCTGTGCCCGAATGGGTGAGCGAAGTATTTGTTCTTAGTCATCCTGAGCGAAGTCGAAGGATCTCTTTCTGAAACCAAAGTTCTATTTCCCTCGACCTCCGCACTGCCCTGAGGTCGGTCTCAGGAAATAGAACTTTGGTTTTCTGCTTCCCGTGTATTTTAAAACTAAACCTTTTCTTCTTTGTCATCCTGAGCGAAGTCGTTCTCGAGAAGAAAAGCTTTGGTTTTTTGTTTCGTTGTTTCATTCTGAGCTCTTTTTTCTCCTTGGTCATCCTGAGCGGAGGCGAAGCCGAAGTCGAAGGATCTCGAGTTCTGTCTTTGAGATTCTTCACTTCGTTCAGAATGACGTGGTGGTTGAGATACTTCACCGCCTTCGGCGTCTCAGGATGACATGGTGATGGAAAGGCGTTTCAACTTTGGGTACAGGCAGGATGACGCGGTAGTTGAGATTCTCCTTCTCCTTCTGCATCTCAGAATGACGTTATTTTTTTGAAGTGGTTCAGAATAGCTGTGTGCCCGCACAAAGTGTTTTTCTTTGGGTTTTCTGATAAAATATAGCTAATGGCTACTCCATCAAAAAATATATTTTGGCTTTCCATATCTAGGGTCGGGTCTTTGATCCTTTTGTTTTTGGCTTATACCCAGTTGTTTAGATATTTGGGGCCGGAAGATTACGGAAAGTTTCAGTTTGTTTTGTCTTACATTACCTTGTTTGGAATTGTGATTGACTTCGGGCTCCAACAATACATTATTAAGAAAATGTCCGAAGACCGTAGCCAAGTCAAAGCATATTTTCAAAACTTTTTGGCTGTTGAAATTTTGTTGGCCTCTATGATCTATTTGGCAATGATTGCCGTGGCTTGGTTTAATCAGTACGAAGCTTCAGTTTTTTATGCAATTTTGATTGGTGGATTTGGAGTTTGCTTGCATGGTTTGACTTATCCATTTTTGGCTGTCATTAGCGCCTATTATGATCTTAAAAAAGCTGCACTGCTCAACTTTATTGCTTCGGTCGTAAATGTTGTAATTATTTTTATCGTGATATTAACGCACCAATCTTTTGTTGTGTTATTAATTCAACAAGGAATTTACGCCAGCCTAGCAATTGCGGTTTATTCTTATTTTGTGAGGCAGTATATCGGCCGACCGCAAATTCTACGAGGTATCACTAGACTTAATTTCAAATTAGTCAAAAAAATGTTTATCGCAGCTTTACCTTTTGCTGTATTAGTTGGGTTTAGCACAGTTTATAATCGTATTGATGTTGTCTTGATAAAAAGCATTTTGGGTTACAGTCAAGTTGGTTTTTATGGCGCAGCTTATAAGATTTATGATTTGTTGGCTTTTTTCCCAGCTGTCGTTTCGCATTCTTTGTACCCACTATTTTCGTCTTTGATGGCGGAGAATAAACTTGGTGAAGTTAAAAAACTACTGGAACGTTATATGAAGTTTATGTTGGCTTTGGCTTTACCAATGGCAACTGGTGGAATGCTGCTTTCGGGTCAGTTGATAAGATTGGTGGCCGGGGAAGAATATGCAGCAGCAGCTCCTGTATTGTCAGTGCTGGTTTGGGCACCAGCGATTTTATTTGTGTATATTGTAGTTAATTCGATTGTGATTTCTCAGTTAACCAAGTTTGCTACTTTAATTACAGGATTTAATGTTGTGATTAATATTATTGGAAACTTGGTTTGTTACCTCGGATTGGAATTATGTGGCAGCTGTTATGACTATTGTCAGAAGCTTTGCAAGAATTTTTATTTTATTTTGTAAAAACTAAGATCACGAGATTTAGGTTTTGCTAATTTATGGCAACCGATGATTGCTAGTAACATGATGGGTGTTGTTGTGTGGTTTTTGAGAGATAAGTTTTTGGTGGTTCCGGTTGTCTGGTGGGCTGGTTTATTTAATTTTGTTAGTCGGATTAAAATTTATGGATCAAGAAGACTGGGATTTTATTAAAAAAATATTACGCCGTGGACAAGCAACAGAAAGTTAAGGTGATGCTATTTGGCACCTTTGATATTCTCCATCCAGGTCATTTAAATTTATTTGAGCAGGCTAGGGGCCTGGCAACCGATTTAGAAATAATAGTTTCGATTGCACGAGATGTTAATGTTGAGAAAATTAAAGGCCGTCTTCCGAGAAATAACGAACAGCAAAGATTAAACCGAATGCAATCTGTTGAGTTGATTGATCGAGCAATTTTGGGAAGTTTGGAAGATTATATGGAGCATATCAAAATTGAACAACCAGACATTATTGCTTTGGGTTACGATCAAGAAGCTTATACTCAAACTTTGAGAAACGATTTAGATAAGTCTGGACTGGTCTCTACTCAAATTATAAGATTAAAACCATTTGAACCAGATAAATATAAAACGTCATTACTTTGGCCAAGATAAATAATTAATTTATAAAAATATGAATACACAAGAATTAGAACAAGCCGTGAGTCAAGTTAATGCTGGTACCGCTCATCTTCTTGATGTGAGAAGAGATGAAGAGTGGCAGCTGTCTCATGCAAAACCCGCTATGCACTTTGATAGCGGAAAAATTTTGGATCAAAATCAGTTACCTGATTTGCCTAAAGAAGCAACGATTTATGTTTACTGTCAAAGCGGTGGTAGAGCGGGAAGAGTTAAAAACAAATTATTGGCCGAAGGGTTTTTGGATGTTAGGAATTTGGGTGGACTAGTTGATTGGCAGAGTGTAGGTGGGGAAGTGGAGTAGTATAGATCTGGGGTCGGAAGACTCTTTCAAACCAAACCTTCAAACCAAACCTTTTCTTCTTTGTCATCCTCAATACTTCTATTTGTGTCATCCTGAGGAGCGAAGCGATCGAAGGATCTCTTTCTCAAACCAAACCTTTTCTTCTTTGTCATCCTCAATACTTCTATTTGTGTCATCCTGAGGAGCTTGCGACGAAGGATCTCAACACAACGTCATCCTGAGCGAAGTCGAAGGATCTCTTTTTCAAACCAAAGTCCCATTTCCCTCGACCTCCGCACTGCCCTGAGGTCGGTCTCAGGAAATAGAACTTTGGTTTTTTGTTTTGTCATCCTGATCACTTCTATTTGTGCCATCCTGCCTGTACCCGAATGGGTGAGCGGAGGCGAAGAATCTCAACACAACGTCATCCTGAGCGGAGGCGAAGCCGGAGTCGAAGGATCTCTAATAATAAACCTTGAGATCCTTCACCGCCTTCGGCGGCTCAGGATGACGTGGTGATGGAAAGGCGGTTCACCCTTCGGGTACAGGCAGGATGACGATGTGTTTTTTTACAAAGAAAGATAAATCGAAAACAATAAAGCGGAGTTTTTGAAAGTTTTCAAAAACTCCGCTTTGGGGATTAACAGACCGGCTGAGGCGCCAGTCTGGGTCGGGACAGGCTGTCCCGAAGAATTGGTCCGACGCGGTCCACCTCGACAGAGCCGAGGACTGATCTTACAACTTCGGCAACGATGATGTAATCATAGTTGCTAAAATTGCCATTATTGTACCGAGAGAGATATTTAATTCTCCCGCTCGGCAGAATGACAAGCGTGGTCATGTCGACGAACGGATCGCGACATTGCTTCCACAGTTGTTGATCAGTGTCGTACATTGCGTCTCTGATTTCGTCGATTTGGTTCGTATTGAACTTAACCGAGAAATCAAGAGTTGTTTTGTACGACTGTGTCGAACTGGTGGTTTCTTGCTTGACTCTATACTCGAGGGTCGAGCTAGAGTTTTGCGCGCTTGTAACTGCGTTAGCGATCAGGATGATCACTGTGCAGCCGAGCATCCACCACATAAATTGACGAGTAGAAAAAAAGTCTTTTTCTATCATTAGGATTTCCTCCGGTAGGTTTTGACTAGCTAATTTTTGGTACTGATGACTTCAAATTAGACTAGCGGAATGTCATTCAACCGAAATTGAATGCTCATTATTATACTATATTTATATATTTATGTCAACCATTTTATCAATAAAAAACCACATAAATATGGGGATTTTATAAAATTAAAACGCCTGTTTTTGGAAAAACGGCGTTTTGATGAGCTGTTAAAAGGTCGTGAGTGATCTGCGTGATCACAATCGCAACTTTTGCTTCTTTAGCAAAACTGTACAAGTAGTCAGCGACAAGACTTAGAATTTTGACTAGCTCTTTGGAGCTAAGTACTTCAATATCTTGTTTTCTTGCGCTGATGGTAAATTCTCCATCTGTGTAAACTTCAACTGCTTTGAAGTTGAAGGGAGAAGTTGCAGCCCCAGACGGGTTGGCTTTGACTTGCTGGTTTTGCGCCAGTAAATCTTGAGGCCTCCCAGAGATCTGGTCAATTCCGTTGAGAAGTTTTTCCATTTCTTCGTCATTCAAATTGATAGGACAAAGAAATGTAATTTTGGAATTGTGCGACTCTTCGCTGATTTTAATTGTGCAGTTAGTGGTTGTGACTGCAGTAGGGCTTTGCGCTAGAGCGGTGAGGGAGATAGCGGCGGTCAAGAAGAATACTACAACCACACATTGATAAATAACTTTTTTCATATTGACCTCCTAGTGATTTTGGTAAAACTAATTGTTTTATAGCATACTTATAAAAAATTTGCTAAGATGGAAATAATTAAGATAAACAAAAATGAACGATTTAAGAAAAAGCAAAAATATTAGATTATTAGTAATTGGAGTGTTATTAGTGATCGCAATAGTTATTTATTATTATATTTAAACTTATGGTAGATATCAAAGATCTCAAAGATGTCGCAGAAAAAGCCAAAGACATCGGTGGTCAAATAAAAGACCGCACTACTGATTTTAGTGGTAGTAAAACAAGAAAGGGCGCCAAAGGTATTGTAGGAATTGTAATTTTGATTTTGTTGGGTGCTTTTGGTTTGGAACTTACTAATAATGATTGGGATTTGGGTAAGTTGCTTTCGGGTTCTTCGGTCAAAGAATCAAAGGTTTTGCGTGATAAAGATGGGAATATCGTAGATGACCCAGCTCTAGGCAAAGCAACTGACGAATATAATTGTGATGATTTTGAATCACAACCACAAGCACAAAACTTCTTTATCAAAGCTGGTGGCCCAAGCCAGGATACTAATCGGTTAGATGGTGATAATGATACAGAAGCTTGCGAGCAACTTCCAAAAGGCGAACAGGCTTCTGACCAAGAATAATTTTTGTCTGATTATTAAATTTTAGGTTTATGTTATTTTCAGGGTTTATAGTGGTAATTTTGTTGATAGGGTTTATTGGCCTGATTGTTTTATCTGCGATTAGACAGATCAATCAGTATGAACGTGGAGTTAAGTTTACCATCGGAAAATTTTCTGGGATTATGGAACCGGGTTGGAGATTGGTCTGGCCAATTTTTCAGAGTTATCGTCGCGTTGATATGCGTATTAAAGCTGTAGATGTACCAAACCAAGAAGCCATTACCCAAGATAATATTTCGGTTAGTGTTAATGCAGTAATATATTACAAGGTGAGTAACGCCGAAAAGGCAGTGATCGAAGTAGAGAACTTTTATTATGCTGTGTCTCAACTGGCACAAACTACCATGCGAAACGTGGTTGGTGAAGTAAGTTTGGATGAATTATTAGCAAACCGAAATGAAACTGCTGAGAAGATTAGATTGATCGTTGATCAAGCGACAGACGCTTGGGGTGTGCAAGTTAATTCGGTTGAGCTAAAAGATGTTTTGTTACCTGCTGATCTTAAGCGAGTTATCGGTAAACAAGCAGAAGCAGAACGTGAACGTCGGGCTGTTGTGATCAAAGCCGAAGGGGAAGTAGAAGCAGCGGATAATTTGGCGAAGGCGGCAAATACTTTGGCGGCCTCAGCAGGAGCGCTTCATCTTCGTACTCTTAATACTCTCAATGATTTAAGCTCTGATCAATCTAATACTGTTGTTTTTGCAGTTCCACTGGAAGTTCTGCGAGCGTTTGAGCGAATAGCAAAAGATAAATAAAAAAGACCCCGCTGTTGATGCGGGGTTTTTTGATTTTCCTGAGGTGTGCGGGCTAGGCGCCGGCTGCTCGCGCCATGGTGAGAATTGGTTGTTGTTCTATCTTTCGACCACCATCTTTATCAGGCTTATTTCCACCTGGTGAAGGGTCGTCATCTTGGAAGTCTCGACCCTTACAAGTTACAGTAAGAGTATACTTGTTGTCCCGGTTTTTTTTGATTTGGAACGCATATTTTCTTGGCAAGAAATTGAATTTTGGTAACCCTGTTTGAATAAAACACAATTTCT